>NZ_CP053482.1:1421250-2131875 GCF_016772315.1 Thiothrix subterranea | reverse complement strand
CACGACGGTAGAAGCTGACAAAGGCAAGGTCATGTAATGCCGAGCGATGCCATGAATGAGCAGCAGCTCACGCATTTCAACGCCCAAGGCCAAGCGCACATGGTTGATGTCGGTGAAAAAAATCTCACTCACCGCATCGCCATTGCCGAGGGGCGCATTACCATGCAGCCCCGTACTTTGGAAAAAATCCTGCAAGGCGACCACAAAAAAGGCGATGTACTCGGCATCGCCCGCATCGCAGGCATTATGGCAGCCAAAAAAACAGCCGATTTGATTCCGCTGTGTCACCCATTGGCCTTGACCAAAGTTGACATTGCATTAACCCCGCACCTTGAAACAGCTTCTGTCCACTGTCAGGTCAGCGTCGAAACACGCGGGCAAACCGGTGTTGAGATGGAAGCCTTAACTGCCGTGAATATTACCCTGCTCACCATCTACGATATGTGCAAAGCCATTGATAAAGGTATGTGCATGGAAAGCATCCGCCTGCTCCTAAAATCCGGTGGAAAATCCGGCGAATGGACGCGAACCTGATTTATCAAAGCCGCTCACCTAGTGAAAATACTGGGTTAAACGCTGTGAAACCCTAGTGCAACTGCCTAAAAATTGCATTACACTACTGTTAGTGGTAATTTTTTATACCCTAAAGTAGCATTTTATAGCAACAACTCAACCGCTTATTTCCTAGGAAGTGTCATATGTCTTCGCACTCACGTATTGCTTACCCAAGCATAACAACCCTTAGCGCTATCACTGTCGGAGCTATCCTCATGGTGATCGCAGGCTCAGCCTCTGCTAATCGCGTGACCTTGGTCGCAACCGCTAACAATCAATCCATCCTGCTGCCGGTTTCTTGGTCGGTCTTCAAGCTTGATGATAACAAATCACCGCCCACACCCGTCGCGGAGCTGGCACAGCGCCACAGCGGAACGGTGTATTTACCTGCCGGGCGTTACCGGGCTACCGTCACGCAGGAAAAAATCATCAAAGAAGCCATTTTCAAAGTCGAAGCCAATGTTGATAAAACCGTCACCATTGCCTTGGATTAACGCATAAAAAAGGCCACATTAGGTGGCCTTTTTTATGCTGCGATACAGTCTTGTTACGCTGGCATATAGTGCTTAAACGGCTCAATGTCGATGGCATCGCCGAACTGTTCTTTCGCATAATCAATGGCATACTTACGCTCACGGAAGAAGCGCTCTTCCCCAATGTGCTTCGCCAACCCAGAACGCTGGAATGCCTCGTATACCCGCAATTTTGTCCGCGCAATGTAGAACTCGATACCCGCAAATTTCAAGCGATCCGCCAATTTTTCGAGCATCTCTTCCCCGGTAGAATCCACTTGGTCAATGGATTCCATGTCCAGAATCAATACTTTCAACCCTGGTTTTTTCGCCACATTGTTCAGCAATTTGCCTTCCAAATAACCGGTATTCGCAAAATACAAATCCCCGTCAAAACGGTAAACTGCTACGGTATCACTGGTTTTCAAACCATGAGCCGCTGCATCACGCATTGAACCATCCTCATGACGCGCCACCTCCACTAAATTTGGACTCATGGTGCGGTACAAGAACAAGCCCAATGACAACACCACGCCTAACAAAATACCTTTATCCAAATGCGGTGCAAATGCCAAAGTCGCAATAAACGTCACCACGGCGACCACGCCATCGTGCGGCTCGACTTTCCAAGCGTGCTTAATCGGCGCAACTTTAATCAAATTAACCACCGCCATAATAATCACCGCCGCCAAGGTCGCTTGAGGCAAGTGATACAACAACGGGGTCAAAAACAACAATGTCAGCGCCACCAGCAAACCCGTAACCACCGAGGAGAATCCCGTCAGTGCGCCAGAAGCAAAGTTCACCGCCGAACGCGAGAACGAACCCGAAACCGCATAGCCGCTGGAAAAACCCGACACGATATTCGACAAGCCTTGCCCGACCAGTTCCTGATTCGCTGACAAACGCTGACGGGTTTGGGAAGCCATTGCTTTAGCAATCGAAATAGCTTCAACGAAACCGATCAAACCAATCACAACCGCCGTCATCATCATGGAACTCAAGGTTTTGAAATCCAGACTGACATTCGGCATGGAAAACGTTGGCAAACCTTGCGGGATAATTCCAATCACACTACCGCCCATGCCCTCATAATCCACAGCCCACGACAGCACCGTGGTAATCACTACCGTAATTAGCACCCCTGGCAAGCGTGGTGCGTATTTTTTCAAAACCATCAGCGTCGTCAACGCAAACACGCCAATCATCAACGTCGTCATCTTGGTGTCAGTCAATGACGTTACGGTTGCCCACCAAAACTCATACGCATGTTCAAACTGATCGGCTTTCACATTCAGCCCAAAAATCTTCGGCAACTGCGAGGTAGCAATGATCAACGCCCCCGCATTGGTAAACCCGACCACCACCGGATGTGACAAGAAGTCGACCAATACCCCTAAGCGCAATAAGCCCAGCGACATCTGGAAAACACCGATCATCAACGCCAACATCGCCGAGTAAGCAATCATCGTTTCCGGCCCTAAAGCCGCATAGGGTTGCATCGCCGCCGCCGACATCAACGACACCACCGCCACCGGCCCCGTTCCCAACTGCCGTGAAGAACCAAAAATCGCCGCCACCATGACCGGCAAAAAGGAAGCATACAAGCCAATATAAGGCGGCAAACCTGCTAATTGCGCGTATGCCATTGACTGCGGAATCAATACCAGTGCCACGGTCAAACCCGCCATGGCATCGGCTTTCAATACCGCCGGATTCTTTAACTCGCCGATCCAGTCTTTGTATGGCGTGAAACGGTCTTTCCAGTCGCTTAACAGCGACACTAGCCAGCTACCCATTGTGGTGTATACCTCCACCTAAATTCATACACATTACCTAAAAAGAAACCAGCGATCATGCCGCTGGTTCATTAGAATATAAGAGTGTACTAAAATTACCACAAAACTGACAGTGAAGGGATTCAATACTGAACCCTCTTTACCATAGGATTCTTCAATACTATTCGACGGTCACGGATTTCGCCAAATTGCGCGGCTTGTCCACATCCGTGCCTTTCAACACGGCAACGTGGTAGGACAACAATTGCAACGGAATCGTGTACACAATCGGTGCCAGCATTTCAGGGACGTGTGGCATTTCCAACACATGCAAATTATCCGCTGCCACAATATGCGCCTCGCGGTCGGCAAATACATACAACTCACCACCGCGCGAACGCACTTCTTCCAAGTTGGACTTTAGTTTCTCCAACAAGGCAGTGTTAGGCGCTACCGTGACAATCGGCATCTCGCTGTCGACCAACGCAAGTGGCCCATGCTTGAGTTCACCGGCAGGATAGGCTTCGGCGTGGATATAGGAAATTTCCTTGAGCTTGAGCGCCCCTTCCATCGCAATCGGGTAGAGTTCGCCACGCCCTAAGAACAGCGCGTGATTTTTCTCGATGAAACGTTCTGCCAGCGTTTCGATTTTCGGGTTCAAATCCAACGCTTGCTCGATCAGCGCAGGCAATTTGCGTAAATCCGCCACCATTTGCGCGACTTTCGCTTTATCCGCACCCTTGGCCTGCATCAGCAATACCATTAGCAATTGCAACGCCACCAATTGCGTCGTAAACGCTTTGGTCGAAGCCACGCCGATTTCCGGCCCCGCCATTGTCATCAATGACATATCGGATTCGCGCGTCAAGGAACTTTCTGCCACGTTGCAAATGGTCAACGTTGCCAATGCACCGTTATTTTCCTTGATCTTTTCCAATGCAGCCAAGGTATCAGCGGTTTCGCCCGACTGTGAAATTGTCACGAATAGCATGTTTTTGCGCGGCGGCTGACGGCGGTAACGGTATTCGCTGGCAACTTCCACGTTACATGGAATATCGGTATTCGCCTCAATCCAATAACGCCCCACCAAGCCTGAGTGGAAACTCGTACCACACGCAATGATTTGAATTTCATCCACTTGCGCCAAACGTTCCAACGCATCCGGCACACCTAACAATGCAGGCAAAACGTGATCACCTGCCAACCGGTTTTCCAATGTCCCCGTCACCGATTGCGGCTGCTCGAAGATTTCCTTCAGCATGAAATGGCGGTAGTCGCCCAATTCCGCCGAACACATCGACGCATTCGACTCGCGTACCGGACGCTCCACGCGCTCGCCATTCAGGTCAAAAATGTCGATCTTCTTGCGCGTAATTCGCGCCACATCGCCATTTTCCAAATAAATAAAGCGGCTAGTTACGGGTAACAGTGCTTGAATGTCTGAACCAATGAAATTTTCACCAATCCCCAAGCCCAGCACCAGCGGGCTGCCTTGACGTGCCACGATCAGCGTATCCGGCTCATCGGGCGAAATCACCGCCATTGCATACGCGCCATGCAATTCACAACGCGCCGCCATCACCGCATCCAACATACTCACACCCTGACGGCGGAAGATGTCGATCAAATGCGCAATGACCTCAGTATCGGTATCCGAATCAAAACGGTAGCCGTCATCCTGCAAGCGTTTGCGCAGTTCGACATGGTTTTCGATAATGCCGTTATGCACCAAACCGACCCATTCACCGCTGAAATGCGGGTGCGCATTGCGTTCGGCAGGCACGCCATGCGTCGCCCAACGGGTGTGCGCAATGCCTAATTTGCCGTCAATCGGTTCGCCTTCAAGGCGTTCCATCAGCGCCGCCACTTTGCCCACAGCACGGCTACGCACCAAATCCCCCATGTCACGAATGACTGCGACCCCTGCGGAGTCATAACCGCGATATTCCAGACGGCGTAAGCCTTCCAATAAAATTTCCACCACCGGACGTTGCGCAACTGCGCCGACAATACCACACATTATTTTTTCTCCTTCACTGGACGCTGCCAGCCTTTCAAGGTCATTTGTTTGGCGCGGGACAAGGTGAGTTCACCTGCCGGAGCATCTTTAGTAATGGTTGAACCTGCGCCAATGGTAGCACCGTCGCCAACACTGACCGGCGCAACCAATTGGGTGCAAGAACCGACAAACACATCGTTACCGATCACGGTTTTGTGTTTATTGGCACCGTCGTAATTGCAGGTAATCGTGCCTGCCCCAATATTCACGTTGTCACCCATCTCGGTATCGCCGATGTAGCTCAGGTGGTTCACCTTGCTGCCTTTGCCGATGATGGCTTTTTTGGTTTCGACGAAATTGCCGATCTTGGCTTTTGCAGCAAGAACTGTGCCGGGGCGCAACCGCGCAAACGGGCCAATGTCGCAATTTTCCGCAATGACGGCTGATTCAATCACCGAATGCGCTTTGATGTGTGTATTGTCACCAATTTCAGCATCCTGAATCACGCAACCGGCTTCCACCGTGACGTTATTGCCGAACTTGACCTTGCCGATCAACACCACATTCACATCCAAAAAGACATCTTGCCCGGTTTCGACCGTGCCGCGAATGTCCAAACGGGCGGGATCAGCAACGGTCACGCCTTCCAGCATCAACTTTTCCACCTGACGTTGTTGGCAAGCGCGTTCCAAACGTGCCAATTGCACGCGGTTATTCGCGCCTTCGACCTCGACCGGATCAGCACACATTACCGTATTAATGCTACCGCCTTCGGCTACCGCCAAGCTGACGCAATCGGTGAGGTAATATTCGCCTTGTGCATTTTGCGGGGTCAGTTGCTGCAACCAACGCTTCATATCTGCACCGCGTGCGGCAATAAAGCCGGTATTCACTTCGCCAATCTGGCGCTGCGCATCAGTTGCATCTTTTTCTTCGACAATCGCCTGCACCAAACCGTCAGCATTGCGCACAATACGCCCGTAGCCTTTCGGATCAGCGAGTTGCGTGGTCAAAATGCATAACGCTGCATCGCCCAAGCCTTGCGCCAACGCTTGTAACGTCGTGGAACGAATCAGTGGTACATCGCCATACGCAATCAATACCACGTCGTCATTGTCCACCAAATGGATGGCTTGGCTGACCGCATGACCCGTGCCTTTTTGCAGCGATTGCAGCGCCCAGTTGAGGTTTTCGCCTTGAATGCGTTCGCGCACCAATTCGCCGCCATGCCCATACACAATCGCCATGTGGCAAGCCACACAACGGTTTTGCAATACCGCACAAGCATCCACGACGTGTTGCAGCATGGGTTTGCCTGCGATAGGGTGAAGGACTTTGGGCAACGCGGAACGCATCCGAGTGCCTTGACCCGCTGCGAGGATAATCGGAAAAATATTCATGGGGGATATGCCCGTCAGTAAAATAAAATGATTGTCTTAAATAATAGTCATATTATGCAGCCTGATTACGTGATGCTCATCACATCCAGCTCATCAAAGTTTTTTACGCAAGGGTGCTGCAAGGTAGCCGTTGGCTGATTTTCGCGAACCAGACAGCACGTTTTTAAACCCACTTGCGCGGCAGCATCCAATTCTTCCGCAATATCCGACAGGAACAGGATCTCGCTTGCCGACAAATCAAGCGCTTCCACAATCGTCTGATACGAGTTAGCCTCGCGCTTATGCCCTACCGCCGTATCGAAATAGCCACTGAACAGCGGGGTTAAATCACCTGCATCAGAATAACCGAACAACAGCTTCTGCGCATACACCGAACCCGACGAATAGACATACAATTTCAGACCAAGCTCATGCCAGTGCAATAAATGACGCACCGCATCCTCATACACATGCCCGGTGAAATCGCCGTTGCGGTAGCCTTCTTCCCACATCAAACCCTGAATCGCTTTTAGCGGGGTAATCTTTTTATCGTCCGCAATCCACTGCCGCAATTGCGCAATCGCCCCCGCCAACGACAACACCGCATTGCCGGTTTCCAGTCGCACGTCATCTATGAGTTTGGCGACTTGCGGGTCTTGACGATGCTTCACCACAAACACTTCCATTTGCTGGTCGGCGTAAGGAAATAACACGTCTTTCACGAATGACAGACTGGTGGTCGTGCCTTCAATGTCGGTAAGTATGCCTTTAATGCTCATCAGTTCTCCAAGCGCGGAAACAGTGCCGCAATCTCACTGCCGGTAAAATTCGCCACCCAGCCGTCGGTATTGGTGAACAAGCGAATCGCCTTGAAACGTGGATTTGCTCCCATATCAAACCAATGCGTTGCCCCCGCTGGCACGCTGATCAAATCGCCCTTTTCGCACAATACCGTGTATACCTTATCGCCCAGATGCAGGTAAAACAAACCCTGACCATCCACAAAAAAACGCACTTCGTATTCGGTATGGGTGTGTTCGTTCAAAAATTTCTGGCGAAATAGCGCCTTGTCGGGGTGATCGGGCGTTAAACTGACGACATCCACGCTTTGAAAGCCGTTTTCAGCCATTAAACGCTCAATATCCGCACGATACGCCGCAATCACTTCTTCTTGCGTTGCCGTATCCGACAACGGTGCATTGGCTTCCCAACGCTCAAAACGCACGCCTTGCACCTGCAATAAGGCGCTGATGGTCGCGTAATCGGTATAGGTGTCTGCTTGGTGCGGATTGTTGTCCGCGTAAATCTTCAATTCACTCATGGTGTTACCTGTCTAATAGCAGTTGCCGATAAACACATTCAAACAAAAACTCTAACGCCTCAATATGCCGCTGGGTATCCGCCACTGTCGCGCCCCACGTATACAAGCCATGCCCGCGAATCAAATAGCCGACGGTCTGCGGGTTTGCATCCAAATAAGCATCCACGACGGCCACCAACGCGGGAATATCTTGGCTATTCGGGAACACGGGGATAACGACACGACTTTCATGCGTTTCAACATTAGGAAAGGCTTTTTGCACTTCGTAGCCCTCGAATACCACCTCATCCAGCCGCATCGACAGCACGGTGGCATTCACCGAATGCGTATGCAACACACAAACAATCGCCGGATCGCGCCGGTACATCACCGTATGCAAACCCGTTTCCGCAGAAGGGCGTTTGCCCGCATCTAAAGCATTGCCTTGCAAATCTGCTCGCAAAAACCCGTGCTCATCCAGCCGCCCTTTATGCTGACCGGAACTGGTAATGAGCATCTCGTCAGCACCCAAGCGGGCAGAGAAATTGCTGCTAGTCGCCGGAACCCAACCCCTAGCATGAAAAAACTGCCCAGCGGCGATTAACTCAGCACGCAAGCGCAATAATGTCTCAGACATAACATCACTCATGGCATAAAGCTTAGCATTTTCGCAGCATTGCACCCGTTTGTCAGACGATTTGCAAAAAGTTCTCCAAACCGTAAAAAATCACTTTACATTAGAAAACTCTAATATTATAATACTCTCATATTGAACTTACACACAAATTTGCTAGGAAACACACTCATGAAATTACAAGCTATTCTTTTCTCTGCTCTGATCGCTCTGTCTGGCGCTGCTTCTGCTGAATTCTTTGACGGCTTCGACAACGGTTCTGCAACTGGCAACACGGCTGGTAACGGCACTGCTTCTACTGCTGGTAACGGCACTGGCTACAGCAAAGGCAACGGCGATGCAAACGGCTGGGGTCGTGGTAAAGGCGACGCTGACGGTGAAGTTGATTTCAGCATCACTTTCAAAGGCAAAGGCCGCACTAATCTGGATACCGACATGGCTGCTAACGGCAAAGGCAACGGCGACTGGTACGGCGCTGGCAATGGTTACGGCTACGGTGATGGCAACAGCAACGCTTACGGTACTGGCAACTCTTCCAAAGCTGGCTACGGCGCTCCTGTAATGGCTCCTGCTATGCCAATGGCTGCACCACAAGCGCCAGTTGCTGCACCTGCTGCTGCGAAATAATACTTAGGGCGGGAATACCTGCTCACAGTCCTAGCAAGGGCATCATTCTTCGGGATGGTGCTCTTGCTTTCGTTTATGCGCAAAAAAAGCCCGGTTAATTCGGGCTTTTTTTGTTTCAGGGCAAGCGCAAACTTAATCCCACTTCAGCGCCCCGCCCGTTTGGTATTCCGTCACGCGCGTTTCAAAGAAGTTCTTTTCCTTACGCATATTGGACTGCTCGTCCAACCAAGGCAGGGCATTTTGCGCACCGGGGAACGGTTCTGCCATGCCCAACTGACGCGCCCGACGGTTCGCAATAAAACGGAACTGTTCGTGATGGTCTTGCTGGCTATAACCCAAAATCGGCGTCGGCAGGATGTACTTGGAATAGTTGATTTCTGCTGCTTCCGCCTCATCCCACATATCGCGCACCGCTTGCGGGTCGAGTGTCACGTTTTCTTCCTGCATGATTTGGCGCACCACGCGAATACCAAACGAAGCGTGCATTACTTCATCGCGCATAATGTATTGAAATTGCTCACCCGTACCTTTCATCATGCCCCGACGTTGCAGCGCAAAAATCGGTGAGAAACCGTTGTAGAACCAGCAGCCTTCAAAAATCCCTGAAAAGAAGGTATACGACATTACAAAATTGTGCAGATCGTCGCGATTCTTCAGGTCAATGTCATGGCGCAGCGCATCGTTTAAGCGCCGGTTCGCCAGTTGAATTTTGGCATTGATTTCCGGCACGACGCGGTAACGGTTATAGATTTCCACCTGATCCAAGCCGATGGTTTCGATGCAATGCTGGTATGTCCAGGTATGCAGGGCTTCTTCGTACACTTGGCGGGCTTGGTAGATTTGCAATTCCGGCGCGGTCATTTTTTCCATGACTGCCAAGCCAATATTGCGCATCGCCAGAATGTCGGAAGTGGTCAAGTAAGCCAGCACGTTTTCATAAACGTGACGTTCGGCGGGGCTGAGGTTGTGATGGTAGTCATGCACATCCTGCGCCATATTGATGTCGAGCGGTGTCCAGTGATTTTTGTTGGCGTTGAGGAAAAAATCCCATGCCCACGGGTATTTGAACGGCGCAAGTTGGTTGATGTCGCCACTGCCATTGATCACGCGCTTGTCAGCGCTACTGATCGGCTGTTGAGGTTTGAAAGTCTCTGGTGCAGACGGCTGGCGGGTAGCGCTGACCGTTGGAGCGGCTTCTACAGTTCTGTGAGAAGCCGCCTCTGTTACCGCCGTTGCAAGCGTCGCCGACTCCGTTGGCGATTTAACTGCAACTTGGGTTTTTGCACTGAGCTCACTTTCATCTACCTCCACAGTAGGTTCTTCAACAAACACTTCGTCAAAACTAAAAGCCGGTTGATAGCCGTTCGTGCGCGGCACGGGTGCGGCAAGTGGGTTATCCCAATTAAGCGTCATGATTTTACTCTCCTAAATGCTGAATGCCAACTAAACTAAGGTTTGAAGCTGGCAGGTGGTAAGGTTGCGAGTATTTCTCCCGCTCCCACGTAACGTGGTAGTCCTAAAAGATTGGCATATTCACTGTGTGTCGGCTCTGGAAAATGGAAACCTGCCAAATTTTGCGCCGCCACAAAAAATAGCCTTCGCCGTTTTTGAGGTGTGCCGTAATCAGCCGCCATCAACTCGCTGTGGGTCACGTCGTAACCGATGTCCGCAAATGATTGGTAGATTTCTTCAATCATGTTGGCACTCTTGACTTGCGCAAGACCATAGACATTTTCCATTACCACCATCCGAGGTTTGAGGTAGGCAATATGGCGGATGTAATCGCGGTATAAAATACCTAACGGGTCATGGGTCGCTTTCTGCTTGCCTGCGACGCTAAAAGGCTGGCAAGGTGGGCCGCCAATAATGACATCGGGATTACTGCCGATGGATAGTCGCACCTGTTCCGGTTCAAGCTCCCGAATGTCGGCACGCTGAAAATTCCATTCTGGTCTGTTTTTACAAATTGTTTTTTCTACAGGCTCTTCTATATCCGTCGAAAAGCAGGTCTTAAATTGAACAAGCGCATGACTAGCCTGTTCAAATCCCAAGTCTAAACCACCTGCCCCGCAAAAATAGGAGGCGATGTTAATCTGCCCCGTTTGCCCTTGCTTCACAAAGTAATTAGCCACTTCCCCTGCAATCGCTTTACCCAATTTGACCGGAACAGCATTGCCGATTTGCTGATGGATTTGCCCTTGTGTTCCCATAAAAACGTAGTCTACTGGGAAATCCTGCAAGGTGGCGGCTTCGCGTGGGGTCAAATAACGATCTTCTGTTGGGTGGACAAACTTATTGAAAATGTACGCTGTTACTGTCAATGCGGGTTTGTCGTGTTCCAAACGCAGCAGGCGCATGTTGGGGCCGCCTGTTTTCTTTGCACCCGTGCGCACAAAACTTTCATGTTGCAAATGCGGGGGTAAATCACCCATTTTTCCGCCGGGTGGCAAGTGCTTGATGCGTTCAAGTACAATACCAGTGTAGGGTCTGGTTTCGTGATTGCAAAATAAAACACTCATAGCGATCATGCACCTACCGCAAAAGCCAACGGCATTGTTTGTTCAAACGCTGGTTTGGCTTGCTGCAATGTTGTGCGCAAAGCCTTACCGAGTGTTTGGGACAAATGCACTGGCACGGCATTCCCGATCTGCCGCATTGCTTCGCCCCACGCGCCTTCGATATAAAAATCTGCCGGGAAGGTTTGCAGCAACTTGGCTTCATGCACAGTGAAATAGCGCACCGAGCCATCACGGTAACGCAGCATATTTTCGCCACCCGGTACGCCATGCCCACCCGCTTTCAAGGTTTTGGCAGGCAAGTCATGATCACTGCCAGTATGCCCCGGATACACCCGTGCGCCATCACGGAAAATGTGATCAGGAATAGCATGATCAGAGCGCGGGTCTGGCAAATGTCCCAACGCATCACGCACGGTTTGCCAAGGTTTCAGCACAGGCGGGAACAAACCATAACGGGTTTTGAGCGCATTTACTTGCTTTTGGATTGCTGCATTCGGCTGTTCACGCTGCTCATGCGCCAAACCGTATTTTTCCCAGTATTCGCCTGTCACAAATTTGTCCCACAACAAGCGACTATCGGAATGTGTTGGAGCAGGAAATACCCATTCCACCTCCAGATCATCACGGATACCGACCATGAACACCCGTTCACGGCTTTGCGGCACACCGTAATCCGCCGCATTGACAAGCTGATAAGCCACCTTGTATTTCAGCCCTTGATGGGTTTCGTACTTGAGCTTTCTGAGTAATTGCAGGTGTA
The DNA here is from genome assembly GCF_016772315.1 of Thiothrix subterranea. NCBI lineage: Bacteria > Pseudomonadati > Pseudomonadota > Gammaproteobacteria > Thiotrichales > Thiotrichaceae > Thiothrix > Thiothrix subterranea. The sequence continues at coordinate 2,119,812 of NZ_CP053482.1, read as the reverse complement.
ACTGCCAATCCAATCCGAATTTGGGTTTATAGTCGGGAAAGGTCAGGCGTAGCACAATGTATTCAAAGTAATCAGCGAAGGATGAGCGCAATAAGCCTTTTACGTTTTCAAAAATGAACGCTTTGGGTTGCAGCTCGCGAATGGCGTTGATGGCATAGGGGAACATATCGCGATGATCCTGATCCGCCTGATGCTTGCCACCCAAGGAAAACGGCTGACAGGGCGGGCCACCTGCTACGATGTCCACACCCTTCAAGCCGTCGTAGCTGAAATCACGAATATCCCCTACGAAGACTTTTTCCGCACCGAAATTAGCTTGCAGGGTGGCGCAAGCGTGTTTATTGAATTCCACCAATTTGACGTGATGAAAACCAGCAAGCTCCAATCCTTTTGCCAATCCGCCTGCACCGGAGAACAGTTCCAGCGTTTTCATGACTGGCTACCCAACTGATTCAGATGAACATTAACCCGTGCAAAAATGGTGGCTGCGGAGGAATGCACCCCTTTGCACTTTTCCGCCCAAGCACGCCCCGGATGGATGACATCCCAATCAGATTTAGCCTGTTCGTAACGGCCTTTGCCGGGGTCATGATTGCCGAAACCATCCACTACCGTATTCCACAGCGGCATATTGAGTTTGATCAGTGCCGCTTCAATCGTGCTAATCATATCCGAAGCTTCACCTTCAAAGATGACGAAACGGCACATGAAATCTTCAACTGCCAGACTGCTTGCCGCGCCGATACTGCGGGCATGTTCACGTAAGCGGGTGTGCAATTCCTTCGACTGGTTCAACACATCATCTGACAATCGCGCCTGCCGCCAACCTTTGGGAACGGCTTTGCCCACGTAAATAGGGAAGTTGTAGGCAAGACGATTCAACTCTGCATATTTCTGATACGCCGGATGCTGCCCGGTGTAATAGATGGCATACACGCCCGTTCCCCCAAAGGTTTCAGGAGGCGGGAGTGTGTGCACGGGAGTTCCGTTGAAAAACCTGACCGCATCTTTGACCAGTTCAGCGAACGCGGTACTGGTGTAGAGGTGTTCGTTGCGGTCAAAAGTTAAGTGTTTCATATGACTTACTGACAAGCCTCACACTCTGGATCAAGCAACGAACACGCCTTCGGTGCTTCCGACCCCACCGATACCAAATTCGCCGCCCGCTTAATCCCCGCCACGCTATTCGCAGCCGAAGAATCATCCGAGCTGGTCTTTTCCGCGCCCGTTGCCCCCAAAGTGCGCAAGTAATACGTGGTCTTCAACCCACGCACCCACGCCAGTTTATAGAGATTATCCAGCTTCGTGCCATTCGGCTCTTTCATGTACAGGTTGAGTGATTGCCCCTGATCAATCCATTTCTGGCGGCGGCTGGCGGCTTCGACCAACCAACGTGCGTCGATTTCAAACGCGGTAGCGTATTTGGCTTTGAGCGCGTCCGGCACACGATCCAGCGGTTGTAACGAACCGTCGAAGTATTTGAGGTCGTTGATCATCACCTCATCCCACATGCCGAGTGCTTTCAAATCCTGTACCAGATACGGGTTGATGACGGTGAATTCGCCCGACAAATTGGATTTGACGAACAGGTTCTGGTAAGTCGGCTCGATGGACTGCGACACGCCGCAAATGTTGGAAATCGTCGCCGTCGGAGCAATCGCCATCACATTGGAATTGCGCATTCCCTGCGCTTTGACCTGATTGCGCAATGCATCCCAATCCAACGTTTGGGTGTGATCGACCACGAAGTATTCACCGCGTTCTTCGCCCAACAATTCCAGCGAGTCGATGGGCAGGATGCCTTTGCTCCACAACGAACCGTTGTAGCTTGGGTATTTACCGCGTTCTGCCGCCAAGTTGCTGGACGCACGAATCGCGAAATACGACACCGCTTCCATACTTTGATCGGCAAACTCCACCGCTTCGGTCGTGGCGTAAGCGAGGTTCATTTTGTACAGCGCGTCTTGGAAACCCATGATGCCCATGCCGACCGGACGGTGGCGCAGGTTGGATTTTCGCGCTTGCGGCACACTGTAGTAATTGTAGTCGATGACGTTATCCAGCATCCGCATCGCGGTGGTCACGGTGCGTTCCAGTTTTGCTACATCCAGCTTGCCGTCGTTGACGTGAGCGGTCAGATTGACCGATCCTAAATTGCATACCGCAATTTCACTGTCATTGGTGTGCAAGGTAATTTCAGTACAAAGATTGCTGGAATGCACCACACCCATGTGCTGATTGGTATAGCGCACATTGCACGGGTCTTTGAAGGTAATCCACGGATGCCCGGTTTCAAAGATCATCCCCAACATTTTGCGCCACAATTGCAGTGCAGGCAGTTTTCGGAATAATTTCATTTCGCCGCGTGCTGCTTTGGCCTCGTATTCGGCATAACGCGCTTCAAACGCTTTGCCGGTTAAATCGTGCAAATCGGGCGCATCATCGGGGGAAAACAGCGTCCATTCCGCTTCTGCTGCCACACGCTTCATGAACAGGTCAGGAATCCAGTTGGCGGTATTCATATCGTGGGTACGGCGACGTTCGTCGCCCGTGTTTTTGCGCAGTTCGAGGAAGTCTTCGATGTCGATATGCCAAGTTTCGAGATAGGCACAGACTGCGCCCTTCCGCTTGCCGCCATTGTGCGCCAGTGCCGCCGTCGTCATGTAAGACTCATCGCCTTCCACAATCAAATCGAACACAAATGGCAGGGTTGGAACAGTCTCCACACTCCGTACACGGCTGAAGACGCAACCGTTGTAAGTCAGCCAGTTACGCTTGTCGATAGGCTGGCAAGCAACCAGTGCAGCGATTTCTGGCACAGCAGGAATACGAATATCAAACGCTTTAGTAATACCGTTAAATTCGATTTGTGTACCGTCAGAACGTGTCCCTGTATGGGCATTGTCACGTTCACGGTATTGCCCAGCCGTCGGTACTCCCAAACGCAAGCACTGATAACGCAAACCTTCCGCCAGTTGACGCGAGGTATTGGTGAAGTAAATTTCCTTGCCGCGACTCACGCCGCCATCAGTTTCCAGCAAACCTTGAATCAATGCTAAGGTTTGTGGACGGGGTAAATGACTGAATTGGCGTGAAATCCGCTTTTCACCTGGCGCGTTGTAAATATCGTCATAGCTGAACGGCAACGTTGCAGCACCTGCTCCGACAATGCGCCCGTTAGTGGCATTGCGCACAACACCACGACCGCTTGCCCAATGAATTTGCGTATAGGTTTCGCCACGCCCATTTTCCCAACTATGGATACCACGTTCAGCCAAATACTCCCGCACGAAATCAAGATGCGAGTCATTTTGTGGATTGCCTGAAATGCCCCATTGCATCCCGTCTTTTGACAAATGCCCATCACCCAGCAAAATACCGTACAGCCGCGCATCGTCAGCATCAAAACCATCCACCATCACCGTTTCGGTCGGGATGACTTGTGCAACATAATCACCTTTTTGCAACTGCGCTGCTTCGACCCATTCCGGCTTCACTTTGCCTTTTGCCAACCAATTAACAGCACGGTCGTTCGCCTGCTCCAACGGCACACCCCGCAGCGCGTAGAACGGATGTCCTGCGGTCACTTTCACGGGTTCAATCGAATGCTTCACATCCAGAGCTACCATTGCATCGTGCTGGTTGTAAACCATCGCGCGTTTGACTTCGCGGTAAGTGCCGCTGATACCCAGCACCAAATCGCCCGCTTTCACGTCACGAATGGCTTTAATGCCATCGGCGGTGTGAAGCTGCGTATCCGGCGCGAAACACTGATTCACCGCAACCGCCGTATCATTCGCCACCTTCAAAAACGGCACAACACCTTGCGATTTGCCATTCGTGCCTTTGATATGCGCCCCCATGCCGCGCACCCGTGACCAGTCGTTACCCAAGCCACCGGCGTATTTCGACAGCAAGGCATTGTCTTTAATCGCATCGTAAATCCCTTCCAAATGGTCAGGCACGGTAGTCAGGTAGCAAGACGACAACTGCGGACGCAATGTTCCAGAATTAAACAGCGTCGGCGTGCTGCTCATGAAATCAAAGCTGGACAGCAAGTTGTAAAACTCAATCGCACGGTCTTCACGCTCGACTTCGTTAATGGCCAAGCCCATTGCCACGCGCATGAAAAACACCTGCGGCAATTCAAAACGCACCCCGTCATGATGCAGGAAATAGCGGTCATACAGCGTTTGCAAACCGAGGTAAGTGAACTGCAAATCGCGTTCTGGCTTAATCGCCGCGCCCAGTTTCGCCAGATCGTAACGCCCTAAATCATCCGCCAAACGCTCGACCTTGACCCCGATCTGAATGGTTTTTTTCAAGACTTCCGCATAAAGCTCAACCATTTCGTGCTGGGTGGCTTCGGTGTGTTGGCCTTCAAGGAAACTCAAGGCTTCGCGGCGCAAACTATCCATCAACATCCGTGCAGCGGCTTGCGAATAGTTGGGTTCGCGGTCAATCATGACGCGGGTACTGATAATCAACGCGGTGGCAACTTCTTTTTCAGAAATGCCGTCATACAAATTGCGCATGGTGGCAGTCATTACCTGTTCAGCACTGACTCCCTCCAAACCCTCGACGGCTTCCGCGATAATTTTGCGTAACCGCTCTTCATCCAACGGTTTCAAATCGCCGGATACGGATTTTACGTGGATCACGTTTTCGGATTTTTTGCCTTTTTTCTTGCTCTTGGCATCTTTTTCAGCACGCAACCGCGCCCGTTCCGCGCGATACAGCACGTAACTCCGCGCCACTTTGTGTTCACCTGCTCGCATTAACGCCAACTCCACTTGATCTTGAATGTCTTCGATATGCACCATGCCGCCATCGGGGGTGCGGCGCAACAAAGCATCAACCACTTGCGCGGTCAACTTACGCACGGTGTCGTGAATGCGTGCCGAACCTGACGCATTGCTGCCTTCCACATCCAAAAAGGCTTTGGTCATTGCCACCTGAATTTTGCTGCCGTCGAAGTCCGTCACCTGACCATTGCGGCGGATAACTTTGCATTTAGGGGTCATTTCAAGGTTAATGGCGGCTTGCATTCGGTGTCCTTTGATCTATTGGTTTATTTTGAGCAAAGCACTATAGGATGTGTTTTAGGAGATGGTCAAGCACAAGATATGGTCTAATTTGCGCATATTTCTACTTGCCTTTTGCGATGATTTTACAAAACAGTGACTTGCCTGCATCCACCCACAGCATTTTTGCGTACAATTCCACAGACGCAGTTTCCCTGCGCATAAAGCAACTTTTATATTCCTAGGAGATTGAAATGATGAAAACAAACACATCCCTGAAACTGGCTTTGGGCGCCACCTTCGCAGTCGTTACCTTGGGCGCAGGAGCGGTTAGTGCAGAAAACCCGTTTGCTGCTAACACCCTCACTAACGGCTACATGCAACTGGCTGAAAACAAAGCAGACGGTGAAATGAAATGTGGCGCAGGCATGTGCGGTGCGAATATGAAAGCCGGTGAAGGCAAATGCGGTGGCGATATGGACTGCCCAGCCGATGCTGATAAAGACGGCAAAGTCACCAAAGAAGAATTCATGGCTCACCACGAAAAAATGTTTACCGAAGCCGATGCTGACAAAGATGGTTCATTGAGTGCTGACGAACGTAAAGCCCTACACAGCAAAATGGGCGAAGGCAAATGCGGCGGCAAAGAAGGCACTTGCGGCGGCAATAAAGAAGAAAAGAAAGATGATAAAACCTCCCAAAATGAAACCTTCCGCCTGAATACGCCATTCGCGGCTATCAGCATCCAAGGTTAAGCCATGCAGCGCTCTGCCTTACACGGAGCAGGCTTAGGTTTCCGGCGTGACCATCTGGTTGCGCTGGAACAACAAGTCCCCGACTGCATTGATTTCTTTGAAATCGCCCCCGAAAACTGGATCGGCACTGACCCGGTTAGCGCCAAACGCTTGCAAGCTTTCACCGAACGTTACCCGTTTGTATGCCACGGGCTTTCCTTATCATTAGGCGGTTTAACCCCGCTCAACACCGAATTGCTCACTGAACTCAAGCAATTCATGCAGCTACATCGTATCCCGCTGTATACCGAGCATTTATCCTGGTGTTCCGATCACGGGCAGTTGTACGACTTGCTACCGATTCCGTTTACCGAAGCAGCGATTCAGCACACGGTTGCCCGCATTCGCCAAACCCAAGACGTATTGGGGCAGCAAATCGGCATTGAAAACGCTTCGTTCTACCTGCAAGCCCCCATCAATGAGATGGATGAAGCCACCTTCATCAACGCAGTGTTGACCGAAGCCGATTGCCTGTTGCATCTGGATGTGAATAACGTCTACGTTAACAGCGTCAACCACGCTTACGACCCTTACGAATTTTTGCGCAAACTGCCCAAAGAACGGGTGGTGTATCTGCACATGGCGGGGCATTACCAACAAGAAGAAAATCTGCTGATCGACACGCATGGCGCTCCAGTCATCGACCCGGTGTGGGCATTGCTGGATTTCACCTACCAGCAATTTGGCGTATTCCCGACCTTGTTAGAACGCGATTACCACATCCCGCCCTTGGAAGAATTGCTCCCGGAAGTGCAGCACATTGCCAGCCTGCAACGGAAACACGCCGCATGAATGCTACTGAAGCCTACCAACGTGCCTTTGCCGCCCATTTGCGCGACCCTGCCGCGAATCCGCCGCCTGCCGGTGTTGACGCGGCACGAGCGGGTGTTTACGTGGAATTGCTGTTTAATAATGTGGAAGATTTCCTCAGCAACTGCTTTCCGGTGATTCGCAGCATTCTGGATGATGACGCATGGAATGCGCTGGTACGCCAATTTTACGCCGAACACGCTTGCACCACGCCGTATTTCCGCGAAATCCCCGCCGAATTTGTGCAATGGCTCACGTCGACTTCGCTCAGTGAACGTCCGCCGTTTTTACTAGAACTCGCGCATTACGAATGGGTGGAAATCCCACTGACACTCGCTGACGCGACTATCGACTGGCAGCACATCGACCCGGACGGTGATTTATTGGATGGCACACCGGTATTGAATCCGGTCATGTTGTTGCAAAGCTATCAATACCCCGTCCACCGCATTAGCGCGGCTTACCAACCGCACACCCCTGAACCCACCCATTTATTATTAATACGAAATAGAGAAAATAAAATTGATTTTATAGAACTTAATGCCATTACTGCTAAACTGGTAAAACACTTACAAGAGGGGGAAAATGCCAGAAAAGCTCTCACTCGGATTGCTGTGGAAATTCAACACCAAAACATTGAGCAACTATTAGCGTTCGGATTAACCCTGTTACACCAGTTTCAACAACAACACGTATTATTGGGTGTGGCGAATCTCTCGACGCCATAACCACTTATCAGCAATAAACGCCCCTATCGGTAAATTCTATGTTTACTGAAGACAAGAATGTGTTATCTAAGTGGCATATTCTTATCGAGGGCCTTCTTACCATGCGTACACTGTTATCACTCGCGGCATCGGCATGTATTTTGTTCATAAGCAGCTTCATGGCGGGCTGTACCGACACCGCGCCAGTCAAAGAAGCTGAAACCAAAAGCATTCAGGACGTAGCCAAAGATGCCATGAATTCCACCGGCAAACTGACCAAAGAACAAGTGGATGCGCTGATCCGCGCCAATGCTGCCTGTCGACCTGACGATAAGCGTTAAGCCATGCAGACACTCAGCACCTTACTCATTGGTTTTTCCATCTTCAGCATTCCGCTGCTTGCATTCACGCATTTCCGGCACGAACATTACCAAGGGCAAGCCGCCGCACAAGCCATGGGCATTATCGTGCTGATTGCGTTGCTGGGTTTGCAATTAACGCATTTTACCGGGTTACAAACGGGGGCAGACAGTATTCACAGCCCTTACTACCAAGTCTTATTGTTTAGCGTTGCCCCCACTTTTTATTTGTTCAGTAAGCCACTGTTGCAAGCCACTACTGAAAAGTTACCGCGCGACTTGCTGCATTTATTACCGATTTTGATTGCCCCGTTTCTGCCCTTTCAGGTCGCGGTAACAGTGGCCTTTGTCTTAGGGGCTGGGTATTGTGTGTGGTTAGCCCGGCGCGTGTATGCAGCATTGCATCAGCAACGCCGTCGCTTTCAGCCAGTAGGGATGATTTTGAGTGCCGCATTCGCTATCGCTTTATCTGTCCTGCCACTGGGAATCGGCATTACTTTGCTTCCAGAAAACGTCTTTTTCACGGTACACGCCAGTGCCATTGGGTTAGTGCTGTTATTGATCCATGCCGCGCTCAGCATTGCCCCGCGCTTGACCACGGAAATCGCCGAAGTTGCCCGCGAAACCCACACCGTTTCCACCCTAGCGGATGTGGACTGCGAAACAATGTTGGCGGAAGTCGAAGGCTTAATGCAGGAAAAAGAACTGTTCCGCCAACCCGATTTAGCCATCACTGCGTTGGCAGAACGCCTCGGACTTTCCAGCCAACAATTGGCGGAATTACTGCAAACCCGTCTTGGCAAAGGCTTCTCACGCTATGTGCGCGAATTCCGTGTCGAAGCCGCAGAAGACATGCTCTTAGAAGAACCCGACACCACCTTGCAAGCCGTGGGTTTAAGCGTCGGCTTTGCGTCAGAAATCCAATTTACCGAAGCCTTTCGTGAAATCAGCGGCATGACGCCGGGACAATTCCGCAAAATCAATCTTCACGGCTGATAAGCGCTCTTTCTTCCGATCAATTCTGCCGCTCATCGGTAAAACCGAACAAAAAACGAATTCATGGCAAGTATTTTTGATTGGCGTAATCGGGCGCTAAACCGTATATTTGGTTCGTGTTTTGTTCGTTTTACTAAGCAGGAACCGCGCCATGCTCACACGCCGCCAACAACAAATTTGGGACATTATTCAGTCCCTGTACGCTCGCAATGGCTATACGCCGACCTTGGATGAAATCGCCCAAGCAGGCGGAATTTCCACCCGCAGCACCGTTCACCAACACGTGCAAGCACTGATTCGGGAAGGCCGCTTGCACACCACAGCCGGTAAACGCGCCTATCGGTTGCCAGAAACGACTGTGGCGCGTCACCCGCAAATGCCATTACGCCTTGGCCTCCCGCTCGCCGGACGCATCGCTGCCGGTAAACCGATCGAGGCGATTGCAGGCAAAGATGAAATCAACCCCAGCGATTTGTTTGGTGGCAATGGGCGTTACGTGCTGGAAGTGCGTGGCGAGTCGATGATCGACATCGGCATTATGGATGGGGATTTCGTCGTCATCCAACAACAAGACAACGCTCGCGATGGCGACATTGTGGTGGCCTTGGTGGAGCGCGAAGAAGCCACCCTCAAACGCCTATACCGCCTGCCCGACGGACATATCGAATTACGCCCAGAAAACAGTCAAATGCAACCGATGCTCTACCCCGCCGAAAGCGTACAGGTACAGGGTAAAATGGTCGGTTTGTTCCGCAGTTATTAATCCAAGCCTTCAGGAGTAACCCGATGAATACCAACACGCAAACACCGTCACTTGACGCAACCTTATCCACCCCACCAAACCAACCGGAATGGGGGCAAGTCTGGCAAATCACTCGCGCCTTGCTGGTCGTTTGGGCATTGGCTGTTTGGGCTTTGCTGATCTTACTGCCCGGTTTGGAGCAGATCATTAACATGGAAACCGCCATGTTGCATTTGCCCTACGTGCTGATCGGCTTGGCTCTAGTGGGAGCCGTCGTAGCCGCGCACAGCTTGCGGGCTGACCGGCATCTATTGTGGTTTTTGAGCGTGCTGCTGATGTTGGCAGGCTGGATGTAAACCATGAGCACTAAAGATGCAGCATAAAAATGGCGTGATGAAAGTTGCCGCTTCCAACACGCCCGAAATTCCCGCTATCACTCCGTAAAGTTTAAGACAGGAACATTCATTATGACGGATTCCAGTACAAATACCAACGTAGACCGACCAGCGCACCTGGTCGCCACCAAATCACTGCGCGACATCTTGAGCGATTTGCGCAAAGCCGAAGCTTGGCTGCTGATGGCAGCGTTCGCGGCGTTCCTTGCCTCGGCTTTTTTTGTGGTGAAATATTTCGTGGGCGAGGAAATGGATCCCCCCAATTGGAGCGGCGAACAATGGGCAAATGCCATGCTCGGTTTAGGCATTACTGCCGTGATCACTGCCGCTCAAGCTTTTTTGTACGCCAGTGGCTATAAAGGCCCGGCAGCCATCGTTGCGACAGTGATTGTGGTATTTTTTGGCTTATTTTCAGAAGTCTCGCAGTCAATGGAACGTGAAGATGCCACCGTGCGCCAGCGCTCTGAAGACTCGCCGGTGTTTCAAGCCACGCTCGGCAGCATTCAGAATTTGAGCGTGCAAGCGGCTGCGCCTTCGGGTGCTACCGCACAATTGGCAGCCGCACGCGGTCAATTGGCAAGGCACGAAGCGGAACTGGCGGCGTGTCGGGCTAAATACCGTACCGATACGCGCGTTCAACAATGCGAACGTTACGAACACGACAAAATTGCACAAGCACGCGGTGCACTCGCAGCGGCAGAAGCAACCGCCGGTAGTTCTGCCAACATGGTCGGTTCCGCGCTGAGTGCCGCGATTATCCAAGCCAAAACGCTGGAATACGACGAAGACAAACACTACGCCATGATCCGCTTGCTCAAAGATTTGTTTAATGTTGGCGGCATTTGGGCATCGTTTTTGTTTTCGATCATTATTATTGGCACGTTTGAATACGCTTTTCACTTTGTGGGCAGCTACGTGGCAGACCACAAACGCGCCTTGCTAGTGATGGGGCGCGATACGCACGGTGAACTGATCCACGCGAATCCTGACGGGTTAGCCGCAAACAGTGAATTAGCCGAGGCAAACTTCAACGGCATTCCGAGGGATTTCGGTAATGCCGAACGCGATCAATACCTGAACCAAATCACCCCGGAACGCACCGAATTGACCGAAGTAGGCAATGTGCGTATCCATGCTGAAGCCGATGCGCCGGAAACGTCACGCCCAGATCCGCCGGAAGCCAAGGTGCGCGACCTGACCCGTGAACGCTTTTTCAAGCTGATTTACACGGAAGTGCGTTCGCGGATTCTCAACGGTGATGTCAAACCCACGGTACGCCCAGCGACCGATGCTGTCACCGATGTGATTCGCCATCACACCAAGGCATTGGGCTTGCAACCGTCCCTGATCGGTAAACCCGAACGCCAGAAAATTGCGGAAAAAATCCTCGAAAAACTGGAACGTGAAACAGTGCTGGAACTGAACCCGCAACAAGGTGTCGGAAAGCCTAAGTACCTGCTGGCAAGCCGCTGGGCAAACCGGCCTGCACCGGAAATCCCGATGGCGGGGCAAGCCGTCCGGTAAACCGTGCAGAGCGGCTAACATCGGGTTATGATTATATGGGCTATGACGATCCGGCTGCATTTCGAGCGCGGATCGTCTATATAAAAGATTAACTTAGATGTCTGTGCGGAATTGCCATGAAATATAAAATACTTGCTGTTGCCACGGGGCTGTTGTTGGCAGCATCACTCACCAGCTTGCCACCCGCCTTCGCTGACGCCAATTATGGGCCGGTCAAAAACAATGACACTTTGTGGGATATTGCCAGTCGGCAACGGCCTTCTTACGCCATTAGTGTGCCGCAAATGATGGCGGCTATCCGGGCAAAAAATCCTGATGCTTTTATTAACGGTGACATTAATAAACTCAAAAAAGGGATTCACCTCCAGATCCCTGTCATTCCTGACGTTCAACAAAATGCCAATAAACAAGCTTCGCAAGACAGCTTACACGCTGAAATGACGCGCTTGCGAGAACAGCTCAGCACCGAACAACAACGCAGCGCTGACTTAAGCAAGCAATTGGCAAGCTTACAAGCCAACCAAGCGGCGACCACGGCTGAACCGACACAAGATCAGGCGCAAGTTGCACAATTGCAAAACGCTCTAATGATCAAATTACAAACAGAATTGACTGAACTGAAGCAACAACTGCAAGCCAAAGACGCCCGCATCGCAGAACTGGAAACCGCTTCGGCGCAAGTTGCCGCTTTACCGACCACCAATGCAACACCCGAACAAACCCAGCAAGCCGACGCCGCCGTGCAAGCCGAACTGACCGAACTGAAACAACTGTTGGAACAACGCGATACGCACATTCAGAACTTGCAAGCCTCATTGCGCGAAGCCAGCATTTCCATCAAACGCCAATATGCGGAAAGCCAAACCCTGCACGCCCGCCTTAAGGAATTGGAACCCGGTAATACTGCTGCTGCGCCGCCACCACCGGCTGAACCGGGTAGCACTCCGCCCCCCAGCCTGACTTTGGCTACCGATCCAGCAACCGAGCAAACCCCAAGTGCTCCACCTGAATCCACACCTGTCTTTATCGACCAAGTAACGCCACCAGCGACAACCACAGTAGACAGTCGCGACAAACCCGCCATGCCATTGCAAAACATCCTAGAGCAGCAAATCACCGGCACGGAAGGCAGTAAATTTCCGACACCCACACGGGTATCGTTGGTCGTTGCGTTGATTTCATTGATGTTTATTTTAGCACTGCTGTGGCGCTCTATTTCCCAACGACGCGCACTCAATCGGGAAGAAGCCCGCTTACGCGCTGAGTTGGAAGCATAGCCGCTAAACACAGGCTTGTTGGCTATTGTCATCAGGCAAGCTCCACGTGAAACATTGCGGATTGGTTAATAACTTATTGACAAGGACTGTGGATAAGTCTTCCAATCCGCTGCGGAATCCGAGGACTTTGTGTGGTAAAAGCCTGCTCAGTTTTTTCTAGCCAATTCCTGAACCCAGAATTAAAAAACCGATTTTTTAGATAAAAGGCTTGATTTAGCCGACCAATGACGTGCATAGCCGCCCATTTGCAGATTTTAACCATACTATCCATCAGTATCTTTATGCACAGCAGCCACACGGTGACAAACGGTTTGCCTGTGGATAACTTCGTGGATAACTTCAACTGCAAATGCTGGAAAAGAAACGCTGGATAGGGTACAAGGCGTTTTCACACAATTATCTGACGGGGACACGATGAAGTACGACGTATTCGGTATTGGCAACGCGCTGGTAGACAAGGAATTCGAGGTCACAGAAGACTTTTTGGCGGCACACGGCATCCAAAAAGGCATGATGACCCTGATTGATGAGGCAAAACAGCAGCAATTACTCGCGGGTTTAAGCGCAACCTTCGGCATGAAAAAGCGTGCCAGCGGCGGTTCTGCCGCGAATAGCATCGTGGCAGTAAGTCAGTTTGGCGGCAAAACGTTTTACGCCTGCAAAGTTGCGAATGACGAAACCGGCGAGTTTTACATGAACGATTTGCACGCGGCGGGTGTGGCGACCAAGCTGGATCAGGTGCGTTGCAGCTCGGAAGGTGTCACCGGCAAGTGCATGGTCATGGTCACGCCGGATGCGGAGCGCACCATGAACACGTTTTTGGGTATTACTGCTGACTTTTCCGAAGCCGAATTGCATTTGGATGAGCTGAAGCAAGCGCAATATTTGTATATCGAAGGCTATTTGGTCACGTCGGATATTTCGCGGGCGGCAGCCTTGAAAGCGCGACAAGTGGCGAAAGAGCATGGCGTGAAAACCGCGATGACCTTCTCCGACCCCGCGATGGTGCGTTTCTTCCGCAGTGGTGTGAATGAAATGCTGGGGGATGGCGCGGATATTTTGTTCTGTAACCATGAGGAAGTCAGCGTGTTTACTGGCAAAGAGGATCTGGAAGAGGCGATTGCCGCCATCAAGCCGTATGCGGGCAAGCTGGTGATCACGCTGGGCAGCAAGGGTGCGCTGGTGGTGGATGATGACGGGCGTACTGAAATTGCCGCGCATCCCGCCAAAGCGGTGGATACCAATGGCGCGGGCGATATGTTTGCTGGCGCATTCCTGTATGGGATTACGCAGGGCATGGATAATGCGCAAGCGGGCAAATTGGCGAGCATGGCGGCATCACGGGTGGTGACGGTGTTTGGCGCACGCTTGGATAAAGATGCGCATCAGGCGGTGTTGGCTGCTGTTTAAAACAGCGCTCTGGCTTGCACGGCATCCCGCGCAATCTGTGCCTTCAATTCGTCCAGTGACGCAAATTTCATTTCGTCACGGATGAATGCCACGGGTTCGACGCAAATGTGTTTGCCGTACACCTGTTGCGCAAAGTCGAACAGGTGAACTTCCAGCCGATTTTCCACGCCATGTACCGACGGACGTGTGCCTAGATTTGCCACGCCGTTGATGGTTTCCTCGCCTAATCCGTATACTTTTACTGCATACACACCGCGACGTAGCGCGATGTGTTGCGGCACGCGCATGTTCAGGGTCGGAAAGCCGATGGTACGCCCGCGCTTGTCGCCGTGGCGGACGCGCCCCGAAATGCGGTAAGGCTTGCCCAGCAATTCTGCGGCTTGCTCCAGTTCTGCGGTGCTCAACGCAAGGCGAATGCGGGTGCTGCTGACACGCTCATCGGCGTGCAAGAATGTCGGCGTATCCACTACCTGCATTCCCGCTGCCGCGCCCATGGTTTGCAGTAAGTGGTAATCGCCGCGTCGCCCTTTGCCGAAGCGGAAATCATCACCCACCACCAAATAGCGCACCTTTAAACCATCCAGCAGGATGTGTTGCACGAAATCTTCCGCCTCCATGCTCGCCAGTTGCTTGTTAAAGCGGAGGCAGGCAAAACGTTCTACGTTCATCGCTTCCAGCAAGCGCAGTTTGTCGCGCAAGGCGTAAATGCGCGGTGGTGGCGGGGCGCGGAAAAACTCAATCGGTAGCGGCTCGAAGCTGATCACCGTCGCGGGTAAACCGAGGGCTTGCGCCTTCCATTCGACGTGTTGGATCACGGCTTGATGCCCTTTGTGCAAGCCATCGAAGTTGCCGATGGTGGCGACACAACCCAGATCGTGGGCGGGAGCGGGGAGGATGCGGCGTAGTAGTTTCATGCGCTAAGTTTACCTCAAATCGGCAAAATCATGCTGGCGCAATGCCTCATACACCACCACCGCGACAGTATTCGACAGGTTCATGCTGCGGCTATCCGCCAACATCGGCACGCGCAATTTCAGCTCATCCGGCAGGCTCAACAGCAAGGCTTCTGGCAAACCGCGCGTTTCGGGGCCAAACAGTAACACGTCTCCCGGCTGAAAATCGGCATCACTGTAGCGCGTACTCACCTTGGTACTCAACGCAAACACGCGCTTGCCCTGCATTGCTAAGTTGAACGCGGCAAAATTGTCGTGTTCCTGCACCACCGCCAAATCACGGTAATCCATGCCTGCTCGCTTAACTTGCTTCTCATCCAGCGAAAAACCTAGGGGGTGGATCAGGTGCAACCGGCAGCCAGTGTTAGCACACAGGCGCATGATATTGCCAGTATTTGGCGGGATTTCGGGTTGGTAAAGCGCAATATCAAACATCAAAAAACATCCATTTCATTCCTGATCGTAGGATAACATAATCCTGATTTCACGCTATACTAATCCCAATCTTACGACGTAGGTATCGCATGAATAACGCCTCATTATACCCCAGACTACTCCTAAAACACCTACAAGAAGCACTCGCTGATACTCCAGTGGTATTGATTACTGGCCCACGGCAGGCTGGTAAAACCACGCTGGTACGCCAATTAGCAGGCACTGGGATGCGCTACCTGACACTGGACGATAACCTTACCCTGTTGGCGGCGCAACAAGATCCGGTCGGTTTCATCCGTACTCTTGATCGGGCAGTGATTGACGAAATCCAGCGTGCGCCGCAACTGTTGCTGGCTATCAAAAAGACCGTGGATGAAGACCGCCGACCGGGGCGTTTCCTGCTAACGGGTTCTGCCAATTTAATGACGTTACCCCTGGTGGCGGATTCATTGGCAGGACGCATGGAAACCCTTCCCTTGTACCCGTTTGCTCAGGTAGAAACCCATTACCAAACAAGCTGTTGGCTAGATGCCATCTTTGCGGGAAACATCCCTGTGACCACTCAACCCCTGCTGGGTGATGACCTGATAGAAGCCGTTTTGCGCGGTGGCTACCCTGAAGCCTTAACCCGCCCGAATCCACGTCGCCGTCAGACATGGCATCGCCAGTATCTTGATGCACTCATCCAACGCGACGTGCAGGACATTGCCACCATCGACAAATTGGGGCAACTCCCCCTTTTCCTAAACGCATTAGCAGAAATGGCAGGGCAACTCTGCAATTACAGCCAGTTAGGGGCGCAAATGGGGATGGATGCCAAAACAGCCAACAAATACATGGGCATTTTCGAGCAGATGTATGTGCTGAAACGTATTCCGGTGTGGGCGAATAACCGTCTCAAGCGCGTCCTCAAATCCCCCAAACTGCAATTTATAGATTCCGGTTTGCTGGCTTCCGTGCGGGGTTTGACGGTGGAGACCCTTAAACGTGATCGTACTTTGTTCGGGGCATTGCTGGAAACTTTTGTGTATGCCGAATTGCTCAAGCACAGTACCTGGGCGCAAGCGGATTACCAAATACTCTATTACCGCGATACTGATCAGTATGAGGTCGATTTTGTGGTGGAAAACAGAGCGGGCGAACTGATCGGCGTGGAAGTTAAAGCCTCCGCCACGCTCACCGAAAAAGACCTGCGCGGGCTGAAACGGCTGGTGAGTTTGGCAGGCGATGCCATGAAGTTAGGTGTGATTCTGTACGATGGGACGGAAGCACTGCCATTAGGTGAAAAGCTCATGGCAGTGCCGTTGTCGAGTTTGTGGGGTAGTTAATGGCAAAGAATAATTACCTTGATTAGCTGTTATATTGATGTTTTTCTGAGACATTGCTGTACAATAGTCAATCAATATTGGTTTTAAACTAGGGTGTCACTAAATTTATGCAGTCACAAGATTTAGTTTGTAAAATAATAGATTACTTAAGTATCTTGAGTCGGAAGATTGAAATGCATAATTCATTAGGTTTCTTCGATGTAAATAGGAGAGCCGAACACTTCTATGCTGATTTCTTAAATATTGTTTTTGGTTATGAACTGAAAAATCTTAATGATATTGAAAAAAATGCTACTGCCATTGATTTATATGATGAAAAAAATGGTATTTCAATACAAGTTACTTCTGAGGCTGAAATTAGTAAATACAGAGAAACTGTTGAGAAATTTGTTGCTGCCGAACTTTATAAAAAATATCCAACACTCATAGTTCTTCTTATAACAAGAAAAAAGAGAAAACATAACATCAATATTATTGAGATAAATAATAGACATTATTCCAAAATCTCAACTTATTGATGGTTAAATGAATTCAGTAGTTTTTGATTCGCATGGCAGTGCGTAAATTGTGCAAACCACAAGCGATTTCCATCACTAAATCATCAAAATCTTCCACGTAGTTGCGGAAAATATCTTTGACGCACCGACACCGTTTGATACCGCTGTTCACATGTTCAATGACCACCCGAATGCTAGAAATGGCACGATTATGCGCTTTATCCTTATCACTCAAGGGTTTACCTCGTGGCTTTTT
Organism: Thiothrix subterranea; assembly: GCF_016772315.1. Taxonomy (NCBI): domain Bacteria; kingdom Pseudomonadati; phylum Pseudomonadota; class Gammaproteobacteria; order Thiotrichales; family Thiotrichaceae; genus Thiothrix; species Thiothrix subterranea. The sequence goes on along the minus strand of NZ_CP053482.1, from coordinate 2,102,305 downwards.
CTTGGGTTGGTGGACAACTGCCCCGTCACCCGAATTATGCCCCAGATAGCCCAAATCCCGGTAAATCTCATACCCTTCTGGCACTTTCACGCCTTCCTCATCCGCGATGCGTTTGTCATGGTCTTTGCCGCGTCGTGTTTCTCCCAAGTATTTGATTTCACGATCTTCTAAGCCTGCTATTATGTTATTCTTCACCGAATGGAATTTTTTTTCCACTGTAGTATTCCTCCTGAACCCCAAAGTCAGTCGGACGTTGGATACGGCGTTCTGTCGCATCCAAGCCCAGCGCTTGCGGCATTTCATGCGAAAGGCGTTCCAATACCTCTTCGGGGAGTCTGGCCGGGGAATGTCCCATGCTTTTTAAGCTCGACTGCAAAACGGGACACAGGCGATGTATCCACCGATTGGCTAACCCTTGGGACATATTGAAGGAGTAGCCCAACACTTCTTGCAGTGGGTAAGTCTTCAAATAATACAGAATAAAGAACAACTTATCTTCGATCGTTGTCAGGTTGCCGGGGCGACCTCGCTTCGTTTCACTCTCATGACCATCAACAATCAACTGCGCCGTGTATGCCCGTTGAAAATGGGGCAACAGTTTGGTGAATTCACCCAGATCTATGCCTGTCATGGCGCGGAAGGTTTTGCTCTTGCCTTTGAGCGCATGGTAGCTGTACTCTGTCATGGGTGTTCCGTTCCCTTGGTGAAAATGATGATCATAGGTTGTAGCGCATTCCCGTTGATTTTTCACATGATTTGTTGACTAGGGACAAGTGCGAGATTTTGGAATAATGTCTAATTTTTATTTTGATGTGAGAGAAAGTGTCTGGGATATTGATGGAAAAATACTAACAAAAATAGACAGTAAGAATCTAGATGAACTACAAAAACTCTTAAGTTTTCTTGAGAAGAATTTAAACTTTAAAGATATAGGTGAAGATATGAGCACAACACAAAACTTTAATTTCAATAATTCAAATCAAAATCCAAATATTAATGCAGGCAGCGGAATACAAAACATTACTCAAAATATCACGCAAAGCAATGAAACTATAGGAATAAGTGAAGCGAAAAAACTATTTGATATTGGTATGTTTCCCGTAGCCAAAGAAAAATTTAGAAAAATAGTAGCGATGAATCCAGAAGATAAAGAAGTTTGTATGTATTACCTACTATCAAGTCTATCCGATATTAATATAAGGAGTTTAAGTGATTCTAACGTCAGTCGCATGTATGCAATGATTGAAAGATTCCGGGATGATGATTTTTTTAAGCTGTTGTGGCTTATAGTTTTCTATGAACACAGTGATGTTAATGGATTAGGAGATAAGAAATATAATTTACTCAAAGAGATGCAATCAGGTTCATGCTTTACAATCAGTGATCAAGAAAAAAAACTGCTGAGTGGGTTGAAAATTAGTTCAAAGAAAGCATCAATACTTTTGCAATAGGTCGAATAATTATGTTTATTAGTAAGATTTTTAAAACAATCAAATTCATCTTGAAGTTTTTATCAACCATCCTTGATAAGATTTTATCTTTGGCTATTAATAATGGAAGTAAGTCGGCAAACTCAAAAAAACTCAACACCTTCGAATATAGTGGCGAGTCTTCTTTAATTGAAGACTATAAATGCTTTGATGATAAATCAAACCTAGACTTTATAGATGGAAGGGAAATATTAGACAATCCTTCATGGAGTGAAAATACCAAAAAGCTTTGGTATTATTTTTATAGACCATACAATTATGGCTATAATATAGGAGGAAATCAAAGGAGAAGAATTAGAGATATGGAGATTGCCATTATTGAAAAAACAAATCAATTAAAAATATTTAGAATTACAATTATCGTTCTTACATTAATTTCTTTTTTTGCTATTTATAATGCATATGCAAATAATGATTATTCAGTGAGTTCATCTATTTTTTTGCTTCTTGCTTGCTTCATGGTGATAGTCTATTTTATTTTTGCTCATGGAGTTACTGAAGATGAACTATCTTCTTTCAAAGAAGGTATACGAGAATTAAATTATGAAGTCGCTTTTCTTGTGGAGCAGCAAAAAAATATTTTATATAATAGATTATCTTCCAATGATATTGAAAAAATGTTTTGGAATGACATGGTAAGTTTGGAAAAATATTTTATTGAAACAATTTTGAATGAAGATTTTTATTCTGTTAAAGAAAAAACAAGAAAATATTATGATAATAAAGTTGCCAATGATGTTTTTTTGAAAAATAAAATAGATTTGCCTGTGTTTCCATTAGTTCCGAGTTGGGGAATGCTACAGCAGTCTTATATTGGTGGAATTAATAATTCTAGGAGAACAGGCTTATATACATTTCATCGGAAGATTGGTGATAAAATTGCTACATGGAGGAATACATCATCAGGAAAGTCTTTTTATCGTATTTGCTACATACAATTCTTATTTTTTGAGGAGAGAAATCTTCGAGTTATATCTTTGTATTATGACTTTATTACAAAAGAAAAATTTGATGTAAGAAATGAGGGTTTTCCATATAATCATATTTCTCATTACTCATATAATGAAGAAGATTTATCCTATATGATGACTGATCCCTTAATTGAAAATTTAAATATTCCAGAAAACCTGATTCAAAATATATATGAAAAGCAAACAAAAGCAATTTCTTTTTCCTTTTCTAGTGGCTCTTCTTATAAATGTGTTCTTCCTGATAAAGATGTCAGTAATGGCTTGAGTGATTGGTTGAAATATAAAGAGAAAGTTTCTTACAAGATAGAGAACCAAGGATTTCTGACACAAGAAGATAAAAAAGAAATGTTAAATAGTGAGGTTGAACAAGATGATGTTATTTTTACATTGGCAAAAGCAACTTTTGAAGAAATAGGTCGCCGAGTTAAAAACTTCTCAATTATGGATAAAGATAATACTTATGATGAATTTTAGTTTAAATTCGGTTAGGTAGCTTGACACATAGGGGTATTACCAAATAACCATGGTTTCATTAATACCCCACGAACAGGTATTCTGTGACCTGATTCTTGTTATCCCCGACTTTGTGCTGTTGATTGCCCATTGAGTAGCGGTAGTTGACCGGAATGGCTTGCACATGCGTTTTGTATTTACCCATTAAGGCTAACATTTCTTCTTGCGTGGGCTGACTATTGGACGAGTAGGAAACCAATAAAATGCTGTCTTTAAAACGCTTAAACAAGGTATCAAATGCGGCTGTCGCGCCTTGGCGTGAAGAAAATGGCGTTGGGTAAGACTTAAACTTTTTGGTTTGGGTGTGTTGTTGAATTTCCACACCTTGCCAATCGCGGGCAATGCCTTCGACGAAATGGTAACGCCGCACGTATTCATTGTCGGAGTAAGGCGAATAATAAGGTGGGTCAAGATACACCAAATCGCAACCTTTCGAGGAAACTTCCAGCGCGTCTTTATGCAATGAGCGGTTTTGTTTACCGTTATCAAAAACCGCCGCATTCAACGTGGTAACTGCTTCTAAAAATTGTGTGGCAAACGTGAGTTTTAAATCTTTACGCCCATCGTCGTAACGTTCCCCCGTATACGTAAAAATACCGCGCGGGCGTTTTTTAACACAAGCCCGGATCAACGCAGCACGCGCAATCGCTTGTTGATACGGATCAGCCATCAGCTTGATATTCGCCCGCAAACGGTCAATTAAACGGTTGTCGTCATCGTTGAAATACAAACCTTGAAAGGTCGTCTCCACAAAACCATCACCGAGCGTTGGTGTATCCAATAACGCTTGCGCGGCAGCACTGCTCAAAGTGACATCGTTATTTTCAATCAGGGCCTTGCTAATGGTGTGAGACATTGCCATATAGTCATTGCTAACCACTTGTTTACCTTGCGTTTTAAACAAGTAACTCACCACGCCAGAACCGGCAAATAAATCGTGTACGGTGTCAAATTCAAACTGCGAAGCCACACTCCAAATCGCATCCAACAATTTATTTTTCGATCCCATGTAACGGGTAGAGGGGTATTTACTCATTTGTATCGGCAAGGCGGTAACGAGTTTGAGCTGAAACTGTTTTTTCGGGGGAACGCTGACGATCACATCCTGCCCTTCGCGCTTTTTACCTTGGCAGGAAATATAACGCTTGGTTTGCAAGACATCCAAGGTAAAAGCGCCGTACAACTCATGCACCAATGGATGATTCGCATTGGTTAAGACCACATGGCAACCCAATTCATGCAGGCGCATGACTTCGCTGGATAATTCGATATGATCTTCTTCGTGAAATTGTTCTTTGGTATAGCGTTTAAAATCGGCGTAAGTGGATACCGGCAAATAAGGCGGATCGAGAAATACAAAATCGCCGGGTTGGGTATGTTCGCGCAAAACGGTTTTGTAATCCGCGCACACAATCTGGGTATGTTGCAGCAAAGTCGCCGCATTCCGCAGGTTATCAGCATCCAAAATCGTGGGGTTGGTGTAACGACCAAATGGCACATTAAATTGCCCTTGCTTATTCACCCGATACAAGCCGTTAAAACAGGTACGGTTTAAGTAAATGGTGCGAGCCGCAGCTAAACTCGGTTCGAGGCTGTGCCAATCCCAAGCGCGGACGGCGTAAAATTGCTCTTTATCGTAGCGAAATTGCGCCAGATGCTTAATCACCGCTTCCACATCGTCAGCGACCGCCTGATACAAATTGATGAGTTCGGGATTGCTATCAGCGATTAAGCCGTTTTGGGGTTGAGACGCAAAAAATAATGCCCCTCCGCCGATGAAGGGTTCGATGTAACGACCATAGCGTTTTGGCATTTTGTTGAATAATTCATCGAGCAACTGCGACTTGCCACCGACCCACTTGAGTAAGGGGCGAGGTTTGTCCGTGCTTGATGATAAATGCTTCAATGCGTATGCCATGATTTTTCCCTAATACTTACCGAGACACTAAGCCAGCAGTATTCCCTAAATAGTGAGCCGTTTCACTTTTTTCTGCACAAAATGGCACAAACACCAATCCAGTTGTCACGCGCTTGCGTAATACCTCAAGACATGTCGATACCAGCGCTGCCCGAATCCTGATAACGAACGATTGGAGAGCCATGATGAACAACTTTAGCCGACGTAATCTCACCTATCCGCGTGTGGGCGGTGCCAGCGTATTACTGGCAGCCTTACTGAGTGGCTGCAATGGCGGCAGCAGCAATAACGCGACTGTCACCCCCGACCCGAACCCCACACCCGTGACGCCTGTGACACCTGCCCCGCCAGCCGTTTCCCCCGTCGCTTTGGGCAAAAGCGTATTCAGCTACGAAACCTTCGGCAACGAACGTTTCTGGACAGATGCCATGCGCTTGCCGCAAGGCTTGGCGGGCGCAGGCGTCACCCCGCTGGATGCCCTGAATCTGGGGCTGAACGTGAATGTCGAAGCCCTATCGCCGGGGACAGCCACCGCCTTAGTGGGCGCGTTAGATCAAATCAAGGCAGGCACATCCCCCAGCGACACCGTGCTGGCCAAGCCGGAAGTGACCCTTGCCTTGATCAACGAAGGCGCAGTCATCGGGGTTGTACCCTTCGATGCGGCAGGTCAGCGCAAACCCTTGGGCAGTGATCCCGCGTTCAAAAATGATAGCGTTTTCAACCCGCTGGTGGGCGACCGCATCGGGGTATCGTGCTCCTTGTGCCATGCGGCTACCGATAATTCCATCGTGCCTGCGGGGTTTGCAGGCCCCGGTTCGGTCGGCAAACAAGTCGATGGCGTGATTGCGGAAAAGCTGGATGTTGGGGCAATTTTTGCAGCGGCAGAAAACCCGCTGGCGTATTTGCCGTTCCTGCAACTGTCGTATGACGCGCTGGGCGATGCAACCCTAGGGCGTGGCAGTTTCGCCGGTATTAAAAGCAGCGATTCGATTGCAGATCAAACCGCCGCTGCCCGCGAATACCTGACAGGCATGACCGCTGAAGGCTTGCGCCATTACCCGATTAGCTCGTTTGACGCGACCCCGGATGGTATCGGCAATGCCACGTACATCCCGCCGTTTTTCCGTACCGACCTTGCTGCGCCGTGGGGTAGCAGTGGCGCGTTTGAGAAACTGGATGATTTCAACAATCTGGTATACACCGTGGCACTCGACCCGACCAGCTTACTGACCAAAGACGGGCGTGCTTTCCTGAACTTCCTCGCAGGGCCGGTGGGGGATGAAATTGCCGAACGTTATGAAACGGTGTTGCGGGCAACCCATGTGATACCCGATGCCACGACTTCCGACGCCATCAAGCCGTTTGTGACCGCGAATACTACCGGCATGGCGGCAGGTTCGCCGACTGGCCCGGTGGGTTTGCGGGTGGATGAGAACAAATTGCAAGCATTGCGGGCATACACCGATCAATTGCAATCGCCTGCTGCTCCGGCGGGTTTGAATCCTGAAAAAGTGGCATTGGGCGAACAGATTTTCATGATGCCACGCGCTGCGGGTGGGGCAAATTGCATTGCCTGCCATACTGCACCGGATAAGGCGGTGGAAAGTTTTGTGCGCCCACTCGAACAATTGTACCGCCCTTACAGCAATAATCTGCTGACCTTGCTGGATCGTTCGGACAAAGGCATTACCAATATCCAGAAAACGCTGGCAGGTGCTGACCCGAATTACGACCTGTCACTGGTGGTGTTGGATGCGAGTATTCGCGGTGAACCCGTCAGTGCGCCGGGGTCAAAACCGGGTTACGCCAAACCGTTGTTGCTGGACTTGAATGCCAAGGATGATTTCCTGCATGACGGTTCCGTTGGCGGGGCAACTGCTGCTGCCGGTTTGAACAAACTGCTTGACCCCGCACGCGGCACAGAATCACCGCATCCGTTTTACTTTCCGGGCTTGAGTGCCACGGGTGAGCCGCAAGTGGGGCCGTATCTGGGCGATGGTGATGGCAGTGCCGGGCGTGAAGCGTTGACCGAATACTTGCGTAGCCGTACCACTCAACAATAAGCGTTCCGCAACACACTCCCCTGGCTCTAGGGCTGGGGTTTTAAAGCCTGACAGGATTCCCCCTCATCCGTCAGGCTTATTTTTTAAAATTCGGGATGCAATGCCCCTGTGCTAGACTCACAAAATCATTTTGCGGGAGAGCATGAATGGCACACGATCAGGCCGAACTTTACCCTTTGCTGGCACAAGTACAGCGGGGTGATCAACAGGCATTGGGCAGTTTTTACGATGCAACCGTGGGCAGGGTGTACGCCGTTGCGCTCAAAGTCACCGCGAATCCGGCGTTGGCGGAAGAGATTGTCAGCGATGTGTATTTACAAGTGTGGCGGGCAGCGGGCAGTTACAGCGCCGAACGTGCTACCCCGCTGGCATGGTTGTTGATGATGGCACACAGCCGTGCAATTGATGCACTGCGCAAAGAGTCTGCCACCACCAAACAGCAAGTGGAATTGAGCGATGATTTCGAGGCAGCCGATACCGCTACGCCCAACCCGCTCGAGTTAACCTTGACGGTGGAAGCGGACAGTGCCTTGCAAACTGCCTTGCAATTATTGGATGCGCCGCAACGCCAATTGATTGCATTGGCGTTCTATCGAGGCTTGAGCCATCAGGAAATCGCCGCGCATACCGGCGAACCGTTAGGGACAATCAAAACACAGTTACGGCGGGCGCAAGCGATTTTACGCGCCGCCTTGGCGGATTCTTTTCCAGACAGAGGTGTGTCATGAACAGCAATGACGACAACAACGTAATGACAGACGCATTGGACGCGGACGTAGTAGCATTATTGGCAGAACACCACGCCAGTGCGACAGTGCCAGCCGCGCTGAAACTGCGGATGCGCACCGCTATGCTGGAAAAAGTGGCGGCAGAAAGCGCGTGCCTGACACCGGGTTTCCAAACCATTCGCGCGGCGGAAGGGGAATGGATACACGCTGTCCCCGGTGCAGCAATCAAAATCTTGCACCAAAGTGCGCATTCCCCGGTGGTCACGTATTTGGCACGGTTGGAACCGGGGTTTGAAATGCCAGGGCATCCGCACCCCTACGATGAAGAGTGCATTATGCTCGAAGGCGAAATGTGGTTGGGGGACTTGCACCTCAAGGCGGGCGATTACCACTTTGCCGCTAAAGGTGTGTTGCACGGCAAATTGCGGACAGAAACCGGCGCGTTGGTGTTTCAGAAAGGGGTATTGCCGGTTTAAAACGTGTCAGGCGTGTGGCAAACCGTGCCCGACCAATGAGGTTTCCCCGTCAGGGTAAGTGCGCACCCGCGTAATCTGCGCGTAGCCCACTTCAAAGCGCAAGCTACGCTGGTAAAGGATGTCGAGCACTTTTGCCAACACCACCCGAATCACGCCCGCATGAGTCAGCAGTAACACGTTTTGCCCCGCGTAAATGTTCTGCAAATCCTGCCAGCCTGCTTGCACGCGGTCGATGAAATCTTCCATCGCTTCGCCATTGGGGGCAATAAAGCGGCGCGGCTGATACCACAAGTGTTGCATGAGTTCTGGGTCTTGTTCCCAGATGGCGGTGTGGGTTTTGCCGATCCAATCGCCGAAATCCATTTCCCCAAACCGCGCATCGACCACAAACGGACAATCGAGGCGCTGCGCCAATAAGCGGGCAAAATCGTGGCAACGGCGGCTGGGGGAGCTGATTACGATGTCCCACTTCCCCGGATTGGTGGCGATGGCAAGTTGTTTCCAGCCATGATTGCCAAGCGGTTCGTTACTAGGCGCGCAAAACAAATCAGGGGTCACAACTTGCCCGTGGCGTAATAAGTCAACCGTTGTCGGCGTAGTAACTGTGTCAGGGGATGGGGTTTCTGGAATTTCTGTCATGACTCGTTCATATTTTAACCAATTGCAGACTCAGTGGCTCGGGGCCACTGACTTGATAACGGAAACCACTGCCCGGTTCTTCACGCAACGCATTGATTTGCGGTTCAATCGGTAACTCACGCCCTTCACGCGCAATCAGCGCAATCACAGTAATGCTGGCAGGGCGACCAAAATCAAACAATTCGTTCATTGCGCCCCGTAAAGTACGCCCCGTGTAGACCACATCATCCACCAGCAATACATGGCGACCTTCAATCTCAAACGGCAAATGCGACGGTTTTTGTTGGCGATGCAAACCGACCCGATTGAAATCATCGCGGTAGAAAGTAGCACTGAGTTCGCCGAGTGCTTCGCTAATTGCTAAGCGTTGGTGTAGGGCTTGGGCGACCCAAACGCCTGCGGTGTGTAAGCCGACCATTACCGGATTGGTAATCTGGTGGACTTGCATCCATGCGCGAGTTTGTTGTTCGAGCTGGTCGAGTAATTCGTTGATATTATAGTTCTTGTTGTCCATGGGTGTATTCCTGCATCCAGCTTTCGAGAATGATCGTCGCTGCTATTTGGTCAATTTCTTCTTTACGCACTTTGCGCTTGCGTCCGGCTTGGCGGGCTTGTTTCAAGCGTTGTTCCGCTTCCAGTGATGAGAGTTGTTCGCTTACCACGTCAACTGGCAGGTGATAACGCCCTTCCAATTGGCGGATAAAGCGTAAAATCGGCTCTTGCATGGCGCTGTCCGAACCATCCAGTTTGCGTGGCATTCCCACCACCAAGCGCTTCGGCTGCCATTCTTGCAGGCAACGGCTAATCGCATTCCAATCGGGTACACCGTCGTGCGCTTGAATGGTCGACTGCGGGGTAGCAATCCCGGTGACGGTATTGGTAATCGCCACGCCAATTCTTGCCTTGCCGTAATCAAAGCCTAGCACCGTCATGTGACTCATGCGTGACCCGCCATAACCCCTAATAAGTTCAAATCCACACCAAGAGTACGTGCCGCACCGCGCCAGCGTTCCTGATACGGCATCTCGAATAAAATCGGCGCAGTGGAAGCGCAGGTTAACCAAGCATTTTCTTTGATTTCGTGTTCGAGTTGCCCCGGACTCCAACCCGCACAGCCCAGCAACAGCAAAAAGTGTGCAGGGCCGCGATCGTGTGCAATGTCTTGCAAAATATCGCGTGATGAAGTGAGCGCTAAATCGTCACTGATGCGCAAGGTGCTATCCCAGTTACGGTCGCCGTCATGCAAGACAAAACCTTGTTCGGCTTGCACCGGGCCGCCACTGAGCGCGTATTGCCCGGCAATGTGCGGGTCGTCAATCACAATGTCGAGTTGCTCAAATAACTCGCCCACGGTCATATCCAGCGGGCGATTAATGGTCACACCAAACGCGCCGAATTCATCGTGTTGGCAGATCAGGCTGACCGTGTGCTCGAAGTTGGGGTCGCCCATGCTCGGCATTGCAATCAGCAGATGATTACGCAAGTTGAAGGTATCTTGAGTCACGGTTGTTTCGATCACGCTCTGGCTATTGGGTATTCAGGGTTCCGCTGTGGAAAATCCACGTGCGAGTGATGTTTAATTGATCCCACTTGCGGCGAATTTCATCAGGCAATGCGGGGTAAGGACCTGCGAGTTTAATAATGCGCAGCGCGGCTTTGTCCAGCACGTCATACCCTGATGATAGACTAATTTGCGCGTCAACGACACGCCCGCCATGATCCAGCGTGGCATTGAGGATAAGTTTGCCACTGAGGTTGCGCATAATGGCTTCTTCGGGGAAATTGATATTGCCGATGCGCTCAATTTTTTTCACCCAGGCATCAATGTATTCCGCTTCCACCGCACTTTTAGCACTCACGGCATCAATGAAATGGATGCGCGGGCGGCGGGCGTAACGCGCTTCGTCTTCATCCATTTCGGCGAGTAATTGGGCAATTTCTTCGGTGGCATCGGTGCGTTCATCCGCCACCGGCACGTCTTCTTCCTCTACCGGCTGTTCCGGGGTTTTCTCGACGCGCTTGAAGGTTTCGCCCTTGGTGGTGAGGATTTGCGGGGTCAATTTCAGCGGCGTGTCGGGGGAACCGGCTTCGGATTGCACCGGCGATTCGCCACTGGTTTCGATCGGCAAAAGCGAAGACAGCGGGCTTTGCGGGCGGTTGGCTTCATCGCTGCTGCCACTGGCTTGCTGGTTGGCTTGCGCGATGAAATCCACCACATCGGGCGCTTCTGCCGAATGCGTTTGCACGAGGGTAATGTCCAATACAGGTGCAAGGCGAGTATTCTGGTTAATTTCTGGGAGAAAGCCCACGCCGAAAATCAGTGCTAGATGCAACAGCGCGGCAATGGGAAAAGTTTTGGCTAACGGTTCGTCAGCTAGGTTCATTGGCAATACATGCATTGTTATAGTACGCAGATAACGTGTCCCACGGACAGGATATTGTTGTTAATATGATCCTGCTTGCTTTTTTTCAAGGTATGCCCCTTTGATTGGGCTTATCTTAGCATTATTGATAACCGCTTGAGTAGAGTTTGATGTTGAAACAAATCATTGGGGTCGTATTAGCCATGGCCTTAGGCGCGGGTGGTGCGTGGATCGCCGCCGGATTTTTCAGCCCGGATGCGGTAGTCAGCGATGCCGCTTTACCCTTACCGCAAGGTGGGGATTTTACCTTGCAAGGCGTCAATGGCGCGGTCAATCTGCGTGATTTTCGTGGCAAAACCGTGGTGCTGTATTTTGGCTACACCGCCTGCCCGGATATTTGCCCCACCTCAATGGCGACATTGAAAGCCGCGCTGGGGCAGTTGAATGCTGCCGAATTGCAGCAAGTGCAAGGGTTATTCGTATCGGTTGACCCGGAACGCGACACCTTGGCGCACATCCAGCGTTACGTCGGTTATTTTCACCCCAATCTGGTGGGCGTGAGCGGCGAACAAGCACAATTGCAGGAAATTACCCGCCGTTACAATGCATTTTACCGCAAGGTGGAAGTGCCGGGGTCAGCCATGGCGTACACCATCGACCATTCCGCGATTTTGTACGTGATTGATAAGCAAGGGCAAGTGCGCGAACAAGTGCAACACGCGGTGCCCCCCGCTGAATTAGCCGCTGCTATTCGCCGGTGGTTGTGAGTTTGCGGCACAGCATGTGCTGGTAACGCGCCAGCGAACGCCAAGGTTCTTGTTGCGAATACTGGCGTTCCAGTGGCAACACTTCTTCCAATTTGGCGGCTTTGCGCACATCGCGGTACATGTAATCGTAAAAGCAGCGCACCCCCGACCAGGTATGCAATTCCAAACCCATGGGAGCCAGCCAGCTTAAGACTTCATCGGGTTTCAGCGGGGAAATCGGTGCTAAGCCGCGTTGCCCATCACTGGCAATATTGCCTTGGCGCACGGTTTCCAAATCACCGGCAATCAGCCGCCGCATCACGGTGGAATGGTGGTTGAAAAACATCAGCGACAACCAGCCACCGGGTTTCAAATGGGACAACAACTCGGCTAAGCCCGCGCGTGGTTGCGCCATCCATTCCAATACCGCGTGAAACGTAATCAGGTCAAAACTGCCACAGTCGTTGGCGGCGAGTTCTTGCACACTCAGCGGCAATAATTGGATGGAATCTTGCACCCCAGCGTCGACAATGGTGGCGGCAGCGCGTTGCAACATTTCGCCGGACGGTTCCGCCAACACCACACGGTGGCCTTGCTCTGCTAACCAAATCGCCATTTGCCCCAAGCCGCCACCGGCATCCAGAATCCGCAACGGACGGGTATTGACCACCAAGGCTTGCAAATCATCTTGCAGAATAGCCAAGCGAATCGCGCCACGCGGGTCATCGTAGATGCTGCGCTGGAAGCGTTGAGCCAAACCATCAAAGATGCGGTCGTGTTGCATGGCGGAAACCTATGGTGATTACTAGGAAAATTCCCACAATTTTTGACAAAGATCATGGAAAAAGACTTGACGTGTAAACCGGCATTAACTTTTTGTTTGCTATGCTGATTTCAAGTTGTAAGGACTCTTTCTAATCAACTTGGTGTGCCAGAGACCCCTCAACTGACCATATCATCTGGCACATATTTCAACCGGCCGACACTTGTGGACGCCGGTTTTTTTATGCCCGCAAGCTTAAGCTTGTTGTTCCAGCGCTTCCCAACGGGCGAACGTGGTTTCCATTTCCGCCTCCAGCGTTTGCAATTCATCCTGACGTGCTGCCACTTGAGCGGCACTTTGTTGGAAAAAATCGGGCTGGCTCATCAGCTCGTGGAGGGCGGCAATCGCCAATTCCAGTTGCTCAATGCGGGCAGGCAATTGTTCAAGTTCGCGCTGATCCTTGAAACTGAGCTTTTTTTTGGGAGCGGGTTTAGCGGCGACCACGACGGGTTTTTCCGCCGGTTTTTCGGTTTTGGCGGCAGATTTGTCTTTCTCTGACACCGGCTGCGGGCGTTGTAACAGCCAGTCGTCGTAACCGCCCGCGTATTCGCCAATCGTGTCGTTATCAAACACGATGGTGCGCGTGACCACTGAGTTGAGGAAACTTCTGTCATGCGAAATCAGCAATAACGTGCCTTGGTAGTCGATCAGCAATTCTTCCAACAATTCGAGGGTTTCGGCATCGAGGTCGTTGGTCGGTTCGTCGAGCACCAGTAAATTGGAAGGTTGCGAGAACAATCGCGCCAGCAATAAACGGTTACGTTCGCCGCCGGACAGCACTTTCACCGGCTTTTGGATTTGCAGCGGGGTGAACAGGAAATCCTGCAAATAGCTGATGATATGGCGCTTTTGCCCGTTGATTTCCACAAAATCGGAACCGCTGGCGATATTATCGCGCAGGTTTTTTTCGCCATCAAATTGCGAACGGTGTTGGTCGAAATAGGCGACTTGCAAGCGTGTGCCGAGCTTGACCGTACCCGCCGTGGGCTGTAATTGCCCTAATAACAGTTTGATCAGAGTGGTTTTGCCGACACCGTTGGGGCCAATAATGCCGATCTTGTCACCACGCAAGACGGTGGTGTTGAAGTCTTGAATCAACAACTTGCCATCCCAGCCGTAATCCAAGTGTTCGGCTTCGACCACGATTTTGCCGGAATTGTCGCCTTGCCCGATTTGCGCGGTGACTTTGCCTTGCAGGTTGCGGCGTTGCTTGAATTCTTCGCGCATCGCTTCCAAGCGGCGCACGCGGCCTTCGTTACGGGTGCGACGGGCTTTGACACCTTGGCGTATCCACACTTCTTCGTCGGCTAAGCGCTTGTCGAACAGCGCGGCTTGTTGGGCTTCGGCATCGAGCGCGGCTTGTTTGTTTTCTTGGTATTTTTGAAAATTGCCCGGCCAACTGGTGAGCTTGCCCCGGTCGAGTTCAATAATGCGCGTCGCCAATTTTTGCACGAAGGAGCGGTCATGGCTGACAAACAACAGCGTGCTTTTGAAGCCCATCAGGAAGTTTTCCAACCATTCAATCGCGGGGATGTCGAGGTGGTTGGTCGGTTCGTCCAGCAACAGCAAATCGGGTTCGGCAACGAGGGCGCGAGCCAGCAATGCGCGACGTTTCCAGCCACCGGAGAGGCTTTCAAACAAGGTATCAGGGTCAAGCTGGATGCGGGAAAGCACGGTGTCGACTTTCCACTGGATTTGCCAGTCGTCTTCGGGGGCTACTTCGCCTAAGCCTTCTGCCACAATGTCGAAAATGCGGGCAGAAAGGTCATGCGGCACGTCTTGTTGCAGGCGGGCGATTTTGAGTTCGGGCTGGTGAATCATTTCGCCATCATCCGGCAGGATGTCGCGGCACAACAGCTTCATGAGGGTGGATTTGCCCGTACCGTTGCGCCCTAACAAACACAAGCGTTCGTTCGGTTCAATGGTGAGGTCGATGCCGTCAAACAGGCGATTGTCGCCGTTTTCGAGGTGGATATTGCGTAAGTGAAGTAAAGCCATGAGTGCCAGCAAGGTGTTGAACAGGCGGGCAGTATAGCGCAGATACGGGAAAAAGGGTTCTGTCTGTCAGTCATCCGTCACGTTGTACAAAGCGTCACTCATTGCGTGGCGCTAGACACCGCGCCCCCGTTATCGGGAAGACTTTCACCAGAAGCTGTTACCGCTGCCACCACCATGCTATCCATTGCGGCTTCACCGACAAGCGTCGCGAAAGACGCATCAGCAGCATCACGACCCGTGCCAATGCGCACAAAACCACTCACTGGGGCAAGTTTCGTCGCATCAAATAAATACCACTTGTCGCCCAAATACGCCTCGAAAAAGCCGTGGAAATCCGGGGGATTCAATTCAGGTGCATACCCCGCGACGTAGCGTGCCGGAATGCCCAGAGCGCGACAAAACGCAATGCTTAAATGCGCAAAATCGCGGCACACACCCGCCCGCTGAATCAATACATCGCAAGCACCGGATGAAGCATCGGTGCTGCCGGGCAGGTAATCAATATTGTGATAGACCCAATCAGCGACAGCCTGCACCCGTGCATACCCCATGGGTAACTGACCAAATTCCTTAAAAGCAAAACGGCCTAAGCGATCCGATTCACAATAACGGCTGGGGTTTAAATAAGGTAAAATATCAGCGGATAAGGCGCTAAATTGAATTTCCTCTAAGGGTGCGGCAGGCATCAACACTGGCATTAACTGCACGCTGGCACGGTATTCTACCGTTAACGTCCCCGGTTGTGCTTGAAAACGTATCAAACGACTGCCGTAGTCGCCAATGTCCACCCACTCCACCGGCGTATAAGGCGTCACCGTTAACGCTTCTTGCTGTAGCTGTTGGAAATCTGTTTTCGCGGGTGCAATGCTGAACACAAAACTCGTGGGTTCGACGATGGTGTAATTTAATTGGCAAAAAACATTAATCACATTGGTCGACATGGCGGGCATCCCTTTCAATAACGTGACTTAACATAGCAGTTCTCACAACAATCGGTAACTGCCTTCGTTATTATCCGTCAAGCGCGGACGGCACACGCTTGCACCTCTTTATCCAATTGGCGGACTTGTTTTTGGTATTTTTTGGTACGAATTTGCAAGGTGTGTAAGGTGTTCTGATAGCGTTTGAGCTGGGTCATTAGCTCAATCATCTTGTCGAGGTCAGTGCGTTGCAGCGCGGGTGGCTCTGCCGATACCTCAATCACCGGATTGATTTCCGCGCTACTGATGATTGCAGCAGGTGGCAAGGCTGCGGTGAGCGCGGGCGTTATGCTGCTGAGCCATGCCAAATCAATGTTCGGTGTATACACGCTGGCTTCGGTGAACTCAGGTGGTGGTGTTACCGTTTCAGCGACCATGACAGGTTCGGCGACGGTGGTGGGCGTCGGGGTAATTAATTTGCCGAACGGTCCGGTTACTTTGACCGATTTTTGTGTGACCGTCAGCGGGACGATATTTGCCAGCGTGTCGGTAACAGGCGGCAGCGCCGCGTGGTATTGCATCAGGTGCGCATTGGTTTGTTTCCACGCCACCGGCCAATCGTATTTGAATTGCCGTTGGTAAGCTTCCCGCACCCACAGCGGCAGCCAGAAACACCGCCCGGAGAGTTCCAGCAAACCCAATTCACGCAATTGCAGGATGGCTTGGTAACGCTTGCGTTGGCTTAGGCGTAAGAAGCCTGCGATCAGGCTGGCGTAATTGTCTTGCGGCGGACGCTTGAAAATCGGGGGCAGCGACCAGCCACGCTCTCGACTGAGTAAGGCTTCCAACGTGTCCCAGTGCACTGGGCGGTACAACAAACTCAAGAGATAGAGGATGGCTTCGCTGGGTTTGCCGTGCAATTCGGTGGCGTTGGCGACCAGAATGCGGCGGGCTTGGCGACCGTCGGCTTGCTGATCCATCAACACAGGGATTCGATCCATGCGTTGCCAATCGCCCGCGTGCCACACGCTCAGGTAGCCACCCAGCAAATGCATGGTCAGAGGATTTTGCCCGTAATCGACCGCCATTTGACGCAATTTGTCGCTATCGGCTTGCACGCCTTTGTGGGTTAAGCATTCGGCAGCGGCATCGACGGATAATTTTTCCAGTGCATGGCGTTTGACTCCGGCGTCGGGGAAGTTGCCTGCTAAGGATTTGCGCCCAATGACAACGCACAGACCTGGATTTTGAGCAGCAAGGCGTTCCAATAACACATTCAGACGCGGGTCGCCGACTTGGTTCTCGCTGCTGCCTTTGGTGTATTGTAAGGTTTCTACACCGTCCAAAATCAATAAAGTATGGTGCGCACTCACCAATTTGGCTAAATATTCACCCTGTAATAAATTGGGGCAGCAGGTGGCGACTTCTCCACCAAACCAATGCAGCGCATAGCGGAAAAATTCTTCTACCGGGTCTTGCAGGGGCTGAGTAAGATCGGGTGGGTAAAATGACCAGAGGAATACCGTTTCGGCGTCATGCCAGTGCTTTTTTTGCAGGGTATGCAGCCATTTATGTATTAGGGCGGTTTTGCCTATCCCCGCCTCCCCATGCAACAAAAATAAGCGTGACTGGCTATCAACCCAAGCTTGATTGAGTAAACCGATTTCGTGAGTACGCCCAAATAATACGGGGGTTTCAAACTGCTTAACGTAGTCTTCCGCCTCGGTATCGCGCTGCCCACAATGGTATTCGTCCCGGATAAAGATCCTGGTCATTTGCATTCCCCAATGCCTGTAAAACGTTTTTATGGGCTACACGGTAGCAAATCATCCGCACTTGTCAAGCAACCCATCTGCCATTCAGTCCCCCTTTCTGGCAGAAAGTTCAGTCAGGCACTGAGGCGTTTAACCGTGGGTTGGCTGCCCGCCATATTACGAGCGCGTTGCAACAGGAATGCGGCTTCGCGAACGCCGCCGGTTAAACGCAATAAGCGCGTCAACAGCTTCATGTTTTGCGCCATGCTGGGTTGGTCGTGGCTGAGTTCCGCATACGCCACCCCGCGTCGGGCGCAATACATCGCCGCCGCGAGATTACCGAGAATCAAATGGTGTTCACACAAGTGATTCGCAATGATCGAAGCGCGATACCAATGTTTTTGTAGGGCGGATTTTTCCAGTTTGACGCCGAGCGAGCGAGTCGCTGTGACGGTTGCTTGCAAGTCGGAATGCCCCAATGCCAAATATTTGATCTGACTACCGGGCAAGGTCGCGGTATTAGGGGGAAGCACGGTGGCGAGCGTTTGCGTGCATTTTTCCAATAAACTTTGCAGGCGTTCGGGAATGCCGGGGAATCTGGCGCGTACCCGTTCGCGGAAATAGGTGCGTAACAGGCTATGCACATCCAATGCGCCGGTGTCGGGAGCGGCGGTAATCAATTGAAGGTGATACAAGCGGCGTTGCACTCTGGAAAATTCGCGAATACTGAGTTTGCTCAGCGGCACCAGCGCTTGCAGGGTTTCATCGGGCTTCAACCAACGCTGAAACCACGCTTGTCGCTGACTGTGCAGCAGCAAGAATAATTCTTTTTGCGTCACCGGGCGATCCAATAAAGTGATGAGGTAGAGCAATAATAGCTCTGGGGTTTTCCACAGCCATTGTTCGATTAAGGCGAGTACGCGCCGTGTTTGTAAGCCTTCGCGCTCTTTATCGCGCCATGCCAGAATGCTGTGTGCTTCTTCGACACGCCCACCGTTAGCAAGGTGTGACCCCAATAAATTGAGGGTAAGCGCATGACCGCAAAAGTCATGTGAAAGTCTTCGCAAGGTATCGGGTAATAAGAGCACCCCGCGTTGACGCAATAATTCCGCACCTTCGTCTTCACTCAAATCGGGCAAGGTGTATTGGGTGATATGTTGTTGAAATACTTCGCAGCTTGGCAATGGCTGGCGAGACGCAATCACGCATAAGCCGGGGTTATACGCTGCCAGTAAATTAATGAGAACACCCAGTGCCTGCGTCTGCGGGGCGGGTGATTCATCGGTTATTTCATCAGCATCAAAACTGACACTGGGGAAATTATCCAACACTAAGAGCGTGCGCGTGCGTTGAATCAGTTTGGCTAACAGGTTGACGCGCTCAAGGGGGTGTTCGGGCAAAATCAGGTGATTGCCAAACCATTGCAGCGCGTGTTGAACGAATTCGTCAACCAATGCTGGCACATCCGCCGCGTCAGTGCTGTCGGGGAATGACCACGCATACACTTTGTCAGCCCCCAACCAATCAGCGGCTTCCAACCTGCTTAACCACGCTTGCAGCAAGGACGTTTTCCCCGTGCCGCCGAGTGCATTGAGTAGAAAAAAGCCGGTGGCTTCATCGTGCCAAGCGTGATCCAATGCCAAGAGTTCGCGCTCACGGGCGACGAATCCTTGGGCGCTATCCAGTACGTTGGCAACGGCGTGTTGCCCTTGTTGATGCCGCCAAAAGGTGACAAATACCCCGATCATATTGTTGCCCACCTGATAAATAGGTCGAATATTGTTATTTATTAGCTAATCAGCTTATCAAGTAAAATAGATTTTTTTAATTAAAATAGATTTATGGCATATAAGCGTTCTATTTTCCAGCACTCAGTTGTTCGGCGGAAGGATCCGGGGTTTCAACCAGCTCATTTTGCACCAATTTCTCTGGAGTATTATTGACCGGCTTGGTCGCTGACTCAGTGAGTTCTGGGGTTTCTTCCGCCGCCGCGAGGGGCAAATCTTCCTGTATGCTTTCGGTTAAATCGGTCATATTACTCAAGCATTCTTGCAAGTATGCTGATTTTTTACCGTCACTAATGCCGTCTTCTTCAGCATAGGTGTTACACAGTTCAGTGAGTGCCGCATTGTTGTTTTCAGCGGCACTGTCTTCTGCATGGAGGGTAGCACTGGTGCTGATGCCGAGCAGGGTCAGCAGGATGAGAGGGTATTTCATGGGGTTAACCTTTTTTAGGCATGTCAATCCGCCCAATCGCGCAACTGACGACTGAACGGGCTTTTTCTTTCAGGGATGCCAAGCCTTCGACGGAACCGCGTTCGGGGTAGCCAAGGCCAAACAGGGTTTGCACGGCAGCGTCACGCACGGCTTCGCTGCTATGCAAGGTGACAACCTGATGCTCTATATCGACATCCACCGCTTGGATTTGTTCATTTTCCATTAGTTTTTTGGAAATGGTATTCGCACAACCACCACAGCGGATATTTTCAACTTCGATACGGGTTTCCATGACACTCATCTCCCTGACTGGTGATTAATCTAGGGATATTAATATGGCGTCAATAGCCAAAAAACACAAGGTTTAGCCGATTTTCAGTCCGACAAAAAATCCAGCAACTGCACTCACGCCCTTGCTGGTGATGTACGAGAGGCGTTCGACCAGAAAACCCCCCGATTGTTTGACCATGCCGGTAGCGGCATTGGCAGCACTTTGCAGTTTTTCATCAGTCATTTCGGTAATCCCGTAATACTCGGTGACGAACAACAACACAATTGCCGCGCCGCCAAGAAACAAGGCAAGCCGCAACATTTTTTTGGCGAAATAGCCGACCGCCAGACCGATGACAAAAGGTGCGCCCACGTTCCCCAACAGGAAAGCGGAGGAGAGAATGTCAGTGCTTGGCGCGGTAGTGAGAGAATAATCGTTCATTGTTTGCCCTTTGATAGACCGTTTAGATCATTGGAGTTTTATTTGTAAAGAGAGTTCTGCTAAATTTATCACTAATCATAAAAAATAACATGGATAGCCATCAAGCATGAAGTATTCCATCGGTTTGGCGTGTCTGTTGGTGTGCATAGCATTGCCGGTTCACGCCACTCAAATCATCCAGCCTTCGACAGCGGCTACCACGGTTAGCGGCGGTAGTGTAATCGTTTTTAAGCCCGTTTACACCGTGGCAACCCCGGATAATGGCGCAGAAACCGGACTGGGTTTGCGGGTGCATTTCAATGCCAATGCCTTGCAATTCAAGGGTGTGAGTAAGGCTTTCGCTTACGGTCTCCAGCCGGTTGGGGAAGTGAGCGTGGATAGCGCCAATGGGGATGCGGATGCCAGTACCGACAGCTACCTCACGCTGGCATGGGTGGATGTGACCGCGCAATGGCCGGGTGCTGACGGATTGCCACTAACCTTGGGTGAAGTGGCGTTTGACGTGTTGCCAGGGTTTATCGGCACGACCCACATCCGCACCAGCGCCAGTGACACGGCGGATGGCGTGGCCTTGCAAACAACGCCAATGAAAGTGACGGCGGAAACCGTCGCAGAATCGGTAACGCTCAAGTTGCGCGGAATGCTACAAGGCGCTTACGTGAGTGCGGATGCGCAGATGCGGGATAGTTTGCGTACCACTAATTCGCTTCCATTGACACAGCCGTATGCAGTGAAGCCACGACCACCACCTTGCTGGCAACCACGGGTAATGATGCAATCGTCGATTGGGTATTGGTGGAATTACGCCCGCAACAACAGCCGCAAACGCGCGTTGCCAGCCAAGCCGCCTTATTGCAACGTGATGGCGATGTCGTTGATGCCATGACGGGAAGCACCGCTCTGAGCTTTAAGGTTGCGCCGGGGGATTATTATGTGGCTTTGCGTCACCGTAATCATTTGGCGGTAATGAGTGCTGCCCCACTCAAACTGACCGCCAATGCCAGCACGCTGGATTTCACCCAAAGTACCACGCCGATTTACGGCAATGAGGTGCGGATTTCACAAAGCGCGGTGCGACTGTTGCCGACGGGCGATGCCAATGCGGATTTCAAATTGATTTCCGATGGCCCCGGTAACGACAAAAACACGGTGCTGGGCGTCATCCTCGCCAGCCCGGAAAATACTGGAGCGCATACCAACTTTCAGTTACCGGGCTATCGAACAACCGATATGAATCTGGACGGTAAAACCCTCTACGTCGGCCCGGATAATGACGTCAATGCCTTATTAGGCAATATTTTATTAGCACCGGGCAATAGCACTAACAGCACCAATTACATTCTGCCCAGCAGCTTGCCGCAATAAGGTCATTCACGATGAAAATGCTAACCCTGACGTGTTTATTACTGGCCTTGGCGCACCCGGTACAGGCAAATAGCCGCGCTGAACCGGAAGTTTTTCAAGGCGAAACCGCCACTGAAACGGTGGCATTGCGCTTGCCGGTATTGCCCAAGGCGGCAGCACGGGGTGCAACCACGCGCAACACTACGGCAACGGCTAATGCGGTGAGTTTACCGGCATTGCAAGACGTTGAGCTTCAGTTATTGCAAAACGGGCAAGGGGCGAAGGCGTATCGCGTCGGCGTCGGGCGGGCATTGCCCAGCAGCGTCAGTGACACCATGGATTTGAATGCGTGGCAATGGACAACGGTTAGCGGCGGCAAAGTGGCGCATTTCAGTGTGACCTCCACTGGCGCGGTGCGGGTGCGGGCGCAGGTGCAGATCGGCAATTTCCCCGCAGGCGCAGAGCTGCGCTTTTATTCCCCCACGAACCCGGCCCAAGTGTTTGCGGCGGATGCCGCCGCCCATAGCCTTACTTGGTCGCCGACGGTGGAAGGCGATACCTTGGGCATGGAGGTGTTTCTGCCCACCGGGGTAACGCCTCAACAGGTGGAATTGGCACTGCCGCAGCTTTCGCATTTGGTGGTTGACCCCGCCAGTAGTCAGCTCAAAAGCAGTATTGTCAAAGAAGAATACGCCAGTTGCCAGCAAGACATCGCCTGTGCCAGCCCTGCTTGGCAGGAAACCGGCAAAGCGGTGGCGCGTTATGTGTTTACCGAAGCGGATGGTTTGAGTTATTTGTGTTCGGGAACGGTGCTGGCAGATAACGATGTGTACACGCAAGTACCGTATTTTTTCACCGCCGCGCATTGTGTTAACAATCAGCAAGCCGCCAGCACCATGGATTTGTTCTGGTTGTATGCAAATGCCACCTGTGGCGGCACTAACAGCAGCTTTACGCAAACCACCGGCGGCGCACAATTATTGATGAGCAAAACGGCGTTAGACACAACCTTTGTGCGTCTGAATAAAAATCCGCCCACTGGCGTATTGATGTCGGGGTGGACGAATACGCCCCTGACCAGCAATCAAGCCGTGACCGGCATCCATCACGGTTTGGGCAGCCCGAAAAAGTACGCAATGGGTAATTTTCAAGCGCACATGCGGATGGAAACCCTCAACGGGGGCTATTCTGTCATCCCCGATACTAACGGTGATTTTTCCAGCGTGCAGTGGCATACCGGCATTACCGCACCGGGGAGCAGCGGTTCGGGCATTTGGGTGGAACAGGGCGGCAAACATTACCTCAACGGTTCTTTGCTGGGCGGTTCGTCGGATTGTGCCAATCCCGCTGCGCCGGATGAATACAGCCGTTTCGAGCGCACTTGGCCGCTGATTAGCAGTTGGTTGGGGGCAACCGGCACGCCGCCGTCATTGCGCCTGCGCGGTAGCAACATTCCGCCCACGGGCTTGGTGGAAGGAGTGCTCATCGCCCGTTATTTGCAAGGGACACGCGGAGCCGCGTTGGTGGAAGGTGTTACCCAGCATACGTTCAATCTTGCGACACTGGAAACGCAATTAGCCGCCGTGCAGCAGGTGATGGACATTGACGCGGATGGACAGCAGCAGGCTGATAAAGATGCGATTTTGTTGATACGTTATTTGCTGGGTTTGCGCAATGCCGCGCTGATTCAGGGGATAACATTGAGTAGCTCGGAACGGAAAACGGCGAGTAGCATCACCACGTACTTGGAAGCGTTGTTGAATCCGGTTTAGCGAACCCGAAAAAAAACCCGGTCGTGTTGACCGGGTTGACCGCTCAGACCATACACAACCTAGCAATACTGTGCATGGCAACTACCCTCACTAGCGGTTTCAAAAGCGTTACTGTTCAGGAAATTTGATATTTCTCAATGTGCAGAAAAACGTGAGCAATGTCAACAAACAGTTGATATTTCAAATATTCTTAAACACTAACGTTGCAGTGCACCAAAGCCATGAGGATTGCTGTGTTTTTATGGGTATGCGGGTGTTCCAAGGTATGGTTACACCCCTGTTTGCCGTACAATCGTTGCTGTTCTAGTTGAAGCGCACCACGTCTATGTTTGATTATATTGATAATGCCGAAAAGTTAACCGACCTCATGGCTCGGCTCGATGCTGCCGAATGGATTACCTTGGATACGGAATTCATCCGCGAAAAAACCTATTACCCGCGATTGTGTTTGATCCAAATTGCCAGTGCTGACACCTTGGCGTGCATTGACCCCATCGCGATTAGTGATTTGCAACCGTTTCTGAAGTGGCTCAATCAGCCACAGCGCCTGAAAGTCTTGCACGCCGCTTGGCAAGATCTGGAAATCTTCCACCATTTAGGCAATGGCAACGTACCCGCCCCGCTGTTTGATACCCAAGTTGCCGCTGCCGTGTTGGGCATGGGCGACCAATTGGGGTATGCGCGTTTGGTGGAAGCCTTGCTGGGCATAGCGCTGGATAAATCGCAGTCACGTACCGATTGGTCACGCCGCCCTTTGACGAGGGCGCAACTGGAATACGCCATTGACGATGTACGCCATTTGCGCGATGTTTATTTGCGCTTGCGCGAACAACTGGAACAATTGGGGCGGATGCATTGGTTGGAAAAACCGTTCCAAAAACTCGCCGATCCCGCGACTTACACCGTTGACCCGCAAACCGTGTGGGAACGGGTGAAAGGCTTGCAAATCCTCAAGCCGCAGCAATTGGCAATTTTGCGCGAATTAGCGGCATGGCGTGAACAGCGTGCCTTGCTCAAAGACATTCCCCGACGCTGGATTTTATCCGATGAAATCTTGCTAGACATGGCACGGATGCAACCGGACAGCCCAGCGGCATTGCGCCAGATTCGTGGCTTGAGCGATGAACAAATTGAACGCGGTGCGGGCGAATGGCTGGCTTGCATTGCTCGTGGACAAGCAGTGCCGAAAAGTGAATGCCCATCCTTACCGCGTCGCCGCAAACTGGATGCGTCCATGAGCGTGGTGGCGGACGTGCTGACCGCCCTGCTCAATCAAGTCGCGCATGAAAACGGCATTTCGGCGCAAATGATTGCCACCCGCCAACAGCTTGAAAAAATGCTGGAAGAAGGGCGCACCACCCTGTCTGACGATTGGCGTGGCGCGTTGGTGAATGATTTGTTTACGGCGGTATTGGCAGGTAAGGCCAGCATTCGCGTGCGGGATCAGCAATTGGTCATGGAAGCGTGATTCAAAGTAGCCAAGTATCCGGCAAGTCGCGCAAGGGCGTAACGCTGATTTCCTGAAGCGCAGCACCCGGACGAGCGAACTGGCAGACGACTTCCGCCGCGTGCTTGCCTTGGCTGTAGCGGGCTGAAATTTGCGCGGCAAGGTGCACATCGTCATCGGTAAGCGTATCGCCATCCAGCAAGGTTAACGGGCCGGAATGACTGGCGGTTTTGATCCAGAGGAATTGGTTTTTGTAGCCTTCGAGGAAATGGGTTTCACCCTCCTCGCGTGACACAATCATTTTAAAATGCGGTCGCGGGCGTAAATGCCGCCCGATTTTCAGCAACATAATGTCATCGAGTTCATAAGCGCGGTTAGGGCGATGCGCCCACAAATCTTGCAGTTTGTCGGTGTAATTAGCATCCGTCAGGAAGCAACAGCCGCCCGCCGGTTGTGCGTAATCCGTGATTCCCCACTGGGCAGCAAGGGCTATCTGCGGTTTGCGGTTGCGCCCTCGGAAACCAAACAACTGGTCACGATCAACCCAGCCTTCGCGTTCGGGTTTGCTGGGGGGTAAATTGTGCGCAGACAGTGGGCGTAACAGCAGTTCTTCCGCACCCGATTCGGCGGCAATAATCGGCATGGTGTCCGGGCGTTGCGACATGGGGCGTTGCCCCACCACTTCGCCGGTAATGATGAAATCGAAACCTTTTTGCTGAATCCATTCGTGCGCTTTTTTTACCATGAAAATCTTGCAGTCAAGGCAAGGGTTTAGGTGTGCGCCGTAGCCGTATTTGGGGTTGAGCACGACATCTTTGTAGGCTTCCACAATATCCACAATGTGCAGTTTGATGCCGAGTTGTTCGGCTACCCAGAGGGCATTGTTGCGTTTGATTTTATCGCTGTGGTGTTTGCGGATGGCGTGCGTATGGCCTTCTACGCAAAAGCCGGTGTAGAAGTTGATGCCTTCCACATGAATGCCTTGTTCCAACACCGCTTTGGTGGCAAGCATGGAATCAAGGCCACCGGAAAGCAGGGAAACAGCGCGGTATTGTCGGGTCATTAGGCTCACTAACTGGTTGGGTTGAGGCTAAGTATACGCTATGCGCCGGTCGCTTGTGCCAGTCTTCCTGCGACTGCTACCACTGTTCGCAGCCGCACTCAACAGCGATTCGATACAATGATAGGGTGCATTTATGTCTACGCTTGAGTTCATCGCATGAATGCCACTGTTATTTTGTCTGCGTACTACCGGCACAAACCCGGCGGGTTTACCACGCGCCTGTACCGCGCTTACCGCGCCTTGGATGCAGCGGGCTATCGGGTGATCTATATTGCAACTGAAACGTTGCCGGTGGAAGGTGAACGTATCCAGCCGGTCATTTTGCCGATGCGTTCCCGCCCGACTTCGCTGTGGTATTGGCCGGAATTTTGCTGGCGGGCAGTACGCGAGATGCGGCGCTTGACCCGTGAACATCAGATTACGCAACATTTCATTTTTTCATTTTTTTACGCAACCCTCTCCATTTTCGCGGGTAAGGGGCTAGGGGTACGCACCCTAACCTTTATACGCGGCGATGATGTGTTTGACTCGCGCAAAAAACGCTTTGCAGGGTTGCGTATTGCCTTTCATCGTGTGTTGGAAAAATTGGGAATGCGCTATTCCCATCAAGTGATTACCACCAGCGAAACGATGCGGGCGATCATTAACCAACGTTCCGGCGGAAACACCAAAACACGTTGCCTGCCTAACCATATCGTCACACAGCCACTGGCATTACCACGCCCCGACATTCGCCGCGATACCCTACGTATGGTAACAGTATCGGTGGTAACGCCACGCAAAAACATCTTGTTTATGCTGGAAGCCCTTAGCAAAGTGCGTAACACCAATTGGGAATACCTTGTGATAGGTGATGACACCAGCGGCGTGGGCTATCAGGCACAACTGCAAGCCTTCATCGACACAGCAGGTATTGCCGATAAAGTCTCTTTCCTCGGCTGGCAAAGCGATATTGCATCTATTTTGCAAACCTGCCATCTGTTTGTCTTTCCTACCCTGCATGAAGGTTCCCCCAACGCCTTGTTGGAAGCCATGGGCTATGGTCTGCCTTGCCTCGCCAGTGATATTCCCGAAATACGTGAGGTGCTGCCTGACCACGAATTGCTGTTTCCCCCCGACCAGCACGCGGTATTGATCAACAAACTGGATAAATTCCTGCAATTACCGGGCTATGCCACCGTGCTCAGCAGCAAAACTGCCGCTTGTCAGGCACGTTATCGCTTCGACTGGAATCAACGCATTGTGGATTTGGTTGCGGCGGCGGCTGTGCGTACCTGATGAGCAAGAACTACACTAATTCGACTTTGATTCGCCTGTTTGCTATCGGTCTCAATGCCTTAGGTGCGGTAATACTGTTACCTTTTATCCTCCAGTCACTGGGTGAAAACGCTTTTGGCTTGTGGTCGATGGCGAATGCGATTGTCGGTTATTTGTTGTTGTTGGATTTCGGGATTGCTTACGCTTGTACGCGCTACCTTGCCTTACACGGCGATGATAAACACGCTTGGCAAATGACCCTGAGTACCTCGATGTTCCTATCCCTGCTATTGACGGGGTTATTATTACTCGTTGCGGTATTGGTGCAATTCAGCATCCCACCACTCGCCACCACCCAACAGGCACTGTGGGACGTGATCACGATTTTGCTAGTGGAAGTCGCCCTATCTGTACCATTGCGGCTTTACCAAAGTGTTTTGCGAGCAGAAGTCCGCTATTTGGAAATTGGTTGGTTTGAAACAGTACGTATCAGCCTACGCTTGCTAGGCATACCCCTGATCTTGTGGCTAGGGGGGAATTGATAGCCATTCTGTTATACGCCTCTGTTGTCAATGTACTGTTTTTTGCCTTCATGCTGATCAGCGTGTACCGACGCGACCATACGGTGTATCTGCAATGGCAAGCCGTAGACTGGCAGCACTTGAAAGCGTTATTGCGTTTCAGCAAATACACGGCATTGAGTCAAACGGCTGATTTTTTCAAATACCGCACCGACAATGTATTGGTCGGGGTGTTGATTGGTATGCAGGCCGTTGCACCTTACGCCATTATGATCGTGCTGATAGACATGCTGACACAAGTTCTGATGCGCTTTCAAAGCTACTGGGACACCATTATCATGCGCCAGGTTGGAGAGCGACGCCTCGCCAGTGCTTTAGATACCCTGTTAACGTCACTGCAAATTGGGGTAGGGTTGGCACTATTGGCTATTTTTAATACATGGCTGGTGGGTGAAACTTTTCTAACCCTATGGGTGGGTCAGTTTTACGCATACCTCGCCCTACCGCTGACGATTTTCACCCTTACCTTGCTAGGGTTGGCGGTGCAATTGGCAACTACGCCGTATTTCAATGCTGTTGGTCAACAGAAAGCCAATGCGTTGCTGGGCATCTCTGAAATGGGCATTAAATTAGCATTACTCTGGCCTTTTAGTATTCTGTTCACTGCTGATGGGGTTATTTATGCCAGCGTGTTAGCCACATTCTTGGCAACAGTGTTACGCATGAATAGCCTTGCCGCGACCCTTGCGATAAGTTCAGCACGCCTGTGGCGTCTGGTGACTTGTAAAATTCTGCCCGCCGCGCTACTGGTGCTGGGCTTGTGGGGCTTAACCCTCTTAGCCATTCGTGCTGGTTTACATAATTGGGTGTTGCTCAGCCTGATATTGATGCTGGAAGCCCTGCTATTTTTAATGATCTTGAAAAAACGCTACTTACCAAATCATCTGCTGATTTTCACCACCTGTCCCAAGCCTCATGGCAATAACCATTAATCTTATCTATTGTAAAAATCACCTGAGTAACGGTTAGGGACACACTGTGAAAATCGCATTTATTGCCATTAAAGGTATTGACCGCATTGGTGGGGTCGAAACCTACACACTTGAACTGGGCAAGCGCTTGGTTGATGCAGGCCATCAGGTTGTTGTTTATACCATTAAAACTCCCCAATATTCTCGCCCATTTTTTCATGAAGGCATGTGGATTATTCCGTTGCCGACATTAAAGCATGTGTATTTTGAAAAAATGCTGCTGGTTGCTCTGGCGAGTTTTCATCAATTCAGCATTAAACATCTGGATATTGTGCATTACCAAGCGATTGGTCCCAGCCTGTTTTCCTTCATCCCTCGACTAGCAGGGCGGCGTACCATTTTCCAAAGTCATGGGCATGAATGGGCGCACGCATGGAACGGTCTGGCGCGTATGGTCTTTCTGATGTCTGAAAAACTCAGTTTTTGGTTCGCTCACGACTCCATCGCCGTGTCACGTTCGCTGCGCCATTACTACCAGAAAAAATACAAACGTGATGTTACCTACATTCCGTCGGGCATCACCCCGCGCCAAGCCATTCCCTGCCAGACCATTTCCCGTCACGGCATTAAGCCAGATGGCTACATCCTGTTTGTTGGCAGGCTATCCAAGGAAAAACGGGTACACGACCTGATGCGAGCCTATCAACGGCTGCAAAACCCGCCACTTAAGCTGGTAATTGTGGGCAATGCACGGGCAGGCGACACTTACGGTGACGAATTACGTGCTCTCGCAAGCAATGACAGCCGCATAGTCTTTACGGGTGCTGTCTATGGCGATGAGCTGATTGAGTGGTACAGCAATGCCTACGTGTATGTATTACCGTCTGAAACAGAAGGGCTGCCCATTACCTTATTGGAAGCCATGAGCCTAGGGCGTTGCTGTATCGCAAGCAATATTGAGGCCAATGCGGAAGCACTCAGTAACAAAGGCATTTTATTTCCTATGGGTGATGTCAACGCCCTAAGCACACAGTTACAACAGGCGATGACAAACCCTGCCAAGGTAAAACACATCGGCAGTATTTTGCATCAGCATGTGTTGAGTAATTACACCTGGACACTGATTACCGAACAATTTATCCGTTTTTACCAGAAAGTCATGCTGCCAGTTTCAGGGCAGCCTGCAAACCTATTGACCATGCAAGGCAAGCACACCATGTCTATAAATCACCCTATTAACAAAGCCGCTGATATTGCCGAAACAAGCAATGTGGCAAGCATCATGCTGCCAGAAGAAAATCGTGGCTACTACGCGCCACCGCCACAGCAGATCCCACTCCGGCAATACTGGGGAGCATTGCGCCATAACATGATACCTATCATGCTCTCCACTTTGGGGGGAGCATTACTGATGTTAGGACTTGCCGCTCTGACCAGCCCCACGTATACGGCTAAAAGCAGTATCAAAGTGGATACACGTAGCCCCATGTTGCTGGATTATGATGTCGATACGGCTCGACCGCCTTCCTATATTGATGAAACGGTTTTTTACAACACGCAATTTAAGATGCTACGCAGCCGTGATCTCGCCAGTCGTGTGATCGACAAACTGGCAATGCGGGACAGCCTGCTGGCAGAACGCCCCTTCAACCCGACCTTGTATGCTTTGACTGACCCATTCAAGGACTTGGTTA
Source organism: Thiothrix subterranea (assembly GCF_016772315.1). Lineage (NCBI taxonomy): Bacteria > Pseudomonadati > Pseudomonadota > Gammaproteobacteria > Thiotrichales > Thiotrichaceae > Thiothrix > Thiothrix subterranea. The sequence continues at coordinate 2,071,905 of NZ_CP053482.1, read as the reverse complement.
AATTTATGCGTGGTCTGCTCCCTACTGATGACAACGCAAGCAACGCTATTGAGCAAGTCACCGCAGAAGAAATCTTTCTTAACAACCTCAGTATCAAACCTGTCAAAAGTTCACGGATTATCGACATCCAATACACAGGGCAAAATCCTGAACAAGCCCGCAATGTGGTACAAACCCTAACAGAAACATTTGTCGAGCAACAATACGAAGATCGCCGCGAAGTCGCAGAAGGCGGTAAGCGTTTCCTGAACGAGCAAATCTATTCAGCGCGTGAAAAACTACAAGCCGCTGAAGCCGCACTGATCCGTTACGCCAGAACCAAAAATATCGTGGATACCAATGCCGATGAACCACTCATCGCCCAAAAGCTGGAAGCCCTCAGCAAAGCTTACATGACAGCCAAAGAAAATCGCATTCGCACCCAAAGCCAATTCAATAATAAGGGCGAACTTTCCGGTATTTTGAATGCGGCGGATGACCCTGTTGTTCAAGAACACCAGCAAGAACTCGGCAAACTACAAGGTGCTTACCTGTCCAACTTGGAATTATTCAAACCCAATTACCCCGCCATGTTGTCGTTACAGGAACAAATTCACAGCCGTGAACGCTTAATTGCTGAAGCAACTACGCTGATCCGTAAAAATACCACCAATAACCTCCGCGCCTCCTTTGATGCCGCAGCCGATGAAGAGCAGAAGTTAGCCAAAGAAATCAAGCTATTAGAAAAGGAACTCTTAACGTTTCGCAGCGACAATATTGGCTATGCCAATCTAAAGCGCGATGTGGACAGTTTTCGGAGCTTATACGAAGGGCTATTGCAGCGCTTGAAAGAAGTCAGTGTGGTCGAAACCGTGCAAAGTGACAACGTGAGTGTTGTCGATACTGCCGTTGCACCATCGCGTAAGGATGGCCCCAGCTACTCAAAATACCTGCTGCTAGGGTTGCTCTCTGGGTTCTTGCTGAGTTCATTGTTGATCCTCATGCGTGAAATCATGCAACCCAAAGTGCGTGTCTCAGCCGATCTGCAAGAAGCGGGCGGTAAATATCAAATCTTGCACGCCCTGCCTTACAATAAAGCCGTGAGTGAGGGGTCTACGGTCATTTTCAAACCCAACGCTGCCGCTATTTGGTTAGATGCCTTACGTTATCTGCGCACATCGCTAGTGCTGGCAAACTATGGGAAATTTCCACAAGTGTTGCACATTACCAGCCCGCTACCGGGTGAAGGCAAAAGCACAGTAGCTGTCAACCTTGCAACCCTCTTAGCTAGTTCCGGTCATAAAGTTCTGTTGATAGATGCCGATTTACGCAAACCTACCGTCCATAAGCACCTAAACTTGGATAATAGCAGTGGCTTGACGAACTACCTGAGTGGCAACCTCGATCAAAGCCCATTGCATCGGATAAAAAGCACACGTTTGCTGTTTGCTGTTTGTGCAGGACCTGCCATCCTCGATCCGGTCGAAGCCCTGTCTAGCACACGGATGCAATCGCTGCTCGACAAGGCACGTGAACTGTTTGACTACGTGATTATTGATGCGCCACCCGTATTGGGTATGGCAGATTCCTTACTGCTCTCCAACCGTGCAGATGGCACGCTCTTAATCGTTGCGAACAACACCTCTACCAAACAGGAAGTCCGTACCTCGATTGAATGCCTAGAGAAAAGCCATGGCAAATTGCTCGGTTTGGTACAAAATATGGTTCCCCTGCGACACATTAGCAAGGCATCCAACTATTCTGATGGGCGTAATATGCTCATCCCTGCTTAAACATAGCCACTGCCACCTGCCTCAGGCGGTGGTGGGCTGTTCCCGGTAAATCTCGTACAGCATGACCGCAATCACCATATCCATAAACAAATCATTACTCAGAATACCAGCGTTATGAAACACAGAATTCACTAACGTAGCGACAATAATCGCTAACCGATACCAGCTTCCTTTCATGAGACGGTAAAGGTAATAAACCAACAACAATAGTCCAGCAAATCCATACGTGTGCATCAAATTCAAAATGGAATTGTGTACTGGTACAATGTATTGGGCTTTTTCCAACGGCCCGTAATCGAATAAATTGCGTTCGTTCACAAAATACTCGACGGCGTACTCCACCGTATTAAACTCAAAACCGTAACCCCACGGCTTCTGCCAAAACAACTCAATACCGTATTTATAAAGTGTGGAACGCCCCGCTGCGGAAGCATCATCCAAATTGATCAAGCGCGAATCCACATCGGCATTACCCGGTAGCAACAGGTAAGCCATTGCGCCGAGTAACACGGCTACCCCCGCTAACGGAATCACCCGTGCCGGGAATAGCCGCAAATAGACTAATGCAGGCATTATTAAGGCAGCCCCCATGGCAGAACGGGTTTCTGAGGCAAAAATCCCGCCTGCCAGTATGATGCACCCGAATCCCCCCAACCACTGAATACGCTGATCAGCAGGATTCTTGATAACCCAGTAAAGCGTCAGTGCCATCGCACTTAACAGCATATACGTCTGGGGAATCGCATACAGTGTTAGTCCGGGGGGACGATCCAGTACTTCCGCCATTTGGGTGCGCATTTCATCACTGATTTCCTTATTCTGCATTTCCTGAAGAATTGCATGAAACTCCCAAGCAACGTGCACATCAAATCCTTGCAAAATGCCAATCAATGCTGAAGGCAATGCCAAACCCAGCAGGACAAACGCCAGCACCCGAAAACCGTACTGCTCCAGAATAAAATAAGCGACCATGAGCAACAAATAGGATTGCAACACTCGCATTTCACCGCTAATGATACTGCCCATACCCACATTGTTGGTTAGCGACACCACCAAGCCCAGCAATGCCAGCAAAACGTAGATCACATTCACCGGTCGCAAGCGAGCAACCACGCTGCTGTCTAATAACAACACCAATCCACCGGTCAACAAAATCAGAAACGACCTAACTGGCAAGCCTGCCAGATAAACATTGTTCAGGTAAGCCAAAAAGATAAAATGCAGGCAAAATAGCCATAAGATAAGCGTGCGCAAGGTTATTTCTCCCTCTGGGTTTCAATTTTATTCTATATAAATTCTTTTGTGTGCAATCACCATGTTTTTTCGACAAGGCGACGACTACGTGAGACGACTAGTGTGAGGATGAATATAATTTGCACTAAATAGTGTTTATATCCAAATATCACCAAAATCACTCACTTCATCAATACAGTAACCCCTGAATATTACTAATACCCTATCTTCACTTACACGTAATGTGATTTTGGTTTTACAAGCGTTTGTATAATAATTTTAGCTGGAGAAACAATGTGAAGGGTCTTTTTAACAAACTAGCAGTAATCTGTTTGTCAGCTATGCTTTTATCGGTTAATAGCCAAGCAGCAACCAATCAGCCGGGCATTGTTTTGACCTTCGATGACACCAGTGCGGCTCTTTGGCATAATTTTTTTGCAGGCAGGACGGATAATGTGCGTGCCACATTCTTCGTCAGTCAATGGCATACCTTGTCCACGGCACAGATACAGCAACTACGGGATTTGCAAAACCGAGGACATGAAATAGGTTGCCACAGCCGTAACCATATAGGGGTGGGGCAGTATCTTTTCGATCCCAATCGAACGTTGGAATATGTCAATACCGAAGTGATTCCAGCAATACGTAACATGAATAACGATGGATTCTATCCGATGAGCTTTTCCTATCCTTCTGGGGAACGGAATGAAAATTACGACGCTGTTATCAGACCTTATTTGCCTTATTTACGCACAACTTATTATGACTCAAGTCGATCATTTGCCCAAACTGAGCAAATCTACCACAACAGTGATAAGGTATACGCTGTCCTTGCTGGGGCGAGCCTTGATAACCGCTATGGTGTTACGATCGCAGAAATTGAGCAAGCGCTAATTCGCGCAAAAAATAATAATGAAGTCATTACTTTATACGGGCATTATATATTTGATGATAGATCGTTGGATGCAGATTCTACCTATGCGATACGTGCCAGCAAGTTGAACCAGATCATTGCGATAGCCCAACGATTGGGACTGAAGTTTTACACGTTTCATGAAGCTTTTGAAATTCCTAACCAACCACCGTCCCCCTCGGTTTCTCCATTAAATAGCAGTAATAATACTGGCACGACTCCTTCAAATAGTCTTTCTAGCGTACCACCTGAAGTCATTCCACAAACCAATAATAACGGTGGCGGCGGTGGCAGTTTCCCTCTCAGTTATCTAATGCTTACTTTTGTCTTAATGCTTCGTCAGTCATTTAGAGCAAAACCATAACCACTTAACGGCAGATCGCTACGTCCTGTCTCTCGGAGAGTAGATAAGCAGAATCTACGCTTATCTTCATGGAAAGATCATTATTTTTATCTATTGCTTATTTAATGATGATTCCAAATTTTCTATCAATGTAAGGTACTAAGCTATGAGAAATTTTTTCAAAAAATGGATCGTAATCTATTGGTTAGCTGTTGTATTTGGCACCAGTGTCCAAGCAGCAACCAATCAACCGGGCGTCGTATTAACCTTTGATGACACCAGTACGGGGCTTTGGCATAATTTTTTTGCAAACAGGACTGATAATGTACGCGCCACGTTCTTTGTAACCAAGTGGCATGAGTTATCCCGTCCTACCCAGATCGACCAACTACGGGATTTGCAAAACAAGGGGCATGAAATAGGTTGCCACAGTTATGACCATACCGGCGTGGGTGAGTTTTTGTTTAATCCTAGTCGGACGCAGGAATACGTGAATACTCAAGTCATCCCCGCCATACAAAATATGCAAGCTGATGGCTTCGATCCGGTTAGTTTTTCATACCCATCCGGTGAGCGCGACGAAAACTATGACGCGGCTATCAGACAGTACCTTCCTTATTTGCGCACAACTTTTTACGATGCGGGCAAACAACTGGCGCAAATGGATGAAATCTACCATAACAGCGACAAAACCTATGGCGTTCTGGAAGGGGAAAGCCTTGATAATCGCTATGGACGCACTGTGGCAGAAATAGAACAAGCACTGATTCGTGCAAAAAATAACAATGAAATTATTACCTTGTATGGTCATTATATCTTTGACGATACCTCACCGGATGCAGATTCCCAGTATGCGATTCGTGCCAGCAAACTGAATCAAATTATTGATATTGCAAAAGGTTTAGGGTTGAAGTTTTATACGTTTAAGGAAGCTTATGATCTTACCAATGGCGTCATTACGCCCCCGCTTGCTCCGACTAGTCTGACAGCAACTGCCCTCTCCAACAGTCAAGTACGCCTAAACTGGGTGGATGCCAGTAGTGATGAAACGGGCTTCAAGATTGAACGCTGCCAAGGTGCAACCTGTACTGGCTTTGCTGAGGTCGGCACGGTTTCTGCCAATGGCATTACCTTTAGTGACAGTAATCTTGTGAGTAACACCAGCTACCGTTACCGGATACGCGCCTACCGAGGAACGAATCACTCCGGCTATTCCAGCACTGTGACCACTGCGACACTAGCTGCACCGTCTTTGTTGGCTGCCCCAACTAGCCTGACAGCAACCGCCCTCTCCAGCAGCCAAGTACGCCTAAATTGGGTAGATACCAGCAGCAATGAAACCGGCTTTAAGATTGAGCGCTGCCTCAATGCGGCTTGTACTAACTTTACAGTGATCAAAACGACGGGGGCGAATATTGTCCAGTTTACCAATACCAATTTACAGGCAAATAAAAACTACCGTTATCGAATTCGTGCTTACCGAGGAACCGTTTATTCTGATTATTCCAATACGGTAGATATAACCGTATCCACACCCTCAACCGCGATTGCTGCACCTGCCAATTTGACTGCAACGGTACTTGCTGGCAATAAGGTGCGTTTAAATTGGATAGATGCCAGCAACAATGAAACAGGGTTCAAGGTGGAACGTTGCCTAAAAGCGGGTTGCACCAGCTTTGAATTTTTAGGTAGCGTCGCGGCAAATGCAGTGAGCTTTACCGATAGTGACTCCACACTGGAGAGTGGCGAGAGCTACCGTTATCGCGTGCGGGCTTACCAGACCAACGGCACTTATTCCGCCTATAGCAACATTATCGCACTAAATATGTGATGTTTTGAGCCACTATGCGGCTTGCTCAAGGTAGGCACTTTCAGTGCCTACCTTGTTGACCAGTTTACGCAACTGGCGTTTGTCTTCCTGCCGTTTGGCAGACTGGCTTTTTTCGTGAACCCCACCCCGATTGACGAATAAGTGGTGGGCGACGGGATTGCGCTTACGCGGCTGCTTTTTTGCCATGAGATTGCTCCTGTGTTGGCAGTTTGAACCATTGTGCTTTACCGTGGCGTTGCAGGTAATGCAGATAACGGACAGGTTTAAGGAAGTCCGGCGCTTCGCTGGTTGGGACGAAGCAAAACTTTTTCGGCAATTCGGTGTACAAATAACGCGGCGGCTTGCCGAGGTGGTAGTAACGCTCGATACCTTTGAGGCGATTACCCGTGTCATAACTGTGGTAAAACACGTCGCGGATACCCAGTTCGCGGCGAATGAAGCACAGTGCCGCCGTCAACATCGCTTCATCCCACACCTTGGCGTAAGGACGTAATACCTCGCGGTATTGCTGCATCTTGTCCTCGCCGTACAGACAGTTTTGGTAGCTATCCGCTGCACCTTTGACCCAATCGGACTGGATTTCTTCGATCAGCGCCTGATTGCTGGCAAAATCCAGATCAATTCGCGCCCAAGCTAGTGTTTCCAGCGTGCCATCCTTGCACACCGGATGCCCGTGGTAGGAAAACGGGGCAACATCGTCCGCGCCAACCAGCGTTTTGAGGTGCTGGTGGTGGTCGTTGGCAAAATTCAGTTGCAGTACCAAGTCGTAACCCGTGCGGCAGGTCTGTTTCCAATGGCGGTCGGTTTTGTCGTCTGTACCCCATTCATCCAATGTGAGGATGAAATTCAGCGGTTTGTGGTCGCGGTATTGGGCAATAACCGCTTCCAAATGCCACGGTTCTAGCTGCCCTTTGCCCGCTAACGCCAAGGCTTCGGTGACAATCGGTTTGGTTAGCAATTTGGCATAAGGAGAGCGGCGCAATGCCGCAATCCCCATGCCGTTGCCGATATAATCCTTGAGCAATTGCAGTGCGTAGCTGTCCGGTGCGTAGCGGAACACCGTGCGGTTGCCGCTTAAGCATTCGCGGATCAGTTCAACTTGGGTTTTTTCCATTGGTTGCTCCTTGAAGAGGGCGTATGCAATACGCCCCTACTAACCTTTCACGCAAATGACTTGTTTCAACGTATGTACGACCTCGACCAGATCGCTTTGGTTCTGCATCACCACGTCGATGTCCTTGTACGCGCCGGGAATTTCATCAACCACGCCTTTATCCTTGCGGCATTCGATGCCCTTGGTCTGGGCTTCCAGATCGAGGGTGTTGAAACGCCGTTTGGCTTCGGTGCGGCTCATGCGTCGCCCTGCGCCGTGCGAACAGGAACAGAACGATTGCGCATTGCCTAAGCCGCGCACGATGTACGATTTCGCCCCCATGCTGCCGGGAATAATGCCGAGCTGCCCCAACTGCGCACTGATTGCGCCCTTGCGAGTCAGGTAAACTTCCGCGCCGAAGTGCGTTTCCTTTTGCACGTAATTGTGGTGGCAGTTGATCGCTTCACGAGTGGTGGTAAACGCGGGCAAGGCTTTGCTGCGTTGCAACGCATCTAATACCAAGCGCATCATTTCGCGGCGATTGACCATGGCGTAATCCTGCGCCCAACCGACGGCTTCCACGTAATCATCGAAATGCTGTGTGCCTTCGGTGAAGTAGGCGAGGTCTTTGTCCGGCAATTGACCGAGTTCCCGCCCCACATCCTTTTTGGCTTTTTCGATGAAATAACGCCCGATGGCATTGCCAACCCCGCGACTGCCGGAATGCAGCATCACCCACACGTCGTCACTTTCGTCGATGCACAGTTCGATAAAATGGTTGCCGCCACCGAGTGTGCCGAGTTGCTTGCCCCATTGGCGGTGAAAGTTTTTCAACATTTTCACCAGTCCGGGGTGCTTGTCGGTAATCACATCCAGATGCTTACCCATATTATTGAGCGTCGCACCGTTGAGGCTGGGGCGCTCGTGTTCATCGAAACCGGTAGGCACGCGCTGTTCAATCGCCGTGCGAATGTTGTACAAGTTATCCGGCAAGTCGTGGGCTTTGAGCGATAAACGTACCGCGTTCATTCCACAACCAATATCCACGCCGACGGCAGCGGGAATAATCGCGCCACGGGTGGGAATCACCGAACCCACGGTCGCACCAATGCCATGATGCACGTCTGGCATCGCCGCAATGTGGCTGTGGATGAAGGGCAGTTGCGATAGGTTTCCCAATTGTGTCAGCGAACCGCTATCCACGTCGTCAGTAAAAATCTTGACCGGAACCTTGCCCTTATTGAGCATAAAACTGATAGGCATAAAAAAACCCCGTTGGTTTTTAGGCCATCCGGGGTTTTCGACATGCTGTACACGAAGCACCGCATTCTTACACCGGATGACTGACATCAGTCCCCCGGCACAAGCGCGGGAGACACTAGTTGATTGAATTGCTCCGTATATGTCCATTCAGCATGTTGGGTGTCTCCATAAAATAAGGTTGATAATGGTGAGAAAGTGTAGCGGTAAGCTTGCAAATGTCAAGGAAAAATAAATGGCGGATAACTTGACCGCCAAGCCCAATATGGCGGATATTCCTCACATATCAGACAAAAATGGCGGATAATATGACCGATAACACCGAAAGACTCCTGAAAATCCTGAAAAAGCTCGACAAACCCGCCGCCATTTCGGAGATTTTGCCGCATTTAGACATCACCGAGCGCACTCTACACCGCTGGCTGGCTCAAGCCGTTACGTCAGGGCAGGTTCAAGCAAGCGGCACAAAACGCGGACGACGCTACACCGTCGCGGAAATGGCTGAAACCAACCTTCACCCGTACTTTTCCGCCACGGCACTGCAATTGTTGCACCAAATCCGGCAACCGCTGATTACCCGCGAACCTTGTACCTACCGCCCCGAATGGCTGGCGGCTTACCAACCCAACCAAACGTTTTACCTCACTGCCAGACAACGCGAGATTTTGCTGCAACAAGGGCAACAACTGCGCGTGGAATTACCGGCGGGTACGTATGCCCAGCGTATTTTCAACCGTTTATTGATTGACTTGTCCTACAACTCTTCGCGGCTGGAAGGCAACACGTATTCGCTGCTGGATACGCAAAAATTGCTACTGGAAGGCATGGCGGCTGACAATAAGCTGGATGCAGAAAAAATCATGCTGCTGAATCACAAAGATGCAATCCGTTTTTTAGTGGACGGTATTCAGCGGCTCGACATTACGCAAGATAATATTCGTTCCCTGCATTACCTATTGGCAGATGGTTTGGTAACGACGGGTGCAGCAGGGCAAATACGGCAAGATTCCGTGCGCATTTCTGCCAGTACCTACCTGCCAATCGACAATCAAACCCGTTTAGCACAACAACTCACCGCGATTACCACGACAGCGCAAGCGATCCATGACCCGTTTGAGCAGAGTTTTTTCCTGCTGGTTCACATTGCTTATTTGCAGGCTTTTATTGATGTGAATAAACGCACTTCGCGCTTAGCGTGCAATATTCCGCTGGTACGCCACAACCTTGTGCCACTGTCGTTTAACGATATGGATAAGGATGATTACGCCAGTGCCGTACTGGTGACGTATGAACGCAATGATGTCACGCCGCTGGCAGAACTGTATGTCAGTTCGTATTTACGCTCGTGTAAATTGTACAGTGTCACCGTGGAGGCGATGGGCATCGACCCGTTGCGTGTGCAATACCGTCCCGCACGACGCGAACTGATTCGCGCGATTGTGCAGCAATTCCTGCACAGTGATGCGCTGGCAACGCATATTCAAACGTATACAGAAACGCATATTCCGCCCGAACATCGGGAGAAATTCGCGGCAGATTTGCACGCGGATCTCGCCAATCTTGCACCGTTTAGCATTGCGGGAATGGGCTTCTCGGTGCGGGAATTGGAGGCTTGGTTGCTGGGTTGTGAGACGTGACTGTTTGGGATGTCTTCATACAAGCTTTGCTATAGTGGCTTAATCAATAATAACAATAAGGCAACACCTCATGGCACAGACAGAAAGAGCAACGCGCCGCCGCAAAAAATCGGCCCGCACTAGCATTGAACCCTTCATCAAAGGCATCATTGCATGGGTTGGCACTTTAGCCATTTTAGGCGGGCTGGGGATTATCGTGAACGGTATTACCAGTTTATACACGCTGGCATTAGCGGGCTAATCAACGCGGTTTGGCATGAGCGGGGCGAAACGCTTTGCACTGTTCCGGGTCAGCTTCCAGATACGCCGCTTCGATCAAATCCAAGCAATACGGAATTGCCGGGAATACCGCTTGCAAGCAATCATCAATCGCCGACGGTTTACCCGGCAAATTCACGATCAAACTGCGCCCGCGAATACCCGCCGTTTGCCGTGACAGAATGGCGGTTGGCACAAACTTTAACGAAGCCGTGCGCATTAACTCGCCGAAACCGGGCATCATTTTACTGCACACCGCTTCCGTCGCTTCCGGCGTCACGTCACGTAACGCAGGCCCCGTGCCGCCGGTCGTCACGATCAAACCACAGCCTTCGACATCACTCAATTCACGCAATGCCGCTTCAATGTCAGGCTGTTCATCAGGAATGACCCGCGCCACCGCTTCCCACGGGCTGGTCAACACGCGGCTAAACCACGCATGAATCGCCGGGCCGCCTTTGTCTTCGTATTCACCGCGACTGGCACGGTCGGAAATCGTCAAAATACCAATGCGGGCAATCGCTTGTGTCATCGTATCCATTCCTAATTTGAGGCGGGTAAAACGCAAAAAGGCACCCCGAAGGATGCCTTTTCATTCAGCGTAAATGCTGAAAATTACTTTGCTACAGTCGGTGCAACCGGTGCAGTCGCTTGTGGCATAGTGGGCATCATGGGTGCAGCCATTGGGGTGCTGCCTGCTTTGCTGCTAGAAGCATTGCCAGAGAAGTTACGGTTTTGTTCAGTGTAACCATAACCATTGCCCGCAGTATACCAGTCACCGTTGCCTTTACCATTAGCCGCCATGTCGGTATCCAGATTGGTTTTGCCTTTGCCTTTGAAAGTCAGGCTGAAATCCACTTCACCATCGGCATCACCTTTACCACGACCCCAGCCATTCAGATCACCCTTACCAGTGCCGTAGCCAGTCGCGTCAGCAGCCGTTGAACCAGTGCCATTGCCAGACGTATTGCCTGCCGCAGAACCGTTGTCGAAACCGTCAAAGAATTCAGCAGAAGCAGCACCAGAGATAGCGATCAATGCGGCGAAAGCAATAGCGTGTAATTTCATGTGTGTATTTCCTAGCGTTAGTTTTACGTTTTTGATAAATTTCAATTTAGAGAATTATAATATTAGAAATTTCTAACGTAAAGTACCATTAGCTACTTTTAGCGACCACTTATCCGAGGGTGAACCCTTGGCGAAAAACACTCAAGCTTTTGCCAACTTGACCCGCTCCATCACCCCGCTGACGGCTGCTTCCAATTGATTGCGTACCCACTGGTGCGCGGGGTCGCCTTGATGACGCTTGTGCCACAGCATAAACATAAATACCGACGGCAAATTGAACGGTGGAATGCTGGATGAAAATCCCGATAATGCTCCCATCCGCAACATTCCCGGCGCAATCGCCAACAAGTCACTGCCACGCATAAAACTCGCCATGTCGGAAAAGTTAGGGACACGAATCGCCACTTGCTGTTCCAATTCCCGCGCAATCGGTGCCGCCAATGGCACTACGCGCTGCCCATCGACCAAATTCAAGCCAACGTAACGCGCATTGCGGAAATCTGCCAAGGTGCGCGGGGCTTGACGTGCATTGCCATCAAAGAAACAACGCGGCTGATCAATGAAGAGGCGTTTATAAAGAATGTCTGTCCCCTCCGGCGCAACCGGCGATAGCAGCAAATCCGCTTTGCCAGTGCGCAATAATTCCAGCGACGGGTATTCCGAAATCAGGGTGCGCAACGAAAATTCTTTGGTTTCGCTGGCGACTTGCCGGTACAGCTCTGGCAGGATCAGATCACGCTGAAAATCGTTCGTGCCGACGGTGAAATGCAGCGCCGTCTGTTTGGGTTTGAACACCTGTTCGGCAGTCAATTGCTGCATGTCCGCCAACACCAAGCGCATTCGTTCGCCGAGGCTTTCCGCACGCGCCGTAGCGACAATTTCTTGCCCACCGGTACGCACAAATAAGGGGTCATGAAATACCGAGCGCAATTTGGTGAGGCAATTACCAATAACCGTTTTGGTAATCCCCAACTTATCGGCAGCACTGGCAAGCGACCCCTGTTCCAATACGGTCAGGAAAACATGCATCGAATAGCCATCTAAGGCGAGGTAGTCGTGATCTTTCATGCTAATGATGTTAGCAGCTTGTTTTTATTTATAAAAATATATAAAAACTTTTTTGTAATTAGTTTTTTTGTGGTCAATAGCCAACGGTCAGCTAAAAAGCACCCTATGTCAGAAAAATGCCAAGATCAGCAACACCAAACCGACCAAGATCAGCAATAAAACAAATAACAACGATAAAAAGCCCAGAATAAGCGATAGCGGGTTGACCAACGTACCAATGCTGATATACGAACCCAGCAACTCCCGCGCTTCGGTTGCCAGCGAACCAATGCTCCACAAACTCTTTGCGGAACTAAGAAAGCTCAGTTTTTTCACTTGCCCAGCGCGGATGCCTTGCACCGTTTCCTGAATCTCCCCTTTGGCATCGGTCATCATGCGCCCGGCGATATTTGGTAAATCTTTAAGCTCTTCCAACGCCCACCAAAAGCGCAGCAAAATCAGCAGCGGCAGCAATACCACGCCCGCCACAATCAGCGCACTGGTCAACGACAGCCCTTTGAGGAAAAACAGCCAGATAAAAATCCACACATCCAGCCCCACGCCCAACAAGGCGGCAAAGCGCACCTTGTCAGACACGCTATCCACCAACGGCAACAAGCGTTCAAAAATGGTGAGCAGGCGTTGCTGCTTGTCCGACGTTGCTACCACGCGATCGTACTGCCATCAATATCAATCAAACGCCCCGAATCCGCCAAAGTCACGGTTGCCAAATTGCGTTTCAACGCGGTAACAGATTCTTCCACCGACAGCTCACCGTTAGGGCCGCCCATGTCGGTGCGTACCCAACCCGGATGCAGCAATACCACGCTAATGCCTTTACGTGCCAAATCGTGCGCCGCACTTTTGTTGACCATATTCAACGCGGCTTTGCTGGAGCGGTAGACGTAACTGCCGCCAGAGGTATTGTCGGTAATACTGCCCATTTTGCTGCTCATATTGGCAATGATTTTGCGCTCGCTTAAGGCAACATTGGCAGCGAAATCTTGCATCATCAGCATCGGGGTGATGACGTTGATGTTCAGCACATCCAGCCATTCATCGGCTTGGCATTGCCCGAAACCTTGCGTGCTCCAACTGCCCGATACGCCCGCACTGTTGAACAGAATGTCGATGGGCTGACCTTTGAGTTGCGCCGCAAGTGCCATGCGCTGTGCGGCGTTGGTGACATCCAGCAAATACACCGTGACTTTACCCGCAGATGCAGCAGCCAATTTATTCAAATCGTGTGCATTTTCGGGGGAACGGCAGCAAGCCAAAACATTCCAGCCATCAGCGGCGTATTGACGAACCAGTTCCAAACCAATGCCGCGATTGGCACCTGTAATCATAATTGTAGGCATGTAACGCTTCCTTCTAGTGGGGTGAAACGATTATAGCAGGGTCGTTAAAGATTGTGGGAAATCGCACGATCAGCAGTTTAATTTATGATGTTAATTTATCAAGCTAATTAGGTTATGATGGGCTCTACGTTTTCACCGACGATAATCACTAATAAAAAGATGGGGTTTACATGCTTGCAAGCAAGATCATTCCAATGCTACTGATGTCTAGCGTACTGGTCGCGTGTGGTGGCGGAACCGGCGCGTCGCTTTCCACAACGACCACAACGACGACCACCACCCCAACGGGTAGCAACAGCAATACCACAACGAATAACAATACCGGCACTTCCACCGCAACAACCGGGGGTTCATCCACGGCAACGGGCAATACCACGACCAGTGGCGCACGTTTGCTAACCCGCAATGTGGTGGATGCGGCTTACAGCGATGCGTTGGAACGCTTAATCACGGTCAGCTCTTTGCCTGATAATGCGCTCACGCTTATTAACCCCGCAACCGGCGAACAACAAGCGGTAGTCTTGACACTTACCCCGACCAGCGTAGCCATCAGCCCGGATGGAAAAACCGCCGTGGTAGGGCACAATAACGCGGTAACGCAGGTAAATTTGCAAACCGCCAGCGTGATGAATTTATACAATAATCTCAATATGAGCGTTTTCGATCTCTCGCTGGATGCCCAAGGCATTGCTTACGCCACTCCCAAAACCAATGAAATAGCGGGCGCACTAAAATCCATCAATTTAAACACAGGGCTAGTCACCGCCAGTCTCTCCCTGGTGCAAGCGGGCAGTTTTTACCTGCAACTTGCGCCCAGTCTGAAGGCGCTTTACCTGCTTGATAAAGGCGCACAGCCGGTGGATTTGGCCAAAGCCGATGCCAGCATTACCCCTCCGGCTTGGCTATACGATTCCCCGTATAACGGCGATCACGACATCGGCGGTGCCACTGGCAAAGGGCTGTGGCTTACTGAAGATGATGCTTACCTTTTGACGGCGGGCGAAACCTTATTCCGCACCGCTAATACCCAAGACCAAGACATGCTGTATCAGCGCAGCCTGTCAGACAACGATAATGATCCGACGACCACGCTATTGCACGCGGATCATTCACAGGAAGCGGGAAAGTTCGTGGTGATATTGGATAAGGGGATAGCCGGTGTTAACACCGATTACCGTCTGAAAACCTACACCGCACCCCAATTGGTCGTTAGCGACGAGCAAAAGCTCAGCACGATGAATTTAAATAACAGCGGCAATCCCGTGATTCCACAATTTGTATTTTTCAATAGCGATGGCAGCAAACGCTATGCGCTGCTGAAACAAGGCACGGAAACTTACTTACTCACATTCTAATGATTGTTTTTCGTATGCATTAATAATAGGGGCTATTCATGAAAACCACACATATCTTGCCTGCACTGGTGGCAGGCACACTTTTAAGCGCGTGCGGCGGCACGACCACGTCCACCACCACCACGGGCGGCACGAGCACGCCGATTATTACCGATAACGGCGCGAACACCACCCCGAACACCGAAAGCAACAAACTGGCGGATGCCAGCAGCGTTTACACCGGCAGCCGGGCGTTGGCATTGCTGGATACCGTCAACAGCATGGCATTTGTCAATCTGGTGTTAGGCACCGAAAACATCAATGACAATATCACCGCCCCGCCCGGAACTGCCGCGCGTTCCGCCACTGTCAGCACGGCGCAAGCCAATTTATTGCAATCTCAACGCCTGTTGTCGGCACTGGCAGCACAACAAATTACCGCGCAAGGCTATCAAGCTCGCGGCGTCAACAGCAGTGATACCTGCCCCGGTGGTGGTACTGCCACAGTCACAGGGGATGTGGATGACACCACCTTCACCGGCACACTACAAGTGCTCTATAACCAATGCAAAAGTGAAAATGTCGTCACCAACGGCAGCGCCATGCTGGTTATCCACGCCTTCAATATCGCCTACCGCACCCCAACATCCTACACCGTCAGCATGAAAGGCTTAAGCGTTCGCGTCGATGATGCACCTTATACAATAACCGGTACATTACGCACTGACCTAAACCTTGCGACGGGGCAAAGCACGTTGCTGATGAATCAATACCAACTCAATCTCGGCAAAGGCAATCAAAAACAACAACTGGCCGAAGCGGTGAAAATGAACGTGGACAGCAGCGGCTACACCGACATCACCGGCAAATTCTGCGAAGGCGTACAAGGCTGCGTCACCGCCAGCACGCTTAAACCGTTGATGTTTGCCGCCGATGGCGTGCCACTCTCAGGCGAACTAGCATTGACCGGTGCAGCCAGCAGCAACGTGCAGGTCATTGCGCAAGGTTACGACACCGCCACCCCACCACAACGCAAATTGCAGGTTAATCTGGACAGCAATGGCGACGGCGTGTACGAATCTCCCTCCATCCGCAACGAATCCGTGCTGAAAAACTTCCCCGTCAACACCAATGCTGCCCCCACCGCCGTCGCAACCCTGCCAATTGCCACCACCCTGGGGGCAACGCTCATGTTAGATGGCAGCAAAACCACTGACCCCGAAGGCGATTTCCTCACCTACCACTGGACGCTGGAAGCTGCGCCAACCGACAGCAGCGCCGTGGTGGTAGCTGCCGACAGCATTACCGCCAGTTTTACACCCGACAAACAAGGCACGTATACCGTTAGCCTGAAAGCGACCGACGTACTTGGCAATACCCACGTAACCAGCAGCAACCTGACAGTGATGGCAGCGGCTAACCCCTTGAATGGCAATACACTCGATGCTGCTTACAGCGATGCGTTAGATCAACTGATTACGGTCAGCAGCCAACCCCGCAATGCATTGAACATCATTCACCCCAACAGTGGCAGGCAGCAAACGGTAGCGTTGCCATTCGTACCCACCAGTCTTGCCATTAGCCCAGACGGTGAAACCGCCGTGGTTGGGCATAACGGTGCGATTACCCACGTCGATTTAGCTCACGCTGAAATCTTGGATGTCCACGAAGATTTGGGCATTAACGTGTTTGATATTGCGCTAGGCAATAATGGCAAAGCCTATGCCACTCCGCCAGCCAGCCTGAGATGGAGCTATTTGTACGCGATTGATCTTGCCAGCGGCAGCGTGCAAGAAGACGGCGGCACACAACGCTTGTTCGGTGGCGCACACCTGCAAGCCGTGCCGAGCTTGAGAGCGGTTTACACCTTGGATACCGATTTCGCGAAAAATGATCTGAACCGCTACGACACTAGCGCGGCACAACCGATGTGGTTACATGATTCGCCATACTACGGGCAACACGATGTGGGTGGAGCCAATAGCAACCTGTGGAGCACGGATGATGGCATGTATTTGCTGACCGCTGGCGGCAGCCTGTTCCAAACAGCGGCGCAGGTCGAAGCGGATATGCATTACCAACGGAGCGTCGCGGATGACGATGGCAAACCGGCCACGTATTTATTGCACGCCGACCATTCGCAAAAAGCCGCGAAATTTGTCGCGATTGAAGCGGCATCTGACAGCTACCGCTTAAAGACGTACACCACGCCCTTGCTGAATCTCGACAATAGCTTAGTGCTGCAAGGCTTGAGCATTGATGGCAGCAGCGCGATGGTCAAACCGAGCTTTGTGTTTTTCAATGCCGAAGGCACGGAACGTTACAGCGTGCTGGAACAAGCTGGCAAAAGTTACGTGATGGCATTCTAATCGGTTGAACACTGAAAGGCGGCAAGCTGCGCTTCACACGCGCTGATCTTGCCGCCCGGTAAGGGCAACGCATCTTGCAAAATGGCACAAGCGGCCTGTTTTCCCCCGACAATGCCGTATTCGGCTTCTAGCAATACCAATGTCTCAATGACTTTATTGGTATTGCAATCGCGTTTTCTATCCGCACTGAGCGCCGCTTGGTAAGTGTCGGCGGCTTTGCTGTAAGCCCCTTCTGCAAAATAACGATCCGCCAGCGCGAGGTAAAATTGCTTGTCGAGCAGCACTTTATTGGCGGGGTTGAGCGTGCGGGCAACGTCACAAGCGGCATGATTGATGGCGCTTGGTAGCGTTTCCAGCGGGGCAGACCATGCGTGTGCAATACACAGGTTATTTTGAATCCAATCAATGCGCGGATTGAGGCTGACGGCTTGGGTCAGCGCCCGTTGCGCTTCCTCAACACTGCGTAACGGCGGATCGGTATTCATCAGCAATATGCCAAGATTCGCCCAAGCAAACGCATTGCCGCAGTTTTGCTGGATGGCTTGCGCGTACTTTTCCACCGCCTGTAACGGGCGGTTATTGTTGTAGAGCAAGGTGGCATCGCCTTCGGTGCGGTTAGACGTCAATATCGCCTCGGATTTGGCAGCGGGCTGGGCTTCACAATCGGCTTGCAAGGCTTTGACCGACGGTAATGTCAGGGTTTGCGCTGCTGAAGTCACACGCATCATGCTGCGCATCGTCAAGCTATCCGCTTGAAACGCCTTAGCATCCGGCAAAGCGGGGTAAGCCAGCGGTGCGGCAGCCGCTGCTGGCATGGGTGCGGGCAGGCTCAGGGAGAGATTCGCCACTTCCGGCACGACCGGCGCTTGGCATACCTTGGTATTGGCGTAATCCGGGCATAACAGCCGGGTTTTATCCAATGCATTACCGGTAATTTGCGCGAGGATATGGCGCAAGGTGTCATTGTTACTCGTGAAACGCTGAGTACGGGTGGCGTGCAATTCGTCCAACAATGCGCCAAGGCTTGCCGGTGTCAGTTGTGCACTTTGCAGGCGTGTACAGTAGTCAAATAACGCAGCGAGTTGGCTCTCGGTGTGTTCGTTGGCCTCGGCTTCACCGCTGCAATAGTAATACAGGTTGTGGCTTTCCGAGGCGACGCTTAACAAGCGGTGACGGCTTTCGCGCAACATGTCGCGGAGCAAATCCATATTGAGTGCATTCGGGTCGCGAGTGCCAAGCTCACGCTCAAAACTGAACATGCGCCCTTCCAATTCCACTTGCAGGAACAGCTTGCCCTGATCTTGGTAAACCGAGCCGGTGATATTGCGCCGCCCAAAGATACTGGCGATGAATTCCACCACATCATTGATGGAAATGCCGGTTTCGGGCAATTTGATCGCCGCACCGAGCAGGTAATCGTCGGTCTTGCCGGTCACTGCCTCGATATTCACTTTGCCATTGCGACTGTTGCGTTGCACCGTGGTGTAAATATCGGCTTCTGCCAGCAATAGCTCTTGCTTGAGCGTATTCGCAATAACCCGTCCGGCATCGGCGTGGCGATCGGTCATGCTTTTGGGAACGGCAAACGGCTTCACCAGCACCAATTGCGCACTTTGCAACGCCTGATAGACCACCAACAATACAATCAACAGCAGCCCTAAGGTCGCAAACAGGCGTAAAAATCCCATAATGCGTTCGGTCAATAAGCGCATGACAT
This sequence comes from Thiothrix subterranea, assembly GCF_016772315.1. NCBI lineage: Bacteria > Pseudomonadati > Pseudomonadota > Gammaproteobacteria > Thiotrichales > Thiotrichaceae > Thiothrix > Thiothrix subterranea. The sequence continues at coordinate 2,052,669 of NZ_CP053482.1, read as the reverse complement.
CAACCGAACGCAGCAACAGGGCTTGCGTGGCATTGCGCCAAGCTTGTAAGCGTGCACGCCACGCCGCTACAGGGGGATTCGCTGGTTCAGTCATAATGGCCCGTTTCCTTTGCAAAGGTTTCAAGGATTATAGGCAATATCCACGCGATTAACGGATTTGTGGCAAACTGTGTGCATAGCAACAATACGAGGGAACCCGCTATGAATATTACCGTCAACGTCGAGATGACGCCCGAAGAATTGCGCCGCGTGATGGGCCTGCCCGATGTGCAAGCCTTCAATCAGGAAGTCATGGCACAAATGCTGAAGAAAATGCAGGAAGGCGCGGAAGGTTTCGACCCACTAACGTTTTTTAAACCGGGCGTCGCGGGCAATGCGGATGTGTTTAAGCAGTGGATGGAACTGTTTGGCAAATTTGGTGGCATGAAAAGCTAAGCTTTACCCAATGCATCCAGCAAACGTTCCACGTCTTCCACTGTGTGTGCCGCCGACAATGTAACCCGCAAGCGTGCGGTTTCGACGGGGACGGTGGGCGGGCGAATCGCTGTCACCAGAATTCCCCACGCTTCCAGCTTGCGACTGATGCTCAGCGCCTGTTCACTGCTGCCCACCAACATCGGCTGAATCGCGGTGTCAGACGGCATTAGCGGCAAGCCCAATTGCACCGCGCCCGTGCGAAACTGTTGAATCAGGCTGCGTAAATGTTCACGCCGCCAACTTTCGGTTGCTACCAATTGCAAGCTGACTAAGGTGGCAGCGGCAACAGCGGGCGGCTGAGCGGTGGTATAAATCCAGGTGCGCGCGGTTTGAATCAGGTATTCAATCAAATCATGGCTACCGGCGATGAATGCGCCTGCGGTGCCGAGTGCTTTACCCAAAGTGCCCATGAGAATCGGCACGTCGTCTTGATTCAAGCCAGCGGCTTCCACCAAACCTGCGCCAGTATTGCCCAATACGCCAAACCCGTGCGCATCATCCACCATCAGCCAAGCCTCATGCTGCTGCGCCATCAGCGCGAGTTTGGCAAGCGGAGCCACATCGCCATCCATACTGAAGACGCCATCGGTGAGAATCAGTTGGGTGGGTGTGTCACCTTCTTGTGCCAGCAAACGTTTGCCGAGGCTAGTGGTGTCATTGTGCGGGTAACGGATCAGTTTTGCGCCCGATAATAAGGCTGCATCGACCAGCGAGGCATGATTCAAACGGTCGGCATACACCACATCGTTGCGCCCGGTTAGCAGGGCATTGACTACGCCCAGATTTGCCATATAGCCGGTGGAAAATAGCAAGGCACGTTCCCGACCCGTGAAGGCGGCTAACGCTTCTTCCAATTGTTGATGCGGGCGCGAATGCCCATTGACCAAATGTGCCGCGCCACTGCCGACGCCGTAAGTATTGGCGGCTTGCTGAAACGCACGAATGACGGCGGGGTGATTTGCCAGCCCAAGGTAATCATTGCTGCAAAACGTGAGTAACGGTTTGCCATCAATATGGCGTTGGGGTTGTTGCGGAGAGTCCGCGACGCGCGTGCTGCGGTAAAGGTGCCGGGAACGGCGAAGATCGAGTTCTGAGCGGAGTTTGGTAAATTTGGAATCAGCAGGCATGGTGATGAGAGTACGTTACGCAGGGGCGAAACAGCTTCCGCCCCCACATGCCATTACCCTTTCTTGATCATGAAAGTGTAATCGCCGCCAGATTCGCTGGTGCTGACCATTTCGTTGCCAGTTTGCTTGCAAAAAGCTTCCATATCTTTGACAGAGCCTGGGTCAGTCGCGATGACCTTTAGGATTTCGCCAGCAGCCAAGCCGTTAATGGCTTTCTTGGTGCGTAAAATAGGCAGTGGGCAATTTAAGCCGCGCGCGTCGAGTTCTTGTTTAAAATCAGACATAGTTCCTCTCCTGATCTTGCGATTAATGTGATGCGATCCGAAAAATTGAGTCAGGTAACATATCATCAAAATTGCTGTATCGCTATATGTTTGTATACTAATGCTTTCGTTAATAGGAAATTCGGTATGGCTGGCGGCGAGCTTCATTTCACCAAAATGCACGGTTTAGGCAATGATTTTGTGGTGTTGGATGGCATTAATCAGCGGGTAGATTTAAGTACCGCGCAAATTCAGCACATTGCTGACCGCCATTTCGGGGTCGGGTGTGATCAATTATTGCTGGTGGAAGCCTACGCAGGCGCGGATGCGGAATTCCGTTACCGTATTTTCAATGCCGATGGCGGTGAGGTAGAACAATGTGGGAATGGGGCGCGTTGTTTTGCGCGTTTCGTGTATGATCAAGGTTTAACTCGCCAGACCACAATCCCGGTCATGACCGCCAGCGGGCGTATTGTGTTACACATTCAAACCGATGGGCAGGTAATGGTGAACATGGGCGTGCCGGTATTAGCGCCAGCACAAATACCGTTCGTTGCCGAGAGGCAGCAAACGCTTTATTCCGTGGATGTGGGTGGTGAAACCCTTGCGTTAGCCGCTGTGTCGATGGGCAATCCCCATGCTGTATTACAAGTGACGGCGGTGGATAGCGCTCCGGTAGCAAGCTTAGGTGCGTTGTTGGAAAGCCATCCGGCGTTTCCCAAACGGGTCAATGTCGGTTTTATGCAAGTGGTGGCGCGTGACCGTATCCGCTTACGGGTTTTCGAGCGCGGCTGTGGCGAAACGCTGGCGTGTGGCACGGGTGCTTGTGCTGCGGTGGTAGCCGGGCGCTTGCAAGGCTTATTGGATGAGCAAGTTAGCGTCAGCTTGCCCGGTGGCGAGTTGCGGATTCAGTGGCAAGGTGCAGGGCAGCCGGTAGCAATGACCGGCCCGGCAGTAACGGTATTCAGGGGAACACTTAACCTATGAACACAGCAGATGGACAGCACGATCACAGCATCAGTGCTGAGCAGGTAGCGGCTTGGTTGCGCCACCACCCCAATTTTTTTCGTGAGCATGAAGACGTGCTGGATGGTTTAAGCATTCCGCATTTGCATACCGGCGGGGCGGTGTCGCTGCTGGAACGTTTGGTGCAACGCCAGCGTGATCAGTACCGTGAATTGCAGGAACGCCAAAGTGACATGCTGAAAGCGGCGCGTGACAGCGAACATGTGATTGCCCGCTTGCACCATCTGGCGCTGGAACTCATGACCTGTGATAGCCTCGATGATGTGGTCGGAACTTGCAACCACATGCTGCGCGGTGATTTCAAAGCCGACAATGTGGTGTTACGCCTAATCGGGCATGGGCGCACGCGGAATGGCTTGCATTTCATTGACCCCGACGATAAATACCTCAAGCAACTGGCCACGCTGTTTCGTAAGCGCCAACCGGTGTGTGGGCGTTTGCGCCCGCGCCAGCAAATGTTTTTGTTTGGCGATGAGGGCGCATCCATTAAATCAGCGGTGTTGATTCCGTTGTTTGAGGCGCGTGAAATCGGCGTGCTGGCACTGGGTAGCGAAAACGAAGCCCGTTTTTATCCCGGCATGGGTACATTATTCATCGGGCAACTCGGCGGGCTGGTGGCACGCGCCTTAGCCCGTTATTTGGAACCACCCTTGCATACCGTCGAGATGGGGTCTTAAGTGGCATTAAATGAAGTGGTGGATGCGATTCTGGCGCGTTACCACCACCATTTGTTCAGTGAAAAACGCTATTCGCCGCGCACCGTCAGCAGTTACGAACACGATTTAAACGATTTCATTGCGTGGCTGGAACAACAGGCAGGCGCGGCGGAAACGCCCTCGCCGTTAACCATCCACACCGCGCAAGTACGCCAATGGATCAGTCACTTGCACCGCAAAGGCTTGTCGGGCAAAAGTTTGCAACGCAAGCTGTCTTCCATCCGGCGCTTTTACCGTTTTCTATTGCGTGAAAATCTGATAGAAAATAACCCAGTCGTGGATGTGCAATCGCCGAAACACGCCCGCAAATTGCCCGATACCTTGGATGCGGATACTTTGGAACGGCTGTTGAACATCGAGTCGGATGATATTTTAGCCGTGCGCGACAGTGCTTTGATGGAATTGCTGTATTCCTCTGGGTTGCGCTTGGCAGAACTGGTGGGGTTGGATGTCCACGATGTCGACCAACGCCAGCAGCAAGTGCGCGTAATCGGCAAAGGCAATAAAGAACGTTACATACCCGTTGGGCGCACGGCATTAACCGCCGTAGCCAAGTGGGTGCAGCAGCGGGTTACATTGGCGGCACACGGCGAACCGGCCTTGTTTGTCAGCAAACGCGGCACGCGCTTACACCCACGCAGTGTGCAATTTCGGTTGAATCACTGGCGTTTGCAACAAGGTTTGGAACAGCACGTCCACCCGCACAAATTGCGCCATTCCTTCGCCAGTCATGTGTTGGAATCGTCGGGGGATTTACGCGCGGTGCAAGAAATGCTGGGTCATGCTGACATTAGCAGCACCCAGATTTACACGCATTTGGATTTTCAGCACCTTGCTGCGGTGTATGACAAGGCGCACCCACGCGCCAAGAAAAAGTAACGCGCCCTGAACATCCTTGCAGCACCCTGAGCGGAGTCGAAGGGTTTGAAACAGTTACCATAAAATCTATCTAAATATATTCAAACTTTATCATTTTGGTTAGGTTTATAAAAGCGTAGTGCCGTTTATCCGTAAAAGATAGCAGCAAAAGCACGGATGACTAGACAACTATCACACCGTGCTGCATTCTGTTTGCCATGATCATCAGCCACAAAATCCGCCTTGACACCAACCATAAGCAAGCGACGTACTTGGCGAAAGCCGCAGGCACAGCGCGGTTTGCCTACAATTGGGCATTAGCGGAATGGCAAACCCAATACACGGCATGGAAGGAAGACAACACCCAGCCAAAACCCAACCAAATGCGCTTGCGCCGCCAATTGAACGCCATCAAACGCGAACAATTCCCCTGGATGCTGGAAGTCACCAAAAATGCCCCGCAAATGGCAATTATCCAACTCGGCGCAGCCTTCAAAAACTTCTTTGCGGGACGCACCCAGTACCCGCAATTCAAAAAGAAAGGCAAAAGCCGCGACAGTTTCACCCTCACCAATGACCAGTTTGCCATCGACGCTTGCCGCATCCGCATTCCCAATCTTGGGGTAGTACGGATGCGGGAAACGTTACGCTTTTCCGGTAAAATTCTCTCTGCCACGATTTCCCGCACCGCTGATCAGTGGTTCGCCAGCATCACCGTGGATACCATCTCAAACCACCTCCTGCCTGCCGAAAACCAAGGCGCAGTGGGGGTAGATTTGGGTGTATCCGCACTGGCAACGCTGTCAACGGGGGAAAAAGTGGTCGGGGCGAAGCCGCATAAAGCCTTGCTTTCCCGCCTAAAACGGCTCTCGCTCAGCCTGTCCCGCAAGGTCAAAAGCAGTGCCAACCGCCACAAGGCAAAACAAAAACTGGCAAAACTTCACGCACGCATCGCCAATATCCGCCAAGACAGTTTGCACCAACTCACCACGGATTTGACCCGCCGTTTTCACATCATCGGCATTGAAAACTTGAACGTATCGGGCATGGTGAAAAACCGTCATTTATCCCGTGCCATCAGTGACATGGGATTCTTCGAGTTCCGGCGGCAACTGGAATACAAGGCGGAAATGCGCGGTGCGTTGGTCGTGGTAGCTGATCGGTTTTTTGCTTCGAGCAAGACGTGTTCTGCTTCTGGCTGTGGGCATAAAGTGGAAAAGCTACCGCTGTCGGTGCGTGAATGGACTTGCCCTGACTGTCGTGCAGTTCATGACCGTGACATCAATGCCGCCAAAAATTTGAAAAAATATGCCGTGAGTTCCACGGTGTCTGCCTGTGGAGGGGAAGGCTCTGGCTCTCGGTGCAAACCGAAGGTGAAACCAGCCCCAATGAAGCAGGAATTTAACCGCAAACTTGACCTTGGTTAAGTTTGTATAAGTTTAAAGGAACGGCTAATCTTCCATCAGCCAAATGGAATGGATAGTGGCGGAAGAAGCCGCAATATTGGTAATCGCTTCACCGCTAGGGTAAACGCCTGCCGTGCCAGTGTTAGCGATCACTTGAAACACCATGGTTATTGGGGCGTTATTGAAGGTAGCAAATTCGCGCGATTCGATTTCCGTCCACTGAATTTCTTTCAAACCACCGAGCTTTTCACCCACGCTTTGCAGATTTTCCCCGACTTTTACCCCTTGTTCCGTAACGAAACGCGGGCTGAGGATGCGAATCAAATTGGCGGTATGGGTACTGCGATCCAGCATGATATTCATGAGGGCTTCGCCGTTCATTTTCAGCGTCATCCACTCGATACCGTCACCGTCTTGTTCGACCGCAGCATTGACACCCGGCATCGCTGCCGGAATGTCAGTGGACAACATCCCCAGTTGAATAGCACCGGCACTGGTGTCGGTAACGGGGTAATGGTCGAGCAATGTCTCAGTAACGGGGGCATTAGATTGCTGTTGCTTGGCAGGTTTTTGTGGGTCGGTATTATCCGACCCGCAACCGTTCAACAACAGGGATACTAATAACAAGCCAGTACTTAAGCGGGTGCGTAGCATGTTTGCTCTCAGGATGGGTTCTCAAAGAAAATATAGGAAGTCGAATAGTCACTGAACTCAAAGTAAACTTTCTTCTCACCGGCATCGGCAACACCGTTGAGATTAGCATCAAGAATACCATAACCAAAGCGGTAAGGACGGTCAGCGTTACTGCCCGTGCCTGCGGCAGTGGTTAATTTGTCAATTTTCATGAACCGTCTGACCAGTTTTTCACCGGCATACACTTCCAGCACACCGCTGACCCCGGTCCAGTTGTTGATTTCACGCCCGATTTTATTTTGGGTTTCTTGGGTACAAGCGCCCAGACCGAGTAGCACGGCGAGTGTTAAAAATACGGTTGTCAATTTCATATACTGTCCTCAATAAGCATTTAATCAGTAACCTAGGATACGTGCAGTACGCAGGTCGCCTTGATCCAGTGCCATTTGTACCGGAGTTTTCGCCGGAGTGCCAGTGGTAAGGGCTTTCGGGTCAGCGCCTTGTTGAATCAGGTAATTGGCAATATCGGCACGCCCAAAACGCGCCGCATGGTGTAACGGTGTCCAGCCCGTGGCGGTTGTCGCACTAATCACCGCGCCATTGCTGACCAACTGCATCACAGCCGGTAATACACCGGAGGCAACCGCCGCGTGCAATGCCGTTTCACCCGATGCGGTGGCAGTGCTAGGGTTTGCACCTTGCGCCAACAGGCTACGAATAGTGTCCGTATTGCCCGCTTGTGCCGCTTCCCACAGTTGCTTATTCAATGCATCCGCTGCGGGAACCACCGCTGCTTCAGCCGTTGCTGTTGCTGGAAGCGGCGTTGTGCTGGCTTCCGAGGGTGTTGCTTTGGTTTCTGACGTACTTGCGCAACCGTTGAGACCCAGCGCTAATAACGCTGTTCCCAGCAACACCGTGGAAAATTTCTGAGCGTGCATCTAATTTAAACCTGTTTGGCAATGGTTGAAGAAGTGCCGTGCCGTGCGCCCACTTTGACCGCCGCGTTCAGTCGCGAAAGCCATGGCTTCTTGGTGCAGCAATTCTGCATCTTGTACTCGACCTTTAAACAGTTTGTCCACAATCTCCAGATAAGTGTCTCGATTCATGGCGTGGAAAGGCAGCGACAAGCCAAAACGATCCGCCAGCGAGAGTTTGTCGTCAACGGCTTCACCGAGGTGGATTTCGCCGTTGACCATGCTGGTAGCCAAATTGTCGGACAGTTGCTCCGGCATCATGTGCCGCCGGTTGGAGGTGGCGTAAATCAGCACGTTTTCCGGCGGCTTTTCCAACGTGCCTTCCATCGTGCTTTTCAACATGCGGTATTCGCCTTGGCCTTCATCGAACGTCAGGTCATCGCAATAGATAATGAAACGGTGGTGGGAATCGACAATTTCATCGGTAATATCCACCAACACACTCAGATCGTCTTTGGAAATCTGAATCATGCGTAAGCCATACGTATGGTAACGGGTCAGCACGGCTTTAATCAGCGACGATTTGCCCACACCACGCGCTCCCCACAACAGCGCATGACTGGCGGGTTTGCCCCGTAAAAAATGTTCGGTATTGCGGAACAGCGCTTCTTTCTGCGCGTCGATGCCTTGCAAGGTATCGGGGTTCACCAAGTCAACATTCCTAATGGGTTTAAGGAAATGCCGGTTGGAACGCCACACCGCTGCCAGCGTACTACGCCAGTCAATCGTCAGTTTGCCAAAAGCCATTATAACTCCCTTCGATAATGAGCCTGTACGGATTGCCCTTCAAGTTTAGTCGTTTCCATCAAAATTTGCCGCTGCTTTGTGGAAATGTTGCGTGGCTTTATATTTTGCACAAGCGCTATCTATTTACGCCGAAGTGTGGTAAATACGCAACTTCTAACATTAGAAAATACTAATATTCAACACGCACCGCACGACGCGAGGAAGGTTTGCTGTATGAAACAAGCTGTTAAGCACCCGCCTGAACACAGTTTCAAGCTTAAAGCGCTGAGTTTTTTGATTGGTTTGGTCATTGTCTTTTTGACCGCCGCCAATGGGATTTTTACCTATTCTGGGGCGTATTTGTATCTGGAAGAACAGGTATACGCCATTTTGTTTGCCGCCGCCGTACAATTTGCGATTGCGATTGCGCTATTAGCCCTGCCGTATGTGCACGGGATCGGCAAATTGTCATTGATCGTGGTGTATGCCGCCGCGTTGCTCTTATCCAGCTTGAGCGCGTATACCTACATTTATAATAGCAGTTTGCCGGGGTATAACACCGCCCAAACCGTGGATACGGGCTTGAAAGCCACCCTCACCACCAACCTGAGTGATGTACTCGCCGTCGAGCAACAATTTTTGCGTGATGCCGATGCCAAGGTCGCGGAAACCCAACGCTTGGTGGAGGAAGAAGCCAAGAATGGCGGGCGTTCGGGTTTAGGGCCGGGCAAAGGTGCTAATTATTACGCCAAAGTGGATGCGCACGAACAAGCGCTTACGGCACAAGCCACTGCCCAGCAAAACTTTACCGCGATGCGCGAACAACTTACCCGCGTGAATCAGCAATTAGCCACCGTCAGTGATGAAGCCTTGCGCGACAGTTTACTGGTGGAAGTTGCCAAACTACGCGCCCTGACCAATGCCGATGGCAGCCGTACCGCGCTGACTCAGTTGCTCAAGCAAGATTTGGGCGACGTGCAAAATCCGGTGGAAAAAGCACTGGCAACCCTGATTACCCCTGACAATTATTCCATCAGCGTCATCGTAGGAATTATTTGGGCGGCGGTGTTTGACTTGGTGGCGCTGTTTTTGGGGATTGTGCGTTATTACTTGCTCAGCCCCGGCAAGCCGATTTTCCAGAGCATTTACGATGGCTTATTGGGTATTGCGGTGTTTTTCATGAAGTTGTTCAACCTGCGCAAAGAAGCCGCTTTCCAATTCAATCAAGCGCCGGGTTATCAGCAACACAAGCATGAAATTCCGCTGAATTCGCCGGAAATGCAAACCTTTGCGACCCGTTTATTGGTGGGCAGCCAGATGGCATCCCCCGATGACGCCGACCCTGCTGAACCGTTACGCACTTTAATCAGCCACATTCAGCCGCTGCATATGGAAGGTGAAGCACAGCAAGTGGGAATTCCATTTACCGTGGTGGAACAAGAGTCACGCCTGAAAACCTTGCTGGCGATGCTGATTCAAAGCGGGGTGCTATTGCATCGGCGCGAAGCGGAATGTTATGTGCTGAATCCGGCGGAAAACATGGCGCAAAAGGTCATGGTGTTCATCCGCATGGGGATGCGTAACAGCCCGGACAGTTTGCTCTCACCCGCCGCGTTTTTGCTCAGCCCGGAACAGCGTCAAGCCTTGGCTTAATGCTTCAACTCATACGCCAGCAGCCCCAGCCATTCGTGCAGGGCTGTTTGGCTGCGAGCCAGCGCATTGGCTTGCGGAATCCACCACAACCATTCATGCCGCCAGAAATTGCTTGAGCCGTAACTGAGGGAAGCCGGAAAATACTGCACTTGCCGCTCCGCAAACACCTGCATGGCACGCGGCATGTGCCATGCGTGCGTCACGACCCACGCGGAACGAATCCCCGCATCTGTCAGTATTTGATCAGTGAACGCCGCATTTTCCCAAGTGGTGTGGCTTTGGTTTTCCTGCCAACGCAACGGCACTTGAAAGGTATTTTCCAGCACCTCGCGCATAAAACTCACATCTTGATCACTGCCAGAGAGCAACAGCGGCAAGCCGGTCTTGCGGTGCAAATGCGCGGCATAATTGAGGCGTTCCAACTCGGTGCTGGCACTCATGCGTCCCCCGTATTCGCTGGCTTCAAGATTGCGTTCTGCCCCCAGAATCACAATCGCTTCCGGCAAGGGCGCTTGTAACCACAATTCGGGAACAGGCAGGTATTGCTGTTCCAAACCCACCATGAGCTTTTCAGCAACCACCGGCAAACTCAACACCACCGTTTGTAAAATGCCAGTGAATAACACGGTCAGCATTGCGCCACGCCAGCGGTAGAGCAGCAGCGCCAACAATACAAACACCACCAAGTTGCCGGGCGGCAATAGCAAAAATTCCAGCGTGCGGCTGGTGACAACGTTCATGCGCCGCTAAATGTACCGGCGGCTTGCTGATCCGCATGGTAAGACGAGCGTACCATCGGCCCGCTGGCAACCTTGGTGAAACCCATTGCCGTGGCAATGTCGGCAAGTTCCGCGAATTCATCCGGGGTAACAAAGCGATCTACCGGCAAATGGTGACGGCTGGGCTGCAAGTATTGCCCCAAGGTCAGCATGTCACAGTCATGGGCGCGTAGGTCTTTCAAGGTTTCAATGACTTCTTCCTTGGTTTCGCCTAAACCGAGCATTAAGCCGGACTTGCTGGGGATGTGCGGAAACAGGCGTTTGAATTCCTTGATCAAATTCAGCGAGTATTGGTAATCCGCACCGGGGCGTGATTGTTTGTACAAACGCGGCACGGTTTCCATATTGTGGTTAAACACATCCGGCGGGGCTGTTTCGAGGATTTGCAGGGCAATCTCCATACGCCCACGAAAATCGGGAGTGAGGATTTCGATCTTGAGCGCTGGGTTCAATTCGCGGGCTTTCTGGATGCATTGAACGAAATGTTCCGCACCACCGTCACGCAAATCGTCGCGGTCAACCGAGGTGATCACCACGTATTTTAAGCTCATCGCACGGATGGTTTCCGCCATATTCAGCGGTTCATCGGCATCCAACGGCAGCGGTTTGCCGTGGGATACGTCGCAGAAGGGGCAACGCCGGGTGCAAATATCGCCCATGATCATAAAGGTTGCCGTGCCGTGGGTGAAGCATTCGCCAAGGTTGGGGCAGGCGGCTTCTTCACATACCGTATGCAGTTTTTGCTCGCGCAAGATCGCTTTGAGGCGTTTGACTTCCGGGGTGGTCGGCGCTTTGGCTTTGATCCATGCCGGTTTGCGGCGGAATTCGGTGGTTGGTTCAATCTTGATGGGGATACGGGCTACTTTGTCAGCGCCACGTTCTTTATGACCGGGTTCTTTACGTTCCATAAGGTCTGCGTGTCTCGTTTGGTGGATTGTCGACACATTTTGACATTCTCATCAGCGTAAAGAAAGCAGCAATACTTTTTACTTAATTGCAGTCAGACCAGTTATACCCCGTGTGTTAAACTGGTGCGCTTTATGCGCCAAGGCTTTCCTGCTGCTATGTCTGACAACCAAAACCCCAATGCCGAATTCATTTGGTCAGTCGCTGACCTATTGCGCGGTGATTTCAAACGTTCGCAATACGGGCGCATTATTTTGCCCTTCACCTTGTTGCGGCGCATGGAATGTGTGCTTGCACCTACCAAACAAGCGGTGTTGGACTTGCATCAGGCAATGGGAGAAAACGCGCTAGAAATATTGTTGCTTACCGCAGCCAAGCAAGCGTTTTACAACACTTCCAGCATGACGCTTGGCAAACTGGGGGAACGCGGCACACTCGACAATCTGAACCACTACCTCAAAAGCTTTTCGGCAAACGCTTACCAGATTTTCGACTATTTCAACTTTGCCGAATTTGCCGCGCAACTGAACGATGCCGACCTGTTGTATCAGGTGGTGAACAAATTTCGGGAGATGGATTTAAGCCCGCAAACACTTTCCAACCACGACATGGGCTTGATGTTTGAGGAGCTGATCCGGCGGTTTGCGGAATCCTCCAATGAAACGGCAGGGGAACACTTCACCCCGCGTGACATTGTGCGCCTGACCACTGCCTTGGTGATTATGGAAGATGACAAGGTAAACGGGCAAAGCAAAGGCATTATCCGCACCATTTACGACCCGACAGCGGGGACAGGCGGCTTCCTTTCCAGCGGTTCGGAATACATCCACAGCATTCATCCCACCGCCTCCATCAAGGTATTTGGGCAGGAACTCAACCCCGAATCCTACGCCATCTGCAAAGGCGATATGCTGATCAAGGGGCAGGAGATTGAAAACCTCAAGCTGGGTAATACGCTATCCAACGACCAGCTCCCCAACCAACGGTTTGACTACATGCTATCCAACCCGCCGTTTGGGGTGGACTGGAAAAAAGTCGAAAAAGTCATCAAGGACGAACACGAACTCAAAGGCATGATGGGGCGGTTTGGGGCTGGCTTGCCGCGTGTCTCCGATGGTTCATTGCTGTTTTTGATGCACTTGCTCGCCAAAATGCACCCACAAGACGGTGAAACTTCGCGTATCGGCATTATCCTCAACGGTTCACCGCTGTTTACCGGCGGTGCGGGGTCGGGTGAAAGCGAAATCCGCCGTTATGTGCTGGAAAACGATTTGCTGGAAGGCATTATCGCCCTGCCTAACGATATGTTTTACAACACCGGCATTGCCACTTACATCTGGATACTCAGCAACCACAAAATCGCGGAACGCAAAGACAAAGTGCTGCTGGTGGATGCGACCAACGATTACAACAAAATGCGCAAATCCTTGGGTAACAAGCGCAATGTGTTGAGCGAAGAACAGATAAACACGCTGGTACGGCTGTACGATGCGTTCACCCCCAGCGCAAAAGCCAAAATCTTTGCCACCACCGCGTTTGGCTATCGGCGCATCACCGTAGAACGCCCGTTGCGGCTATCGGTGCAATTCACCGCTGCAAAAGTTGCCAACCTGCGCACCGCAGAAATCCCCCCTAAACTGGCAGCCAAACACCTGCTGTTCATCGCTAAGGTGGAACAACTGCATGACGCTATCGGGGAAACCCAATACGACGACTTCAACGCCTTTGAACCGTTACTGAAAGCCGCCTGTAAAAAGTGCGACATCAAGCTGGATGCGTGGGAACGCAAGCAACTATTGGATGCGATAACGTGGAAAAATCCCACCGCTGAAAAGGTCATCAAAAAGCTGTACGAAGAAGTCGAATTATCCAAGCTGTACGGCTTCTACGACTACAGCGGCAAGGGCAGTTACAATTTTGTCGAATACGAAGCCGACAGCGATTTGCGCGACTACGAAAACGTCCCCTTGTGCGAAGACATCGAAACCTATTTCCAGCGTGAAGTGTTGCCACACGTACCGGAGGCGTGGATCGACAGCACCAAGCGCGATGCCAAGGACAAGCAAATCGGCATTATCGGCTATGAAATCCCCTTCAACCGCCATTTTTACCAGTACAGCCCGCCGCGTGCGCTGGAAGCGATTGATGCTGATTTAGCCACAGTGAGTGACGAAATCATGGCGATGCTAAAGGAGATAGGGGCGAAATAATGGCATTGACGAATATAATCCTAACCTCTATGATTGGGCGTAATACACCCGCCATGCCTCTACACTTCGGTGCAAGCACAAATCGAGCGGGTTTTTTTATGCCTGAAAGTTATGCCAACCTTCAGGTATCTTAATGAAAACATTCAATAAACCTGCACTGCCTGTAGCAAATCAACTAGCTTTGTTGCGTGAGCGTGGCTTAACTATTCGGAATGAAGTCAGAGCTGAACGCTACCTCGAAGTCATCAGTTCTTTCCGTCTTTCCCCTTACATGCGCCCGTTTCAGGATGCAAATTGCGAAAATCACACTTTTCATCCGGGAAGTGAATTCAAGCAAATCGTCGACCTGTATGCTTTCGACAGAGAGCTACGCCTATTTGTCATGGATGCTATCGAACGGGTTGAGGTAGCGACACGTGCAGCCATCAACAACCACATGGCAGTTCAATATGGGGCACACTGGTTTATGAATGAATGTAACTTCGGTCAATATTACAGGCATGACTTACTTATTGATGAAATACAAAGAAAAATTGATGATGAAAAAGAGAATCTAAATCGTGACATTATTGCTATCGAAAGAAAAACCACAAATGAAACTCTCAGGCAGCAACAGATTGAAAATCGTACCCGTGACAATTATTTTCGTTTTTACGCACATTGTTACGATTCTCCGGCTTTACCACCAGGATGGGCAATAGTAGAAATATTAAGCCTTGGTGCATTATCAAGGTTATTTCGTGGGCTTGCCAAAGACAATGACCGCAAAGAAATAGCTAAACAGTTTGATATTCCTCATGAAATTTTGCAATCATGGCTACATACACTTACATTTGTCCGTAATCTTTGCGCTCATCATTCAAGACTTTGGAATAGAGAAATATCCATTCTCCCAAGATTACCAAGAAGTCCAAATTGGCAACTACCACCGCGCCTTGTGCCTTCTCAAGTGCAACCTATGCGACGTGTATACGTTGTGCTGTTAATACTCAGTCACCTGATGGAACAGGTAAGCCCTGATAGTGAATGGCGGATACGTTTTCGCAAATTGCTGAAAGATCACCCTGAAACCAACCTAACCATGATGGGTTTCCCCTCCGATTGGGAACAGCATCCCCTATGGAAAATAGCAGGTTCATCCCATGCCTAACTACCGCCCCTATCCCGACTACCAACCCTCCGGCATCGACTGGCTCGGCGACATCCCCACCCACTGGAAAGCCAAACGCCTCAAATACGGTTTTCAGCTTCTCACGGAAAAAGCGGTAGAAAAAGAAAATCCCGTTGGTTTGGAAAATATCGAAGGGTGGTCTGGTCAGTTTATTGAAACAGAAAGTGAGTTTCAGGGTGACGGTATTGCCTTTCAGAAAGGCGACATACTCTTTGGAAAATTACGCCCGTATCTTGCCAAGGTCTATTTAGCTGACTTTCAGGGTGAAGCAGTTGGGGATTTTCACGTTATGCGTCCAACCTCTGATATGGTCGGGAAATTTGCGCTTTATCAGTGCTTAAATAAAGATTTCATCACAACGGTTGATAGCTCAACCTATGGCGCAAAAATGCCACGGGTTAGCTGGGAATATATGGCAAATATGCTATTTGCTTTTCCATCATTTGATGAACAACAGCAAATCGCCGCTTTCCTCGACCGCGAAACCGTCAAAATCGACCAACTGATTGCCAAGCAACAGCAGCTTATCGAATTGCTCAAGGAAAAACGCCAAGCCGTCATCAGCCATGCCGTCACCAAGGGGCTGAATCCTGATGTAAAAATGAATCCATCCGGCGTGGAGTGGCTGGGGGATGTGCCGGAGCATTGGACGATTGCACAACTAAAACTGTTCACCACCTTGATGCAAACGGGACCATTTGGCAGTCAACTACACGCCGAAGATTACACTGAAGAGGGTGTTCCTGTTATTAATCCTGCACATATCACCCCAGATAGAACGCTTTCACCCGATCCTCTAGTATCCGTCACTCAAAACACTGCATCAAGATTAGAACGCCACCAACTAAACACAGGTGATTTGATTCTCGGCAGACGGGGTGAATTAGGGCGTTGCGCGGTAATCCATCAAGAACAAGCTGGCTGGATATGCGGCACAGGCAGTTTAAAAATCACGGTAAAACTTTCACTGAATCCAGAATACACCGCTTATTTAATCAGTAGCGAAGGGGTGAGAGCAGAGTTATCCCTAGCATCCAAAGGCTCAACGATGGATAACCTTAATACAGAAATACTTGGCAGCATTCGTATTCCCATTCCTCCCGTTCATGAACAACAAACAATTCTGGAAAACATTTCAAACCAAAAAGAAAAGTACCATCGGTTATTGGAAAAGGCGCAGCGGCAGATTGGGTTGTTGCGGGAGCGGCGGGCGGCGCTGATTTCGGCGGCAGTGACGGGGAAGATTGATGTGCGGGAGGTGGCATTGCTTGCCTAGCCAGATATTGCCACCTACTATAACCCTTGAGCCAAACGTCTACGGAGTGATACCCATGCACGCTTTATCCATCCCCTACGCTGATGATCTGCTGATCACATCCGGCAAACCAATCAAAGAGTTAGAAGAAGAATTACGCTTCCTGCTCGCACTCAAATTGTTTGAACTGCACCGCCTGACCTTGGGCAAAGCCGCCGAATTCTGCGGCATGGAAAAACTGCGGTTCATGTTTGAAGTCGGACGGCTAAAAATCCCCGTCATGAATCTGGACGATGACCAAATTGCCGATGAGTTAAGCGATGACTAAAGATGTCGGGCTGAAGCCCGACCTACAATCCAGCATTACAAACGATCAAACGCCTCTGGCTCAACATCCGGCACAGCACGCATAACCTTGAGAAAATCCGCGCGTGAGGCTTGAGCCGCTTCTTGCGCCAGATAATTCTTGGTCAGCAAGGCAGACATCTTTTCAGCAGCAGCCGTCACCAAAAATTGATTGATGGATACACCATCCGCCTTTGCCAGCTCTTTAATCTTCTCATGCAAGGATTGGGGTAAACGTAACGTCAGTGTAGTCATGATGTTTTACCTTTTAATAATTCAAGAAAACGCCCCGGTGTAATCGCTTCGATCCCAAAGGTATCAATATTGGCAAAATCACGGAGGTTGTGTGTAACGATGTAACGGCTAGAAGAGGCAACCGCTAGTTCCAGTACCATGTCGTCTTTTGGATCACTTAACCACGGTCGCCATAAAAAGAAAATGTCGTGATGGCTAGTGATTCCGCAGATGTAACGCAAAAACTGGAGAATTTCCGCTTTGCTGCTTGCCCCGGTCATGTGTTCGTCGCGGGTCAGCACATCCTGATATTCGGTATACAAGGGTACAGACAACGCCACCTGAAAATACTCCAACGGTAATTGTGAAACAAGCGCGTAAGAAGCCCCTTTACTGGAGCGTAACGCCGACAACATCACATTCGTATCAATCACAATTCGTGTTTTCATGGTGTCATATATACAACCATTTGTAGCAATCTGGCAAGCATCTTGGGGCAAAGCGCGAAAAGATCAGCCCAATGAATAGTGACGGGTACTACTGATCTGCGTAATATACTCACACATTAATCAAATATTGGGGCTATCAATGGGCAGTGAGTTTTTGATCAGACCGAACGAATCCGCCAAAACCATCGAAATTCCCGTCAGGATACGCAAAGGTAACAAAATTGAATTTTTCTACAGCGACCACCTGCCAAACATTCAGGAAGGCACTCTTGCCCGTCTGATTATTCCAGCCCATGCAGTACAAGAAAAAGACAAACGCCTGTTGCTCTCTTCGGAAAAAATAGTGGAACTCTTGCCAACCAACAGTGTGCTGTTCACCGAAGTAACTATCGAGAAATGGGATGATATTCACCCCGAAATTTGTCAGAAAATTCAAGCAACATCGGCAAGGTTTGAGAAATCCGAGAACACTTGTGGCAAGCAATTTTTTCACGGCAGACTGGGATTCATTGAGGTCATCCTACAAGCTCCTCTGAATCTGATCCTGCGCGGCACAAAGCAAGCCAAGCTGAAAAACTGCCAATGTTACATACCGTTGCTGGATAAAACGGTGGGTAGCCTTAATCAAGCCTACTATCAAATTTCACAAGCAATCGAAGTCCATCGTGCCTCACACGGTGGCTCTGTCTTCGACCACATGTATTACAGTGATGGAAAAGACTGCATCAGCTTAGATGTCTTGCGTAAAACCAAGGAAGCAGAGGAAGAACAGGAACGCTTCATCAATAAGCAGAATACAAACTAACAGGCGAACTATTTCATGAGCAACAGCGGCGAAAAAGCCTTTCAAAATGACATCCTGCAAGCCCTGCTTGCCAATGGCTGGAAACCCGGTAAATCCGCTGCTTATGACCGCGAACGCGCTTTATACCCCGAAGATTTGCTCGGTTTCGTGCAAGAATCGCAACCCGAACAATGGGCGAAATTCGTTAAACTCAACCCCAAAGACCCCGATACGGCTTTTCTGAACGCGGTTGAAAAACAGCTTACCAAAGCCGACCCCAACGCCACCCACAAGGATTTACGCCGCTACGGAACGCTAGGCGTATTACGCAATGAACTGAAACTCCCCGGTGCGCGTTTCCGCCTCTGCCAATTCATGCCCGACCACACCCTCAATGAAGAAACGTTAAGCCGTTACCAAAAAAATCGCCTGCGCGTGGTGGATGAACTGGTGTATTCACCGCACGGCTACAAGGGGCGGTTTGATTTTGCCTTATTCCTGAATGGCATTCCCGTTGCCACCATTGAAATGAAATCCGTCTTCAAGCAACCGCTGGACTATGCCTTGTTGCAATACCAGCAAGACCGCCCACCGCTTGACCCCAAAACCAAAAAGCCCGAACCCTTGCTGACCTTCAAACGTGGCGCATTGGTGCATTTCGTCGTACATCAATACGAAGTCAAAATGACCACGCGCTTGCAAGGCGCAAACACCTATTTCCTGCCCTTCAACAAAGGCACAAAAGACGGCGGTGCGGGCAACGATGTGCCGGAAAACGGCGATTACACTACCGCCTATTTGTGGCAAGAAATTCTGCTACCCGCTAACTTCCTCAAAATCATCGGGCGTTACCTGCATCTTAAGGTGGAAGATGCCGAAGACTGGCAAGGTCGTCGTTACACCAAAGAAAGCATGATTTTCCCGCGCTACCATCAGTGGAAAGTGGTGGAACGGCTAACTCATGAAGCACGAACCCACGGGGCGGGGCAACGTTATCTTATTCAGCACAGTGCTGGTTCAGGTAAATCCAATTCCATTGCGTGGGTAGCGCACCAACTGGCAACGCTGTACGACGCGAAGGGCGACAAGCAATTCCAATCGGTTATTGTGGTAACAGACCGCACAGTGCTGGATGACCAATTGCAAGACACCATTTATCAATTTGAACACGCTGAAGGCGTAGTCGGGCGCATCAACCGCAAAGAAGGGCAAGGCTCGAAATCGGCAAAACTAGCCGATGCGCTGGAAACAACCCAACCGATCATCATTGTCACCATCCAAACCTTCCCGTTTGTGCTGGATGAAATCCGCAGCCGCGCCACCCTCAAAACCCACCGTTATGCCATCATTGCCGACGAAGCGCATTCCTCACAAACCCAAGGCACAGCACACAAATTGCGTGAAGTGTTGCTCTCCGAAGCGCTAGAAGAAGAAAATACCCTCTCCACAGAGGACGTGATGAATCTGTCATTGGAAGCACGCTACGGTATAGAAAATCTTAGTTACTTTGCCTTCACAGCTACCCCGAAAGCCAAAACATTGGAAATCTTCGGCACATACCCGCATCCTGATGAACCACCCAGCGACAGCAATCTACCGGAAGCCTTCGACACCTACACCATGCGCCAAGCGATTGAGGAAGGCTTTATCCTCGATGTCCTCAAAAATTACACCACCTACGACAATGCGCAAAAACTGGCACATTTGCAGCCCTATGACCCAGACGAAGTAGACAAAAAGCAGGCGATGAAGGAAGGGCGCGAATGGGTCAACCTGCACCCCACTAATATCACGCAAAAGGTTAAAGTGATCGTCGAACACTTCAAAACCAATGTCATGCACTTACTGGATGGGCAAGCCAAAGCCATGCTTGTCACCAGTTCGCGTAAAAGTGCGGTGCGTTTCAAGCTGGCATTTGACCGCTACGTGCAAGACAAAGGCTACGACAAATTACACGCAATGGTGGCGTTTTCCGGCGAAGTCAACGACCCTCCAAGCGGCGACCAAGCCTTTACCGAAATCAATATGAACCCGTTGCTGCGCGGGCGTGATATGCGTGAAGCCTTCGATAAAGCGGATTATCAGGTGATGATTGTCGCCAACAAATTCCAGACGGGCTTTGACCAACCCAAACTGTGCGCCATGTATGTGGATAAAAAGCTGGGCGACATTGATTGTGTGCAAACCCTGTCGCGCCTCAACCGCACTTACCCCGGCAAACGCGCTGAAAATGTCTACGTGCTGGATTTCGTCAATGAGCCGGAAGATATTCTCACGGCTTTCCGCCAATACTATAAAACAGCAGAATTGGCAGGCGTTTCTGACCCCAAAGTAGTGACCGAACTCTTCAGCAAATTGCGCCATGACAACAGCCTGATTCGCTGGAGTGAAGTGGAAACCTTCGTCGTCGCGTGGTGTGACAGAACCGAAAAAGGCTCAAAGAAACTCAGCAATGCCTGTAAACCGGCGGTTGACCGTTGGTTAGCACAATACCGTTCTGCCCGTGCTGCCCAAAAAGAGGCTGAAAACGTCCTGAAACACGCTAAAGCCAGTGGCAACAGCATCTTAATTGGCAACGCCGAACGTAGCGTCAAACAGTGCAGACTGGAAACCAGCCGCCTCGAAAACTTCAAAAGCAATCTGGGTAAATACGTGCGGGCGTATGAATTCCTTTCGCAAATCATCGACTACGACGATATGGAACTGGAAAAATTCATGTTGTATGCCCGCCATTTACAAAACCTGCTAACGCTGGACAATGCCGACCGCGAAGTGATCGACTGGACAGACGTAGCCATGAGCCATTACCGCTTGTCCGAGATCAGCCGCCAACACCTGAATCTGGCAGATGACAAAGGCGACTACGATGTGAAATTACGCCCCATGACCGATTCCGGTTCTGCGGGTGTACGTGACAAAGAAACCGAATTACTCACCGAAACCGTCGAACGCCTGAACCTGATGTTTGGTGCGGGTAAGTTGAGTGATAAAGATTTGCTGAACTATGCCAATGCCATTAAGGACAAGTTGCTTGAAAATGAGCGCATTATGGATCAGGTGCGCAACAACCCAGCGGATCGGGTGATGTTGGGCGATTTCCCCAAAGCCGTGGATGCTGCGGTGATTGAGGCGGGCAACGTGCATCAGGAAATGATGATGACCTATTTGAAAAATCCGGCGACACGCGAACAATTTATGCGGTTTTTGTTGGATGGAATGGTTTAGATTATTTGCCAATGCAAAAATTCGAGAATATTTCACCTAACAAATCATCCGGCGTAAACCGTCCGGTAATCTGCCCTAGCGTATCCTGCGCGGTACGCAATTCTTCCGCCATTAATTCCCCCGCATTGAACTCGCGCAACTGAAATTCAGCACGTTCCACCGCTGCCTGCGTCGTCTCCAACGCCTGCAAATGCCGCCGCCGCGCCATAAACGTACCTTCCGCTTCGCCCTGATAACCCATCCGCGTTTTCAACTCAGCGCGTAAGGCATCAATTCCCAACGACTGTTTGGCGGAAATGTAAAGGTGTTCGCCCTGTTTACCGGGGAGTTTGCCGCTTAAATCGACTTTGTTATGCACGGTAATCCGCGGCAAGTGAGGGGGTAAACGCGCCAGAATGTCAGCATTTTCCGGTTCGTCATGGCGGGTATCATCCACCAGTAACAGAATCAAATCCGCTTTAGCAATTTCCGCCCAAGCACGTTCAATGCCAATCTTTTCCACCGGATCATCACTCTCGCGCAAACCAGCCGTGTCGACAATGTGCAGCGGCATTCCGTCAAGGTTAATGCGTTCGCGCAACACATCGCGCGTGGTTCCGGCAATTTCGGTAACAATCGCGGTTTCCTGCCCAGCCAAGGCATTCAACAAACTCGACTTGCCCGCGTTGGGTCTGCCCACGATCACCAGATGCATCCCGTCACGCAATAAACTGCCTTGCCGCGCTTTCAGGAAGATCGTGTGTAATTGCTGTTTAATGCTTTCCAGCCGGTTAGTCACTGCGACATCCGCCAGAAAGTCGATTTCCTCATCGGGGAAATCCAACGCCGCTTCCACATATACCCGCAATTCGATTAAGCCCGTGAGCAATACATTCACCGCCGTGGAAAATTCCCCCTGCAACGAACGCAACGCCGACCGCGCTGCTTGTTCCGACCCCGAATCAATCAAATCGGCAATCGCTTCCGCTTGCGCCAAATCCAGCTTGTCGTTTAAGAAAGCACGTTCGGAAAACTCGCCGGGGCGAGCCAACCGCGCACCCAGTTCCACGCAACGTTTGAGCAGCATATCCAGCACCACCGTACCGCCATGTCCTTGCAGCTCTAACACGTCTTCGCCGGTGAATGAATGCGGGGCAGGGAAATACAAGGCGATACCGTCATCCAAGGCCGTGCCATCGACAGCTTTAAACAAACGGTGAACCGCTTTGCGCGGGGAGGGCAGAGAGCCAAGGATAGCAACCGCAAGCTCAGGCACGCGCTTGCCGGAAAGTCGGATAATCCCAACCCCACCGCGCCCCGGCGGTGTGGCTACGGCAGCGATGGTGTCAGGATTGTTCCACATCAAACATCAACCTCTAAGCATGTCCAACAATTTTCTTATTGATAAACCATTGTTGGGCAATCGACAATACGTTATTGACGACCCAGTACAGTACCAAACCGGCAGGAAACCACAAGAACATGACCGTGAAAATAATCGGCATGAACTGGAAGATTTTCTGCTGCATCGGGTCCGCCGGTGGCGGGTTAAGTTTTTGCTGTACCCACATTGACGCACCCATAATGAGTGGCAATACAAAGTACGGATCCATAATCGACAAGTCTTTGTACCACAGCAACCACGACGCTTGGCGCAATTCCACGCTTTCCAACAGTACCCAATACAAGCCCATGAACACCGGAATCTGGATCAAAATCGGCAAACAACCACCCAACGGGTTAATCTTTTCCTTGCGGTAAATGTCCATCATGGCTTTTTGTTTGCCTTGTGGATCATTCGCGTAACGATCGTTGAGTTCTTTGAGCTTCGGTGACACCGCTTTCATTTTCGCCATCGACTTGTAACTCATCGCCGATGGATAAAAGAACGCCAGCTTGATTAAAATCGTGAGGAAGATAATCGTCCAACCCCAGTTGCCAACAACGCCATGAATCATCTGCATCAGCCAGAAAATCGGCTTGGAAATGAAGGCAAAAATACCGTAATCCACGGTTAAATCCAGCCCCGTGGCAATGCTTTCCAGCATATCTTGGTCTTTAGGCCCGACATAGAAACCACTCTTGAACAGCCCGGTTGCCCCCGGTGCGACTTGCTGCACGGCGCTGCGCATTCCCAATACATAGCCTTTCACGCCTTGGCTTTGCGGAACCATGCTGTAGTATTGCGTTTCCTGATCTTGCTGCGGAATCCACGCACTCAGGAAGTAATGCTCCTGCATCGCCACCCAGCCGCCATTCACGGTTTCATTGACTGGCTTTTCATCCAAATCGTCAAATGACAGCTTGGTGTATTTGCCTTCGTGGAAATACGCCCCGCCAACATAGGCTTGCACCCCGCTCAACAGGCTACCCGCGTTTGCCGCGTAACCGTGCTTCAATTGACGGTATTCGGTACCGCTCCAGATGCTGGTGGATTGGTTGTTAACTTCGTGTTCAACGTTAACCAGAAAACTACCGCGTTTAAAGACAAAACGCTTGGTCACGCTGACGCCATTCGCGCCTTGCCAAGTTAACGGCACGATCAACTCATTCTGCCCCTCAGCCAAGGTGTACTCGGTTTGAGCAGCGCTGTAGGTCGCAAGGTGATCTGGCGCGAGGGATTTAGCATCAACCCCCTCCACCACTTGATGTTGTAACCCGGATTGCGCCACGTAATTGCGCCCATTCAAATCCAGAATTTTAACCGGCTTATCCGGCGTATCCAGACTGACAGGGTAAGTGGGCAAATCGGTTTCTAAAATTTCGCCACCACGGGTATTAATGCGTAACACCAGTGTATCGGTACGCACGGTCAGGGTTTGACCCACGCCATTATCCGCAGCCGGTACAGGCGCTGCTTGCCCCGGTATTGCAGCCACACTGCCTTGCACGGGAACTTCTTGGGCCGCGCCATCAACGCTGGCGGGGGCAGTCACACTACTGGCGGCAGCGACTGGGGGTTTGGGTGCATGATCCTGTTGCCATGTTGTCCAAATCAGGAACAGCATGAAAAGCAGGGTGAGATACAGGAAGGGACGTTGCGAATCCATGGGTAAAGCAATCCGGTTATTGACGGTTAGGGTAGGGCAATTTCATTGGGGCTGCCCGGACCGGCAGAGTATAGCTTGTGCAGGCGCAACCATAAACCTTCCAGTTGCTGGAAAATGTCAGTATTACTCATTGCCAGCACCTCAGCGCGGCACATAATCACCATATCCACGGCTGGCAGGCTGGTTTGATGCTGACGGAAGCTTTCCCGCACCAGCCGCCGAATGCGATTACGCTCATGCGCTCGCCGCAAGGCTTTTTTGGCAATCGCCATCCCCAAACGCGGAAAGCCGACGCTGTTAGCGGCGGCTCTGGCATTCAAACCGTTGGCGTGCAGGCGTTTACCGTGTTGGAATACCCGTTGGAAATCGACCCCGCGCGTTAGGCGCACCTCACGCGGAAAGGCGGTTATTCCTGAGTGACCTGCATCCAAAATCTTATGGAATCAGGCGTGCGCGGCCTTTGGCACGACGCGCACTCAATATTTTACGACCATCCGCCGTTGCCATGCGGGCGCGGAAACCGTGGGTACGGGCGCGGTGGATTTTGCTCGGTTGGAAGGTTCTTTTCATGACAAGTCACCAGTTAAATCATTAAGTCAATCACTGCCACGGCTCCAAAAAAATTCCCAGAATGCGGACAGCTAAAAAGGTGAGGCACATTAAGGGATTGCATGGATTTTGTCAACACCGCAATCAACACGTGGGTGTAGCTTGCGCTTGTGGATAACTCTGGAGCGTGCCTATAATTCGCTGTTCCAACACCGTGCTTTATACCTCGTTTCAACCACCTTGGAACCGCTTTTCTATGCTCTGGCAACAATGTTTACAGCAACTCGAACAAGAAGTCCCCAACAGTGAAATCAACACCTGGCTACGTGCTTTACACGCCATTGAAAAGCGTCAGGCATTGTATTTATTAGCCCCCAATACCATTGTGCTCCAACAAGTACACGAACACTATTTGCCACGCATTGCCTTTCACGCCCGCATTCTGACTGGCGATAATGAATTTGATGTATTGCTGCAAATTGGTTCATCAGTTCCCACGCCACCGTTACGCGAAGAGCCGCCGCCGCCGTTTCCTTCCCCCCAATTATCCAAACCACCCGAAGACGTGCCTAATCGTGAACGTGGCTGGAATTCACAGCAACCAGCACCGGTCAGTGAACGCTTTGCCAATTCACTCAACCCGCGCATGACCTTCGCGAATTTTGTGGAAGGCAAATCCAATCAACTTGCCTGCGCGACCTCGCAACAAGTCGGGGATCACGCCGACACCGGCTACAACCCGCTGTTCATTTACGGTGGAGTTGGCTTGGGCAAAACCCATTTAATGCACGCCATCGGCAACCGCATCCTCGAATGTGACCCCGGTGCACGGGTGATTTATGTGTACGCCGAACGTTTCGTCAATGACATGATTTCGGCTATCCGCAACTCACGCATGGAAGAATTCAAGCAACATTACCGTAGCTTGGATGCGCTGCTGATTGACGACATCCAATTCTTTGCGGGCAAAGACCGTTCAATGGAAGAGTTTTTCCATACCTTCAATGCGCTGCTGGAAGGGCAGAAACGCATTATTCTCGCCAGCGACAAATTTCCCCGCGATCTCGAAGGCATTGAAGACCGTTTAAAGACGCGCTTCAATTGGGGTTTAACCGTACAAATCGAATCCCCCGATCTCGAAACCCGTGTAGCAATTTTGCGCAAGAAAGCCGAGGATGCGGGCTTACGCTTGCCCAATGACGTGAGTTTTTTCATCGGCAAGCGCTTCCACTCCAATATCCGCGATTTGGAAGGGGCATTGCAACGGGTCATTGCCAGTATGCGCTTAAAGTGCACCACACAAGTGACCTTGGATTTTGTGCAAAATGCCCTGCGCGATCAATTAGCCAGCCAAGACAAAATGGTGTCCATGGGGAACATCAAAAAAATCGTGGCGCAATACTACAACATTCGGGTAACGGACCTAGATGCGAAAAGCCGCAACCGCTCAGTCGCACGCCCACGGCAAATGGCGATGGCACTTTCCAAAGAACTGACTAACCACAGCTTGCCCGAAATTGGCGACGAATTCGGTGGTCGTGATCACACCACCGTGATGCACGCTTGCCGCAAAGTCGTCGAGTTGCGTGAGTCAACGCCCAAGCTGGAGGAGGACTATCGCATCCTGTTTCGCACGTTAACAAGCTGAGGATAACTACCCTGATAAGTTTGTGGGTAAACTGTGGATAACTTTTCCCGTAAAGTTACACACAACTTATCCACAGGCAAATGGCCTACTTACTCACAACTTATTAAGCTGTGGATAAGTGAAAATTCACCCTAAGTAATCAAAAGGTTAAGAAAACTATGCACAGGTTCCCTCTTGCCTTACTATTATTACTATTCTTTAAATACATTTAAGATATATTAAGTAATGAGACTAACCCAAACCCGTGAACACCTACTCGAATCCTTGCAAGCCACCTTGGGGGCAATCGAGAAACGTCATACCGCGCCCATTCTGGAAAACGTGTTACTGCGCATTCAGGGCAATCAGTCCTTCTGGCGTGGCACTGACTTGGAACTGGAAATTGCCACTCACGCACCCATCATGGATGGCGCTGACGGCGAGATCACCATTCCTGCCCGCAAATTGGCGGACATTTGCAAATCGCTTCCCCCCGAAAGCATTGTGAATATCGAAGTCCAAGCCGATAAACGCGCCCGCGTCAGCGCTGGACGCAGCCGTTTTGAACTCGCTACCCTACCTGCCAGCGAATTCCCAGAACTGGAAGACATCGGTGATGTGCATACATTGGAATTGCCAGAAAACACGCTGAAGCATTTGTTAGAAGCGTCGTCATTCGCCATGGCTAATCAAGACGTGCGCTATTACCTCAACGGTTTGCTGTTGGAAGTAAATCCTGATGGGGTACGTACCGTAGCAACCGATGGACATCGCTTAGCATTGTGTTTCCACACAGCGGATATGCCCGGTGTGGAGCAAAGCCGTCAGTTGATTATGCCCCGCAAAGGTGTATTGGAACTGTCACGTTTATTACGCAATGACTGCCAAGTGCCAGTACAAGTACAAAGCAGCCAGAACCACCTACGGGTGCAACTGGATAATTTACGCTTCACCACCAAGCTGGTAGACGGGCGTTACCCCGATTACCGCGCAGCCGTTCCCGGTGGTGGTCAGATTCAAGTGGATTTGGATCGCAAAGCTTTCAAGGACATGTTGAATCGGGTTGCCATTCTCTCCAACGAGAAGTTCCGAGGTGTACGCCTGTCGTTGAGCGAAAACAGCTTAAAGGTCGAAGCCAATAACCCTGAGCAAGAAATTGCTACCGACGAATTGGACGTGCATTACACCGGTAAAGATTTCAGCATTGGCTTTAACGTCACTTATCTGTTGGATGCAGTCAACCATTTGGAGGGGCAAACCCTAAGAATGCACTGCAATGCCCCCGAAAGCAGCGTGTTACTCACCGACCCCGACGATGACACGGTACGTAATGTTATCATGCCGATCCGTTTGTAAATGCGAGAACCAGTAGGGTGTGGATAAGTCGTCTTAACATTCAACATTGTCGAGTTATCCACAGCGCCACGCTAGCATTAAGCGAACATGCGAATGTGTTGTATGGGGATAACGCTTCCGGCAAGTCGAGTTTGCTGGAAGCCCTCGCGGTATTGTCGCGAGGACGTTCGTTTCGTACCCCACGGATGGCGGAAATCATTACCCGTGGGGAAAACGAACTCACCGTTGCTGCCAGCGTGGAACAGGGGATTATTTCGCAAAGTTATCCACTGGGCATTACCAAAAGTGCCACCGATACGCGCATTCGCATCAACCACGCTGACGTGCAACAACAAGCCGAACTCAGTAGCCATGTTCCGCTCACCCTCATTCACCCCGGTTCGGTGGAGTTACTCACAGGTAGCCCCACCGCACGCCGCGCTTTTTTGGATTGGATTGCGTTTTATCGCTTTGCTGAATTCAATCGGGCATGGCGGGACTACCAACGGGTGTTAAAGCAACGCAATGCCTGCCTACGCGACCCGAAGCAACGTCAAGCGCTGCCACAGTGGACACGGCAGTTAATCGCCTTACAGCCGATTCTGTGGCGTTACAGGGTAGATGCGTTAGCAGCGTTACAAACGACTTTGCAAGATTGTGGTGAGTTACTCACCGCAGTAAGTTATCCACAGCTTGTGCTCAGTAGTGGCTTTCCGGCGGGAATTAATCCACAAGATGAGCAGCAAATAGCGCAATTTTTAAGCGAAAAAATCGAACAAGAATGCAAGCAAGGTTTCACCCTCTACGGCGCACATCGGGCGGATTTGCACATCTTGCTGGAAGGCGTTCCCGCCTTACGCATTGCCTCACGCGGGCAGCTTAAAGTACTCGCGGTGGCTTTATTGTTAGCGCAAAGTCATGCCATTGCGGATAACGCCACAAAACGCGGTATAATCGCCATCGACGACTTGGCATCAGAACTGGATGAGCAAAACCAGCAAGCGTTGTACAATACCCTGCGCACGACGCAGCAACAATTAATCATAACCGGCACACACTACCAACCCCTGAAGAATTGGGTGGCAGACGCGCAGGTGTTTCAAGTGAAACACGGGCAAGTATTTGCCGCAAACTGATCACCCCATGACCGTAACAATGGAAATAACATGACTGAACCAACACCTGCTGTACCCACCTACGATTCCTCGAACATTAAAGTACTCAAAGGCTTGGAAGCGGTGCGCAAACGCCCCGGTATGTACATCGGTGACACCGATGATGGCACGGGTTTGCACCACATGGTCTTCGAAGTTGTGGATAACTCTATCGACGAAGCGCTTGCCGGTTATTGCAAAGAAGTCAAAGTCGAAATTTTCAGTGATGGCTCGGTGCGCGTGTCGGATGACGGTCGCGGCATTCCAGTGGATATGCACGAAGAGGAAGGGCGTTCTGCCGCTGAAGTCATTATGACCGTGTTGCACGCGGGCGGTAAATTTGACGATAACTCGTACAAAGTGTCCGGCGGTTTGCACGGTGTCGGTATCTCGGTGGTGAATGCGTTGTCGTCCGACTTGGAATTGACGGTGCGCCGCAACGGTAAATTGCATCAGCAAATGTACAAGCTTGGCGATCCGGTTGCACCACTGGCAATTATTGGCGATACCGAAGGCACAGGAACATCGGTGCGTTTCTGGCCGAGTGCGGAGATTTTCGCACTGACTGAATTTCATTACGACATCCTCGCGAAACGGCTGCGGGAATTATCGTTTTTGAACTCTGGGGTACGCATTCACCTGATCGACCGTCGCGGCGAAGGGCGTGAAGACGTGTTTGAATACGAGGGCGGCATTAAAGCCTTCGTCGCGCACCTTAACCGCAACAAATCACCCATACACAATAATATCATTTACTTCACCACCGAGCGTGATGGCGTGGGCGTGGAAGTGGCGTTGCAATGGAACGATTCGTATCAGGAAAACATTTTCTGCTACACCAATAATATTCCACAGCGTGATGGCGGCTCGCATTTGTCCGGCTTCCGCGCTGCCCTTACTCGCACCCTAAACAGCTATATCGAAAGTGCTGGATTGGCGAAGAAAGAAAAAATCAGCCCGACGGGTGATGATGCGCGTGAAGGTTTGACTGCGGTGCTATCGGTCAAAGTACCTGACCCCAAATTCTCCTCGCAGACCAAAGACAAGCTGGTGTCTTCTGAGGTTAAAGGCATTGTCGAAGCCGCCATGAACGAACGTCTCGGCGAATTCCTGTTGGAAAGCCCTTCTGAAGCCAAGCTGATTGCAGGCAAGATGATCGAAGCGGCGCGGGCGCGTGAAGCGGCTCGTAAAGCGCGTGATATGACTCGGCGCAAGGGCGCGTTAGACATTGCGGGTTTGCCTGGTAAGCTAGCTGACTGCCAAGAAAAAGACCCTGCCCTGTCCGAACTGTTTCTGGTGGAAGGGGATTCAGCGGGTGGTTCTGCCAAGCAAGGGCGTGACCGTCGTACCCAAGCGATTCTGCCGTTGAAAGGCAAAATCTTGAATGTGGAACGGGCGCGTTTCGACAAGATGATCAGCTCCCAAGAAGTGGGTACGCTGATTATTGCGCTAGGCTGCGGGATTGGGCGCGAAGAATACAATATCGAAAAATTGCGTTACCACCGCATTATTATTATGACGGATGCGGACGTGGATGGTTCACACATCCGCACCCTGCTGCTGACGTTCTTCTATCGGCAATTGCCGGAATTGGTGGAACGCGGTTACATCTACATTGCGCAACCGCCGCTGTACAAAGCCAAGCGCGGCAAACAAGAGCAATACATCAAAGACGACAGCGAAATGGAACGTTACTTGCTGCAATTGGCACTGGATGGCTCAAACCTGCATTTGGACGCGCACTCCCCTGCGATCAGTGGCGAAGCCTTGGAAACCTTGGTGCGACAATACAATGCCGCCAAGCAAGTGATTAGCCGCTTGTCACGCCGTTACGACCGTAATTTGCTGGAAGCCTTGCTGTTTGAAAGACTGCCTTCCACTGAAGACATTAACAGCGTAACCGCTGAATCGTTTGCGGAATGGGTAGGCAGTGCCATTGCCACGATGAACACGGCGGATAACGGCGCACGTACTTATACCTCGCATTTAAACAAAATTGACGACAGTGCGTGGACGTTAGAAGTGAACCGCCGTCAGCACGGTTTGGATCATCGGATTCTGCTCGATCGCGATTTCTTCTTAATGCCAGAAACCAAATTGCTGATCAAAACCAACCGTGAAATGGATGGTTTACTCGGTGAAGGTGCAGTGGTGATACGCGGCGAACGCAAATACGAAGCGCAGCGTTTCGACCAATTGGTGGAATGGTTGATGAAAGAAGCCAACCGTGGGTTGCAAATCAGCCGCTACAAAGGTTTGGGTGAAATGAATCCTGAGCAATTGTGGGATACCACGCTGAACCCTGAAACGCGCCGTTTGATGCAGGTGCGGGTCGAAGATGCGATTGCTGCCGACGAAGTGTTTACCATGTTGATGGGCGATGAAGTCGAGCCGCGTCGTGACTTTATCGAAAAGAATGCGTTGTCTGTTTCCAATCTGGACGTGTGAGGTTTTACGTGGAACAAAAAAATCCCTTGCTGGACATCAGCAAACTGCCGCTGTTCTCGCAAATCAAGCCGGAACATATTACCCCTGCGTTAGACGTAGTGTTGCAAGACAACCGCGCATGGTTAGACCAAACGCTGGATACTGAAACACGTTTCACGTGGAACAATCTGGTTGCGCCGATGAACGAAGCGGGCAATCGCTTGGATCGCATGTGGTCGCCCGTGAGTCACATGAACGCGGTGGTCAACACCGAGGAATTGCGTAAGGCATACAACGACAACCTGTCGCGCTTGAGTGATTATCACACGGAGTTGGGGCAGAACGCGAAGTTGTATCAAGCCATGCAGTCCGTGCGCGAAGGCGAAACTGGGCTGGATGCAGCACAGCAGAAAAGTCTGGATGATAGCTTGCTCGGTTTCACGCTATCCGGTGTGGCTTTGCCAGACGCGCAAAAAGAGCGTTTCCGTGCCATCAGTCAGGAACTCTCACAACTGACTTCGCGCTTTTCCGACAATGTGTTGGACGCCACCAATGCGTGGACGAAGCAAATTCTAGATGTGAACGAACTCGCGGGTTTGCCCGAATCCGCATTGGAAATGGCAGCACAAACCGCCAAGCAGCGTGACATGGAAGGCTGGGTGATTACCCTGCAATTCCCTTCTTACTTCCCGGTGATGACGTATGCCGATAACCGCGAGTTGCGGGCGGAAGTCTACCGTGCGTACACCACCCGTGCTTCGGAACTGGGGGCGAATGCGGAATGGGATAACACGCAAGTCATGTGCGACATCCTGCGCTTGCGTCAGGAAGAAGCCAGTTTGCTGGGTTACGCCAATTTTGCTGAACTCTCGTTGGCAACCAAGATGGCGGAAAGTCCGCAGCAAGTGTTGGATTTCCTCGAAGACTTGGCACGTAAATCCAAGGCATTTGCGGCAACGGAATTTGCCGAGATCCAAACCTTTGCGCGTGATCAGTTAGGGCTGGACGATGTGCAAGCGTGGGACGTGGGTTACGTCAGCGAGAAGATGAAACAAGCGCGTTTCGATTTCAGCGAAGAAGATCTCAAGCCCTACTTCCCTGCTGCTCGCGTGATCAGCGGCTTGTTTACTTTGGTGGAAAAACTCTTCGGTGTGCGCATCGAGCAGCAAGCCGGTCATATTGATTTGTGGCACAACGACGTGCATTTCTATCTGGTCTATGACCGTAGCGGTGCGGTGCAAGCGTGTTTCTACCTCGATTTGTACGCTCGTCAGCACAAACGCGGTGGGGCGTGGATGAGCGATTTCTGCGGACGTTTTCAGCGTGTCGATGGCTTGCAGATTCCGGTCGCGTTCATGACGTGCAATAGCAGCGCTCCTGTTGGTGACAAGCCTGCGCTGTTTACCCACGATGAAGTGGTGACGCTGTTCCACGAGTTTGGGCACGGTTTGCACCACATGCTCACGCAAGTCGATTATCCCGATGTCGCGGGTATCAATGGCGTGGAATGGGATGCAGTGGAGTTACCGAGCCAGTTCATGGAAAACTGGTGTTGGGAACGTAGCGTGTTGGATATGATTGCGGCACATTGGCAAACCGGCGAGGCATTACCCGAAGCCTTGTTCCAAAAAATGCAGGCAGCTCGGCATTTTCAGACCGCGATGGGAACAGTACGCCAACTGGAGTTTTCGCTGTTCGACATGCGTTTGCATCTCGACCCGCAAGCGGCAGAACCCGGTCGTCTGGAAGCCATCCGTCAGGAGGTGTTGGAACAGGTAGCGGTGATCAAACCCCCTGCCTTCAACCGGATGCCCAACAGTTTCACCCACGTCTTTGCCGGTGGTTACGCGGCAGGCTATTACAGCTACAAGTGGGCGGAAGTGTTGTCAGCCGATGCGTTTGCTCGTTTTGAAGAAGAAGGCTTGTTTGACGCAGGCGTGGGCGAAGCGTTCTTGAAAGAAGTGCTGCAAGTCGGTGGTTCACGCAAAGCAATGGAATCGTTTGTCGCTTTCCGTGGGCGCAAACCTTCCGCCGATGCCCTGCTCCGTCATAGTGGTCTTACTGCATGAAGATTGCGACTTGGAACGTCAATTCGCTGCGGGTACGCTTGCCTCACGTATTGCAATGGCTGGAAGCAGCCCAACCTGACGTACTCGCGATTCAGGAAACCAAAACGGTTGATGAGCAGTTTCCGCTGGCAGAGCTGGAAGCGGCTGGTTACAACGCGGTATTCGCCGGGCAGAAAACCTATAACGGCGTGGCGATTTTGAGTAAATCGCCCGCCACCGAAATTGTCACCGACATCCCGGATTTAGACGATCCCCAACGCCGCATCCTTGCCGCGACTATCGACGGGGTTCGGGTGGTGAATTTGTACGTGGTCAACGGTGCAGAAGTCGACTCCGACAAATACGCTTACAAGCTCGATTGGCTTGCGAAAGTGACTGCTTGGTTACAGCAACAAGCCGCGTTATATCCGTCATTGGTGGTGCTGGGCGATTTCAATATTGCCCCCGAAGACCGTGATGTGCATGACCCAGTGGCGTGGGGGGAAGGTATCCTCTGCTCCCCTGCTGAGCGTGCGGCGTTGCAGGCCATTCAAGCGTTGGGTTTAAGCGATACCTTCCGTCAGTTTGTGCAGCCTGACAAGAGCTTTAGCTGGTGGGATTACCGTGGCGGTGGTTTCCGGCGCAATCACGGGTTGCGGATTGATTTGATTCTTGCCAGCAAGCCCTTAGCGGATGCGTGTCAGTCGTGTGTGATTGACCGTGAACCACGCACCTGGGAAAAGCCTTCCGACCATACGCCGGTGGTGGCGGAGTTTACACGGTGATACGGTATTTGCTGATCGGTATAACCGTATTTGTGCTGACGGTTGCGGGCAAATGGTGGTTTGATACCCGCCCTAGCACTGCCCTACCCATCATCGCGCTGAGTCTGCAAACCCCGTGTGATTTGCACCAAGCGCCGTGTGTGGCGAGTGATGCACAAGGGCGGCGTTTACGTTTCAGCATTAACCCCACGAGCATTCCGTTGATGGAAGAATTGACTGTGCAGGTCGACACCAGCGGTTTGGCAGACGTCAACAATCTGCGCTTGACGGTCGAAGGCGTAAATATGTTCATGGGCTACCAATACGCCGATTTGAAATCCATCGGCGCAACGCAATTCCAAGGCAAACTGATTTTGCCGGTGTGTACGCTGGAAAGAATGGAATGGTTGGCGACTTTAGACGTCTTTACCCCCGCTGCGAAGCTGCAAGCCAAGATTCCATTCGTGACGATGAGCAGCAAAGCTTTACCGCCGTTTAACCAAAATCTGCTTGATAAATAGTCAAAACAATGTGCTTTAGCCGTCAGGCGTAAAAACGGTGGTGTCTATCTGCTGAAGATTGTTATTTAGCCTGCGATAGCGTTTCATTGCTGCCATGTCAGAACACAGTGCATTTTTCATGGTAAACAATAAAAACAACATGCCATTGTTGGTAGCCGTATTGCTGTTAGCCGCTTTCAGTATCGGTTCCGCCAAATTATCGGCAACTACTCCTACACCATTGCCAGTAGCGGCGGTTAATACCGCTTCAACCGATAATTTAGCTCTATCGGTGATATTAGCAAGTGATCTCTCTGTGGCAGTAAGGGATATTACTTGGCGCATCCGCGCCGCCGATGGCAGCTACGAACAGCGTTACATTGGGCCTTCGCCGTCGCTCAGTGTACCTAGCGGTCAATACGAAATAACACTGTTGATTGGTACTTATAGCGCCACTCAAACCGTTAAGGTCTTGGAAGGGAAACTCAGCCGTCTCGCTGTTACTGCCAATATCGGGCGTTTACGGATCAATAGCTCCCACCCTGCTGACTGGAAAATTACTGCTCAACAGGGAGCAGATGCGGGAAAAGTCGTGAGCAGCAGCAAGGGTAGTAAAATCCTCAATACCCTCTTGCCACCGGGTGAATACGACGTATTAGCCAGCCGTGGCGATGGCATTCAACATTCGCAGCGCTTGCACGTCACCTCTGGTAAACTCAGTGCCGCTACTATCCAAATGCCTTCTGGCAAAGTGACATTGGTTGCAACCCTTGCTAATGGCCCCGCCCTGCGCCCGATGAGTTGGGCAGTGTATCGGCTCGATGATGGCAAGCAAACCATTGCAACCCCGCGCCGTCATTCTGCCAATCTCGAAGTAGCACCGGGTCATTACGAAGCCGTGGCAACCTTGGATGGGCAAGAACGCCGTCGCGCCTTCACGGTATTGACGGGGACAAGTAACCGCATTGTGATTGCAATGGATTAAACGCATGGCACATCTCCCCCGTATTGGCATTGCACTGGGCAGTGGTTCGTCGCGTGGCTGGGCGCACATTGGCGTGTTACGCGCCTTGGCTGAACACGGCATTCACCCGGAAATTGTGTGCGGCTGTTCGGTCGGCGCTATTGTCGGTGCCGCTTATGCTGCTCAGCGTTTGGATGTGCTAGAAACCGGGGTGCTGGCGTTCAACCGTTTAGAACTCGTGCGCTTTTTCGAGTTAAACCCTTCGCTTAACGGCTTTGTGAATCGCGACAAGCTGCAACAGTTCTTTCACACCAACGTGTGTGACGCTACGCAAAGCATTGAACAACTGTCATGCAAATTCGCCAGTGTTGCCACTGATTTAGAAACCGGGCGCGAAATCTGGTTTACGCAAGGTGCGGTGCTGGAAGCCGTTTTCGCCTCCATCGCCCTCCCCGGTTTGTTTACCCCCTATCGTTATGGCAAGCAATGGCTGGTGGATGGCGGTTTGGTTAACCCCGTGCCCGTATCCATGTGCCGTGCGTTGGGGGCAGAGGTCATTATTGCGGTGAATTTGAATGGCAATATTGCGCGGCGTTACGCTAACCACATCCAAAAAGCCAAACCAGAGAAACCAGTTGATGCCACCCCCAATAAAACCAGTGACGGTACAACGGCTAAGCCTGAAACTTTTGTGGATACGTTGACCACTTCATTGCGTGAATATTCCGCCGCGTTATTCCCTGACACCAACAGCAAACCCAAAGAAACGGCTCCTGGCTTGATGGATGCACTCGCCGCTTCCATCAATATCATGCAAGATAAAATCACCCGCAGCCGCATGGTCGGCGACCCACCGGAAATATTGCTCACACCCTCGCTGGAACACATTGGATTATTGGAATTCCACCGTGCCGCTGAAGCGATTGCTGAGGGTTATGACACCGTGGAACGCATGTGGCCTGAAATTAACCGCCTGCTAGGTGCTAAATCTTAGCCACGCTTAACGCGGTTTATCGTCGTCAATTTTGCGCAGGTAACGGGCATCATCAAACGCCGGAATGCATTGCGGCATATACACCACCGCAATCGCCACCAACATGCCATTGATAATGCCTTCGGGAAACATTAACAGCGGAATAAATGGCAGGTAATAGGTTTGCAAATAATGCGCGGTGAAAGTATCCGTCCACCACAGCAATAAGCTGCCGGTGAGCACCACCGCGACACTGCTTAGAATCGCGGCGAGAAAGCCATTAACGAATATAAAAATGAAGATATTCGTGGGTAAATGCTGCTGGCTCCAGCGTAATAACTGGTGCGTAATCAGGATCGGGATGCCGCCCATCACCAAAGTATTCAGCGGTATTGCCAGCAAACCCGCTTCCAAATGCCAGAAAGCGATACTAACGATCACCGTAGCGGCAAGCAGCGCCAAGCGCCAACCGAACATCAGCGTCATGACGGTCATGCCGAGTAAATGAAAATTGAGGGTCGTACCTATGCCTGCCCTTAATAGCCATATAACACTTGCAAATGCAATCGCGCCTAGGTAAACATGCGTATGTTCACGCACATAAACCCAATTAGCGTGACGCAGCGCACGCCCTAACACAACAAAAAGTAGGAAACTGGCAGCAATTAACCAGTCCTCATTGAAAACATTAGCAGGTATATCCATGCAAGCCATCCTCTCACGATTCACGGTTAACCCGCGACAAACCCGACTTCTACTGAAGTTTTTATTCGTCGCCTTGGCTGGACTCGGTATTGTTGCCGCGTTACTGCCCGGTGGTGGTCAAGGCTTACCCCATGCAGACAAGTTGATGCACGCCGGTGCTCTGTTTGGGTTTGCCCTGCTCTTGGATTTGGCAACCACGCGCAGCTTCTGGCGCTGGCAAGTACCTATACTCCTGTGCTACGGCGTTTTCATTGAGATAGTGCAAGGTTTTACCACATGGCGCTCGGCATCTTTGGCGGATATTGCCGCTGATGCCGCCGGTATCTTGCTGTATTGGGTATTGTGGCGGTTGGCATTGCAACGCGCGGTGCCACACGACAACGGTTAATTGGGTTTAGCCGTGGTGTCATCGTCTTGGTAAATTTCTACGGAGGCGTCTTTGATTTGGTAGCCCGCCTCGGCAAGATCGGTGTGGATTTGTTCGGTGACAATTGTTCCATATACCCATACCGGTTCGTACATGCGTTCTATGCCGATGCTTTTGCTTTCTAGCGGCTTGACCAGTAAAGTTTGGTTGAGTGGTGGTGGTGGGGTGTGAATGCACGCGCCAAAATACGGTACGAGCAAAAATTCTTTCACCATGCCCTTGGCTTCGTCTATTTCCAAGGGCGACATAAAGCCGGGGATTTTGATTTTCTGACCATTGAGTTTAGGGTTGACTGGGGCGGCGTTTAATTCTGCTTGCATTTTTTCCAACACAGCATCTTCAGCGGGGTCGCCTTCGGCAATCGAATCAATTTCCGGTTGGTATTTTTTGACGATTTCCGCCAGCCCCTGCCCCGGTAGTTCCAGATTTTCCCATTCGATTTCGGTGTATTCGCCGTTTTGTGGTGATTTGGTGGCGCTGGGTTGGGTCACGGATTTAATGGGTGTACCCACCGCAGGCGCATTGCTGGGGAGCGCGGGCGGCGTGTCTGCTGGGTTTTTTTCACCGCAAGCGACCAACAAGCTAGTGAGGATAATGACGGGGAATAATAGTTTTGTGTTCATTTTAAACTCTTACGGTTAAACCATCTTGCAGGGAACGCCGATACGCAATTGCCCCCGGAATCAGGCTGAACAGTAACGCAAGCAGCGTCACCACTGCAAGCAACAGCCCTTCATGCCAAGTCGGAAGCCAAGTGCTCAGGTAAAACCCGTATTCCGCCATCACCCACGGACGTGCCGCTAATACCCCAACCCACACCAGCGCTGCACCCAACAAGCCACCGAATACCGCCAATACCCCCGCTTCCAGCACAAACAGCAGGAACACCTGACGCGGGTGTGCGCCCACTGCCCGTAAAATTGCCATTTCGCGCCGCCGCTCATTCAAGGTGGACAGTAGCGTGGTCAACATGCCCAGCAAGCCCGCTATCACCACAAAGCCCGTGATAATGCGCAACACGTTTTCAAACATGCCAATGGCTTGCCAGAGTTCTGCCAGCGCCACGCCGGGGACGGTTGCCAGCAAGGGTTCGCGTTTGTAATCGTTGATTTCGCGTTGCACTCGAAACGCGGCAGCGCGGTTTTTTAGTCCGACCATAAACGCGGTAATCACTTTGGGTTGCAGGTTTTTCTGCAAGGCTTCATCAGCGCTGATTTGGTAGCCGGGGACTTTTGCACCGCCTACCCAGTCGATGTGAATGGCTTCGATGCCTTCCAGCGAGACATGCACGGTGCGGTCAATCGGTGTGCCAGTGGGCTTGAGAATGCCCACTACCTGAAACGGTTTGTCGGCGTGCAACGTAAAGCTAGTTGCCGCCGCGCCGTGCGCAATCACGATGTTGTCGTGGAGCTGGTAGCCGAGTTTGCGTGCCACTTCTGCCCCCAACACGGCATCGAACACGCCCGCAAACGGCTTACCCTCGGCAAATTCAAGCAAGCGTTTATCACCGTGGCGGTAGTAGCGAAAATAATCCTGATTCGTGCCCAGCACGCGATAGCCCTTGTGTGAATCACCAAGACTGATGGGAATTGTCCACTCCACCAGCGGTTTGTTGGCGATCTCTTGGTAGGATTGCCAACTGATATTGTTGGTGGCGTTGCCGATACGAAACACGCTGTAGAGCAGCAATTGCACCGGGCCGCTGCGTGCGCCCACCACCAAATCCGTGCTGGAAATGGTGCTTAGGAAGCTACTTTTCGCCTCTTTGCGGATGTATTCCACGCCCAGCAACAGCGCGACGCTAATGGCGATGGCAAACAACGTGAGCAGCAAACTGGCGCGGCGATTCCACAAACTGTGCAGGGTGAGGTTGAGCAGGATCATGATTCGCGCCGTTTTTCACGCAACATAAAGCCGTACAGCCCTTCGACTTTTTCTCGCGCCCAGGGGGTTTTGCGCAGGAATTTCAGGCTGGAAGCCATGCTGGGGTCACTGGCAAAACAGCGCACCGGGATGCGCTCGGCTAAGCCTTCCCAGCCGAAATAGTCCACCAGTTCGGTGAGGATGGTTTGCAAGGTTAAGCCGTGCAGTGGGTTGTTGTTTTGCTTTTGGGTGGGGATTGTATTCATTTCAATAGTTTCCAGCAGATGGTGTTGTAGGGGCAATTCATGGATTGCCCCTACGGGGATTGGCACGGGTATTATGGGCGGTTCACGTCACCCAAATCCACCACACGCGGAAAGTGGCTGGCAATGTGCGGATCGTGGCTCACAAACACAATGGTGCTGCCTTGCACCGCTGCCTCTTGGAACAACAAGTTCAGGAAACCGTCACGGGTATCGGTATCCAGTGCCGAGGTCGGTTCATCCGCAATGATCAATTCAGGGCTGCCGATCAGGGCGCGGGCGACGGCGACGCGCTGTTGTTGCCCCACGCTCAGGTCAGTGACGGGGCGTTCCCACAATTGACGATCTAACCCCAGATGTTCCAGCAAGCGGTTAGTAGTGGCTTGCATATCCCCTGCTTGTTGTTTGCGCCGTTTGGAAAAATGGCAGGGTAACTGCACATTTTCCCGCACCGACAGATACGGCAAGAGGTTGAACTGCTGGAAGATCACGCCCATGTGATCGGCACGGAAACGGTCGCGGGCGGAATTGTCCATGCTGTGCAATGCTTGCCCCAGAATAGTCAAGCTACCGCTGGCAGGGCGCAAAATGCCTGCCAGCAGATTGAGAAATGTGGTTTTGCCGCTGCCGCTTGCGCCGCGAATAAACAGGTGTTCGCCTTGGGCAACGTGCAATTCGGCAATTGCCAGCGTGTCACGGGTTTGCCCTTGCCAGCGGTAGTGCAGGTTTTGCAGTTCGATCACGTTCATGGGGTTAGTTTGATGGTGTCATCCTTGTCCAGTTCCAGCGCGGATGCGCCCTTCTCCGTCACCCATTCCGCTTTGATGTGTTGGAAACCGTCGGGGAAAGCGGCGAAGAGTTTCACCGCCACTTCTTTCAGTTCGGCGGGTTGGGTGCAGGCGAATGACCAAGTAACATCCATATCGTTGTGGGCTTCACCAGCAGTCTCGGCGGTATTCCCTAACAAGGCGGAGATGACTTCGGCACTTTTGAGGGTGCAACCTGCTTCGGTATTCATGCTGAACAGTTCTGCCCCTGCTTCGAGCTTTTTCACCGCATCAGCAAGTTTTTGCTTGTCTTCATCGGTGGTGGCGGCGTGTTCAAAGCCGACGATATTGGCGGCGGGGGATTCGAGCATGATTTCCAGCCCTTCTGCTCCGGCGGCGAGGGATAGGGCGGCAGCACCGTGTTCGTGTGCGCCGTGTTCTTCGTGTTCATGCTTGTGGTCATCAGCGTAAAGGTTGCTGGTGGACAGTGCCAAGCACAGGCTTAGGAGGATGCTAGGGTAGTTCATATTATTCTCCAGAATGGGGTATTGGTTGGTTCACGGTTTGGGTAAACGAGGTCAGCAAGTTGCTGACAAACGCTTCGTCGAGGTCGGCGGTGATGAACACAAAACGGCTGCGCTGGTCAGCGTCAGGCCATGCGGGAAGTTCCACCGAGGGGTAAAACAGGTGCTGCACGGCGTGTAGGACGATGGGGCGACCGGGGTATTCTTGCACGTTGACGATGGCTTTCATGCGTAACAGGCGTGCGCTGCAAAATTCCACCAGCGTGTCGAGTGCTTCGGAGACACCTGCCCACGGCAAAGGCTGGTCGAATTGCAGGGAAAAGCTGCGGATGCGCCCGTCCGTGCCGCCGTGCGTGGGGGTGCTGGGGTTGAGAATGCTGGGCTGTTTGAGTGACAAACTCGCACTGACGACGCGGAAGTTTTCCGCCGCAAGCCATTGCTTGGCTTTGACGGGTTCGGACTGGTGGTAAGCACGGAGTTTGAACACATGGTCGGGGTCAACATCACCGTGCTGGACATGCACAATGGGGGCAGCGGGGTTGAGCGTTGCCAGTCGCGTTTCGAGCTGTTGGATCGTGGCAGCGTCGGCAAGGTCGGTTTTGGTCAGCAGCAAACGGTCAGCACCCGCGACTTGGCGCACCGCTTCAAAGTGTTGGTCGAGCTGTCCGTTGCCGAATACCGCATCCACCGTGGTCACAACCCCATCCAGATAATGGCGTTTGGCTACCCAGTCGGAACGTAGTAAGGTTTCGAGGATCGGGGTGGGGTCGGCAATGCCGGTGGTTTCGATGATAATGCGTTCGTAGGGGGGATTTTGCCGTCGCGCCGCCCCATCCACAGGTTTTTCAGGGTGGGGACGAGTGAACCCTGGATTTCGCAGCAAACGCAGCCGCCGGAAAGCAGTGCCATCGTGCCTTGGGTGTTATCGACGAGTTGGTGATCCAGCCCGATGCTGCCGAATTCGTTCATGATCACAGCGGTCAAGGGCGGCACACGTAGTAGGCGTTCCCAGAACGAGGGCTTAAGCAGATTATTGAGTACCGTGGTTTTGCCGCTGCCCAAAAAGCCGGTGAGCAGGGTGATCGGGATACGGACATCCACCGCGTCAGTCATGTTGGATTCTCATGCGAGCCTCTTTTGCAACAAAGTTGCAGGTGATTCTAGTGGGGGAATGACAGGCTTGCAATGGTTGTCTCAGTTAAACCGCGCTTGCGTGGCGGCAATTTTATCGACTAATTCCCAAACTTTAGGGGTGAGTAACTCAAACGATGTGTTCGGTGCCGTTTTCAGGTTCATGAATTCATACAGAATGTGTTCCAAGCGAATCGCCACCATCGAGCCTTGTTGCAGCCATTGCATGTGCCAAGTGGGGAAACGTTGCGTGCAGAGTGTGTCATCCACCACCACACGCCGGATAGTGTGGCGTTCATCGCGCTCAATACGTGCCATTAAAGCGGCGATAGCCTCGGCTTCACCTTCAAGGTATTGCATGAAACGCCCTTTGTCGTAGTACAAATAGCCGCTGATGCCTGCTTGTGCGTTGCGTTGCGTGGAATTTGCCGCGAGTGCGCCTAAGTCGGCGAGGGTAAAGGCATTCTTTGCGGTACTGCTGTAAACCAAGCCTCTCATGGGAGTGATGTCCTTTGTTTTTGTGTGCTCATACGGCGTAGTTTAGCGCTTTCTGGCGGCGATGAGTGCAGGTAACGGATAGTCTTTATTAATTTGATTGATAAAAAT
The DNA here is from genome assembly GCF_016772315.1 of Thiothrix subterranea. Taxonomy (NCBI): domain Bacteria; kingdom Pseudomonadati; phylum Pseudomonadota; class Gammaproteobacteria; order Thiotrichales; family Thiotrichaceae; genus Thiothrix; species Thiothrix subterranea. The sequence continues at coordinate 2,009,796 of NZ_CP053482.1, read as the reverse complement.
ATATGAGAAAATATTCCTGAGTAAATCGCTTATAATCAAATGGCTAGGCCGGACCATCCATAAAAATAAGCGACACCCTGGCAAATAATTGACTAGAGAAACCTTAGGAGGAAACCATGAACATGAAGACCCGTATGCGGATCAGCGGCTTTGCCGTCTTCGCTTTATTCTCGGCAACCGCGTTGGCTGATGGTTTGGACGGCAACCGTTACGGACAAGATCGCCAATACCACTCAGAAATCAGCGCTGCACAAACTTACATCGCTTTACAGCATTATTTATGGCCTTACGACCCTGCTCAGCGGCAGCCAATGACCATTATTGATGTGCGTACCATTGAGGAATATATCGGCGGACACCCACCTGCTGCTTACAGCATTCCTTACCCGCACGTGTTTAATCGCGGCAAAGACCCCAACAAAGGTGAATACATTGCCCAGCCGAATGCTGAATTTGTCAAAGCGGTGGATGCGCTGGGTTTGCCGAAAGACAGTTTAATCGTGACGGTATGCCGCACCGGAAGCCGCAGTATCGGTGCCAGCAATTTGTTGGCAGCGGCGGGTTACACCAATGTGCGCAATATGTGGGATGGCTTTGTGGGGCTAACCCGCAAAAACACCTTGGGCGAAGAGCTTGACCTGAATAATGATGGCAAAGTTGACGGCAAAGACCCGTACAGCGGCGATTTGGACGGCTGGGCAAACTTCCAAGGCTTACCGATTGAAATGAGGCTGGATAATGAACGCTTGTTTGCGCCTTATGCAAATTTGTACCACACGGCGAAAGGCGAACGTTAAGTTAGCGTTTGCGTTTTTCCTGTCATTACTGCTGGTGACAGCATTCCCAGTGAATGCTGTTACTGCTGTTAAACAAGTTGATGAACTGGAACATCCGTGGGGCATGGTGTTTCTGCCCGATGGCGAGCTGTTGGTCAGTGAACGGGCAGGCAAATTGCGGCGCATTCAGGACAACAGTTTATTACCCAAGCCGGTGAGCGGTTTGCCTGAGATTGCGGAGCAAGGGCAAGGTGGCTTGTTGGGCTTGGCGTTACACCCGCAGTTTGCGCAAAACCGCTGGTTATATTTGGCGTATGCGGCTGAAGATGACGACGGTTACAGCACGCATTTGGCGCGTGGGCGTTATCAGGATGGCGCATTGACGCAAGTTGAGGTGTTGTTTGCCGCGACGCCACAATCGTTTGGCGGGCAGCATTTCGGCGGGCGGATAGCGTTTGATCGTGCGGGTTACGTTTACCTGACGCTGGGGGATCGGGGGGAGCGTGACAATTCACAGATGTTGGAAAATCATGCGGGTAGCGTGATTCGCTTGCACGATGATGGGCGAATTCCGGCGGATAATCCGTTCGTCAACACCGCTGGGGCGCAGCCGGAAATCTATACCTATGGGCATCGAAATGTGCAGGGCATTGCGTTACACCCCACCACCGGGCAGGTGTGGACGGGCGAACACGGCCCGCAAGGTGGCGATGAAATCAATATTCTGCACGCGGGCGCAAACTATGGCTGGCCGGTGATCACTTACGGCGAAGAATACGGCGGTGGCGAAGTCGGCGCTGGCTTAACCGAAAAGGCGGGCATGGAACAACCGGTACTGTACTGGACACCTTCGATTGCGCCCGCTGGCATGACGTTTTACACCGGGGACAAATACCCCGGCTGGCAAGGCAATTTGCTGGTCAGCGCCCTCAAGTTTGCACTGATTTCCCGCGTTACGCTGGATGGGAATCGCTATGTGGATGAGAATCGCTATGTGGATGAGGAACGTTTGCTGGAAGACGAAATCGGGCGGATTCGGGATATTCAGCAAGCGCCGGATGGGTATTTGTATGTGCTGACGGATGAGAGCGATGGGGCGTTGTATCGGTTGGAGCCGGGTTCATAAATATTCGTGCATATTCACCATGCCGCGTATGTACAGGAGTTCATGCGTGGTGATATTGCCGAATTCTTGGCGGATACCGACCAATACTTTTTCCGCATAGCGTGGCGTGATACCCGATGTGTGCGGAATGCTTTTCATCGGTCTGCCCGTCAGTACGTGTTTGAGCACCGTTTTTTGCGTGGCATTCAAGCTTTCCAATAAGGGCTGGATGAAAAAACGCAATGACTCTTTGGAATTGATCACCGAGGCGTGATAGTCGCTGGCGATGGTGAATAGCCGTGCCAAGTGCGTTTTTTTCAGTTTGAGGAAATGCGCCAAGTTAGCGTCTTTGTTGATGACCGAAATTCCCGCGATTGCAAATGTGCCGCGCAATGCGGGGACAGAAAGACCGTGTTGTATGCCAAAGTTTTGGCGGGCATCTTCGGTCACAGCGCGTTCGGCGGGGGTAACGTGACCGGCGTTAATTTCTTCCCACCAATCAATCGGTTTTTTCCAGTCTTGCAATGCCAAGCGCAGCACGAAATCACGGTTGCCGTAATTGTTCTCAAGGTAGTGGGCGACGAACGGGGCGAAACTGTCACTGTAGTGCAGCACGGGTTGCACGTCTTTGCTTAGGTACATGGGCTTGGGGTAAAACGAATACAGCACGCCGTCGAAACCCAAATCAGTGATGGTTTCGGTCAGCGTCGCGAAGGTTTCACCAAATAACGTGGAACAGGGTGTTGGGGGAGGAATTGGCTCAGTCATGAGGTTACGCCGTGACAGTAAACCTTAAGACTAATAGCAAATTTGCCTACGCTCGTCTATGTTGTTGATGATCTAACGTAATAATCTGAGATGCCTACTGGAAGTGTCCGCTTCTGGCGTAACTAATCCCTATTCCCTCCTCAACTGATATACTCCAACCATGTCATCACTTAACAGGTAAACACCCATGTCTACCATACAAATCACCTCGCAGGTTTCCACCGAAGACCTATTACATGGAGTGGAAAGCCTGCCGACCGAAGAACTTGAGCAGTTTGTTGCACGGGTACTGGCGCTGTGTGCCAGACGCAAAGCCAACAGCCTGAATGAACAGGAAAGCAAGTTGTTACAACTGATCAACCGCCCTGTTCCCGCCACCTTGCAAAGCCATTATGACCTGCTGGCACAGAAACAGCGGACAAATACGCTAAGCGCAGATGAATATGCTGAACTACTTCAAGTTATTGAGAAAATTGAAAATTTTGATGTTGAACGTGTTCAGCATCTCGTGACTTTGGCACAACTGCGTCAGGTATCGCTGGATAAGCTCATGCAAGATTTGGGTATACGGCAGCCCGATTATGTCTGAGTACATTTCTAAAATATTGCGGCTTGCGGTCGCGGAGCGGGCGAAGGGTTTGAAACAGTAAACTAGAAACTTCCACAAACTTGTACTAAACTATCCAAAATGGATAAGTTAATCACGATCAGCGAAGCAGCAGAACGGTTAGGCATCAGCCCGACGACCTTACGGCGTTGGGAGGAGTCCGGCAAACTGATACCGGAACGGACACAAGGCAACCAACGCCGCTACCGCCTTTCACAAATTGAACCCGCCACACACCTGCGCAAACAGGACAGAAAAACGCTCGCCTACGCCCGTGTTTCTAGCCACGACCAAAAAGACGATTTGGAACGCCAAAAGCAAGTGCTGGAACTCTATTGCGCCCAACAGGGTTGGACATTCGAGCTAATATCCGACCTTGGTTCAGGTATGAACTACTACAAAAAAGGGCTGAAACGCCTGCTGAATGAGATACTTATCGGCAACGTCGGGCGGCTAGTCATCACCCACAAAGACCGCCTGCTGCGCTTTGGGGCGGAACTGGTGTTTTCCATCTGTGAAGCCAAACAGGTGGAAGTGGTCATTGTGAATAAAGGTGAGGACACCACTTTTGAAGAAGACTTGGCAATCGATGTGCTGGAAATCATCACGGTTTTCTCAGCGCGGCTGTATGGCTCACGTTCGCGCAAAAACAAAAAGCTGCTGGACGGGGTAAAGAAAGCCGTGGAAGAATCGCAAGCATGATCATCAGCCACAAAATCCGCCTTGACCCCAGCAATAAGCAAGCCACGTACTTGGCGAAAGCAGCCGGTACAGCGCGGTTTGCCTACAACTGGGCATTGGCAGAATGGCAAACCCAATACGCCGCATGGAAAGACGATAACAGCCAGCCCAAACCCAACCAAATGGGCTTGCGCCGCCAGTTAAACGCCATCAAACGAGAGCAATTTCCGTGGATGCTGGAAGTGACCAAAAACGCGCCGCAAATGGCGATTATCCAATTGGGGCAGGCTTTCAATAACTTCTTTGCAGGGCGAGCCCAGTACCCGCAATTCAAAAAGAAAGGCAAAAGCCGCGACAGCTTCACCCTCACCAACGACCAGATCAGCCTTGACGATTGCCGCATCCGCATTCCCAACCTTGGGTTAGTGCGGATGCGGGAAACGTTACGCTTTTCCGGAAAAATCCTCTCTGCCACGATTTCCCGCACCGCTGACCAGTGGTTCGCCAGCATCACCGTGGATACCGCCTCAAACCACCTCCCGCCTGCTGAAAACCAAGGCGCAGTGGGTGTGGATTTGGGCGTATCCGCACTGGCAACCCTGTCAACGGGGGCAAAAGTGACTGGGGCAAAGCCGCATAAAGCCTTGCTTTCTCGCCTAAAACGGCTCTCACGCAGCCTGTCCCGCAAGGTCAAAGGCAGTGCCAACCGCCACAAGGCAAAACAAAAACTGGCAAAACTTCACGCACGTATCGCCAACATCCGCCAAGACAGTTTGCACCAACTCACTACGGATTTAACCCGCCGTTTCCACACCATTGGCATTGAAGACTTAAACGTATCGGGCATGGTGAAAAACCGCCATTTATCCCGTGCCATCAGTGACATGGGGTTTTTCGAGTTCCGGCGGCAACTGGAATACAAGGCGGGAATGCGGGGTGCGGTGGTCGTGGTGGCTGATCGGTTCTTTGCCTCCAGCAAGACCTGTTCTGCCCCCGGCTGTGGGCATAAAGTGAACAAGCTACCACTATCGGTACGTGAATGGACTTGCCCCGTATGTGGCGCAGTCCATGACCGTGACATCAACGCCGCCAATAATTTGGAAAAATACGCCGTGAGTTCCACGGTGTCTGCCTGTGGAGGGGAAGGCGCTGGTCTTGGGCGGAAGCCGAAGACGAAACCAGCCCCAATGAAGCAGGAATTTAACCGCAAACTTGACCTTGGTTAAGTTTGTATAAGTTTAAAGGAACGGCTTCTGCATAATATCCACCAAGTAAGCGTGCGCCGCCGACCACACAATCGTGCCGCCGATCACGAACAAACCCAGAACGTGGAATGCTTCTACCGCTAAATCCCCTACTTTTTCCAAAAAATGGCCTGCGTTACGTATTCTTTGCATGGTGCTACCTCCTCTGTGATAGTTAGGATTAAAGCACAACTATCCCTTGTGGGTTGCTCTATCTTGCAATAGAAAAATTCTATTGATATAGATAATTTTTATTATTGATTCCTTGACCTATCTCAAGCACTATCCATGTAATGCTGTATTTCAGTAATTCCTTATTTAGTTACGTACTGATATGACTACCCAAACAAACCAAGCAACCGAAATTAAAAGCACCACCTGTTACATGTGTGCCTGCCGCTGCGGCATCAATGTCCACCTCAAAAACGGTGAGGTGAAATACATTGAGGGCAACCCTGACCACCCGCTCAATAAGGGCGTGATCTGTGCCAAGGGTTCATCCGGCATTATGAAGCAGTATTCGCCTGCCCGCCTGACCACGCCGTTGCGCCGCAAAGCCAACGCGACCCGTGGCGAAGGGCAATTTGAAGCGATTACGTGGGAAGAAGCCTTCGATACCCTCGAAACCCGCCTGCGCCACATCCGCGCCACTGACCCGAAAAAGTTCGGGCTATTCACCGGACGTGACCAGATGCAAGCCCTCACCGGCTTGTTCGCCAAGCAATTCGGTACGCCGAACTACGCGGCACACGGTGGTTTCTGCTCCGTCAATATGGCGGCAGGCATGATTTACACCATCGGCGGTTCGTTCTGGGAATTCGGTGGCCCCGACCTGCACCACGCCAAATTGTTCGTGATGATCGGCACGGCGGAAGACCACCATTCCAATCCGCTGAAAATCGAGCTGGCAGAGTTCAAACGCAATGGTGGACGCATGATTGCGATCAACCCGGTGCGCACGGGCTACGCGGCGGTGGCGGATGAGTGGATTCCGATCCGCCCCGGCACCGACGGCGCATTGCTGTTAGCGATTACCCGCGAAATTATCGAGCAAGGTTTATACGACCGCGAGTTCGTGGTGAATTACACCAACGGCCCCGAACTGGTCAACCTTGACCCGAAAAACCGCGAATACGGCATGTTCTTGCGTTTTGAAGTACCGCCCGAAGAAGGCTGCTTCGACCCGCAAAACAAGCTGTGGTGGGATCGTGACCTGAACAAGCCGATTTCGACGCATACCCCCGGCGCTGACCCGTTTTTGACCGGCGAATTCAAGCTGAAAGACGGCACGCCGGTTAAGCCCGCGTTCCAATTGCTGCGCGAACGGGTCGAAAGTTATACCGCTGAATGGGCGGAAGACATTACCGGCATTCCGGCGGCGACCATCAAGCGCTTGGCGCATGAGATGGGCATTACGGCGCGTGACCAGAAAATCGAATTGCCGATTTCGTGGACAGACGTGTGGGGCAATGAGCACGATCACGTTACCGGCAATCCGGTCGCATTCCATGCGATGCGCGGCTTGGCGGCGCATTCCAACGGTTTCCAAAGCATTCGCGCCCTCAGCATTCTGATGTCCTTGTTGGGCACGATTGACCGCCCCGGTGGTTTCCGTCACAAAGCGCCGTATCCGCGCCCGATTCCGCCTTGCCCGAAAACAGGTACATCGCCGGATGCAGTGAAGCCGAATACCCCGCTGGATGGGATGCCGTTGGGCTGGCCTGCTGACCCGGATGATTTATTCGTCGATGACAAGGGCGAGCCGGTGCGGATCGACAAGGGTTTCTCGTGGGAATACCCGCTCTCCGTTCACGGTTTGATGCACAACGTTATTACCAACGCCTGGCGCGGCGACCCGTACAAGCTCGATACCTTGCTGATTTTCATGGCGAATATGGCATGGAACTCGTCGATGAACACCACCGAAGTCCGCGACATGCTCAAGGACAAGGATGAGAACGGCGAGTACAAAATCCCGTTCCTCGTGGTGTGCGATGCGTTCCATTCGGAAATGACCGCGTTTGCCGATTTGATTTTGCCGGATACCACGTATCTGGAACGCTACGATGTCATGTCGATGTTGGATCGTCCGATTTCTGAATACGACGGCCCAGTCGACTCCGTGCGGATTCCGATTTTGCCACCGACTGGGCAGTGCAAGCCGTTCCAGGAAGTGTTGATTGAGCTGGGTTCACGCTTAGGCTTCCCCGCGTTTACCGATGCGAAGGGCAAGCGTAAGTTCAAAGATTACCCCGATTTCATTGTCAATTTTGAAACTGCACCCGGCTCTGGCATTGGTTTCTTGAGCGGCTGGCGTGGGCAAAACGGTCAAAAGACCATGCGCGGCGAACCGAACCCGAATCAGTGGGAACAGTACGCCAAGAACAATTGTATGCACCATACCGTGATGCCGAAGTCGTACCAGTACATGCGGAACTGGAATGCAGGCTACCTGCAATGGGCGAAAGAGAACGGCATGGTACGCCACGCTGAACCGATCAATATTCACCTGTATTCCGAGGTGCTGCACAAATTCCGCCGTGCCGCGCAAGGCATTTCGCACGGCAAACAGCCGCCGGAACGTTTGCGTAAACGGGTGGAACGTTTCTTCGATGCGCTGCCGTTTTACCACGAGCCGCTCGAAAACGAGATGATCAATAAGCAAGACTTCCCGCTGAGTGCGTTGACGCAGCGTCCGATGGCGATGTATCACTCGTGGGATTCGCAGAATGCGTGGTTGCGCCAGATTCACGCGCACAACTATTTGCACATGCACCCCAGCGTCGGCGAAAAGTACGGCTTTGAAGACGGCGATTGGATTTGGGTGGAATCCACCCACGGGCGGGTGCGTTGCGAAGCGCGTTACTCGCAATCGGTCGAGCCAAACACGGTGTGGACCTGGAACGCGATTGGTAAAGCCTCTGGCGCGTGGGGTTTGGAAAAAGATGCCAACGAATGCACCCGTGGTTTTTTGCTGAATCACATTATCGGCGAAGAGCTGCCCAATCAGGCGGAAGGTGAACATATCTCCAATTCCGACCCGATCACCGGACAGGCGGCGTGGTTTGATGTGCGCGTCAAAGTCTACAAAGCGGATAAGAAAGACCAAGGTTCGACTTTCCCGCAATTCCCGACTCAGCCGCGTTACCCCGGCATGGCAAAGCCTGTGGGCAAGTGGCTGACCTTCGTGGGTGGTTCTGGCAAATTCAAGAACATGTTCAAAGGGGGTAAGTAAGATGACCCAGTTGGCTTTGGTGATTGACCTGAATGTGTGCGTCGGCTGTAGCGCCTGCGTCACGTCGTGCAAAGAATGGAACACCTCCAGCGAAGGCGGCGGTGGCATGGTGGACAAAAACCCGTATGGCAAAGACCCCACGGGTACGTTCTTTAACCGCGTGCAAACTTTTGAAGTGGGCGAATACCCCAACGTCGAAACGGTGCATTTCCCGAAAAGCTGTTTGCATTGCGAAGACCCGCCGTGCGTGCCAGTTTGCCCCACTGGTGCAAGCTACAAGCGCAAGGAAGACGGCATTGTGCTGGTCGATTACGACAAGTGCATCGGCTGCAAGTATTGTTCGTGGGCGTGCCCTTACGGTGCGCGGGAAATCGACGAAAAGCAGAAGGTGATGAAGAAGTGTACCTTGTGCGTGGATCGGATTTACGACACCAGCTTGCGCGAAGATCGTCGCAAACCGGCGTGTGTGTTGGCTTGCCCAACCAGTGCTCGGCTGTTTGGTGATGTGCATGACCCGATGTCGGAAGTGTCGGTGGCGATTAATGAACGTGGCGGTTATCAGTTGATGCCGGAATGGGGGACGCGCCCGTCTAACCATTACCTGCCTCGGCGCAAGATGAAATCTCAGGTGACTGAGGAATCGTTGAACCGTATTGATAACCCGTTGAAGAAAGAAGAACAGCGTGCGCCAGTCAGTAATGATCTGCCGTCGTTGGACGACTTCCTGTTCTAAGGAGATTGGATTTATGCATCCTGCTTTTTCGGTCATTTTTTTGACCACATTGATTGGTGCGGGTCAGGGCTTGTTTCTGGCACTGTACACGGGTCAGGTTTACAACACGTTTGGGGTGGTGGGTGATGCCATGTCGCCGCAAGCGTTGTACATTGCTGGCACGGTCATCGTGACGGTATTGATGGGCTTGGGTTTGTTTGCCTCGTTTTTCCATTTGGGAAGACCGGAGCGGGCGTGGCGAGCGGCGACCATGTGGCGGACTTCCTGGTTGGCGCGTGAAGTGATTGTGTTGCCTGCGTTTGCGGGCATGGCGTTCGTTTGGGGCGCGTTGCATTATTTGGGTATTGATCCGGTCATCGTTACCACGGGAACGGTGGAAATCAAACTGACGCTGTTGGTGGGTTTGGTGGCGGGTGTGCTGGCGTTCTTGCTGTATATTTGCACGGGAATGATTTATGCGGCGATTAAGTTCATTCAGGAATGGGCGACACCGTTGACGATTGTGAACTACACACTGTTGGGTTTGGCATCGGGGTTTTCGCTGGCGGCGGCGTTGAGTGCGCATTACTGTAGCACGCTGGTGGATGCGTATGCGTTGTGGGCGTTGGTGTTTACCTTGCTGGGCTTTGTGAGTCGTATGTTTGCGTTGCGCCGTAATGGTCGCCTCAAGTATAAGAGCACTGCTTGTACCGCGATTGGGGTACGTCATCCGAAGATTACCCAGATTTCACAGGGGGCAATGGGCGGCTCGTTCAATACCCGTGAGTTTTTCCACCATAAAAGCCTGCAATTCATGCAAGGGATCAAGGTGTTTTTCTTGATTATGGCGTTTATTGTGCCGGTGACGCTGGTGGTGATTGGCTGGTCGAATCAGTTTGCGGTGGTGTTGCTGGCGGCGGCGTTGATTCAGTACGTAGGTTTGCTGGCGGAACGCTGGTTCTTCTTCGCACAGGCGAATCATCCGCAGAATCTTTACTATCAGGCAACGTAAGTGGCTTGGTGGTGAGTGATGGTGAAAACGCCCGCTGATGCGGGCGTTTTTGTGGGTGGTTAAGCTAAAAACGCATTAACCAAGCTAAATTAGATGATATTTTATTACCTATAATCAATGTTTTGTGTTGATTTCAAGCTAAAAGTGCGCTAATTGCCAAGCTAATTTTGCAAAACCCATTTGGCATTTCCCCCTTTCCCTCCTTGATTCATGATCGTCTTCTCTTTGGTCATTTCTTGTAATAGGTTTCTGATTCTGTTTTTCTTTTGCGCGTACTCTAAAACATCAGGGAGCTTATCCAATAGCAGCCGCTCAATATCCGCAGGAGCAGCTTCTTTCCATTCCCGTAAATACTGAATGACTAGGCTTTTGTAATATACCTTATCGAATGCACGATGTCGGATATAGGCGGCTTTTCCTTCCGTAGCCTGCGCGACTGCGGCAGCAACATAGAGGTTGGGTCGCCGCCCTTCCACCAATTTGCGGTGCTTGAGCAGGCGAAATTGCTCATCTGTTAAGGCTTGCCCTTTTTGCAAACGGTCGAGTGCGACGACTTCGTGCAGCAGCAGGTCGGTATTGTTCAGCAAAGCACGGGTATAGTTTTCGTTCAAAATTTTGCCGTACAAACGCACCCGTACCCGTTGTGGATCATGCAAATCGTAATCAGGCAGCGGGAAAAAACGCTCCCGTTGTTTGTTGAATACCCGCCTGATGCCACTACCAATGGTGTCGATCATTTTGAGTTCCACCATTGCTTGGGCAAGAAACGGGTTGCGGTATTGGTCTGGCGGTGAATCGTGTTCAATCACCCATTCCACCGAATCAGGGAGGAATTTCCCCATTGGGTATCTTTTAAGACCCACGTCATTTGGGCTTGGGCAGGGGAAAGCCAGTGAACCGATTCAGGCCGCCCCAACAACAGAATTGCGGTGTTGGTAATGCGCCCTGCGATGGTGATTTTGGCTTTGTTGAGAAAGATCGTGTCATTCCAGCTATCGACCTGTTCAGCCAGATGTGGGTGTTTTTCTTGGTATTGCTGGCGGGCTTTCAGGATAGCTTGGGGCAGCAAATCATCCAAAGTGGCATCCGCGATGGTTTGGGCTGACCAGTCTGGGTGGGCAGGATGGCGGATACGCTCCAGCTCCGACAAAGACAACGGGGAGAGTGATTCATTTTCACGCCCGTAGAAATGACCTTCCCATGCGGTGGGTATTCCGGGCGGTGTGGGTGGAATTTCAAACATGACAACCCGACCTTGCGGGTGTTGCACTTCGTGAATTTCGGTAAAGGTTAACCTGCCGCTGGTTTTGTCGGCGATTTCCTTTTTGAGTTTATCCAATTGGGCGCGGTCGGGACGGTAGTTGCTGCCAACCACTTGATGGTGCGTGTTGATACCAAAAATCAACCAGCCTGCGCTTTGCCGGTTTAGGTTTGCCTCGTTGCTGAGAGCAGAAAAGTATTTACCCAATTTGGTGAAATCGAAATTCTCTTTGGCTTCCTTGAACTCCAGCCACTCGGTTTCTGCGGGGAGCGCCAGTAAACGGGAGAGTAATTGGAGAAGCTCTGCCTGTGTTTTCATGAGGGTTTCCTGTTCGTTTTATCATGGCTCTGACAGCTTGCTTATCATAACAGACAAGGAAAATGACTAACCTCTGATGTTTTGTCAGTGTAATGTTAGTATGCGCACGCACCCTTCCCGCAACACAACAGACAAGGTTAACCGTGGCAATAAAACCAACCATTTACAAAGCCAGAATTTCGTTATCGGATATGGAGCGCAATTACTACGATTCCCTGAATCTGACTATTGCGCAGCACCCCTCCGAAACGCTGGAGCGCATGATGGTGCGTATTTTGGCGTATTGCCTCAATGCTCAGGAAGGAATTGAGCTGACCAAAGGGCTGGAAGACGTGGAAGAACCCGCCATCTGGGTGCGCACGATGGATGAGCAAATCGCGCTGTGGATTGATTTGGGCGAACCCACGCCAGAACGGGTCAAAAAGGCGACGCATCGGGCGCGAGCGGTGCGTGTTTACAGCTTTAACAGCAAGTCGGATGTCTGGTGGTCACAAAATCTGAAGAAGTTTAGCCAGTTGGATGCGGCGTTTTACCGCTTCCCCGCAGAAGAGATTGAAGCGCTGGCGGCGTTGGTGAGCCGCACGATGGATTTGTCGATCACGATTACCGGCGATTCCGCCTATATCGCGGGTGATAAGGGTGAGGTCGAGGTTCATTGGGATGTGTTACAGGCTTAGTTTCTCTATGAAAGATCGACAGTCTCATGTTTGTAATAAAGGTTGATGAGGTTGTCGTGTTTAATCCGAAACTGACTACGCCGCTTGGTGACAGGTTTTGGGGATGAAGCTTTTTCCATCTTGATCGCGGGGTCATAGGAAATGGTTCCGTTTGCTATCGCTTTCAGGAACAGCAAGAAGTCGGTTTCTTCGCATAGCAAAACTTGGCAACCAAAGGCATATTCGGGGGGAGGAGTCCGAAATAGCGACGGAATATAAGCGGCTTGCGCGTGTTTGCGGTTCCAATGATCCAGCATACCGGTAAAGCTCCACGATGCAGCTATTTCTCCAGCTTGGGTTTCAAGACCAATACAGCCTGCCATATCGGTGATTTTCCCCGATTGCTGATCGTAACCATCTAAGATCAAACGTAAGCCTGTGTCGGCGTGGTAGGTGCGACCGATTGTATAAATGCCGCCAAAATTGATGCGGTCAACCTTGCCACTTTTGTCGGGATAGCCGAAGCGCCGCAGGAAATCAGGTACGCCGTTATCACAATAAACACCACCAGTGGGTTCTGGTGTCATCAGTGTGACGGGGCTTTTGGGCTTAAAAGAACGGAAGTCATTGACTCCATACTGTTTGATTTCCCATCCAAGGTAGTCGGGTTCTGAGTTACCATTCGGGGAAATGCCCAATTCTGCCTCTAACGTATAGCCGCCGCCATTTCTGGCACTGTAAGGTGTGATCACACCATCTTTCCCCAGTTTCTGTGAAGCTATCCAGTTTTTCTCACAAATTTCCTTCAAGGCTTCTAATAGCAGAACGCGGGTATTTTGCTTTTTATCAGGCGGGAATAGCTCAATAAGAACACTGCTGACGTTGACGTTATTGCTGGTAAGCGCATAAAGCTCCTTGCTCAACGGGTCATCCGGGGTAGCAGCGTAACCCAATACATCGCCGTTTGGGGTGATACCAAGGAACAATGTCCTGCCTTCATCGCGGGAAGCGATCACGTTTGAGGGGGCATGACGGCAACCTTTTAGAAGCCCAGACATGCGTACTTCTGGGTATTCGGGATACAGAATAAGTTGAGCATTCGGGGAAAGGTAACGTCCATTCTGATCGACCCAATAGAAGGTAACATCGGCTTTTGTGCGTGACGTTTTGCCTTTAGCTATATTGCTATCGTCTACGTAGAGGAAACCATGAGGAATAGTGTGCAAGGCAGAAAAGCCACCTCCAAGGTAGAACTGATTTTTTGAGTTATCGTTAGGCGCTAACTTTTTCGCATAGAAACGGATTGCTCCATGTGATTCCATGAGCTGTAAGAGCGAGTTGATTGATTCCATAGATGTTTCAGTTCTGGTATTTTCGTCTTGCGCCATAAGCTATACCCCTGTGCCAGCCGCTGTTTTATCCGTAAGTGCGGGAATCATTTCTACTGACAACATAGTCTGTCTCCATTACAAATAAAGGGGTTGAGTCATCCTGATTGATCCACATATCAGCCATCAGGGGTTTGTAAGTTTGTTGCATTATCCAAGGTTTCATCACGCGGGCAACTTCGCGGAAGACAGGCATCACCACTGAGTTGCCGAACTGTTTGTACGCCCGTGTATCCGACACCGGAATACGGAAACTGTCCGGGTAGCCCATCAGCCGCGCACATTCTCGCGGAGTGAGGCGGCGCGGGTTTTTGTTTTCACCTTGCCAGACCAGTATTTCCGAGCCGTCTTTGTAATAACGGGCGGAAAGGGTACGGGTCACGCTATTGGCATACGCCAGCCCAAAACCAAAGCCGTTACCCTTAGCCTTGTGCTTGTCAGAGTAATCTTGCAGGTATTTCCAGAGATTGTTGGTTAGGGTGTATTTGTCATGAATCTTGCGGTTGGCATGATCGAAATAGCGACCTTCGTCGTGTTCCAGTACAGGTTCGCTGCCATCGGTCTTGTGCAGGATGTTGCCTAGCGTGATACGCCCTTTGCCCGGCAGTTGCAGTGCATCCCAGCTAAATGCAGTTGGTTCGCGGAAACCGACAATGACCGTGCGTTCACGGTGCTGGGGTGTCCAGTGCTGCCCGTCAATGGTTGTCCAGTGAACCTGATAGCCCAGTTCCTCCCTCAGGGTATGCAGGATGATACGGAAGGTATTGCCCTTATCATGGGATTGCAGATTCTTGACGTTTTCCAGCAAGAATGCACCGGGGCGTTTGGCTTTGATGATGCGTGCCACGTCAAAAAACAGCGTGCCTTGAGTTTCATCCTCAAAACCGTGCGCCCGTCCAAGGGCATTTTTCTTCGAGACTCCCGCAATCGAAAACGGTTGGCAGGGGAAGCCAGCTAATAGTACGTCATGTGCCGGAATGTTCGCTTCGGGTATCGCGGTAATATCCCCGGCAATGGGTTGCCCATCGGCAAAGTTGGCGTGGTAGGTACGTTGGGCGTAAGCATCCCATTCACTGGTAAAGACGCAGCGCCCCCCGCTCAGCTCAAATGCCTTGCGAATGCCGCCAATTCCCGCGAACAGGTCGATGAAGGTGAAATCGGCACTGTCCGCAGGTTTGCCAAACGGCATTAACATCTGTTGCAGGCCGTACAGAATGCCATGTTTAGGCTCAGTTTCATGTTTTAGCCAGCGTCCGACAGTACTGGGGTTAACTCCCAGCTTTTCAGCAATCTCGGAATGATTGTAGTAATGCGCAGCCTCTTCAAGACACTGCAACACCGTTGACGCTCTGACTTCGTACATGATTGACTCCACGGGAAATTTTTTTGCATTTTATGATTATAGTTTCCCTTTAGCAATCAGTGGTTCGTTTTTAGTTCGCCATTTGGATTCACACTTAGGGCATCAGCCAAACTTGAGGTTTTGTTGTACGGGCATCCCCGCAGGCTGAACATCATGCTCACCACATAGCCGATTCAGAAAATCCACGAGTGACAAACCCAGTTCATACGCCATATTGCTGGGCACGGCATTGCCAATCTGCTTGTATTGCGAAGTCAACGCCCCCTTGAATTGCCAATCATCTGGGAAGGTTTGAATGCGGGCATATTCGCGCACGGTAAACGGACGGGTTTCTTCGGGGTGGCAACGTTCAGTCTGTTTTTGTGCGGGAGCGCAGGTCAATGTGAGGCAAGGTTCATCCCAGTGCATCCGCCGTGCCATGCCGATTTTGCCTCCACCGAGGTAATAACTTTGCATCATGTAGGTTTTTTGCACGTCTTCCGGCAAATCACGCCAGTAACCACCGGGGGGAACTTGTGCCATCACTGCGGCTTTTTTGGCAGGGTAGCCTTGCCCAGCGGAGGTTGGAACATGGCAAGGAAACAGTTCACCCGCTTTCAACGCATCTTTGAGCGTGTAGATTTTTTGGTAGGGACGAGGCCAGTGGAATTTGACCAACCCGGCAAGATCGTTGCGGATACCAACCAGTAGTAAGCGTTCACGTTTTTGCGGGACACGGTAGAAAATGGCTTTCATTACGTGCGGCTCAAGCAGCGTGTAGCCCAGTTCGTTGATAACGGAACGGATATTTTCCAGCGTTTTACCATCGTCATGATTGAGTAAGCCCCGCACATTTTCCGCCATGAATAGCTTGGGGTTGGTTTCTTTGATGGCGCGAGCAAACTCGAAAAACAGCGTGCCACGGGCATCTTCAAAGCCCATTTTTTTGCCTGCATAACTAAAGGCTTGGCAGGGAAAACCACCCGTTACCACGTCAATTTGGTTGTGGTACGGCGTGAAATCTAACTTGCCAATATCTCCACATTGCACGTTCCAGTGGGGACGGTTGGCCTTGAGGGTATCGCAGGCATTTTTGTCGATTTCATTCAGTAGTACGGTGTCTAGCCCGGCTTTTTCCAACCCAATCGCTAAACCACCTGCACCCGCGAACAGTTCAATGGTTTTATAGGCGTGGTCTGGGGTGATGTCGGGACGTTTGGAATCATCAAAGATGAAGCGTAATTCCTCGAATTGCCGCAACTGGTCTTTGTCATAAAAGCGGTAATTATTCATAGGGTTGCGCGTAGAGGGTAGCTTCCCGCTGTTATCCCAGCGGCGTAGCGTTTCTTTTGAGACACCTAACATATCGGCAACTTGTGCGACAGAGTACATAATTAACCTTCAACAACCTTACACATGGTTACTATTATAGGTTACATAGGGCGGACTTCTTGAGGGGGGGGGCAAATTCTGTAATGTTGTTCTTGATGGTGTTTTTTACTAAAGTTTTTGCATTTTCTCGCGTCAACATTAATTTTCACCGCCTATTGATCAAGTCTTACATTGGATGTATTGGAAGGTTGGCTTAATGCGAGTATGCCCTCATCAAGCCAATCCTCCAGTCCTGAGAATTAAGTTTTAACCCAACAATTCCTTCATAAACTGCGGTAACGCCGCGCTGCCCTGATGCACACTCGCGTTGTAATACTTGGTTGGGAATGCCAACGCTTCCGCCGCCGCTTGCCGTGCAAATTCCACCTTGCCCGCTTTCGCCGCAATCGTGCAGCTCCACCACCCTGTCGGATAGCTCACCAACTGAAACTGATGCAATTTCGTATCGCTGAAACCCGCCTGACGCATGGTATCGTGCATCGGTTTAATGATCTTTTCCGCGTGAACCAACGGCGATTCGCTTTGCTGTACCAGCAGGCCGTTTTCGCCCAGTGCACGCCAGCAGCCACGGAAGAATTCTTCGCTATACAACACTGCGCCAGGTCCCACCGGGTCAGTGCTATCCACAATCAGCACATCCAACGAACCCGGTTCGGCGTTATTGATCCACGCAATCCCGTCTTCAAACGCCAAGGTCGCACGCGGGTCATTATTGGATTCGCACAATTCGGGGAAGAACATCTCACTAACGCGGGTCACGCGCTCGTCGATGTCGATCTGAATGGCAGCTTCAACTTCGGTGTGGCGCAAGACTTCACGCAATGTGCCGCAATCACCACCGCCGATAATGCACACGCGCTTCGGGGATGGGTGGCTGAACAATACCGGATGCGCCATCATTTCGTGGTAAACGAAGTTATCGCGGGTCGTGACCATTGTGCAACCATCCAGCGTCATCAGCTTGCCGAAGGTTTTGGTGTCGTAGATTTCGAGCTTCTGGAACGGGGTTTGCTCTTCGTGAATTTTGCCCGCATCGGTTAATTCCAGCCCGAAAATCGTGCCGGAATCAGAAAGTTCAGTAAACCAGTTAGGTTGGGTTGTCATGGCAGTGCCTGTTAGTTGTTCACACAAAGGCGCTATCATGCCACAAGCGTTCAGGCGGGTGAATGACTCTTCAGTGAAACACGGGGGCTTCGCCGGAAACGCTCAAGCCTTCTGCCCAGAAAAAGCTATTGCCCTCTTCAGGGCGATTCAGCAATACCATTAATACCACCCATTTGAGGCGGTCGAGGTTAAAGTCTTCGTCTTGTAATTCCAGCACGCGGTCGAGGATTTGTTCGCGGGCTTCTGCGCTGATCACGCCAGCATTTTCTAGGAATATTAAATAGCCTTGGCATTCGCCATCCAGCCAGTAACGTTCTTGCGGGGAAAAGATGCGCGTGGTGCACGAGCGGTAGGTCACTTCCACGCGCTCTGCGTCGTCACCAAGGCTTTCCAGCCAATCGAAAGCGCGGGTAATTTCGCTATTCAGGAAACCAGCGTCTTGCAAATAACCGTGCATGGAGGCGCGGTCTTCCGGCAGGTTATCACCCATGTCGGGATAATTGTCGAAAAGGTAGAAGAGAACGTCCAGCGTATTTTCTTTCATCAGTTTCCAGTTCCTGACCCCAATCGCATGTAATGCCCACCACCACATGCTGCTACAAGGTTGTGCAGTTCAAGCATAAGGAGGATGGATGAAACCGCGTCAGCGGTCAAGCCTGTATTCAGGATAATCTGGTCTATCGGTAGTGGTTCGTAGCCCAACGCATCAAGTACTTGCGCGTATTCGGGATCAAAGGTATCGGTGTCGGGTAATTGCGCAGACAGGTTCAATACCGCTTGTCCGGGTGTTGCCGGATTAGCCTTATCTTGTTGTAACCAAACGTTTAGTTGTGGCGCAATTTCCTCCAAAATATCGTTAGCGGTCTCGACTAATTTTGCGCCTTGGCGGATCAAATGGTGGCAACCGCGTGCCAGTGGGTTGTGAATTGAGCCGGGAATGGCAAATACTTCGCGCCCTTGTTCCATCGCATGGCGGGCGGTGACGAGTGTGCCGCTTTGCAATGCCGCTTCCACAATTAATACGCCGAAACTCATGCCGCTGATAATGCGATTGCGGCGCGGGAAATGTTGCGGGTGCGCAGGAATGCCGATGGGGAATTCGGAGACGATGCAACCGTGTGCGGCGATGCGTTCCGCCAGTTTGCGATTGCGCAGTGGGTAGATAATGTCGAGACCGTTACCGACCACGGCGAGGGTATTGCCCCCTGCGTCTAACGCGGCTTCGTGGCTGTGTGCGTCAATTCCGACAGCTAGACCGCTGGTAACGGTTAAGCCATTCGTGGCGAAATGCGCGGCAAAGGCGCGGGCGTTTTCTTTGCCGCCTTGGGTCGGGTTGCGGCTGCCGACCATGCCGATTTGCGGGTCATTCAGCAAATCGGGGTTGCCGAGGGCAAACAATACCGGCGGCGCGGTGCGGATGCGTTTGAGCAAAGCGGGGTAACGGCTGTCTTCGGGCACGAGAATGTGGTGGTCAGCGGCGGCTTCCAGCCAGCGCCAATCGGGTAGCGCGGCGTCACGGTCTTGCGCACGGTAGGCGGCAATGCCTTCCTGTTTCAAACCCGCTTCCAGCAAGGCACTGTCAGACACGCGCAAGGCTTCCGCTGCCCCGCCAAAGTTTTCCACAATGCGCCGTAGGCTGCTAGGGCCCATGCCTTTGGCACGCCAGAAATGCAGACGAGCGCGAAGTTCTGAATCAGTGAGCATGAAAAAAAGATCCCGTGGTGAAGAGTCTGCATTTTCCGCCAAGCATACGCCCGCGTGCAAACAAATCCGCTGGACTGTGTTTCGCGCCTAACCTACCTTTTATCTCGTTACACCCAAGAGCAGCGCCATTGCATCTATACTGTCAGTGTCAATCAACCATAACAGTGTGAGAATTGTGGTATGCAAAAAATTATTTGGTCTTGTGGCGTTGCCTTATTTTGTCTGGCAACCAGCCTAGCAGCGGCTGTGCCGCCCCCGTCACCGCCTGCCGCCACTGCAACCACGCCACCCGCCGAGCCGGTCAATGTACTGTCTGCCGCCAAACAAGCGGGTGTGTTACGGGTAGCGATGGAACCGGATTTCCCCCCCATGTATTGGATTAACGAAGAAGGCAAGGAAGACGGTTTCGATTACCACTTGGCGTTACTGGTGGCTAAAGAGTTGGGTATTCCGACCGTGCAAGCGGTGGAAGATGATTATTCCAAGTTGCCCGGCTTGGCGGTTGAGGGTAAGGCTGACATGGTGATGGGCGGCTACATCCCCGATGATTCGATTGAGGGTATCGCTTGGTCGGATAGCTATCTGGATTTCGGGCAGTGCCTGATTGTACCGCGTGGTAGCACCATCAAAAACATTAAGCAGCTACGCGGGAAAACCATTGGCGCTTACGAAGACCCTGCTGTTATCAAGTGGATCAACGACACGATTCCCGACAAAAAAGCGTTAGTGACTTACGAAGGCGTGGGCTGGTTTCGTCATCTGGAAAAACGCGATGTCGATGCCATTATTTACGATTACCCGTTTACGGTTGAGGAAATCAAACCGTTTAGCAGCAGTTTGCAAATTGCCGCCTTTAACTTGAATGAAAGCACCTATGCCATTGGCATTAAACAGGGTAACGATGCGATGCGTACCGCCGTTAACACTGCGCTTGCGAAGATCAAAGAATCCGATGAATATGCCGAGTTGATCAAACGCTACTTGCCCTTCAAAATTTCCAATGAAGTGCCGGAAGGCAGCAATACCTACACCGTCCAACCCGGTGATTCACTTGGCAAAATTGCTGCAACAAAATTGGGTACGGCGACCGCATGGAAAACCTTGTGGGAACTCAACAAAAATCGTATTCCTAACCCTAACTTGTTAGAAACCGGCGATATATTGATTATGCCTAAAGCAGCGGAAAAGGTAACACCGTGAAAATTGACCGTTTTTGGATGATACAAATCGTCATTATCATCAGTTTATTTGCGCTGTTGATTGGCAGTTATTTGTTTTCGTTTGGCTGGTTTGCCGATAAGTCCACCAATCTTGCGGCAACCGTAGCGCCAGCGCCTGTTGAAACCGCAGAAATAGCGCCTCCTGCCCCCGCAGTCACTCCTGTAGCGGCTTCCAGCAAACCGCCTGCAACGTGTACGCTTACGGGCGAAACTTTATCCAGTGACACTATCCGTGACAGTTTAAGCAGCAGCGATGCCGTGCGCCAAGCAAGCTGTTTGGAATTTTTGCAAGCGGAAAGCCTTGCCGGTGATAAAGGCGCGGAATTATGGCTGGGGCAAGCGCACCATCAGGGTTGGGGGGTCGTGAAAAACCTTGAGGAAGCCGCCAGCCATTATCGGCAAGCGGCGAGTAGCGATGAGCTGTCAGTGCAAGATTCCGCCCAGCAATGGTTGCAGCAATTGGAACAAGAGCAGGCGGCCTCTAAGTGAATGACTCGGCTTCACGGTTGCCAATTGACGAAATTTTCCAGCAATTTCAAGCCATCATCCGCCGATTTTTCCGGGTGTGCTTGAATTGCAAACACATTGTCGTTGGCAATCGCGGAGGCGTAGCTGATGCCGTATTCGGTCGAGCCTGCAATCAAGTCCGGCGTGACTGGCTCGACATAATAGCTGTGGACGAAATAGAAGCGTGCGCCATCCGCAATGCCTTGCCATAACGGGTGTTCGACTTGATGCCAGATTTGATTCCAGCCCATTTGCGGAATCTTCAGGCGCACACCAATTTCCTGATGCACCGTGCCGAAATAGCGCACATTGCCTTCGTACAACCCTAAGCATTCGATGCCGCCGTTTTCTTCGGAATGCTGCATCAAGACCTGCATCCCCATGCAAATGCCGAGGAAGGGTTTGGTCTGGATGACTTCGCGTACCACTTCCGCCATGCCACGGGTTTCGAGTTCGCGCATACAGTCACGCGCCGCGCCTTGCCCCGGAAATACCACGCGGTCGGCTTTGAGGATCATGTCCGGGTCAGACGTAATCGCTACCGTGGCATTGCCAGCAGCAGCGTGGGAAACGGCGCGTTCCACCGAGTGCAGGTTGCCCATGTTGTAGTCGATGATGGCGATTTTTTGCATTAGCTGTTCTCTTTAAGTGCGGAGAGTCTTTAAAGCTCACCAGCTTGTTGTAAGGCTTTAACAATGATGTTCTCTCCAAGATGAACATCCGAAGCCGATAACGTCATTAATAACGGTTTGATCGCAGGCAACATACCGCGTTGCTTCGCTAACAACAGCACGCCCACACTGCCCATGACTTCTAAACCATTGGCATAGGCAACTTTTTTAGCGCGTTGGTCATCAACCAACAATAAATCAGCGGATATTTCCAGATACAAAGCCATTGCTTCGCGCTCACCCAAGCCTAAACCTTTGAGCGGATGAATCGGAAAATTTGCGGTTGAAGCCATCAATACTTTGTCTTGCAAATACAAACTGAGATTGCTGGCTTCAGGTTTACCTGCTACGCAAACTTCTTGAAAAACAGCATCCGGGACTCGCACCTGCCCAAACAATCTATCCAACAGTGACAGGCAGCCACACACGGACAACGCTACCAATGGCGAGGAATCAGCAATAACAATCATACGGGGTGTAGCCGATTAAAGCGCATCACATCCGCTTCTAAATCATCCGCATCCGTGTTAATAACAGGGATATTGTACTGTTTACACGCGGCAAAAAAGCTATAGATGTCAACCCCGGCAAATTCACAAGCAGCACCACGCGATAATTGCCCAGACTGAAACAGAAGCAATGCCGTGTACAGTTTTGCTTTTTGCGCCAGTGTCGTCGTGTCTTGTTGGGACGGAAAACAATGGTCAGGTATGTCTAATGTCAATTGCATGGTTGTGTACCTCTGCGCGAAATCATACAAATAGATGAGATGACGTTACAAACTCCCCTTGGTCGACGGCATAATCCCCGCCATGCGCGGATCAAGTTCCAACGCCATGCGCAACGCACGCCCGAAGGCTTTGAAAACGGTTTCGGCAATGTGGTGCGAATTGCGCCCTTTCAGATTGTCGATGTGCAATGACACCAGCGCGTGATTCACAAAGCCTTGGAAGAATTCGTAAAACAGATCGGTTTCAAACGCGCCAATATTGGTGCGCGGGTATTCCACCTGATGTTCCAAGCCCGGTCTGCCGGAAAAGTCGATGACCACGCGGGACAGGGCTTCATCCAACGGCACGTAAGCGTGACCGTAGCGGCGAATGCCTTTTTTGTCGCCGACTGCTTGTGTGAACGCTTGCCCCAAGGTAATGCCAATGTCTTCAACGCTGTGGTGATCGTCGATGTGGTGGTCGCCGTTGCATTCGATGTCGAGGTCGATCATGCCGTGACGCGCCACTTGATCAAGCATGTGTTCGAGAAACGGAATACCGGTCGCAAAGCGTGATTTGCCCGTGCCATCGAGGTTGATGGTAATGCGGATTTGGGTTTCGAGCGTGTTGCGTGCCACGCTGGCAGTACGTTCAGTCATAAAGAACCTGTGTAACAGTGAGTTTGCTCGGATTCTACCACAGGCAAGCCGCGCTGCTAGGCTTTAGCCGCCCGTGGCGCTCATGTGGCGAAAAATCATCGGTTGCGCCGCTTGCAGATTAAACTCATGCCCTTGCGGTTTAATAGCCATGGATTCAAGCAACGCTGCTCGCACCCGCGCATCATCGGTTGGGTTCGCCCGCAATACGCGCCGCAAATCCATCGAATGTTCCTGCCCTAAACACAGTAGCAAGCGTCCTTCTGCCGTCACGCGCACTCGGTTGCAGGTATCGCAAAAATTGTGGCTATGCGGTGAAATAAACCCCACACGGTAGGCACTGTCTTCACGGCGAAAATAGCGTGCCGGGCCGCCGGTCTGTTCTTCGATCGCATTCAAATGCAAGTGCTGTTGCAAGTCGCGCAAAATTTCATCGCTGGAATAAAACGCTTCGGCACGGTCGTGATCGCCGATAACGCCTAGGGGCATTTCTTCGATAAAGGTAATGTCCATGCCGCGCCCGTGAGCAAATTCCACCAAATCCAGCACTTCGTCGTGGTTGCGGTGTTTCAAAATGACGGCATTGAGTTTGACGCGCTGGAAACCGGCTTCTAGGGCTGCGTCGATGCCTGCCAGCACTTTATGGATGTCACCCAAGCGCGTTAAAGCGTGAAAACGGTCGGGATTTAAGGTATCGAGGCTGATATTGACGCGGGTAACGCCAGCGGCTTGCAGGTCTTTGGCGTAACGCGCCAATTGCGTGCCGTTGGTGGTCACGGTCAGATCCCGCAAGCCGTCGAGTTGCCCCAAATCTTGGAACAATTTCAAAATATTGCGGCGCACGAGGGGTTCGCCACCCGTAATCCGAATTTTATTCACCCCCAGCTCCACAAAGGCTTTGCCCAAGCGTGTCATTTCTTCTAGGGTGAGTAATTGTTCACGCGGTACGAAGGTCATGTCTTCGGACATGCAATACACGCAACGCAAATCGCAGCGATCCGTCACGGACAGCCGCACATACGTGACTTGCCGCCCGAAACGATCCACCAATTGCACAGGGTTTGCCTTCGTATCCATAATCGCCTCTCTCAACCGCATCCAAACACCTACTGTACACAGCCTACCCCGGAAAAGAAAACAACCGCAATAAGGGATTTCATACTGTGGGGTGCTGCTAATTCTTGTACGATAAGCATTGTGAAAATACAGGAAACCCCGACACATGTTGACAGTAACCTCTAAAACCCTATGGCTGGCGCTTGGCCTGATTGCCATGAGTCTCGCGGCAAGCAGCTTTGTGCTGACCGCTTGGCTGGATCTTCACCCGTGTTATTTGTGCATTTTTCAGCGGTTGTTATTTATGCTGCTGGCGGTGTTTGGGTTGCTGGCGGCGACGGGGTTTGGTGAAAAAGTATGGGGCGGGCTGGTGATTTTGCTGGCAGGCGTAGGAACTGCAACGGCAGGTTATCAGACTTGGCTGCAATTGCAGCCGCCGGGCAGCGCTTCATGCGCAGGCAGCAATCCGAATCTGATTGAGCAATTGGTGTATTTCCTCAGCGATAATATTCCCAGCTTGTTTGAAGTCAGCGGCTTATGCGAAGACGAAGAACTGGTCATTTTGGGACTTTCGCTGGCGAATTGGGCGCTGGTTTCGTTTTTGTCGGCGTTGGTTGCGGCGGTGTGGGCGTTGCGTTTGAGAAAGGTTGCTTAGGACATTCAATCCTCACTGTCGCCAAATCCGTTTGCCCGCAAGTGGGCTATCAGCCACAGACGTAAACATCCAAGTTTGCGAGAGCGGTTGGAGCGTGCCACAATGATCATGTATCTCGTTAGTGGAGAAATCTCATGCAGTTGACGCTCGATATTCCAGAAAAATTCTTTGCTTATCAAACACCAAAAGAGCTTATACGCCTACTTAAACTGAATACGGCTATTGATCTTTATCGACGTGGTAAACTATCGGCGGGTGCTGCGGCTGAATTCGTTGGCGACCTTGACCGCTACGAATTTCTCTACGAATGCCGCCAACGCGGGATTGAGCCACAAACCTACGACAATGTTGAGGAACTGCAAGCCGAAATTGATATGCTGGCAAAGGATTTGGCGTGATTATTATTGCGGACAGCTCGCCTTTAGTCGCTTTGGCACTGTGCGATTGCTTGGATGTTTTGGATTCACTATTTGGCGAAGTCCGAGTTTCACAGACTGTTTATGAAGAAGTTACTGTCGGAAATAAAGCTGGCTCAGCCAAACTTGCTAATTATTTACAAGGAAAAGTGAAAGAATCGCATCTTGATTTGCACATTATCGGTGGCGACACAATCGACAAGGGTGAATTAACCTCTATCGTATTGTACAAAAACATGAATGCTGATTATCTGTTGATTGACGAGAAAGCAGGGCGAAAAGTCGCACAAATCAACCAAGTCAAAATCATTGGCAGTCTCGGCGTTTTGATTGAAGCCAAGCGCAAAGGCATGATTCCTTCACTAAACCCTTATATTGAAATTTTGCGCAACTCCAAAACCCATTTTAGCGAAGAGTTACTGAATTACGCACTGACTGTTGTAGATGAGTAGTAATTTTTTCATAGTGACTCAAGTGGCAAATGTGCATCGACTACAATGTCGTTTCAATGCGTTTGACTTGGGAAAGACGGGCGGCATACGCCAGCACTGCCAGCAAATCCTCGCGTTCCAAGTCTTCGTAATCGTCCAGAATCTCATCGAGACTCATGCCCGCGCTGAATAGCTCCAACATGGTTTCCACGGGGTAACGTAACCCACGGATGGTGGGTTTGCCGTGGCAAATGTTAGGGTTGATGGTGATACGGTTGTGTGCATTCATTTGCTGTCCCTCAGGTGCTTTTCAAAAAGCATATCACTTGGATGTGTAACATGATGGATATAAAATACACTAACCCATCTTATCCAAACGAGTATTGTTGAATGGCACATTTGTATGAAATGCAAAATATACCTTCTGTTGACCAGTATGTCGTTGGACTCACAAAAATCCGGTCATCAATAACTGACCTGCACATCAAAGCCTTTCAAGCCCATTACCAAGCCCCCAATTATTCAGCAACAGCCAAACAGATTGCATTTTGGGCTGGCATTTCTGGCGGACACGCTCAAATCAATTTACTTTATGGTAAATTGGGGCACAGACTTTGTGACGAATTGGGTATCAAACCTGATCTGCGCCCCGATAACACTCATCGTTGGTGGTCAGTCTGGTCATCAGGATGGCAAACCCCCAAGGGATTTATCTGGAAACTTCTTCCAGCAGCAGCGGAAGCATTTGAACAATTGGGCTGGGTTGAAACGGCAGTCTTTGCTTCTACGGATGAAGTCATTTCCAATGAAATCTTACTTGAAGGTGGCTTATACCGCATAGCAGTAAACGCCTATGAACGTAACCCAAAAGCGCGTCGCCAGTGCATTGCTGCACATGGGACAACTTGCTGTCTTTGTGGCTTTAATTTCGGCAACATTTACGGCAAAGTTGCGGAAGGCTACATTCATGTTCATCATTTGCGCCCACTTGCTGAAATCAAAGCTCAGTATGGTGTCAATCCTATCAAAGACTTACGACCTGTTTGCCCCAACTGCCACGCCGTTTTGCACATGCGTAACCCCGCATATAGCATCAATGAAGTGAAAGCGATGCTAAGTCATTCAGAATCAAAAGGATAACAGAAAGCCCCACGCATCCGAGCCTACCCACAACAACTACAATTCCTCTTATACTTCTCCATCTTCCCAATCCCCGGATTAAACGTATTGGTCGGATCAAGCTTTTTGTAAAACTCCCGCAAGCCACTTTCCGCCTCATACAAATGCCCGACATTATGCTCCGCCGGATACTTCGCCCCCCGCGCATCCAGCAACGCCAACATCGCCTTTTTCACCGCATGGGCATCCGCACCCTTTTTCAAAATATAATCCTGATGGAAAACGTGGCACATAAAATGCCCGTAATACAGCGTATGTTCAATCTGGCTGCGAATGTGTTCCGGCAATACTTCCACCCAATCCGCATCATTACGCCGCAATGCAATATCCAACGCCAACATTTCCTCGCCGACCTCATCACTGAACAAAGTCTGGTAACGAATCGCCGCGCCCGCCGCCGCAAACCGCTGCAAAAACGCCTTACTCGCCTCCTGCGGCGTACACTCAAAATACGCCCCCGCATTACCCGTATCCGCAAAGAATTCCGGCAAAAACGCCTGCGCCTCGGCAATCCCGCCCTCGCTCATTTTCAAAATCAAGTGATGTTCATAACGGTCACGGAATTCCAGCAAACGATCCGGTAAATGCTGCGGAAACAAACGGCTTGCCCCCTGCATTACCCGATCACTCAAATATTTGGGCAACACCGGCAACTTGTTCAACGTCGCATCGGTACGCCCCTTGTACGCAAACAACTTCGGCATCACATCCGTCCCCAACTTTTCAATCGTCAGAAACGTATCTTTGCCATACTTTTCCGCAATATTGAAAATATCGCGGTGCATGTATTCGCCCACTTCCGGCACATTCGCAAACTGGCTGAGGATGTGGCGGCGCAAGCGCGTCAACACCTGCGGGTCATTCGTGCCGATGTAAAACGCTTGTTCCTGCTGCACCATCGGAAACGTATCCAAGCGCACCGCAAACACCGCCAATTTCCCCGCGCACCCGCTGGCTTCAAACAAACGGCTTTCATCGGCATTGAAACGCGCTGGTGTTGCCGCATCCACATCGCGCAACCGCGCCACGTAGTCGCGAGCCGATGCCAGCTTACCGCCATCATCCACCCCGTCTTTCGCAAAATTGCCAGACTCCAGCCGCGTAATCATCTCCTCAGGCGACTCACCCAAGGCAATCCCCAAATGGTTAACCATTTCCAGCTTGCCCTGTTCATTCACCTGCGCAAACAACGCCATTTCAGTGTAAGCGGGGCCACGCTTAACCAATGCCCCGCCCGAATTATTCGCCACCCCGCCGACAATCGACGCGCCCAAACAGGACGAGCCGATTACCGAATGCGGCGCACGTTTCAACGGCTTGAGCAGCTTTTCCAACTTGTGCAACGTTGCACCGGGAAAACTCAACACCTGTTCACCACCGTTCAACAGCACCAAATCGTCCATCGCCAGTGTATTGATCACCACCACTTCACGGTCGTAATCGTCCCCGCTGGGGGTCGAGCCTTCCGTCAAGCCGGTTTTCGCCGCCTGCATAATGATAATGGTGTTCGCATCCACACAAGCTTGCAGCACGCGCCACAAATGCAGCAGCGTTTGCGGAAACACCACCGCCAACGCCGTGCCACAGCCCGACCGGAAGCCGCTGCGGTAATACTCGGTTTTACGTGGATTGGTGGCAATGTTGGCTTCACCGACAATTTCGGCTAAGTGCTGCACGAGTGTATGGCTGGGCATTAAGTTTCTCCTCTCGATAGTTCTGCTTTTGGTCTTACCAAATTATCGCGAATTCAGGTGATAACGCTATAGAATCATTGACAATCTGTTGGTTCTGCCCATAGTATCGCAAAACTGGTAATCTGGTAATACCAAAATGCCAGTTTCGGAGGAAATATTACCGCTATGCTCGTTCTCTGTGGAGGAGATTCCCTATGCAAACTTGGGCGCAAGTCTATGACCCGCTAGGCAATATCTGGCTGTCCAGCCTGATTGCTTTGATTCCTATCGCTTTTTTCTTCATGGCACTCACTGTGTTGCGTATGAAAGGGCATATCGCTGGCACGATTACCGTGGTGCTGGCGTTGGCAGTTGCCATTCTGTTTTACCAAATGCCAGTTCCAATGGCGTTGGCATCTGCCGGATATGGCTTCCTGTATGGCTTGTGGCCGATTGCATGGATTATCATCACCGCTGTTTTCCTTTACAAAATCACCGTAAAAACGGGGCAGTTTGATATTGTCCGCAGCTCGGTGCTATCGGTAACGGAAGACCAACGCCTGCAAATGTTGCTGGTCGGCTTTGCTTTCGGCGCGTTCTTGGAAGGTGCGGCAGGCTTTGGTGCACCGGTTGCGATTACCGCCGCCTTGTTGGTTGGCTTGGGTTTCAACCCGCTGTATGCGGCTGGTTTGTGTTTGATTGCGAATACCGCACCCGTGGCGTTTGGCGCAATGGGCATCCCCATTACCGTTGCTGGGCAAGTCACTGGGCTTGACCCGTTCCACATTGGGCAAATGGCAGGTCGTCAATTGCCATTGCTCTCAGTCATCGTCCCGTTCTGGTTGGTGGCGATTATGGATGGCTGGCGCGGTATCAAAGAAACCTACCCCGCAATTTTGGTGGCAGGTGTTACCTTCGCTGTAACTCAATTCCTGACGGCTAACTTCATTGGGCCTGAACTGCCGGACATCACCTCTGCGATTGTGAGCTTGATTAGCTTGACCCTGTTCCTGAAAGTGTGGAAGCCGAAAAATATCTTCCGTTTCCCCGGTCAAGAACGTACCAAAGCCCAGCAACAAGCTGAACCGACCCATTCCGCTGGTGCAATCATCAAAGCGTGGTCGCCGTTCGTTATCCTCACCGTGATGGTGACGATTTGGAGCTTGAAACCGTTCAAAGCACTGTTCGGTAAAGACGGTATGTTGGAAGCTTGGGTGTTCAAGTTTTCGATTCCCTACCTCGATAAACTCGTCACTAAAATGCCGCCGATTGTTGCCGAAGCCAAGCCGTATGAGGCGATGTACAAGTTTGACTGGTTCTCGGCGACGGGTACTGCCATCCTGATTGCTGCCATTATTACCTTGTTCGTATTACGCATGAAGCCGCTGGAAGGGCTGCGTACTTTTGGCGAAACCATCAGCGAATTGAAACGCCCGATCTACACCATCGGCATGGTATTGGCGTTTGCGTTCATTGCTAACTACTCCGGTTTGTCTGCAACCTTGGCGTTGCTGTTGGCGGGTACTGGCGCAATGTTCACGTTCTTCTCGCCATTCCTTGGCTGGTTGGGTGTGTTCCTGACAGGTTCGGATACCTCATCCAACGCGCTGTTCTGTAGTTTGCAGGCGAATACCGCGCATCAAATCGGCGTGCAAGACACCTTGCTGGTAGCAGCGAATACCACGGGTGGCGTGACCGGCAAGATGATTTCGCCGCAATCCATCGCGGTCGCTTGCGCAGCAACCGGGTTGGTGGGCAGAGAGTCGGATTTGTTCCGCTTTACGCTCAAACACAGCCTGATGTTTGCAACCATCGTGGGGATTATTACCACGCTGCAAGCGTATGTGTTCCCGTGGATGATTCCTTGATTGGGTGATTAAAACCTCCTACACTCGGTCTTATCAAAATTGGTAAGACCAGAGTGCATGAAAAAGATCCGACTTTCCGACCAGATTGCCGAGCAACTCGAAACCATGATTGCCACGCAGGGACTCAAACACGGGGATCGTTTACCCGCTGAACGCCAATTGGCTGAACAATTGGAGGTGTCACGCCCATCGTTGCGTGAAGCCATCCAGAAATTGATCAGCAAGGGCTTGTTGGTCAGCCGTGCTGGGGGTGGGACATTTGTGCAACAAGTTACCCAAAACCATTGTGTTGATCCGCTGGTGGAATTGTTTCGCGATAACCCTGAATACCGTTTCGATGTGCTGGAAATCCGCCACGCGCTGGAAGGCAATGCCGCGTGGTATGCCGCGTTGCGGGCGACGGATGAGGATAAAGCCAATATCCGCGCCCATTTCGAGCAGATGATTGCACTGCATGGCAGTGATGACCCAATGGACGAAGCGCGTGCCGATGCGGCTTTTCACTTATCCATCGTTGAAGGCTCGCACAATCTGGTGCTGTTGCACGTCATGCGCGGGCTATTTGAACTGCTGCAAAACAGCATTTCGCACAATCTGGATAAGCTCTACACCATTCCACGGGTATTTGATCCGCTCAAGGAGCAGCACCGTGAACTGATGGAGGCTGTGGTTGCCAGTGACCCCGAACGCGCCCGTAAAGCGGCGCAAGAACATCTGGCTTTTGTGGAAGATTCCCTCAAATCCATCGACGCAGACGAAGCCCGTAAAGTGCGTTCGCTGCGTCACCTAACACTCGTAGGCAGGTAGGCTCTAATGACAACAAAACCCGATACCATCTACTTTTTTGGCACTTGCCTCGTCGACCTGATGTACCCGCAAGCAGGCGTGTCAGCGATGCAATTGATCCAACGTGCGGGGGTGAAAGTCATTTTCCCACCTGCGCAAACCTGTTGCGGACAACCCGCGTGGAACTCCGGCTACCGCGACGAAGCGCGTTCTGTGGCACGGGCGCAAATCGCGCTGTTCCCCAAACCCATCCCTATCGTGATTCCGTCAGGCTCGTGCGCGGGGATGATGAAAGTGCATTATCCTGAATTGTTCGCGGGGCAGCCGGATGAGGCGCAAGCGGTGGATGTTGCCAGCCGCGTGTTTGAACTCACCGAATTCCTCGTCGATGTGTTGCAGATTGAGCTGCAAGATTTGGGCGAACCCGTAACAGTCGCCGTACACACGTCCTGTTCCGCCCGCCGTGAAATGGGTGTTGCCGACAAGATCGAATCCTTGCTGGGGCAACTCAGCAATGTGCAACGGGTGGAACACGCCCGCAAGCCGGAATGTTGCGGTTTCGGCGGCACGTTTGCGGTGAAAGAGCCTGAAATTTCGGCGGCGATGGTGCTGGATAAAGTGACCCATATCCGCAATACCGGCGTGGATCGTTTGATCAGTCAGGAATGCGGTTGCTTGATGAATATTGGCGGGGTAATGGCAAAGCAAGGCGATGCGATTCCGCACCAGCACATTGCCGAGTTTTTGTGGGAAAGAACGGGAGGGAATGCAGTATGAGCAGCGAATTCCGCAATACTGTCCGCGCCAACCTCGCCAAGCCCGAAGTTCGCGCCAATTTCTACCGTGCGATGGATGGCTTGATGACACGCCGCCTCGACCAATTCCCCGATAAGGTGGAGCTGGAACGCTTGCGTACCCAAAGCATGGCGATCCGCGCCAATGCCCTAAGCAAACTGCCGGAATTGCTGGAAACCCTTGAAGCCAACCTGACCCGTAATGGCATCCAAGTGCATTGGGCTGAAACCACCGATCAAGCTAACCAGATCGTGTTGTCGATTTTGCAAAAGCACAACGCCAAGTCGATCATCAAAGGCAAGTCGATGGTGTCGGAAGAAATGGGCATGAACCATTTCCTCGAAGCCTTAGGTGTTGAATGCCTAGAATCCGACCTCGGCGAATTCATTATCCAACTGGATGGTGAAACCCCATCGCACATTATCATGCCCGCGATTCACAAAAACCGCATACAGATTGCCAAGCTGTTCCACGAAAAATTCCCCGACATTCCCTACACCGAAGACGTGGATGAGTTGACGCAAACCGCGCGGCGTATTTTACGCGACAAGTTTTATGCCGCACCCGTGGGGCTTTCCGGCGTGAATTTCATGGTGGCGGAAACCGGTACGCTGTGTCTGGTGGAAAACGAAGGCAATGGGCGGATGTCGACCACCGCGCCGTCGGTGCACATCGCGGTCACGGGCATCGAAAAGGTGGTGGAAAGCTTGCTCGATGTGCCACCACTACTGAGCATTTTGACGCGCTCGGCGACGGGGCAACCGATTACCACCTACTTCAATATGATTTCCGGCCCGCGTAAGCCGGGGGAAAAGGATGGCCCCGAAGAGGTGCATCTGGTGCTGCTGGATAATGGGCGTTCCAATATTTACAGCGATCCCGAATTGCTGGCGACGCTGCGCTGTATCCGTTGCGGGGCGTGTATTAACCATTGCCCGGTATACGTGCGCATTGGTGGGCACAGTTACGGCACGGTGTATCCGGGGCCGATTGGCTCGATTTTAGAGCCGCAAAAAGCCGGGGTGGATGTGCATGGTGAATTGGCGCAGGCTTCGACCTTGTGCGGCGCGTGTAGCGAGGTTTGCCCGGTTCGGATTCCGATTCCCAGTATTCTCAACCGCTTGCGTTATGACGGGGTGCGCAAGGATACCGCAAATACCAACACCGTCGGTTCGGGCAAACGCCGTACTTTGAGTGAAGCGGCGACGTGGAAAACGTGGGCGTGGGCGGCAACGCATCCGACGATTTATCATGCGGGTTCGACGCTGGCGACGCACTTCAAAGGCATGTTGCCGACGAATTTAGGGGCGTGGACGACGGTACGTAGTGCGCCAAAATTGGCGGAATCGACCTTGCACCAACAAGTAAAGCATCTGGGAGTCGACCATGAGTAATACGGCACGCGCTAATATTCTCGCTCGTTTGCGCGAACCGCAACGCCCGGAGTGCGGCTTTAGCGAACGCGATTACCTGAGCCGTTACGATTGGGATGCGGCGGAACGAGTACGCCGTTTTACCGAACGTATGGTGGCAGTACGGGCGGAAGTGCATCACGCCACACCCGATTCATGGCTGGATGTCGTCAGCCAAGTGTGTACAGCCAAGGGTTTGAATAATCTGTTAGTTTCGCCAGAAACGGTGCTGGGTAAACAGATTCACGCGCAAGCCGAACGCTTTCCCACCCTCAAAACTTACGACCAACCGATTGAAAGTTGGAAACAGGAGCTGTTTTACGGGGTGGATGCGGCTTTCACGGGCACGACTGGCGGGATTGCGGAAACGGGAACGTTGATCGTGATGCCGAGTGCGGATGAGCCACGTTTGATGTCGCTGGTTCCGCCCGTGCATATTGCGGTGCTGGAAGTGGATAAGCTTTACACCACGTTTGCGGAAGCGGTGCAGGCGCAAGGCTGGGTGCAAACGGGAATGCCGACCAATGCACTGCTGATTTCCGGGCCGTCGAAGTCGGCGGATATTGAGCAGACGCTGGCGTATGGGGTGCATGGGCCGAAAGAACTTATCGTGATTTTAGTGTGAGGGATGCGCTACTATCCTGATATTGTGCACTTGCTCAAAAATGGATGTGTTAAGACGTAATGCTATATATCCCTATCACCGAAGAGAAGCTGGATAAACTTATTCAGCCGGATGTTGATGTTCAATCAATAATCGTCAACCTACGCCTTGAGGAGTTAGCAGCATTGCTGTTGATACAGGGGCTGCCAACATTATTAGCTGTAGCCAAATCTGATGAGAACTTGCTTTTCCGAGCTGAACAATTTATTTCTAACTTTATCACGTCGTCTGGCAGTTTTACGCTTCAGGAAGTGCAACATGAATTTGTGGATGCATTGAATGTAGAAAAATGCTTAATAGGAAAATCACTTCTCGTCCAATCTCAGATTCAATTAATGAGTGCGGAACAGATTCAGGATAAAAAATATTTAAAGTGGGAAGAACAATGGGTGTGGAACTGGGAATTCAAGAACAGTGAAAAGTCTGATTTTTTTCCTAGTCGACTTTTGAACAAAAAAAGTTCCAACACCAATTTTGCATCCAAAGAGGAAGAACGAATTGTCAATATAATTTTATCTGATAAGGATGAGTCTATTGATATTCAAGGTTATGCGGGCAGTGGTAAAACATGGATAATTTCGCATTTAGTAGATGCCATAGACAAAGAAAAGACATTGTTTCTCGCTGAGACACAGGAACAAATATCAGCATTGAAAGCCCGTATTCCGGGAGTACGCAGCTATACGTTTGCATATATCGCTATATCCTTGATAAACACAGGAGTTTTGAAAACAGTACGAAATATTAATGGCAGATATGGCAAGCAACAAATTGTTTCAGACCAGTATATTTTTTCACATGACAAGCTGGAAGAAAAACTT
The DNA here is from genome assembly GCF_016772315.1 of Thiothrix subterranea. Lineage (NCBI taxonomy): Bacteria > Pseudomonadati > Pseudomonadota > Gammaproteobacteria > Thiotrichales > Thiotrichaceae > Thiothrix > Thiothrix subterranea. The sequence goes on along the minus strand of NZ_CP053482.1, from coordinate 1,974,971 downwards.
GAGTGTTACGATATTGGGGAGTATAGACGTGGAGTAATTGCCAAAGATGCCCAATTTGTTGTGAAAAATTTTTGTCTTTCGACTGATCCGGCAATCACTCGTGAACATATTCCAAAACAGTATGTACGTCAACTAACACTTATTCAGCAAGCAGCATTATTGACTGTTGCTAAACACTTATGGGAACTAATTTGTATTCCACGAGATCGTATTCTGCTCCCTATCCGTAATTATCATTTGGTTAAAGCTTTGGCACTAACAGGTATGGGAATACCAAGCCACTGTACACATATTGTTGTTGATGAAGCTCATGATTTATCACCAGCAATCATTCAATTGCTTCAACAAAGTACACAACCTGTATTCACTTTTGGAGATTATTATCAAAATTTACAGGGACTTACTCAGCCCCACAGTTTGCCATCGACTTTAAGAAAAAATACACTTACGCATTCAGTACGTGCTGGATCAAATATGACTGGGCTTTATAATCAATTAATTGAGCGGCATCCTATAAGTCCAACTGTCGAGTTTTCAGGTAATAAAACTAAAACCACTAAATTTATCTCCTACAAAAAATTCCAAATACCGGATGAACCTTGTGCAATATTAGCAAAGAGTTTCTGGTCAGTTTTTTGGATCATATACACATTACATCATCAATCAGCAAAATATCACATTTTTAACACTCAAATAAAAGAAATAGATTGGCTGATTAATAGTGCAATCTCATTCCTCAACAATAGCGATGACAAATCAAGGCATCATGAGTTTGTTGGCTCACATTCTTGGGATGATTTTTTTGATAAAAACCGACAAAGAGAACCCGCTCTTGTTCAGATTGATCGTTTGATTCGTTCTGGATTTAACCGCCAGCAGTTGAATGCTATTTTACAAGGTTCTATGCCTCAACCTCAGGAAGATATTTATCTTGTTCGACGTGTCTGGGATTGCCGGAATATTGAGTTTGATCGCGTTCTTCTTCTAAATGATGTCATTGGTCAATCTGGCGTTATCAACGAGAACTATGCTAAAACGATTAGTCACATCTATACTGGAATATCACGTGCGAAGCATGAGCTTTACATGCCTGAGAGCATTAGCGAATGGATTGACAATTGTTAAATCACTTAACTGCTTCCAAATTATGTCTGTATTTATTGATCGGGTTTTCAGGTAAAAAGAGCTAATAAGCTTTCAAGTTCAGTAATATGTTGGCGTTGTTTTTCTAGGATAGGTGTGGTTATTAGTACACTGTAGGTCATTTCATCCATCAAGTCACCTCCGAAAATTCTGACACAAACCTGTTTACACTCTTCCGAACGATGCGGTGGTGTATGCCCTAAAATACGCAGCAATAACCCTTCGATACAGGGCGTTGCGCCAATCAGGGTGATGTTCCACTTTTTGGCACGTTCGCGGGCTTCTTTCGACCATTCAACATCCGTATCCATCAAAATGGCAACACGATCATAGGCGTGATTTTTGATGATATTTTCGGTGTAGCGCACGATAGCTTCGGGGCTACCACCTGTTGCTGAACGAATGGTAATGGCTAAACCAGAGCCGCGTTGCCCGTATAGGTTTTTGAGGTGTTTCAGAAATGCCTTTTCCGTTGCGCCTTCTCCCATGATCAGGATGGTGCGATTAGCTTTGCGCTTTTTTACAGTTGCCACGCGATTACCTGTCAAAGATTGGGAACTGCGCCATACGCGCCGGAGCGGTATTTGGCATACAAATTATCATCCCGGCGCACGCCTTCCATATCGCTGAGCAACCACGCTTCGCTGTTGCCTTGCGGGTCTTTCTCTACCAACAACACTTGATCTTTGCTCAACATTTCCAGAATTTCGTGCGAATGCGAACTGAAAATAAGCTGTGCTTGCTTGGGATTGGTGGCTGGATTGATAAACAATTCCAGCAGTGGCACTAACATATCAGGGTGTAAATCCGCTTCCAGTTCATCAATGACAGCAACGCCGCCCAAGGTCAAAGCAGGCAATAAAATACTCAGTAACGTGTAAGCGCGTTGTGTCCCACTGGATTCACGCCACAATTCCAGTTGGCGTTCCGCTTGTCCGTTGCGATGAATCCCGTAAGGCGCGCTGATTTCCAAGCTTTTCTGGGTTTTGGGGTCAGTGACGGTTTCAGACTTAATGACGATTCCCCGCAAGCCTAAATCGAGTTTGCACAGCAAGTCAGAGGCTTGTTTGCCCAACGATTTGTTGCGCTGAAACACTTCGGTAACTTCCAGTAATTCATCAATGCGAGAAGCGGTGGAGACGCGCCCAAGGCTATTCACATTGGTGAAAATCTTTCCGCAAACTAGCCGCATCTGCGTAGCAAGTTCTACCCCGTATTGCGCCGCCGTAGAAATCAGACTGGCATTCTGGCGTACCTTGGCAGCTTCTTTCCTGTCAAAGCCGAAATCTTTTTGGGCGATAGTGTATTGGTGGGATTTTTCATTCCATTCCCGCTTAAAGATATAGCTGTACAGCTTGCTGGTTTTGACGAATAACGCTTCGTAGACCACCTGTTGTTTATTTAGGGTCAGTTCGTAGCGGTACAACTGCCCTTGATAGTCGAACACTATCTGGAAGGTGGAATTAGGGTTCTCACTGAAAAAATGGTGTTCGATAGGGATGTCGTCATTCGGCTGTTGCGCAGAAAAAGAATCGGCGACAAACCACTGCAAAAAAGCCAGTGCTTTTAATACATTGGTTTTCCCCGAAGCATTCGGCCCGATAACCGCCAACAGCTTGCTCAACCTGTCGCCGGTATCGGCAAGGCAGGACAGGTCATTCTTCGGACTCTGTCCGCCCAGCACGCAAGAGACTTCTACCGCTGCCGCGAACGAGTAAAAATTTTCAAATTTGAAGTGATGTAGCATAGTTCGGTACGCGAAAAATCCTTATAGAGGCTTAAATCCAACAAAATTTTGTTGTTTTTTACTGTTTATATCAGTTTTTTTAGCCTCTGAGAATAGCAATGTGTGATATTCATTCGACAGATACGCTACTATTACTTGTATCCCTGATTCCGTGACCTATTCGTTGTGCGTATGAAACCCTTGCTCATCATCCTCTTGTGTGGTCTGTTGATCTTTTCAACGGCGAATGCTCCGGCTGTTGAGCAAGCCCCACCCACCACCCGCATCGTTCTGACCAACGCAGAACAAACATGGCTCGACCAACGCCAAGGCGCACCGCTGCGCTATTGCTTCAGCCCCGTCTGGAAACCCTACGACTTCCTAGAAGATGGCAAACACAAAGGCATTTTTGCCGACTACCTCCAACTTTTTTCGCAACGCTTGAATATCCCGTTACAGCCGGTGTTGAGCAGTACGTGGGGTGAAGCCTTGCAGTTTGTCCGCGAAGGCAAGTGCGATTTCTTGTCTGGGGCAGTCAAAACCCCAGAGCGTGAAGATTTTTTGTCCTTCACCACGCCTTATTATCAAACATCGCATGTTTTGCTCGCTAAATCTGGTCGACCGTTTGTGCAGTCGTTGGCGGATATTGCGGATCAAAAAATCGTTATTCCCACCGGCGGCGCAATTGGCACACAGTTGCGCCAAGACTACCCCAATACCCTTTTTATTGAGGCGGAAACCCCCGATGCGCTGTTTGAAAGGGTGGAAAACGGTGAGGCTTACGCTGGCGTGGCTTCGTTTGCGCACGGCATTCAGATTATTCAGCAAGGGCTGTACAACCTAAAAATCATCGGCAAACTCGATTACAACTACCCCATTTCGGTTGCAGTGCGCAAAGATTCCCCGCCATTGCTGGGCATTATGCAAAGAGCCGTCGACTCTTTGACGCAAGCCGATCACGAGGCAGTTAAGCGTAATTGGAATTCGGTCTACGTGGTTGAAACGACGGATTATTCCCTGTTGTGGAAACTCGTTATCGGTGCAACCCTGATTTTGCTGGGCAGCATTTATTGGAATCGTAAACTGACCCGCTTGAATACCGCGCTGCAACAAGCCAAGGAAGAGGCGGAACGTGCCAATCAATCCAAGAGCGAATTTCTGGCGAATATGAGCCATGAAATCCGTACCCCGATGAATGCGATGATTGGTTTGGGGTATTTGCTGCAACAAACGGATTTGACTGCACAACAGGCAGATTACCTGAATAAAATGCAGTCGTCTTCCAAGATGTTGCTGGGCATTATCGACGATATTTTGGATGTGGCGAAAATCGAAGCGGGCAAGTTGGCGTTGAATCCCATGGCATTTCGGCTCAGTAACGTCTTGCAGCAACTCAGCTATTTGTTTGAAGAGCAAGCGCGGCAAAAAGGCTTGGGGTTTCAGATTCACGTCGCTGAGGATGTACCGCCGTGTTTGATTGGCGACCCGCAACGCCTTGCGCAGATTTTGCTGAATCTGGTGAGTAATGCCATTAAGTTCGCGAATGCGGGCGAGGTGTGTATCCGGGTGACGCGCTTGACGGCTGACGCTGCCATTGTCCGCTTGCAATTCAGCGTGACTGACACCGGCATGGGCATCAGTGTGGCGCAACAGGCGAAACTGTTTAAACCCATCTCCTTATACACAAATCAATCCATTCCCAACTCACTAGCCATCTGAATGCCATAAATGCAGTCCAGCACTCGTGAATAGCCTAACCAGATACTTTTAGCCCCCGGTTCGCCATCGGATTTTCTGCCCAAAAAGCCCCCCAGTTCTGCCAGATTGCGGATCACTTGATTGAGGGTAGGTATGCCATCGGGTAGTGCTTTTTTGCCGAGCCGGAAGGAGACTTTCCATTCCAAGGGGTCAAACACCAGATCAGCCGGAAGTTCTGGGCAGGTACGCCCCAACCGCATCAGAAACATAATCCGCCAGGCCACCATGATGTAGAGCGCTAGGGCTTTTTCGATGCGCTCTTTGGTGTCCAGTTGCAGTTTTTCGACGCGACAGCCAACTTTCAGGACATCAAAAAACATTTCGATTTCCCAACGCGCTCGATACCAGTCGATGAGTTCACAGGCAGCATCGGCGGTCTCTACACAACGGTTGGTGACTAAACGCCAAATGAGGGGCGATTTTCCGGCGGGTGGGTTGATTTCTTTGGCTTGAACTAAGGTTAATAGCATCGGATGCTTACTCTTGGGACGCAAGGTATAACGTAACACCTTGATTTCTTGTACCACTTTACGGGGCTTTTCACCCTGCTTGCGCGGTTTGGTAAAGGTGATACGAGTCAACGCCTGTTGTTGATCAATGGCGTCCCACAGTTTGAGGTCATCCCCCAAGGCGCGGTTATGTTGCGCCCGTATCAGCAGGTCAGCCGGGTAATCCAAGGCTTGCGCCCGTTTGAGTAAGTCGTAAAAGTCGCTTTCACGGTCGCCCGCATAGATGAGGCGGTGTTCAGGGCAGCGTGCCGCCAGTTCGGCTACTCGCTCATACCCTTCAATCCAACGGCGGCTTTCTTTGATGCTGGGGTTGGCTTGGTCGGCAGCTTTGCTCAATCCCCGTGACCACATCCACGTATCGGTGATGCCCAACGGCAAACGTTCTGGGGTGATACACAAGGTCGGATGCAGGTACATCCCGCGTTGCTTGTCGTAGGATAACCGCCCTAAACCCTCGGTTTCCTGTCCATTGAAGTCCAGTTCGGTCGTATCTTGAATACACAGGATAATCCGCGAATCTTGTTGACGAATTCGGCACTCTGTCGCTTCAAAGTGGGATGCCATCAAAGCATCATGGCTCACCGCTTCATTCCAGAAGAAACGGTACGTCGCCAAGGTGCTTGACCAACTTTGGCAAGCCTTAGGGATGCTGGACTGGGGGGCTTTCAGCATGGCTTTGAGGATATGAGCGGCTCGTGTTTCGAGACGCTTGTCTCCCAAATCAAGATCGGTGAGTTCGGTAGATGACCAGTTCATGAGTGAAAATTGCTTATCTTACATCAGCTTGGGAACTTGTGTATAAGGAGATGGTTTAAACCGTTTGCGCAAGCGGATAGCTCCTTTTCGCGGCGGCACGGCGGTAGCGGTTTGGGTTTAGCCATCAGTCAATCGCTGGCGCGGCTGATGGGCGGTGAAATCAGGCTGGAAAGCGTGGAAGGGCGCGGTAGCACGTTCAGTTTTGGCGTGGCGTTTGCGGCATGTGTCGATATTGTGCCGATTAATACACCCTTCGCGCAAGCCACGGGGCTATTCAAAGCGGCACAGGTCTTGTTGGTGGAAGATGACCTGTTGAATCAAATAGTGGCGGGTGAATTATTGCAGCGTTTAGGTGTGACGGTCACGGTGGCGAATAATGGCCTCGAAGCGCTGGAAGCTTTGGAGAAAAACACCTTTCATCTGGTATTCATGGATATTCAAATGCCACAAATGGATGGCTATCAAGCGGTTAAATTGATTCGCCAACAGCCGCAATGGGTGCATTTGCCGATTGTTGCCATGACTGCCCACGCGATTTCCACCGAACGGGCGAAGTGCATTGCAGCGGGGATGAACGATTATTTGAGCAAGCCTATCGACCCTGCCGGGTTGGTAACGATGCTGGCGAAGTGGGTAGTCGTGGTTTAAGCCCGGCAATACGGTATTTTCGTCGTACTCATGTCAAAACATCCATTGAATGTTTGCCGCTTGACCCGTAACGTTATATCCACAGCGCTGCCAGCGAAATTTCTATGGCGTCAAACGGTGGGATGCGTGCCACGTCGTCGTCGCCCCACGCACCCAGCAAAATCCAATGCCCGCCCGATGATTGGTAGGCTTCCAAGGTTTTGTGTTCGGGGTCAACTATCCAGAACCATTCCACCCCTTCGGCGCGGTAGATAGGCATTTTGAGGATTCTGTCTTTGCTGGCAGTGGAGGGGGAGAGGACTTCACATGCCCAGTCAGGGGCAAGTTCCAGCCATGCGGTATCCGGTAGGCTGGGCAGGCGTTCGCGTCGCCAGCCTGCCAAGTCGGGGACGAGGATGTGCGGTTTGTCACCGAGGTGCAGTTCAGGTTCAAATAAGATTAGCCAGCCGTCTGAACCTGTGTTGTCAAAGTCAAACGTTGGCGCTAATTTGCCAGATAGCACGGAGGAGGCGCGGGCATGGCGAATGGCGGGGCGCGGCATGGTGTGCAGTTCGCCGTTGAGGATTTCACCCGTGAGGTGTTCCGGCAGTTGCAATAGGTCGGCGTAGGTTGCGGGAGGGGTGTCGTGTTTGCGTGCTGGTTGAGCCATTGCTAGGTGTCCTTTTGACTCGATACATAAAAATCTCGTGTTATTTAGCGAGCTTACGCTTAAAAAATCAAGGCTATTTTCTGAACGACCAGCAATTTCGTGCTGAGCGGGTGTCACTACCGTGAACGCAAAGAATGGCTACGGCAACACGGCGTGAGCTTGAATTTGTAGCGGCACCACAAACGTCCCCAACTGTTCCAACACCACCGTGGCATAAGCCCCCGCTGGTAAGGCAAAACTCAGGCGCAAGGTGCTGTCATCCACCACCTCAAACCCCACCGTACCCACATTGACACGCAATGCACGGCGTTCCTGTTTCAGCCCCTGTTTTTCCAACCCGGCGCAAAAGATCGGGAAACGTGCGGCTTGTTCGGCTTCTAACTCGCGTGCTTCGCCTGCTGTGGGCAATTCGCCACGTCCCCACAACACGCCGGTCGGGTGGATGGCTTGCGTTGCCAACCGTGCAGGCAATTCCGCACTCGCATCGTCGGCAAACCAGGCGCTGCCGCCTTCAAACATAAACACATCGCCCGGCACGCGCTGATTCCAGGTTCCGTCTGCGACCCGTTGCGCCAACACATTATTGAAAATCCACGAACGCGCTGCCGACAAATACAAGCTGCGCTGGTTACGTTGCTTCGGCTCTACACCCGCTGCAAACCAACGTTCGGCTTTGCGCAAATTCCCAAAGTTATGCCCGAAACGCTGGTCGCCGTAGTAATTGGGAATGCCGTGCTGGCTGATTTGTTCGCAAATCGCAGCGGCTTCGGCGAAATCGCCGCTGCAATGCCGCAAGGTAAGGATGAAACGGTTGGCTTCCAACGCGCCGCGTCGTAGCTTTTTGTCATGCCGCTGTTGCTGGAGGACTTCGATTTCAGCAGGCAATGCCGCAAAATCCGGGTCAGCCATGCCCGGCAATTGCAGGCTAAACCATTGCGTGGTGACGGCATGGCGGTCTTTTAGCCCCGCGTAACCGACTTCCTTGGCAGGCACACCGGCACAGCGGGCGAGTTGCCCCGCTACCCAGTCGGTATTCGCGCCGGTTTTGCGGACTTGCACCCACAAATGTTCACCACTGCCGGTGAGGGCAATCTCCATTTGTTCATCGACGATAAAATCTTCCGGCAGACTGCGGAATTCGCCGCGTAACGGGGCAGCATAAGCGCGGGCAAAGCCCGTGGTATCAAAGGTAGTTGGGTTCATGCGCGAACTATACCAGCCATAACGCCAAGGACAACAGCACGCCGTGCAATACCGCGCTGCCAATCGTCATTTTAATCGCCGGTTCAAGCTTGTGCGGCGCGTGGGCGTGTTCCACCAATTGCAAACCGGCACGCAACGCAATTCCCAACGGCAAAGCACTCAGCAACGCCATCGGTGGTAATACATCCAGCATTACCCACGACACCAGTAACAGCGTTGCCAGCAAGACTGCGGCTAGGTAAACTTTTGCCGCCATATCCGCCCCAAAACGCACCACCCAATGGTGTTTGCCACTGGCAGCATCGGCTTCGCGATCGGGAAACTGGTTAATCAGCAAAATATTCATGATCAACAACGACAAGGGCAAACTGATCACGATCGGATACCACGCCAACGTTCCGGTTTGCACAAACCACGCGCCCAACGGGGTAAGAATCCCAAAACTCAGGGCAATCGTCGGTTCGCCCAAGCCCCGGCTATTCAAACTCAACGGCGGTGCGGAATAACCCCAACCAATCACTAAACCCGCCAGACCAATCCACAACAAATCCATCCCGCTTTGCCATGCCAAGCCCACTCCGATCAGCATTGCCACCGCCAGCAACCACGCGCCGAACACCAAGGTTTCCCCCGCGCTCAATACGCCGTTCTGGATAAAGCGGCTACCGCCGGTAAATGGGAACAAGCGTTGGGTATTGCGCCGATCCGTGCCATTTTGCTCGTCGTAGTAATCGTTCAGCACATTCATGCCCGCGTGTACCAGCATCACCGCCAGCAATGTCCACACGAGTAACCAGCCGTGCAAGGCATACCCTTGCGCCCAGGCTGCTGCCGCGCCCACCAGCGCAGGCACGACACTTGCCGCCAGAAAAGCGGGGCGGGTTGCCAGCCAATAACGTAACAACGGCTGCTGCCGCAAACTCAGATCGGGTTCTTGTGCCATCGTGTTGCCTACTATTGCGCTGCAAAAAACCGGATTATACGCAAGCTCATAGTCAGCTTAGGAAAATTTCCGCTATTATCCTTGCCATGAAATACCATGACCTACGCGACTTTATCCAACAACTGGAAAAAATGGGTGAACTCAAACGCATTAGCGTGGAAGTTGACCCGTATCTGGAAATGACCGAAATCGCCGACCGCGTATTGCGTGCGGGTGGCCCCGCCTTGCTGTTTGAAAATCCCAAAGGGCATAACACGCCGGTACTCGCCAACTTGTTTGGCACGCCGCGCCGCGTGGCATTGGGCATGGGTGAAGAATCCACTGATGCCTTGCGCGAAGTGGGCAAATTGCTGGCGTTGCTCAAGCAGCCTGATCCGCCGAAAGGGTTTAAGGATGCGCTGAATGCGCTGCCGATTTTCCGCAAAGTGCTGGATATGGCTCCGAAAGTGGTCAGCAAAGCGGCGTGTCAGCAAGTGGTGGTGGAAGGCGATAAAGTCGATTTGAGCAAACTGCCGATTCAGCATTGCTGGCCGGGGGATGCCGCACCGCTGATTACGTGGGGATTGGTGATCACCAAAGGCCCGCATCAGAAACGCCAGAATCTGGGGATTTACCGCCAGCAAGTATTGGGCAAAAATCGCGTGATTATGCGCTGGTTGTCGCATCGCGGCGGGGCCTTGGATTTTCGCGAGTTTCAGCAGGCAAATCCGGGCAAGCCGTTTCCGATTGCGGTGGCGATTGGGACTGATCCGGCAACGATTTTGGGTGCAGTCACGCCTGTGCCGGATACGCTGTCGGAATATGCGTTTGCGGGGTTGTTGCGCGGTTCGCGGACGGAATTGGTGAAAGCTATCGGCTCGGATTTGCAGATACCGGCATCGGCGGAATTTGTGTTGGAGGGGCATATTTACCCCGACGACATGGCTCCTGAAGGGCCTTATGGCGACCATACCGGCTATTACAATGAGATTGATAGCTTTCCGGTGTTTACCATTGAGCGCATTACGCACCGCAAAGACCCGATTTACCACAGCACGTATACCGGGCGACCGCCGGATGAACCCGCGATTTTGGGCTTGGCGTTGAACGAAGTGTTTGTGCCGATTTTGCAGAAGCAGTTTCCTGAAATTGTGGATTTTTATCTGCCGCCGGAAGGCTGTTCGTATCGCATGGCGGTGGTGAGCATCAAGAAGCAATACCCCGGTCACGCCAAACGGGTGATGATGGGGGTGTGGTCGTTCCTGCGCCAGTTCATGTACACCAAGTTCATTATCGTGGTGGATGATGATGTGAATACGCGCAAGTGGGAGGATGTGATCTGGGCGATGACGACGCGCATGGATCCGGCGCGGGATACCACGCTGATCGAACATACGCCGATTGATTATCTGGATTTCGCCTCGCCCGTGTCGGGCTTGGGGTCGAAGATGGGGATGGATGCGACCAATAAATGGCCGGGGGAAACCACGCGGGAATGGGGTACGCCGATTGTGATGGATGCGGCGGTGAAATCCCGCGTGGATGGGATGTGGGAGAAGTTAGGACTCTAACTATTTATTCAGCCCCGCTATTATCGTGTGATAAGATTCGACCATTTTAGACACATCCTCATCAGCTAATATCTTTTTGATAGTTACATTTACTGTAGCCTCAAATTTACCACCTGATGAGCAAGGTCTAGTTATCGTACTTACACCTTCACAATATCCGTATAGCTCAATAGCTGAATGAGACGACATATATCTACTCCTTGCATCAAGTAAACTTTCCATATCAGATCTTATTTTTGCCGATATCTCTTTAGCTTTATTCCCATCTTTAATATTAGCAGCAGCATCCAAAAGAGAATTAAAACTGGTTTTAATATAGTTCTCCGAAACTGTTGTTTTATTTCCAGCAGATGTAGATACATTGTGCCTGGTTTTTCCAAATGTACCTATTATATTTAGATTATGACCTAAAATTTCCCACCCTGACGGAGCCTCCCATCTTGATCTATCATCATCCGAGTTGTAACAATTTGATCTAACTTTCAAACTTATAACATTAGATACTACTTTTTCAGCACCTATTGGATCATAAGCTTCGCTAATAGACGTAAATGCGAAAAAAAACGTCGCGACTATCAGTGAATAAATATTCTTTCTCATTAGATTTCTCCAAATTTTCCATCAAGTTCATATTAAAAACTTAGTCATTTATTTCCTGAATCCTATTTATAAATAGCTGAGGATGATTATAGAATCCTTCAGAATCTGGTGTTTTCAATCCAATAGCTTTTGCTGTTAAGTCGACAAAATCCACGCAGCTTTGATTGAATAGATTGTATGAAACAACTTGTTTTCTAATGTTTTCTGAATTACTCCAAGTATAATCATATATTTTCTTTGAAACTTTCACTGCTATGCCGTTATCAGCAGACAATAAGCTACTTGAACTTTCCTGAATTAATTTTCCTGTTACTGTTCCAAACAGAATTTTAACGTTATTGTCGAGATCAGGGTAAATACCAAACGAATGATCATTTCGTAATGAACCTGTATTATTATTCTGGCTGTTCCACATCACAAACGCATGACCAGGAATATAATCTCTGGCGACAAAATACACCCAGTAACTTGTCGTAGATGTATCAAAAGGATCAGATTTGTCAATATGCTTATACACAGAATCACCCTCTATTCAAGATTACATCTGAACGAACAGAGATGAAAAGTCATAAACCTGCTTATTCATGACACACGTCCATTGAATAATTAGAAGCCTTTTATCTCTCAAATTCATTGATAATCATGGTAAATAATATGGTCATTATTTACCATACAGCGTTAGCCATAGACTTTATAAATATAAATTCATCCAAAAATGAACACTTAGTCCACTGCCATTTTCATGATCTGCATTCCTTAATGTAAACTTTACTCCTCCTTGAATGCAGGTCTGCCGCACAAACCCCAGCCCCAACCCATGCCCATTCACCTTAAAACTCTGCCCATTCCCCCGCATCACCGCCTCGATCTGCTCCGCCGTCATCCCCACCCCATTATCTTCCACCGCAATAACTATCTGATTACTAAAGACTTCAGCCGTAATCCTAACCTCGCCCCCCAACTGTTCCCCGAACCGCTCTTCCACCGCCTCCAACGCATTCTTCACCAAGTTATGGATAATCAGATAAGTCGCCCCGGTGCGTTCCTCAAAACGGTACTGTGCCGCATCCACCGGGAACACCACCGACAACGCCACCTGCGGGTAAGATTGCCCATGCCCTATTAATAAACGCACATCATCTTGCAGTTCTGCCAGCGAAAGCGTGCGGGTAGTCGCGTGCTTATTACCTATCCCATCCAGTATTAAATGGGTTACTTGGGTCATATACCCCAAGGCTTTTTCCAAGCGGTCTATGTCTTTTGGCATAGCCACCGGGGAATAGCGCAGGTTATCCACCGACATTTTAGCAATGCCGATCAGGTTATTAATTTCATGGGTAACAACGCGGACAGAATGCCCAACAGCAGCATCGCGCTGCAAACAATGCGCTTCGCGTTCAATCACGGTGCAGTGCAATTGCGCCGCAAACAATTCCTGCAATTCGGCGTGTAAAGCGTGCCCGAATCGAAACAATAATCCCGCCAGCCCCACATAGCCCAGCAACCAATACCACCACGAAATAACGCTACAAAAGACCCCGCCCAGCACAAACACCACCGTCGTCAGGATCAGCGGCAAAATTACCTGCACCAGCAAACGGTAATAATGCCGCCGTAAATACGTGTCCCACGCCTCATCCTGAATCGGTGGTTGTGCCTGCATGAATCCTCACTGGGTCAATTACAACACCCCTAAACGTGTTGCGGCCTGCACCGCTTCTGTCCGATTACGCGCATGGAGGGTGCGCAAAATCGCACTCACATGCAGTTTCACCGTGCCATCCGAACAATTCAGCTCTCTGGCGATGGATTTATTGGGTAAACCCCGCGCCATCAAGCGAATGACATCGCGCTGACGCGGCGTCAATCCGCTGTGATCAGTCGGTGGTGGCAAATTCGGGGGTGGTGGGTCTTTCGGTTCAGCGCGTTGGCGCACCTCGGCTAACATCGACGGCGAAATATAAATTTCCCCCGCTAAAATCAAATGCAACGCATTTTTCACATCGCCTACGCCCGCTGACTTCGCGATATAACCTCGCGCACCCTTGGCAAGTGCTTGATTCATCATCTCTGAATTGTCCGAGCCGGACATAATCACAATCGGGGTCTCCTCTGCAACACTGGCGTGCAACGTCTCTAAGCCCGCCACACCGCTTTGCCCCGGTAGAAAAACATCCAACATAATCAGATCGAACGGTGCATATTGGCGCACCACGCCTGCGGCTTCTTCCACCGAACCGACTTCAAATACCGCTGCACTGGGGTAAAAACGTTCAAGCAGACTGCCTAAAGCCTCACGGAATAACGGGTGATCATCCACAATCAAAATACGCATGATTAAGCCCCTTGACACACGTCACACAACACTCAAAAGGTATGCCTAATCATATAGATATTTCGGGATAAATTTCGACAACAGATATAACTATTAGCAGCTTTTTTAATGACTATTTGACTTATCGCATTATTTTTAGACGTTAATCCTCGTCTCTATTTTACCAACCTGCGTTTACGATGATTAAGTGATCATCATCACGGCGGTGAGCGGTGGAGTTCGTTTAGAATTTACCCTCATGCAATCCACCAACTTTGCGTTCCTGCGCCCGCATCACGACACGCTTGCTAACCTTGGCGGTTTGGCAGAAGCGGTGTTGTTCCTTGATCCCGGCAGTGCTTTGACGCGCTTGCGGGGTTTTGCCGAAGAAGTTACCCGCACGATTTATCACCTCGAACGTTTGCCGCGTTTACCCCAAGCCAGTTTTTACGACTTGTTGAAAGACAGCGTATTCACAGGTTGTGTCAGCCGCGCTTTGCTCGACCAACTGCATTTTTTGCGGGTGCAGGGCAATGATACCGCGCACGGTGGCAACGGCGATGCCCGCAGTGCGCACGTTGCGCTGGGCAAAGCCTATGAAATTGCCGCGTACATGGCAGTGCGTTACTACGACTATTCACCCGCCAAGATTGCGCCGTTTAGCAGCGTTGCCGACCCGCGCATCAGTGCCAAGCAACTCAAAAAGCTCGAAGACGAGTTGCAGCAAACCCGCGAAGCATTGGAACGCGAACGCACCCAACACAGCGAACGCCTTTCCCCACCCTCGCCGCCCGAAGCCACCCAACGCCAAGCCGCCAGCCAACAAGTCGCCAATTCCCTGCACTGGAACGAAGCGCAAACCCGCGCTTTGCTGATTGATGTCATGCTGCAAAAAGCCGGTTGGGATGTGGGCAAGCCTGCACAAGTCAGTGTGGAATTCGTGGTGGATTACCCCGATAACGTCTCCGGCAAAGGTCGCGCCGACTACGTGCTATGGGGTGACAATGGGCAACCGCTGGCGGTGATCGAAGCCAAAAAGTCCGGCAATAAAAGTCTGCAAGCGGGGCGAGAACAAGCGCGTCTGTATGCCGATGCGCTCGAACACATGGGCTACCAGCGTCCGGTAATTTTTTACACCAACGGCTACGAAACCTTTATCTGGGACGATCACCAGTACAATACCTACCGCCCCGTATACGGTTTTTACAGCAAAGACAGCCTCGATTACCTGATCTACCAGCGCCATTACCGCGTCGCCGCACTGGAACAACACAACCCTGAACTGAAAATTGCCGACCGCCCTTACCAGATTGAGGCGATTAAAACCGTGGCGGCACATTTCCAGCAACAACGCCGCAAAGCCTTGATTATCCAAGCCACAGGCACGGGTAAAACCCGCGTGGCGATTGCGCTGGCGGAATTGCTGTTACGCACCGGCTGGGCAAAACGGGTGCTGTTTTTGTGTGATCGCAAGGAATTGCGCACCCAAGCCGATGAAGCCTTTAAGCACAATTTGCCGAGTGAGCCGCGTTGCGTGATTGGCGAAACCAACCGCATCGACCAATCCGCACGGATTTACATTGCCACTTACCCCGGCATGATGAGCCGCTTTGCCCAGCTTGATGTGGGCTTTTTCGACCTGATCATTGCCGATGAATCGCACCGCAGTATTTACAACCGCTACCGTGATTTGTTCGATTATTTCGACGCGCTGCAATTGGGCTTGACCGCGACACCCGTGAAATTCATCAGCCGCAACACCTTTGACATTTTCGATTGCGAAACCACTGACCCGACCTATGAATTCGGACTGGATGCGGCAATCAATAACGATCCGCCGTACCTTGCCCCGTTCCGTGCCAAGGATTTAACCACCGAATTCCTGCGTAACGGCATTCACTACAAGGATTTGAGCAAGGAACAACAGCAGCAACTCGAAGCTGATTTGGGCGAGGAACAAGCGCGTATCACCACGATTGCAGGCAAAGATATTGGGCGCAAAATATTCAGCGTAGACACCGACCGCGCCATTCTCGAAAACCTAATGAATCACGGCATCAAAGATGAAACCGGCTCGCTGGTAGGCAGAACCATTATTTTTGCGCAACGCCAAGACCACGCGGAACACCTCGAAGCCTTATTCTGCAAGCTCTACCCGCAATACGGCAGCAAAGTTTGCAAGGTGATTCACAACCAGATTCCCAAGGTCGAAAGCCTGATCAAGGAATTCAAAAAGAAGGGCAACCACGATTTCCGCATCGCCATCTCGGTGGACATGCTCGACACCGGCATTGATGTGCCGGAAGTGGTCAATCTGGTGTTTGCCAAAAAAGTGATGTCGTGGGTGAAGTTCTGGCAAATGATTGGGCGCGGCACACGCCTTTGCCCCAACTTGTTTGGTACTGGCAAGCACAAAACCGAATTCCGCATTTTTGACCATTACGACAATTTCACGTTTTTTGAGCAGGAATATAAAGAGCCGGATGACGTGGGCAGCAAAGCCTTGTTGCAAACCTTGTTTGAGGCACGGCTGGAATTGGTGGATGCGGCACTTAAAGCCAATCATGCGGCGGCATTGGATACGGCACTTGCCTTGCTGCGGGCGGATTTGAACGACTTGCCGGAAGACAGCATTGCGGTGCAGCGCGAGTTGCGCAATGTGCGGGTGCTGCAAGAAACCGATGCCTTGCAGCGCATGACTGCCGCAACCCGCCATTTGCTTGCCAGCAAAATCGCGCCATTGATGGCGGCACGGGTATTGCGCGACAAACACGCTACCCAGTTCGACAAACTCATGGCGACGTTGCAACGCTGTTGGGTGGAACAAGCGAGTTGTTTGGCGGATAAGCGCGATGCTTTGCTGGCGGAACTGGATAAACTCGCCGTCAATATTCAGGCAGTGCGCCAGAAAGACGCGGTAATTGCCGAAGTGCGCCGCGCCGAATTCTGGCAAGCCTTGAGCATGGAACGGCTGGAATGGGTGCGCACTGAATTGCGCGGCATTATGAAATACCGCCAAACGGGTGATAGCGTGAGCTACGGCACGCCGACCACGAAAACCAAGGATGGCGGATTAGAAAAAGCGGAGCGTGAGGTGAAGATTGCGGGAGTAAACGAGGCATTGCTGTACCGTCGCCGCCTAAAAGTGCTGCTGGATGGAATGATTACAGAGAATCCGATTTTTCAGAAAATCCGCAATGGTCAGGCGATTGCTGCGCTTGAATTGCAAACCCTGACCTCGACCATTCTGACCAGTCACCCCGGTGTGAGTTTAGAGGTGTTGAATCAGTTTTATGGGCGTACCGCCGAACAGTTGCAGGAAACGGTGCGCGAATTGGTGGGGCTGGATGTGCAGGCGGTGGAACAGCATTTCACCACCTTTTTGCATCAGCACCCGACGCTAACGGCGCAACAGGTGCGCTTTATGAATTTGCTGAAAAACTACATTGCGGAACACGGCAGCATTCCGGTGGATACGCTGTATGACGCGCCGTTTACCAGCGTGGATTATCGCGGGATTGATGGGGTGTTTAGCGAGGCGGATGCGGGGGAATTGTTTGCGGTGTTGAAGCCGTTTTTGCGGAAGAAGTCTTTACTCCCCCGCACGCTGTAACACTTGTTCGATTAGCAATGGGTTCAAGTAAGCGTTGGAATGTTCCAATAGGCGAACACGGGGAGTAATTTCGGTTAACAGCCCTTCGTCTTTTGCTAGTAGCAGCAAACCTAAGCTACCCATCGTTTCCAAGCCATTGGCAAAGGCTGATTTCTTTGCGCGTTGGTCATCAATCAATAAAACATTGGCAGACACCGACTTGTAGAGGAGCATCGCTTCCAATTCTCCCTTACCCAAGCCAGCGGTCTTGTGCAACCGTTGCTGGCTCATGTCGATGCTACGAACTTTACCCGATAGATAACTTTTCAAGGCTTCCGACTGTGGTTTGCCCGGTGCGCATACTTCATCATAAACCGCCGTTGGCACTAATACCGTTCCAAACAGTGCATCCAGTAAACCAAGGGCTTGGCAGGTGGAAACGGCAACCAGTGCTGAGCTATCCGCGATAATGATCATGCAGCGGCACGAAGCTGTTTAAATCGCGTTACTTCGGCTTCGATTTCGTCTATATCGGTACTGATGGTTTCGATACGGTACTGTTTGCAAGCGGCAAGAAAGCTATAAATATCAATACCTGCAAATTCACACGCAGCCCCGCGTGACAGTGTACCCGCTTGGAACAGCAGCAATGCGGTATGCAGTTTCAGTTGTTGGGCAAGCGAGGTTTTGTCTTGCTGTGGAGGTAGCAGATGATCAGGTATTTCGAGCGTGATTTGCATGGTTCGCCCTCTAGGACGTGAATAGATGGCTCTGATTGTAGGAGTCTGCTTATGGAAAAGCTACACTGTCGAGCTGAAGCCTGACCTACAGAAGATGTTTCGTGCATGTTCCTAACTCTCACCCGCTAACATTTTTGCTTGTTGGATTAGCGCAGGTGCAAGGCGGTAATCGTGTTTGAGCATAGCATCCAGAAGGCTGCTGATTTCTGGGATTAGCCCCGCCTGTTTTGCTTTGAGCAGCAAACCGACTGTACCTAACACAGCAAGGTGTTCCTGCTTGGCAACTACCCTGCCGCGTCGTTCATCCAGTAACACGGGGCAATTGGTGCGTTTTGCCCATGAAATGGCTTGGGTTTCGCCTGCATCCAGACCGTAATCCAGATAATCAGGGTCATCTTCGGCAATATCCGGCATGACCTGCGCGTATTGGGCAGCAAATCCCACGATACGTTTAGCATCCTGCCGATATGCCAAGGTGGTTGCCTCAACCAGAACCGTTTCGGGAATGCGGATTTCTGTATAAAGCTGGCGTAACAGTGGCAAATGGTCGAGTTTGGCAAGAATCACCAGCGGCCCGGTATCCGCGACGATCAATAAACTCATAGGCTGACAACCCGCAGCTCATCCTCCAATTCTTCTGGTGGGTAGTCCACCACGGGAATACCCATGCGGCTCAGGTGTTCGGTAAACAACACATAGGGCATTCCGGCAATTTTGGCAGCTTTGCCCAACGATAGAATACCTTCTTTGAATAAATATTCTGCGAGCGCAACTTTGATGCCGCTATCCAGTAGTGCAGCGGTGAAGGGCAAGGCCACCAGAATCGGTTCGCCGCGTTTGGTGATTAATGAAGCTCGTCCCGCTTCGGCTTCGCGGCTCAATTCCCCGCTTTTCTCGCGCAGGTCACGGATGGAAAAGGTTTGCATGGCGCGTTACTCCGGTTTCGATGTTACCCATTATGGTAGCACATGAAAGCCTATTGCCAAACCCTTGCCAGCCAGCCACACTATTCGCCCCAATCCGTACAAGGACACCCCATGCTTACCGGACAAGCCCGCAACGACATCGACAAACTCTGGGAAAAGTTCTGGACAGGCGGCATCACTAACCCCTTAACCGTGATCGAGCAGATCAGTTACCTGCTGTTTGCGCGGATGCTGGATATGCAGGAAGAAACAGCAGAACGCAAAGCCGCACGCGGCGCATCCGTCACGCTGATTTTTCCGACGACACCAGAGGGGCAATTGTTACGTTGGAAAAACTTCAAGAACCTCTCCGGTAAGGCGCTGTACACGCACTTGAAGGATAATGTTTACCCGTTTTTCACCCAGATGGGCGAGCAGCCTAACGATGACCTGAGCGCGGAAGGCAAAGCCTTGAGCGGGCTGGTGAATATCGGCGAATACATGCAAGACGCGGATTTGGCGATTAAAAACGAGTCGGTGCTGGCGGCGGCAGTGGCGATGGTGGATAAGCTGGAGCTGACCAAAAGCGATACCAAAGGCGACATTTACGAATACTTGTTGAGCAAGCTGACCACGGCGGGGATTAACGGGCAGTTCCGCACGCCGCGCCACATTATCGACGCCATGATCGAATTGGTTGCGCCGTTGCCCACGGAAACGGTGTGTGACCCGGCGTGTGGGACGGCGGGCTTTTTGGCGCGGACGATGGAGTATTTGAACCGCACGTATTCCAGCGCGGATGGCACGTTTACCGATGATGACGGCAATGTGCATTATTCCGGCGATTTATTGAGCGAGTACCGCGAGCATATCAATAGCCAGATGTTCTGGGGGTTTGATTTCGATACCACCATGTTGCGGGTGTCGAGCATGAATATGCTGCTGCACGGGGTGAGTGATGCGAATATTTTGTATCAGGACAGTTTGAGCAAGTCGATTAAGGCGAATTTTCCGCGTCAGGAAGAGGATTTTTTCGATGTGATCCTCGCCAATCCGCCGTTCAAGGGCAGTTTGGATGAGAGCAATGTGAACCCCGATGTGTTGGGTGTGGTGAAGACCAAAAAGACCGAGTTGCTGTTTGTGGCGCACATTTTGCGGGCGTTGAAATTGGGCGGGCGGGCTGCGGTAATCGTGCCGGATGGGGTGCTGTTTGGGTCGAGCAATGCGCATCAGCAGTTACGCCAGAGTTTGATCGAAAACAATCAGTTGGAAGGAATTGTGTCGTTGCCGAGCGGGGTGTTTAAGCCGTATGCGGGCGTTTCCACGGCGATTTTGCTGTTCACCAAAGGCGGCACGACGGAACGGGTGTGGTTTTACGATGTGCTGGCGGATGGCTATTCGCTGGATGATAAACGTACCCCGCAGGAGGCGAATGATTTGCCGCAGGTGATTGCGCGTTGGCAGGCATACCGGGCGCTGGTGCTGGCGAATGCCGCAGAGGAAGCGATTGCGGGGGCGTTTGGCGATAAGACCCAGCAGGCGTTTGTGGTGGCAAAGGCAGAGATTGCGGCGAACAAGTACGATCTTTCGATTAACCGCTACAAGGAAGTGGTGTATGCAGAAGAGCGCTATGATGCGCCTAAGGTGATTTTGGGGAAGTTGAAGGCGTTGGAGAGCGAGATTTTGGAGGATTTGGAAGCGCTGGAAGGGATGCTGTAAGCAAAGTCTGGTATAATTCGTACAGAGCCGTAACAGATAGATAATCATGAACATATCACTGCCGCAACACGTTGAAAGTTATATTCAAGTCCAAGTCAAGCAGGGCAAGTACGCCTCTGTTACCCAAGCCTTAAGTGAAATCTTGCAGGCGGGTATGCAAGCTTTGCAACAAGCCAATACTGCTGAAGTGTCTCCGGTACGGCTTAAACGGCGGCAAATCAGCCATCACTTGAGCGCGATTGAAAGCAACCCGCTGACCGGCAAGGAAAAAGCCTTGTTTGCGTCATTCGATGCGAAAGGCTGGTCAGATGAACAACGCATTGCCTACCTGACCCGCAAACTGCAAGACAAAAGCCTGTTTGCAGACATGGGTTGATGGATAGTTATTGTTACCCACCGGATTACAGCGTCCTCAAAAATAAGCTGGGGCTTAAAAGCCGTGCCGAATTGGACATGGCAGAACGGCTGCTCGTTAGCCAACGCATGGAACAGGGTTGCCCAGAAGGAAATTTTGATCTTGCCCATCTTCAAGCCATTCATCGGAATCTGTTTCAGGATATTTACGCATGGGCGGGTGAAATCCGCACGGTTGAAATCAGTAAGGGTGGTCAGGATTTCCAGTTCCGCCAATTTATTGGGACGGGAATGGCGGATGTCCACAAGCGTATCGTTGCCAAGCATTACTTACGCAACCTGACAGCGAGTGAGTTTGCCCGTCACGCGGGGCGGATTATGGGGGATGTCAATTACGTGCATCCCTTCCGCGAGGGTAACGGGCGTACCCAGTTACAATACCTTGAACAATTGGCTGAACGGGCGGGGCATCCTATCGACCTGTTGCGACTTGAGCCTAGCCGCTGGATACAGGCTTCTAAGGAATCACACGCGGGTGACTATGCGTTGATGGAACAGTGCATTTTTGATGCTTTGGAGGCAATCCCTTGAGTTGGAAGAACCCCCCATCCCCAGCCCTTCCCCCGCAAGGGGTGAAGGGAGCAAGAGCCTTATTCCAATTTAGCCTCCAAACTGGAATAAGCCCGCTCGTTATTCCAATTTCTGGAATAAGAACAACGGAGAACCTGCTGTGAGTTGGCAATATGCAAAACTATCTGAAGTTGCGCCATCAAAACCATTAAAAGTGAAAAATACAAATAATGATCAAAATATTTGGCAAATAACACTTGATCACATTGAATCAGACACGGGCAAACTTCTTAAAAAAGATATTCAGCCCTACTCAAAAGCTGGTAGTTCGACTCACTGGTTTGATGAAAGGTATGTTCTTTATTCTAAACTGCGCCCTTATTTGAACAAGGTCATCCTTCCTGATGAAAAAGGCATTGGAACAACCGAGCTGATTCCAATGTTACCAGACAAAAATAGACTAGATCGAACATATCTTGCCTATTATCTGCGTTCACCAAAATTTGTAGAGTGGGTATCTAGTCAAACGGCTGGGGCAAAAATGCCTCGTGTTGCAATGGGTGTTTTTTGGGAACATGAAATCCCCCTCCCACCACTCCCCGAACAACAACGCATCGCCGCCATCCTCGACAAAGCCGATGCCATCCGCCGCAAACGCCAGCAAGCGCTTCAACTGGCGGATGAGTTCTTGCGGTCGGTATTTTTGGAGATGTTTGGTGATCCGGTAACGAACCCGAAGGGATGGGATGTTAAGCCGCTTGGTAGTTTGGCGGAAAAAATTGGCAGTGGTTCAACGCCAACAGGAGGTAAAGAATCATATATAAGCGAAGGAGTTTCTTTAATTAGAAGCCTTAATATTCATGATTGTCAATTTCTTCACAAAAATTTGGCATTTCTAACAGATAAACAAGCAAATAAATTATCAAATGTCGTTGTGGAAGAAAATGATGTTTTGCTAAATATAACAGGTGCGTCTGTTTGTCGGTGTGCAATTGTTGATAATGCTATTTTGCCTGCACGAGTTAATCAGCATGTATGTATTATTCGGGCTAAGCTACTTGTTCCTGAATACTTGCTTTATACACTAGTTAATCAATCATATAAAAAACTTCTGATGAATGTTGCAAAATCAGCAGGTGCTACACGTGAAGCCATAACAAAAGAGCAGATTCAAAACTTATTTTTACCAGTTCCGCTGATTGAGTTGCAGCGGGAATTTGCGCGGCGCGTGCAGAAAGTGGAAGGTTTGAAGGCGAAGCTGAAAGCGTCACAAGCGCAAGCCGAAGCGCAGTTCAACGCGCTGAGTCAGCGGGCGTTTGCGGGCGAGTTGTGAAAAAGCGTGTTGGGACATTTTGACCCTAACGGATTCCAGCAAATTAGACACAATAACCCAATTTTCCGCCCCGCAACCTTTACCAACCTTGGCTTAAGTACTATTTTCAGGGGCTTTTTTGCAGATGGCATAGGGATTGCTCTACCGCTTAACCCCTATAACCAAGGAGATCTACATGAAGCCTTTACTGACCGCTGCCCTATTGAGCTTAACCCTGTTGAGCACCCCGTTACTGCTGGCGAAGGAAACCACCCCCGCCGCCCCCAAAGTCATCAAAATGGCGACCACCACCAGCACCGAGAATTCCGGTTTATTGCAAGACATCCTGCCCAAATTCGAGACGAAAACTGGCTACAGTGTGCAAGTGATTGCGGTTGGTTCGGGCAAAGCGCTGAAAATGGGTGAAGATGGCGACGTGGATGTGGTGCTTTCTCACGCGCCCGCTGCGGAAAAAGAATTCGTCGCAAAAGGCTTCGGCGACCAGCGTTACCCGGTGATGTACAACGATTTCATTGTGCTAGGCCCCGAAGCAGACCCCGCCGCACTTAAAGGTTCCACCACTGCCCCGGAAGCGTTCGGCAAAATTGCCAGCAAAGCCGCGCTGTTTATTTCCCGTGGCGATGATTCCGGTACACACAAGAAAGAACTGAAACTGTGGGAAACCGCCAAACTCAAACCTGCCGGTGACTGGTACCGTGAGGCGGGCGATGGCATGGAAAAAGTGATTCAAATGGCGGGCGAACTGTCGGCATACACTTTGGCGGATCGGGGAACCTGGTTATCGGTGGCGGACAAATCCCCCCTGAAAGTCCTCCACGAAGGCGACAAAGACCTGTTTAACCCTTACGGTATCATGGCGGTGAGCCAAACCCGTTACCCCGACATTAACCATGCTGGCGCTCAAGCCTTGATTGATTGGCTGGTGTCTGCCGAAGGGCAACAAGCGATTGGTGAATTTAAAGTCAATGGTTCTGTGCTGTTTACCCCGAATGCCGACACCAGCACCGCGAACACCGACGCTAAAACCGCAGCACCCGCCACGGCTCAATAAGCACGCATGGCAAGTTTGCTGGATGCCACCGCTGAAGCCCTATCCCTGTTGTTCAACGGGGATGCGGCATTGTGGGAAATCGTCGCTATTTCCTTTGAAGTTTCCGCCATTGCCTTACTCATTGCCACCCCGCCCGCTTTGCTGTTGGCCTTTGTGCTGGCGTATGGGCAATTTCCCGGTAGACGCTTGACGATTTCGCTGTTCAGTACCTTACTGTCTGTGCCGACGGTGGTGATTGGGTTGACGCTGTATTTGTTGCTGTCACGCCAAGGGCCACTGGGCGAATTTCGCCTGCTGTTTACGCAGACGGCGATAGTCTTGGGGCAAATTGTGTTGGCGTTTCCGATGCTGGTTTCCATTGGGCATTCCGCCCTGCAAGCGGCGGATCGGCGGGCGTGGGAAACAGCACGCACTTTGGGCGCATCACCGTTTCGCGCTTTATTGACCGTTACCTACGAAGTCCGCTTTGGCTTGCTGGCGGCGGTATTAGCGTCCTTTGGGCGCATTATTTCGGAAGTGGGTGCGTCGATGATGCTCGGTGGCAATATTTTGCACCATACCCGCAATATTCCCACGGCGATTGCGCTGGAAACCAGCAAAGGCGAATTTGCTCAAGGCATTGCGCTGGGCATGGTGTTGCTGGTGCTGGCGTTTACCCTCAATATTTTGCTGCATCATTTTCAAGGCAAAGGGTACATAGGTTCATGAATACACTGCATTTTCGTCAGATTCATCAATACCACGGCAAACGCCCGATTTTAAATGGGCTGGCATTGCGCCTGAGTCAGGGCGAATGTTGCCTGCTGACGGGCGCTAATGGCGCAGGCAAAACCACCTTGCTGCGCATTCTCGGTGGTTTTGATCAGCCTAAGCAGTTTGAGGCAGATACTGGCTTTAGCCTGCTGAATTGGTCGCAATACCGCAAACGGCTGCGCGATAGCGTGCTGTATTTGCACCAGCAACCGTATTTGTTTGAAGGCAGTGTACGTGACAACCTCAATTACGCCTTGCCCCGTGCCGTGGATAAGGCGCAACGGCACGAACGCATCCGCCAAGCCTTGCAATGGGCAGGTTTAGAACACCTTGCGGATACTGCGGCGAAAACGCTTTCCGGTGGTGAATACCAGCGGGTGGCGTTGGCACGGGCTTGGTTGCGTCAGCCGCGCATATTGTTGCTGGACGAACCTACCGCGAATATGGATAAGGATGCTCGCCTGCGCACTATTCAATTGTTGCGCCAATTGCGCGACGACGGTATGGCGCTGTTGATTGCCAGCCATGACCCGGATTATTTTTCCTCGTTGGTCAACCAACACCTGCATTTGCAAGACGGCATTTTGCAAACCGTTACCAGTGCGTTACGCTTGGCTACGATTGTGCCGTTAACGCCCAGTACTCACCACCACTCAGGAGCAGGTTTATCATGACGCAAGCGCATAGCACTCCCCGGATTACCGGCGTTATTCTGGCAGGTGGCAGAGGTAGCCGCATGGGTGGGCAGGACAAGGGCTTGCTCGAATTGCACGGTCGCCCCTTGGTCGAATACCTGCTGGAAGCCTTACAGCCACAGGTCGATGCTATTCTGATCAATGCCAACCGCAATCAGGCACGTTACCAGCAATACCACTATCCAGTGATCAGTGATGATCTGAGTGACTATCAAGGGCCGTTGGCGGGATTTGCAGCGGCGATGCAAGCGGCACAAACGGATTACATCCTCACCATTCCCTGTGATGCGCCGGAATTGGCAGCGGATACCGCCGCCCGTTTGTTGGCAGCCTTGCAACGTGAGCAGGCAGAAATCGCCGTGGCGCACGATGGTGAACGCTTGCAACCGGTTCACGCGCTATTGCCGGTGAGTTTATTGCCCAGCCTGCAAGCCTTCCTTGCCAATGGCGACCGTAAGATTGACTTGTGGTACGCGCAGCACCGCATGGCAAGCGTCGATTTTTCCGATTGCCGCCGCATGTTCCGCAATATCAACACCCCGCAACAGCAGGCCGAGCTGGAACAATCTTCCTCCTCCCCTGATAAGGGGGCGAAGCGCCGCGTTGAAGCGGCTGGGCGGTTGGGAGGGGTTTCTTCTAATGGTTTTCCCGTAATCGGCGTATGCGCTTGGAGCGGCACGGGCAAAACCACCTTGCTGACCGAATTGATTCCGCGCCTGAAAGCTGCCGGTCTGAGCCTGACGGTGATCAAACACGGGCATCACAATTTGGAATTGGATACACCGGGCAAAGACAGCTACCGCTTCCGTGAAGCCGGTGCTGACCAAGTCGTGCTGGCATCACGCAAACGCATGGCAATGATGCAGGAGTGCAAAACCCAGCGCGAACCGGAACTGGTGGATGTGTTGCGTTTAGTCAACCGTGATTGCGCCGATCTGGTGTTGGTGGAAGGCTTTAAGCACACCGCGATTCCCAAAATCGAAGTGTATCGCCCCAGCGTTGGCAAACCGTTGCTGTACCCGAATGACAGCCATGTGATTGCGCTGGCAACCGATGATATGACGCTGGATGTTCCGGCACATGTCACCAAGTTGGATCTGAATCAGCCGGATAGCATTGCCGAGTTTATCCTGCAATGGCGTACTCGCCAGCTTGCCCCTGTCACTAATACCAACGCCACCATTCGCACTGCGCCTAGCTGTGCCGATGCGCGTGACCCTGGCAGTCTGTCGATCACCGAAGCCCGCCGCCGCATTATGGCAAACTTGCAAGCGGTTGCGCCCGCGCTGAAACGCCCGTTACGCGATGCCTTGGGGCAGGTGTTGGCACACGCGGTCATTTCCCCGCTCAACGTTCCTAATCACGTCAATTCGGCGATGGATGGCTATGCCTTGCGCAGTGATGATTTGCCGGGGGATGACAGCCGCGCTTATCGGGTGATCGGCAAAGCGTTTGCAGGGCAAGCCTTCAGCGGCGAATGCGGCAAGGGTGAATGCGTGCGTATTATGACGGGTGCATCCATGCCTGCTGGTGCGGATACCGTGGTGATGCAGGAACACACCGAAGCTGGGGCAGAGGGTTACATTCGTATCGGCACGGGTCATCGCGCCGGACAAAACGTGCGCCAAGCAGGGGAAGACATTGCGCAGGGCAGCACCGTCTTACCAGCAGGACATCGCGTGAATCCGGCAGATTTAGCCGTATTAGCATCGTTGGGAATTGCTGAAGTCAGCGTGATGCGCCCGTTGCGGGTGGCGTTTTTCTCAACAGGTGACGAATTGCGCTCCATCGGCGAAACCTTGGCGGAAGGGCAGGTTTATGACAGCAACCGTTACGCGCTATACGGCATGTTGCAACAGCTTAATGTCGACATCCTTGATATGGGGGTGGTGCGTGATGACCCTGCCAGTATCGAAACAGCGTTGCAACAAGCGGCAGCGGCGGCGGATGTGGTGCTGACTTCCGGCGGGGTATCGGTGGGCGAAGCGGATTACATCAAAGGCATTTTAGCTAAACTGGGGCAAATCAACTTCTGGAAAATCGCCATCAAACCCGGTCGTCCGCTGGCATTCGGCACCTTGGGCAAGGCGTTGTTCTTTGGCTTGCCGGGGAATCCGGTGGCGGTGATGGTGACATTCCTGCAATTCGTGCAACCCGCGCTGCTGAAGCTGGCGGGTGAAACCGAGTATGAACCCTTGCTGTTGGACGCCATCTGCCAAAGCCGCCTGAAAAAGCAGCCGGGGCGCACCGAATTCCAACGCGGCATTGTCCGGCGTGAAGCGGGCAAGCTGGTGGTGGACAAGGCGGGCTATCAGGGTTCGGGCGTGCTGAGTTCCATGAGCAAGGGTAACTGCCTGATTATCTTGCCGGAAGAAACCGCCACGGTCGAACCGGGCGATGTGGTACAGGTGCAGGTGTTTGGTTGGTCAGGCTGAAATGGTATTGCGCAACACGCCCACGCCTTCCACCTCACATTCCACCACATCCCCCGGTTGCAAATACTCCGGGGGTTCGCGTACAAAGCCCACGCCACTTGGCGTACCCGTGGCAATCACATCCCCCGCTTCCAGCGTCATCCCCCGCGACAGCCATTCAATAATGCTGGCAACATCAAAAATCATCTGGCGCGTATTCGATGCCTGTTTCGTCACCCCATTCACCCGACACGCAATCGCCAGCGCCTGCGGATCAGCAATCTCATCCGCCGTCACAATCCAGGGCCCCATCGGGCAACCACCGTCGATGCTTTTGCCGAGGAAATACTGCTTGTGATTCAACTGAATATCCCGCGCACTCAAATCATTGATCACGGTGTAACCAAACACATGCGCCAAGGCATTCTCACGCGCAATTTTTTTGCCGCCGTTGCCTAGCACCACACCCAATTCCGCTTCCCAATCCAATTGTGAGCAAGTATCCGGGTCAAACGGCACAGCGGTTTCATGCCCAATCACGCTGGTCGGGCATTTGGTAAACACGATCGGGTATTGCGGCGCTTTGCCGGTGCGCCCGATTTGGTTCGCGGTTTCTTGCGCATGTTCCAGATAATTCAGCCCCAAACACATCACGTTTTTGCGCGGGCGCGGAATCGGTGCCAGCAAGGTCACGTCCGCCAATGGCACGCGCATTGCCGCCGTCAAGGTGTTACGCACGGCCTGCAAGTCTATACCGCTATCAATCAGCGCCAACATATCGCGCCACGCGGGTTGATCAAACGCCGTATCCAACGCCGGAAGCAGCACCGTATCGCCTGCTGCTAGGCACACATACGTTTGTTGTTGATACACACACGTTCCCAGTTTCATCCCAACACTCCTAAGCCTTGCATACCGTCAACCATTAGCTTACAGCCGGTGAGGAACAAAAACACGTAAGCGACTTGAAAAAACTGCTTTTCCGGCACCCGGTGATGCAGTTTGTAGCCCAACCAAATCCCTAACACTGCAATCGGCAATAACAGCACCGACGCTCCCATGTTGGTGCTGTTGAATTGCCCCAACGCCGCATAAGGAATCAGCTTCACGTAATTCACACTGGTAAAAAACAGCACCGTGGTCGCCTGATACACCGTTTTATCCAGCTTTTGCGGCAACAGGTAAATATTCACCGGCGGGCCACCGGCATGAGCCACAAAACTGGTGAACCCCGCAATGCTGCCCCAAAACAGCCCCGCCTTTGCCCCCGGCTTGCCCATCGCCAAGCGCTGGAAGGGCTTGAACCAATAATTCAATGCAAACCCGACCGCAATCAGCCCCACCAATAAACGCACATCGCTGGCACGAAAATACGTAAAGGTGAACGCGCCAATCACAATCCCCAGAATGGCAGCAGGCAATAATTGCTGAAGGTGCGCCCATGACCAGCGTTTCCAAAAGGCTTTCAGCGCCATCAAATCCATCACGCACAAAATCGGCAGCAAAATCGCCGCCGCTTGCGCCGGGGGCATGGTCAGCGCCATTAACGGCACGCCCAATACCCCCAAACCGCCGCCCATGCCGCCTTTTGAAATGCCGACGATCAGCAGCGCCAGCACCGCCATGGTCAGCGTTAACGGGTCAGATAATACGTTCATTCGGGTAATGCACTTCGCTTAACGGCAGGGTTGATAATGACCATTCGGCCAGCATGGGGCGGAGAGCATTTCCCCCAGATTAGCGGCTCGCAAGCGTTCACTCACTTCCAGCAAACGGCTCACCAAGCCTTCTTCCACGGCGGCGTAAGCCTCGGAATCGACTTGGCGTTTCACCACAATGCCCAACAATTCGGTGATCGCATTGCCCACCGAATTCTGCGAAATCGTTACCACCAAGCGCCCCTTGTCATCACGGAACAGGATTTGCTTGTACGCCGGTCGCCAGCGAATATCGTTGGCAAATTGCGGGTCTTGAATCACTTTTTCGCGCAAATCGCGTGCCACGCGCACAAAACGCTGATTGCCCAGCAGCACATCGTCAATCTGGTGCGGGAAATTGGCATTATCCGGCACTCGCGCTTCGCCCGTGGCGACCAGCGAAAAGAAGGTGCGGTAGAAATCCAAAAAGCCACGCAATACTTGCTCGTATTCGTGCCAGAAATACTGGTCTTTCAAGCGTTCCGCACCGCCGATGACTTCCCAACACGGCAAACCTTGCGGGTAGCCGGTCAATTGCAGGGAGGCGGCTTCGGTGGGCAATAGCTTGAGGATTTGCAAATCCAACACTTCCAAAAACTTGCCGTAAGCATCGCTTAATTGGCGTAAGAACAAGGTGTTATGCCCGCTGTCGGTGAGGTTGGGGTTATTGGCATCGGCTTCCTTGGCATTGCGCAATTCTGCCATCGGGAACACCATGAAGTGATTGTGAATCATGCGGATACTGGGCACGCCCGGTTTGTTCAACGGCCAGGTCGAATCCAGACTGGCTTCCCCGCATAAAATCAGGTGTTCGGCGGGGTCGGGGTATTTCTCAAACATGTAATCGCAGATGATTTGCGTCATCTTCGACCAGACTTTCTTTTCCTGACGTTTCATCTGATCGCGGCGTACCGGGCGACCCAGCGGGTCAAGAATGCGGCGCGAACAATCCAGAATAATCGAGGTGTCGAATTCCACGCTATGCCCGACCAACTTGCGGTAGAGCAGCAAATCTTCTGGGGTACGGAACAAGCCGTTTTCTTCGGCAAGGTTTTTCAGATTGGCAGGGCTGTTAAAAAATTCCACCTGCGTCATGCCTTGCGGCACTTTCAGGGACATTTGCGGGCAAGGGGTAGCGATTTCACGGGGTGCTGTTTTCATGGGTGCGGCATCACTTTAGTTATGGGAAAACTCCCGTGTGTTTTTACCCCGATCGGAACAGGTATACAAGCAGCAACACGAACAAAGCAATCAGTAACCAGCCACCGAATTCCTCCCACAACATTTTCATAAAACTGGGGTTGGGGGGATTGGCTTTTTTCTGTTCAGGTTTGGTATTGAGCGCTTTCAGCACCTCGTCTTTTACTTGCTGATGCAAGTCTTCGTGCATCCCCGGAATGGGTTTGGCATCGACCAAGGTTGTGACCATGTGTTCTTTAATGCCCGCTTTGAGACCGGCTTTCATGCCATCTTCGTGACCTTTTTTAAAACCGTCGCCCGCGCCTGTTTTGTAGCCTTTCAGCAGCCCTTGATTCCACCCAGCGCGATACGCCAGCCACGCGACCACCATTAGCGTCAAACCAAACAATACCCAGATCATGACAACACTCGATTCCTTTATTGATAAGATTAATAGTACAAAATCCGTTATTTCAAACCTACCCAAATCTACCTATAGCTAACTAAAAGTAGTCATGGTGTTGAATTCCTGCTTCACAGGGGCTGGTTTCGTCTTCGGCTTTCGCTCAAGACCAGCGCCTTCCCCTCCACAGGCAGACACCGTGTAACTCACGGCGTGGTTGCTGAGCGTAGCCGAAGCATATTCTTGCAAATTCTTGGCAGCGTTTACGTCACGGTCATGGATCGCGCCGCAAACGGAGCAAGTCCATTCACGTACCGACAGCGGCAGCTTTTCCACTTTATGCCCACAGCCAGAAGCAGAACACGTCTTGCTCGAAGCAAAAAACCGATCAGCCACCACGACCACCGCACCCCGCATATCGGCTTTGTATTCCAGTTGCCGCCGAAACTCGAAAAACCCCATGTCACTGATCGCGCGGGATAAATGACGGTTTTTCACCATGCCCGATACGTTCAAATCTTCGATGCCAATAGTGTGGAAACGGCGGGTCAAATCCGTGGTGAGTTGGTGCAAACTGTCTTGGCGGATGTTGGCGATACGTGCGTGAAGTTTTGCCAGTTTTTGTTTTGCCTTGTGGCAGTTGGCACTGCTTTTGACCTTGCGGGACAGGCTGCGGGATAGCCGTTTTAGGCGGGAAAGCAAGGCTTTATGCGGCTTCGCCCCGACCACTTTTTCCCCCGTTGACAGCGTTGCCAGCGCGGATACACCCAAATCCACCCCCACCGTACCTTGGTTTTCGGCAGGCGGGAGGTGATGTTGGTCGGTATCCACGGTGATGCTGGCGAACCACTGGTCAGCGGTGCGGGAAACCGTGGCAGAGAGGATTTTGCCGGAAAAGCGTAACGTTTCCCGCATCCGCACTAACCCAAGGTTGGGAATGCGGATGCGGCAACCGTTAAGGCTGAACTGGTCGTTGGTGAGGGTGAAACTGTCGCGGCTTTTGCCTTTCTTTTTGAATTGCGGGTACTTGGCACGCCCTGCAAAGAAGTTTTTGAACGCGCTTCCGAGTTGGATAATCGCCATTTGTGGGGCGTTTTTGGTGACTTCGAGCATCCACGGGAATTGTTCGCGTTTGATGGCGTTCAATTGGCGGCGCAAGCCCATCTGGTTGGGTTTTGGCTGGGTGTTGTCTTCCTTCCATGCCGCGTATTGGGTTTGCCATTCCGCTAACGCCCAGTTGTAGGCAAACCGCGCTGTACCGGCGGCTTTCGCCAAGTACGTGGCTTGCTTATTGTTCGGGTTGAGGCGGATTTTGTGGCTGATAATCATGGAAAATAGAATGCGGCATGGCGTGATAGTTGTCTAGCCTCCCGTGCTTTTGCTGCTATCCTTTACGGATAAACGGCACTACGCCTTTATAAAAATAACCAAAATGATGAAGTTTGAATAGATTTAGATAGATTTTATGGTAACTGTTTCAAACCCTGACAGCATCCGTCTTTTTGCTTAATCCGGCGATTTACTTGAGAATCAAGCCATGATTTTAAGCGATAAGTGGTATTACAAATGAAAACGTGGATGTGTGTGGTGTGCGGTTGGATTTACGACGAAGCAAGTGGACTGCCAGATGAAGGTATTCCACCGGGTACGCCTTGGGAAGCGATCCCCGATGATTGGCGCTGCCCGGATTGCGGCGTGGGCAAGGACGATTTTGAGATGATGGAAGTCTGATTCTGGCGAAATATTTACTGATTTACAACTGATGACTTGATATTACGCAGAAGAAACCCCTCCCAACCTCCCCTTATCAGGGGAGGAGCTAAGAGACAGCACCTCCAATCTGGCGAGGATTTGTTCTATGAGGTGTAGATAAACTCCCTGTGGATTGCCAAGGACTTCATCGTTGGTGTAACGGATGATCTGTAAATCATAAGCGTTGAGGATGCGGGTACGTTCTGTATCGTATTCCATTTTATCAGTGTGACTATCGCCATCAATTTCAATGACTAAAGCTAATACTGCACAGTAGAAATCAACGATATAACCGTCAATAGGCTTCTGACGCAAACATTTAAAACCTGTCAATTGTCTACGGCGCAGAATCTCTGACCACATTTTGTATTCAGCAGGCGTCGGGTTTTTCCGGTTAACCCGTGCTAATGCAACAAGGTTGTCATGATAGGGTTGATAACAGCGACTTTTCATCATTTAACGTTAGCAAAAGAACGCCATTAGGCTCAAATCAAACCGCTCAAAGGCATCCATTCTTGCTCCTCCCCTGATAAGGGGAGGTTGGGAGGGGTTTCTTTTTTAACATCAGTAACATAACTTAATAAGGTTTATCAACCACCCACCAACCCCCGATACCGCTCAAACAACCACGTCAGCCGTTCCATATCACTGCTGAATTTTTCCTTGCGGTAACACTGATCCACCGCTTTATCCAATGCGGTATGGGCTTTGCGCAAATCCGGCGGCATGGAAGTCGGGTCGTACATATCCGCCAAGGTTGAGGTCGGGTAATTCTTCCGCGCATCCAGCACCGCTTGCGCGGCGACTTCCACCTTCTTGCGCTGCTTGTCGTCGGCATCAGGCCACGGAAAATTGTTGTAAACCAGCTTGGCAGAATAGCGGTAACGGCTTTCCAAACGTCCACAAACGGCGCTCATCCAAACCATGTTCATTTTGGCTTCCAGCACACCAAACTCATAGAGTGTTGCATTAGGAATCATATTATTAAGGTCGGTAGAAATGGTATTTTGGTCAAAAAATCCCATTGGTACATACTCACGACGCTCTGATGACACCCTTGGAATCAGTACATAGCTGGATGGATTTTTTGTGTCACGAAACTGTGTTGGACACTCAGCTAATTTTCTCGCACCAGCATCTATGCTGTTTAACCTCATTTCTTTAACTTGAGCAACACGCTTCATGACTTCTGGCAAGGCACGCAATTCATTAGGCTGAATACCGACTAACCACAAACACCAACGCTCCTTGCCGTTAATGAATTCTTCCGCACCAAGCAGCGGTTTTAACCATTTTGCAGCAAGGGGTTCTTTTGCCAATAGCGCGGTTTTTTCATCAGGCGATAGCAACAAAAATCCACCATCCACAGGCTTATTACCGTACACAACTTCAGACACGTTACACAGCGGTTTTGTCCGATTATCAACCACTATATTGGGTGCGTCGATCAGATAGGGATTAATATTATTGGCAGCAATTTCGACAGGTTCGCCCTTGATATTGGGGTAGTCGAAAATGCGTTTGCCCTCAGTATCAAAGTTGGCAAACCCCACGATCACCACATGTACCGCCGCTTTGCCGCGTGCTTCAGAATCCCACGAAAAGGTACGGTGTGCAAAATGCAGACGGATACCCATATCCAGCAGCGGTTGCCATAACGGTGCAATCTGTTCGCCTTGCGTAATCGAATTGGTGGAAACAAACGCCGCTGTGATACGTGTTCCGCGTATGAACTGCGCCGCTTTGTAAAACCAGCAAGTCACGTAATCCAAACTTTTATAGTTTTTCAACGCGCCAAACAGCTTATCCATATCGGCATTTTGCGCCTCACCACGGAAATTTTTACCCACAAAAGGCGGATTGCCGATGATGTGATTCAGGTTGGCAGGCTTAACAACCGCCGCCCAATCGAGTTGCAGCGAATTGCCAATCACAATATGCGCTGAGGATTTCAACGGCAGCAAATCCGGTTCGCGCCCAAACTGACGCGCAAATTCGCGGTTCATCTGATGCTGCGTCAGCCACATCGCCACTTCCGCAATCCGCACCGGCCATTCCTCAACCTCAATGCCGTGGAAATGCTCCAGCTTAATCGTCGGCTCGACCGTAATATCCAACCCCCGATGCGCATCACCGTGCTGCGCCTGCAACACCGCCAATTCCAACAAACGCAATTCGCGGTAGGTAATGATCAGAAAGTTACCGCACCCACACGCCGGATCAAGGAACTGCAACGCCGTCAAACGCTGCTGAAACGCCGCCAACTTCTTACGCTTGTCACGATTGCCACCCTGTTGAATCGCGCTGAATTCCGCCCACAATGCATCCAAAAACAACGGCTTAATCAAGCGCAAAATGTGCGTTTCGCTGGTGTAATGTGCGCCCAATTCACGCCTTGCCGCCTTATCCATCACCGACTGAAACAACGAACCAAAAATCGCAGGTGAAATACTGCCCCAATCAAAATGCGAACAATCCAGCAAAGCCTCGCGCATCTCCGCATCAAACGACGGCAAATCCAGCTTTTCACCGAACAAATGACCGTTCACATAAGGAAAATCGTTCAACTCTGCCAGCAAATGCTTGCCCCGCGCCTGCACCGGCTTATCCAAGGTTTGAAACAGCTTGTTTAGGCGTGAATCGGTGTCAGAACCGTCTGGCGCAGTAAAATGTTCGAGGTAGTTGTAGAACTGGTGGCGGGAAAAAATCCCTGTATCTTCCGCAAACAAACAGAACAAAATACGCACCAAAAACACTTCCAGCTCATGCCCCGCACAACCCGCATCCTGTAGCGCATCGTGCAGCTTGCCCAAGCGTTCCGCCGCCTTAATATTCAGCGCGTATTCCTGAATGCTTTCCCCGTGATTCTCCAACCCCGCCATGAAATCGAAAAACTCGATCTTGTCCGGCAAGTCCTCAATGGCAATGTCATGCTCCAAACGCCGATCAAGGTCATACAATTTGAAGCGAGCAAAATCCGACAACAACACGTAGCGTGGGCGGTCGCGCTGGTCTTTTATCTGCTGGAAATAATCAAAGGCTTGCGACTTGGCTTTATCGAGGGATTTACCGCGTGATTTGTGTTCAACCAGCAACACGCCTTTCCAAAACAGGTCAATAAAGCCTTTGGTGTTATCGGTGCGCTCGACGGCATGTTCAAACGCCGCGACACTTTTACGATTGACCCCGAAAATGGCAAAAAACGCATCCCAAAAGGACTTGGCTTCGGCTTCCTCCCGCGTTTCATTGCCCCATTCTTTGACGAACGCCAGCGCGTTGCCACGGATAGTCTTGCGGTTGGAAAGTGCTGCCATGCGAATAAGCCCAGAATCGAAAGCGAGGATAGTAGCGCAGAAAGCCAGCAGCGCGGAATAGCGCCACCCGTCCATTTTTCTGCTGGAAGTCTGAAACTTTCCGCAATTATGCTAAACTGATCGGCACTTTTTGAGACTGAAAACGAGAGTTCGACATGGCCGGTCATAGTAAATGGGCAAACATCAAACACCAGAAAGCCTCGGTTGATAAGAAACGCGGCAAAATCTGGACGAAAATCATCCGCGAAATCACCGTAGCGGCACGCGAAGGCAAAACCTCCGACCCCAACACCAACCCGCGCTTGCGCCTCGCCGTGGATAAAGGGCTGAGTGCCAATATGACCCGCGATACCATCGAAAAAGCTTGCAAACGCGGCGCGGGTGAAACCAACACCGACAACTACGTCGAAGTGCGTTACGAAGGCTACGGCCCCGGTGGGATTGCAGTGATCGTCGAAACGATGACCGATAACGTCAACCGCACTGTGGGCGAAGTGCGCCACGCCCTCACCAAACACGGCGGCAACCTCGGCACGAATGGCTCGGTCGCCTTCCAATTCAAGAAAATCGGTGTGATGAACTTTGCCCCCGGTCTGGATGAAGAAAAGCTCATGGAAGCCGCGCTCGAAGCCGGAGCGGATGACATTCAGATGGATGACGACGGTTCGGCTGAAATCGTTACCACGCCGGAAGATTTCGCCGCCGTCAAAGTTGCCATGATTGCGGCAGGTTTCACGCCAGATCACGATGAAGTTACCATGCGGGCGGATAACCTGACTTCCGTGGAAGGTGACACGGCATCTAAGCTATTGAAAATGATCGACATGCTCGAAGATTTGGATGACGTGCAAGAAGTCTTCACCAATGCCGATTTCAACGATGCCGATTTAGCGGCGCATGGTTAAGTGACCACCCGCCGGATTCTGGGCATTGACCCCGGTTCGCGGATCACCGGAATCGGGATTATCGACACGGATGGGCGACGCAATCAGCACGTTTTCAGCACGTGCTTGCGCTTAGGCGATGCGTCTTTTCCCGAACGGCTGGGAACGATTTTCAGCGAACTGACCCGCATTATTCGCGAATACCAGCCGCTTGAAATGGCAATTGAAAGCGTGTTCGTCTCCAACAACCCCGCGTCAGCACTCAAATTGGGGCAAGCGCGAGGGGCTGCGATTTGCGCCGGGGTGATTGCGGGATTGCCCGTTGCCGAATACAGCCCCAAAGAAGTCAAACAAGCCACCGTCGGCAAAGGTGGTGCGGATAAAGCGCAAGTG
The DNA here is from genome assembly GCF_016772315.1 of Thiothrix subterranea. Lineage (NCBI taxonomy): Bacteria > Pseudomonadati > Pseudomonadota > Gammaproteobacteria > Thiotrichales > Thiotrichaceae > Thiothrix > Thiothrix subterranea. Next base: position 1,937,424 of record NZ_CP053482.1, on the reverse strand, counting down.
CAACACATGGTCAAACTGCTGCTCAGTTTGCAAGGGCGGTTACAAGTCGATACAGCAGATGCGCTGGCGGTGGCATTGTGCCATGCTCATGCGAGTCACTTGCAACAACGTCTTAGGAGTACCGTAGCATGATTGGATTATTACGCGGCAAATTACTCATCAAACAACCCCCCGATTTACTGCTGGATGTGAATGGCGTGGGCTACGAAGTGCAGGCTTCGATGACCACGTTCTACGATCTGCCAGAATTGCACCAAGAAGTGACGCTCTACACCCATTTTGTGGTGCGTGAAGACGCGCAATTGCTGTACGGCTTCAGCTCCCAAACCGAACGCGAACTGTTCCGGCACTTGCTCAAAGTGAATGGCGTTGGCCCCAAAATGGCGCTGGCGATTGTGTCGGGCATGAGTCCTGTGGAATTCAATCAAGTGATTCACGCGGCGGATATTGCCCGCTTGAGCCGCATTCCGGGCGTTGGCAAGAAAACGGCAGAGCGCTTAGTCATTGAGTTGCGTGACCGTTTGCCCAAAGCCGAAGCAAGCAGTAGCACGGGGATTGCCGTTAGCGCTCCCGTTCCATCCGTATCGGTCAGTGACGAGGCCGTCAATGCACTGTTAGCACTCGGCTATAAACCCGCGCAAGCCAGCCAAATGATTGCTGCTTACGAAAATCAAGGCTTGAGTGTGGAAGACATGATCCGCCAAGCGCTTCGCGCCAGTCTGAACTAGGATTCGCGGGATTAAAAATCTTAGTTCAGACCTGACACTTCACCTGTCAATTTTGTCACTTTCTGACAGCATCCACACCTGCCAAGCCACTGTGTCACTTCCAATAAAATTATTGTTTAATCAATTAAATTAATGATTTAAGTGTGACAGGGTGTGGTTGGCACGGGCGTTGCAATAACCCTTGCACAGACTGAGACGGCAAAGACTAGAAGGTCTGGAAAGGGACGACAACAATAATAAGAAAGGGTTAAGGAAAGCATTTATCAGCAAGCCCCAAGAGATAGCGAGTAGGCATAAACATTAATAACAATAAAGCGCCTGACCATATCTCGACTCCTCTACCCCCTGTGGATAACACAGGGGGACTTTATTAGGAGATGATTGTTTGAGAACAACAATAACAATAAGACAATAATAATAACATTTGCCCGTGTTGACTGCCCCCGTTCGTCGGGGGCTTCGTTTTTTATGCGCTTTTAGCTACCGTCTGTCTGTTTCTCTTCTTGTTTGGCGATATTCCACGCATCTTCCATCTGTTCCAGCGCGGCAGCTTCCAATGAAATCCCCTGAGCCGCGAGTATCGCTTCGACCCGCCCAAAGCGCCGTTCAAACTTTTGGTTGGATAAACGCAAGGCATTTTCAGCATTCACCCCCAACAAACGCGCCAAATTGGTCGCACCCATGAGCACATCCCCGACTTCTTCCTCAATCCGGCTTTGCGATTCGTCGTTGGTAACGGCATCCACCACTTCGTCGAGTTCTTCCTGAATTTTGGGGATGACCTGTTGCCAATGTTCCCAATCAAAGCCGACGGCGGCAGCGCGGCGTTGAAGTTTCTGGCTGCGGCGTAACGCGGGCATGGCGGCGGGGATTCCGGCAAAGAAACCGGTGTCGTCCTTTTTTGTGCCACGCTCGGTTTGCTTAATCGCGTCCCATGCTTGTTTTTGCTCACGCTCATCGGCGTATACCGTATCGCCGAAGACATGCGGGTGGCGGCGCAGCATTTTGCGGGAAATGCCAGCAGCGACGTCATCAAAATCGAACAAACCTTGCTCACTGGCAATTTGCGCCATAAACACAATCTGGAACAGCAAATCGCCTAGCTCGTCACACAACGCCACCGCGTCATGGCGGTCGACGGCATCGGCTACCTCGTACACTTCCTCTAGGGTGTAGGGCAAAATCGTTTGCCAAGTTTGCTTGATGTCCCAAGGGCAACCGCCCGTCGGGTCACGCAAGCGACTCATAATATTGAGCAATTCATTGATTGCTGAGGGACTTAATCCGTTTTTGCCTTGCATAGCATTTACCTGTGGCGTATCGTGCGTTTGTCGTGCAATATACACAATTGTGGTATGAATGCTACGCTCAAACATAAAGCAAAATCCAACTTTACGACTCAAAACTTAGACTTCAAGGAGATCACCATGATTCTCAAACACATTGCAGGCATTGGCTTCGCAGCGCTGATGCTGACTACCGCTGGCGTGCACGCGGCTGACATGAAAGTTGTCAAAAATGGCGACGGCGTTGTGGTTAAAAACAGCTTTGGCGAATGCGTCCAAGCGGTATACGGCTTCGAGCCAGAAGGCTGTGAAGCAGCACCAGCGGCTCCGGTTGCTGCACCGGTTGCGCCAGCACCGACGCCACGCGCTGTACCTCGTGCGCCTGTTGTGCCTAAAGTGAAAGCAAAAGGCAACTACAAAGGCCCCGTCCAAATGGATCCGGCAGCACGTTCTAGCATGAAGCGCTACCAGAAATAAACCGTACAATGAATCAAATCGCTTGATTCATAAACGGTTTAAAAAGCCTCCTTGCTTCGCGGTAAGGGGGCTTTTCTTTGGGTCTTGACAAAGAAAATTTTGCTTGGCTATAGGAACTTAACCACAAAGTAACCTATAATCCTAGCCGTTGTTGTATATTTAAGACACTATAGTCACAACTTACGCCTCCTGCCGACAGAATTAATATTTCATGGGTGTGGGAGTACGGGGTTCAACAATCTAAACTCAAAAACCAGGCTTAAGGAGATCAACATGACTCTGAAGAAAGTTGCAAGCATTAGCGTAGCTGCCCTGATGGCAGCAATGATGATGACTACTGCTCAGGCGGAAGACGGCAAATACGTTCAAAATGGCGATGGCAAACCCGTCAAAAACAGCGCTGACGAGTGCGTTAAGGCACAATACGGCAGTATGCCAGAAGGCTGCGAAGCTGCGCCACCGCCGCCACCACCGGTAACGCCACCACCACCGCCAGTAACACCGCCGCCGCCGACACCGATTCAAAAAATGACGCTGACCTCAGATACTAACTTTGACTTTGACAAAGCCATTCTGAAGCCAGCCGGTCAAGCGAATTTGGATCAGTTCTTGGCTGGTTTGGCAGGCGCAAAAGTAAGCGGCATCAGCGTAACCGGTCATACCGACAGCGTGGGTTCTGATGCTTACAACCAAAAGTTGTCTGAACAGCGTGCCAGTGCCGTTGCCAATTACTTGGCGAGCAAAGGCGTTCCAGCCGCTGCTATCCAAGCGACAGGCAAAGGCGAGTCACAACCGGTTGCTGACAATGGCACTAAAGCAGGCCGTGCCGCTAACCGTCGTGTTGACGTGGTTGCGAACGGCACTCGCTAAGCGCTGCCTCTACCTACCGTAAACACGTAGGGTCTCGATAAAGAAAAGCCGGGTTTTTACTCGGCTTTTCTTTTAATGCTACCCGCATGAAATATTTCATTCCCTGCTAATATTCCGCTAGTATATTGACCCTTATCACCACTCTACCTTCTGGAGACAGAACCTATGTCAATCAAAGTGGCTGTGCCCAAGGAAACCGCCGAGGGCGAGCGTCGGGTTGCCATCGAATCCAGCGTCATTGCCAAACTCAGCAAACTCGGCGCGGAAGTACTGGTCGAAGCCGGTGCAGGTGCTGCGGCACACCTTCCTGATACAGCATTTGTTGGCGCAACGCTAGTTGCTGCCGCCAGCGATCTGTATCAACAAGCGGATATTGTACTCAAAGTGCAACCCCCGTCTGACGCTGAAATTGCGCAACTGAAAGATGGCAGCGTGCTCATCGGCATGTTACAGCCTTACCAATCCCCTGAACGGATTGCGGCACTCAACGCCAAAAACATCACCAGCTTTGCGATGGAACTGATTCCACGGATTTCACGGGCGCAGTCGATGGATGTACTGTCTTCGCAAGCCGCTATCGCCGGTTACAAAGCCGCGATCATGGGCGCTGACCTTGCACCACGCTTTTTCCCGATGCTGACCACAGCGGCGGGCACGATTCGCCCCTCCAAAGTCATTATCATTGGCGTCGGCGTGGCGGGTTTGCAAGCGATTGCGACTGCACGGCGTTTGGGTGCAGTGGTTGAAGCCTATGACGTGCGTTCTGCTACCAAAGAACAAGTGCAATCCCTCGGTGCAAAATTCATCGAACTTGGCATTACGGCGGAAGGCACGGGCGGTTACGCTCGCGAACTGACCGCTGAAGAAAAGCAGCAACAGCAAGAGGCTTTGGCGAAACACATTGCTACCGCTGATGTGCTGATCACCACCGCTGCCGTTCCCGGTCGTCCTTCCCCGAAAATCATCCCTGAATCCACGGTTGACGGCATGAAATCCGGCGCGGTGATTATCGACTTGGCGGCAGAAGGTGGCGGTAACTGCACCCTGACGCAACCGGGCAAAACCATCGTGCATAATGGCGTGACCATTCACGCGCCACTCAATGTGCCTAGCCAAGTGCCGGTACACGCCTCGGAGATGTATGCCAAAAACCTGCTGAACTTCCTCACCCCCATGCTGAAAGGCGGCGAATATGCCCCCGATTTTAGCGACGAAGTGATTGCAGGCGCGTTACTCACCCACGAAGGCAAAATTATGAACGCCGCCATTCGCCAACTGGTTGAAGGAGCATAACAATGGAAGGTTTTATCGCCATTTACATCTTCATCCTTGCCGGGTTTGTCGGCTATGAAGTGATTTCCAAAGTGCCGGTTATCCTGCACACCCCGCTAATGTCGGGTTCAAACTTCGTCCACGGCATCGTTTTGGTCGGCGCAATGGTCGTCTTGGGTCAAGCGGAAGGCTTTATGGAACAACTGGTCGGTTTCATTGCGGTGGTGCTGGCGGCGGGTAACGCGGTCGGCGGCTACGTCGTGACTGAGCGGATGTTGGAAATGTTTAAAAGCAGCAAAGGGGGCAAATAAACATGAACCTGTTTGTTGAAATCTTTTATCTGGCAGCCGCCGTGCTGTTCATTCTCGGCCTCAAGCAAATGGCTTCGCCGGTCACGGCGCGGCGCGGAATTGTGTGGGCGGGCATCGGCATGGTGCTGGCAACGCTGATTACCTTTGTCCACCCTAGCGTTAACAGCAATTACTTGTTGATTTTCATCGGGATTGCGGTCGGCGGCGGGATTGCCTGGAAAACCGGTAAAGAAGTCGCCATGACCGATATGCCGCAGATGATTGCGCTCTACAACGGCATGGGCGGCGGTGCGGCAGCAGCGATTGCAGCGGTCGAACTGATCAAGCAGCATGAAATGGATCCGGTAGTGCAGGCACTGGCGGTGGCGGGTGCGCTGATTGGTGCTATCGCGTTCTCTGGTTCATTGATTGCGTTTGGTAAGCTGCAAGGCTTGAAACAATTGCGTGGCGCATTCCGCTTTAAGAATCAGCAACGCATCAACGCCGGGTTGTTTATTCTCACCGCGTGGATAGGCTTGGGCATTGCGACCAGCGGCACGGATTACGGCATGTTTGTGCTGTTCTTGTTCTTCGCACTGGCGCTGGTGTTTGGCGTGATGATGACCTTGCCGATTGGCGGCGCGGATATGCCGGTGGTGATTTCTCTTTACAACGCTTTCACGGGTCTTGCGGTGGGTTTTGAAGGCTATGTGTTGGATAACCCGGCGATGATGATTGCGGGCATTGTGGTGGGTTCCGCCGGTACGTTGTTGACACAATTGATGGCAAAGGCGATGAACCGCCCGATTACCAACGTGTTGTTCAGCAATTTCGGCGAAACCACTGGCGAAGCGCAAGAAGTCAGCGGTTCAATGAAGGCAATTGAAGCCCCGGATGCGGCAATCATGATGGCGTTTGCGGAAAAGGTGATCATCATCCCCGGTTACGGCATGGCAGTGGCACAGGCGCAGCACAAGATTTGGGAAATGACCAAGCAATTGCAAGAACGCGGCGTGACCGTCAAGTTTGCGATTCACCCGGTTGCCGGGCGGATGCCGGGTCACATGAACGTGTTGTTGGCGGAAGCGGGTGTGCCGTATGACATTATCTACGACTTGGATGAAATCAACGAAGAGTTCCGCACGGCTGACGTGGCGTTAGTGATTGGGGCGAATGACGTGGTGAACCCGATTGCGCGGACTGACCCGAACAGCCCGATTTACGGAATGCCGATTCTGAACGCGGATTACGCCAAAAACGTAATCGTGGTGAAACGTGGTCAGGGTGCAGGTTTCTCTGGGATTGAGAACCACCTGTTCTTCGCTGACAACTGCCGGATGCTGTATGGCGACGGGCAGGCGGTCGCGAATGAACTCATTTCCAATATGAAAGAGCTGTAATAACAGCGACTAGCACGGGGCGAGTATCTCTCGCCCCCGTGTTGTTAAGGATTCCCCACCTTATCCCCGTCTTTCACCTCACGGGTCGCATCCATAATCAGCCCGTAACTCACCCGGTCAGTCACTTTGTAAATCACCAGATTTGCCACTTTTTCAGGCGGTAATTGGCTGCACACCGCGCCCGATTTGGCTTTGCACGATTCCACCACGTCCACCACGTATTTACCGTCGGTGTAAACACCCAGCGTATGCCCGACTTCAATGCGGTCACGCAAGCCTTTATTGATGACTGCAATCATGTGGTTGCCGCTAATCGCTTCCGCATCAAACAAGGAAACAATATCGCCGCGAATCTTGGTGTTGGGCGCATGAATCACCCCATTCAAATAAGCCACGTCATCCAACGGTGCCAGCAAGCGGTCGCCTTTGCGGATTTCGCGCTTCGCATCTACCACGGTTGCGGTTGCGGTATTATCCACCCGCTCAATCCGACTGTAGCCGCCATAAGTCACTTCATAGCCTAGCAATTGCCCCGTGCGCGGGTCGTGCAAGGCTTTGTTGGGGTGGAAAATGGCGCAACGTGTCCCGGCTGCTGCATTGCGCAGGTTTTTGACGTAAATGGTTTCGCCTTCGGTAATCAACTGGCGATCATCGCGTGAGGCGAGGATATAGGGCGCATTCTTAATCGTTGCCTCATCCAGCACCCGTGGCCACAGCATGAATTCGGCTAAGGTGGCAATCGGTTCACCTTGCCCATGACGGTCAACGCGCAGGCGCGGCTGCAACTTATCGCCATTGCCAGCCCTGGCACTATTGGCGTAATCGAAGGTCAACACATCACCGGGGTAAAGTTGATGCGGGTTGGCAATGCGCTGGTTCTTATCCCAGATTTCCGGCCAATGCCACGGCGTATTCAGGAATTTACGGGCAATGCCCCACAAGGTATCGCCTTGTTTGACCACATACGTATTGGGCGCGGCGGGATTGATGATAATGCTGCTGGAATCAATCACATCACTTGCTTGCGCGGTCACTTGCCCATAATACTTATCGTAAGGGTCAGCGCCCCCGCGAGGGGTAGTGGTGGTTGCGCCGCAGCCGCTAAGCACAAGGGTCGCCCCGATGCTAATGCACAGGGTATTCAAGAAGAAAGCAGAAGAATGCCGCATGGTGGTATCCTTGTCGTTATTATGGGTTGGATGTGCGGTTTATAATAAACTATGGCCTGAAAAACATTCAGAACTTTTAGATTTTCGGTATTTACAATGGCAAAACTAGAGATTTTACACCATCCAGACCCGCGTTTGCGCAAGAAAGCCGCGCCGGTTGCCCAGGTTGACACGAGCATCCAACAGATTGTGGATGATATGTTTGAAACCATGTACGCCAACCAAGGTATTGGGTTAGCGGCGACGCAGGTCAACATTCACCAGCGCATTATCACCTTGGATATTTCGGAAACGAAAACGGAGCGGTTGTGCCTGATCAACCCGGAAATTTTGCACAAAGAAGGCAAAATTGAGCACGAGGAAGGCTGTCTATCGGTTCCCGATTATTACGAAACGGTGACTCGCGCCGAACGCATTCGGGTACGCGCCCTGACCCGTGACGGCGAGGTACTGGAACAAGATTTTGATGAGCTGATGGCGATTTGTATTCAGCATGAAATGGATCATCTGGAAGGCAAATTGTTTGTCGATTACCTGTCGACGCCCAAACAGCAAAAAGCCCGTAAAGTGGTGCAAAAGTGGGAAAAAGAACAGGCTAAGTTGGCAGAAAAACGGGCTGCCGCCGCCAAAGCGATTATCGCATGAGGGTCGTGTACGCAGGCACACCCGAATTTGCTGTCCCCGCTTTGCAAGCCTTGCTCACCTCAGGGCATGAGGTCGTGGCGGTGTATTGCCAACCCGACCGCCCGGCGGGTCGTGGACGCAAACTCACTTTTGGCGCGGTGAAGCAAGTGGCGGTGAATGCAGGCATTCCGGTTGAACAGCCGCTGTCGCTGAAAGCCGTGGAAGAGCAGGATAAGCTGCGAGCTTACGCGCCGGATGTGCTGATTGTTGCCGCCTACGGGCTGATTTTGCCGCAAGTGGTATTGAATATTCCGCGTCACGGTTGTTTGAATATTCACGGGTCGCTTTTACCGCGCTGGCGTGGGGCGGCACCGATTCAGCGTGCAATTCAGGCGGGTGATACCGAAACCGGCGTGACCATTATGCAAATGGCGGCAGGCTTGGATACGGGCGATATGTTACACAAAGTGGTTTGCCCGATTACCCCGACGGATGGCGGGCAAAGCATCCATGACAAGTTGGCAACACAGGGCGCAAGCGCATTGTTGCACACGCTGGCATTGCTGGAAGCCGGTAAACTGCAACCCGAAGCGCAAGACGACGCGCTTGCTAATTACGCTCACAAACTCACCAAGGCAGAAGCGCAAATCGACTGGACACAAACAGCGGCAGTGATTGACCGCACCATCCGCGCCTTCGATGCGTATCCGGTGGCGTTTACCTTATACGAAGGGCAACCCTTACGCCTCTTCGCCTCCCGTTCCCTGAGCGAAGTCGAAGGGAATTCCCCCCCGGCACAGTCATTGCCGAAAGCAAATCCGGCATCGACATTGCCACGGGTGAGGGTGTGGTGCGCATCCTCAGCCTGCAACTCCCCGGCGGCAAACGCCTCACGGCAGAACAATTCCTCAACGGACGTTCGTTACTAGGGGTGCAATTGTGAGCGCCCGTGCGACAGCGGCGTTGTGCTTGCAACGGGTGATTTACGAAGGCGAATCGCTTACCGAAGTGTTGCAAGACCGCACGATCGCGACCCTGAATCCACAAGATCAGGCGCTGTTGCGTGATATGTGTTTCGGCACCTTGCGTTGGCACGAGCGTTTAAGCGCCATCCTCAACAAGCTGGTAAAAAAAGCGTTAAAAGCGGCAGATAAGGATGTGGAATGCCTGTTACGCATCGGCCTCTACCAGCTCATTTACCAGCGCAAACCCGACCACGCCGCCGTCAACGAAACCGTTAAAGCCACCAAAAAGCTCAAAAAAGAGTGGGCGGGTAAATTGGTGAACGGTGTGTTGCGCACGTTCATCCGGGAGCAAGCCGAACTGTTGGTGCAAGCGGATAGCAGCGTTACGGCACGTTATGCTTGCCCCGACTGGTTACTCAAACGCCTGCAAACCGCGTGGCCGGACGCTTGGGCAGACATCCTCAGCGCCAGCAATACCCACGCGCCGATGACCTTGCGCGTCAATCAACGGCTGCAAACCACCGCAGCGTATCAAGCCTTGCTGCAAGAGGCAGGCATCGCGGCAGAACGCGTCCCCGCCGTTGACAGCGCCCTGATTTTGCAAACCCCCGTCGGTGTGGAACAACTCCCCGGCTTTTTCAGCGGCACGGTGTCGGTGCAAGATGCCGCTGCGCAACTCGCCGCCCCGTTGCTGGATTGCCAAGCCGGAATGCGCGTGTTGGATGCCTGCGCTGCGCCCGGCGGCAAAACCAGCCATTTGCTAGAACGCACTGACGGTTTGCACTTGATGGCGCTGGATGACAGCGAATCACGCCTCAAACGTGTTACCGAAAACCTGACGCGCTTGAATTTGCAGGCACAACTGATAGCGGCAGATGCGGGGGAATTGGCAAGCTGGTGGGATGGGCAGGTATTTGACCGTATTTTGCTGGATGCGCCGTGTTCGGCAACCGGCGTCATTCGTCGCCACCCGGATATTAAAGTATTACGCCGCGACAGCGATATTGCCGAATTGCAACAAGAACAAGCACGTTTATTGCGCACATTGTGGCATACTTTGCGCCCCGGCGGGCAGTTGTTGTATGCGACGTGCTCGATTTTGCCGGATGAAAACAGCCGTCAGGTGGAAGCTTTCTTGGCAGAGCACCCTGACGCTTACCAGGCGCCGCTTGCGGGTGTCTGGGGTCATGCTCAAAGCGTCGGGCGGCAAATTCTGCCGGGTGAACAGGGCATGGATGGATTTTATTACGCACTATTGGGCAAAGCAGTGCAGGAAACAACAACGTGATAAGCAGACGATCCCTTTTGCAGCGGTTTTTGGTGACAGGGCTGCTAGTGCTGTGCACTGGCTTTGGACACGTGCAGGCGGCTGAAAACAGCATCCGCTTTCAGGAATTTTCGATTCGGATTCAGCCACCCAAGCAGTTAATGACCAGCCTCAAGTTGGATTACGACCTGAGTGATTATTTACGCGAAGGCTTGCTCAACGGTTTGACGCTGCAAAACGAAACCCGTTTTACCTTGGAATGGCACAATACTTGGTGGTGGAATACCCAAAAACCCTTGGTAGTGGTCAAAACTGAACTAAAATACCACCCATTGAGCAAGCAATATCAGGTCGTGCGCGAAGACACCAAGCAGAATTGGAATTTCCCGAACCTGCCCGCTGCCTTGGAACAATTGGGAACCTTGAGCGACTATCGGCTGCCCGCCGTGCCGGAGGATGCGTGGGGGGATAATGCGGCTATTTTTGTGACCGCGACCTTGACCCAGCAATCTTTGGAGTTGCCGTTGAAATTGAAGTCTTTATTTTCTGATCGCTATTCACTGGAAAGTGATGGAGTGCTGTGGCCGATTCCTTAAAAAGCCGTTGGTGGCAATGGTTGCCGCTACTGTTGGTATTTTTGTTACTGATGGTGTCGCTGGTGTTATTGAATCTGGCGACGCTTAGCCCCGACAATCTGAAACGTTACGGGGATTGGCATTTCTATTTCAGCGTGTTGACGCTGGTATTGCTGAGTGCGGTTATTCTGGGTAATTTGGTCAAAGTGTTTAATCAATGGCGCACTCGCCAAGCCGGTTCGCGCTTTACCTTGCGCTTAATGACGGGTTTTTTGATTCTGACCTTATTGCCAGTCTTTTTTGTGTCGCTGTTTGCGGTGAATTTGATTGGCACGCGCATTGACCGCTGGTTTTCGGTATCGGTGGAACGCGCACTGGATGATTCCTTGGATCTCAGCGATCTGGCGCTTAAAACCCGTCACCGGCAATATTTCACCATGTTAGAACGTTTCACCCCCAGTTTGCGTGGCAATACGTTGGCGGAAATCCCCTTATTGTTGGAACAACTGCTGACGATTGGCGCGAACGAAATTTTGTTGCTTGACGATGAGCAGCAATTGTTGGCGCTGGCGTTGGAGGATACCGAAACGCTGATTCCGCAAATGCCGAGTGCCAGCTTGTTTAGCATGATGCAAATACGCCCCTATTATTCTACCCTCGAACCCGGCAGTGATGGCGAAATGTTTTCGCGCATTGCCGTGAGGGTGCGTTATGGGAAAGATAACGAGCATCGGGCTATTCTGACGGCGCGGTTTCCGATAGCGAAACAAGAACGCGATTTGGCTGAAAGTGTGTTATCGGCGCGTAATGAGTACAAAAGCTTGGTGTATCAGCGTGGCGTACTCAAGAACATGTTTCGCCTGATGATTATCGTGATTATGGTGTTGACCACGTTGTTTTCCTTGTGGGCAGCGTTTGTGTTTTCGCGGCGCTTGACTCGCCCGGTACGCACGCTGGTGGAAGGCACGCTTGCAGTCGCTGCTGGTGATTTGGATAAGAAATTGCCTGTCTCGGAACGCGATGATTTCAGCATCTTGGCGCGTTCGTTCAATACCATGACCAAGCGTTTGTCCGATGCGCGGGTGGAACGTGAGCAAGCCCGCCGCCAGTTGCAACAGGAACACGATTACCTGCACGTGGTGCTGGAGCATTTGTCATCCGGCGTCATTACGCTGGATGAAACCGGCACGATTCGGCGGGTGAATTCAGCAGCTAACAGCATTTTGCGCCAACCGTTGCTGGATCACGTCGGTAAAACTTTGCGTGAATTGGGCGACAAGCTGCCTTCTTTGCAGCCCTTTATTGACATGTTGCAAACGCATTGGCAAGACATGCTCACCGGGCGTGAATGGCAGGCGGAAATTACCCTGAATACCGACAATGGGCGCGTCATTTTGGTGTGCCGAGGCGCGTGTTTGCCGCAAGGCTTGGCGGGGCAACAAGGTTCGGTGCTGGTGTTTGATGATGTGACCGATTTGATTCAGTCCGAACACGATGCGGCTTGGGGCGAAGTGGCGCGGCGTTTGGCGCATGAAATCAAAAATCCGCTGACCCCGATTCAGCTCTCGGCGGAACGCTTGAACCGCAAATTGTCAGGCGAACTCAGTGCCGATTCTGCCAGTTTCCTGCAACGCATGACCAATACCATTGTGCAACAAGTCGACAATCTCAAGTCGATGGTGAATGCCTTTAGCGACTACGCCCGCGCCCCCAGCTTGCGCCTGCAAGCGGTGAATTTGAATGCGCTGGTACAGGAAATTGCGGAACTCTATCGCCTGAATGAAGGGCAAGTGCAGATTCAATTGCACCTGGAACCGAATTTGCCCGCGCTATCCTTGGATATTCACCGCCTGCGCCAATTGCTGGTGAACTTGACCAAAAATGCGCTGGAAGCCTTGGAAGAGCATCACGTCAGCCCCGCCAACGTGACCATCAGCACCCAATACCTCATGGATACCAAGCAAGCACTGCTCAGTGTCCGCGATAATGGCCCTGGGATTGCGCCAGAATTGCTGCCGCGCCTGTTCGAGCCTTATGTCACTAGCAAACACAAAGGCACAGGATTAGGCTTAGCCATCGTTAAAAAAATCGTTGAAGAGCATGGCGGACACCTCAGCGCCCGCAATCATGAGGGCGGAGGCGCTATACTCAGCGTAAAGTTTCCAGTGAATTCGGCATAGGGAGTAGAGAGATGACGGCACAATACATTATGGTGGTGGACGACGAGCCGGATATTCGTCAGCTTGTCAGTGAGATTCTCGAAGACGAAGGCTATCGGGTGGTCACGGCTGAAAACGCCGTCAAAGCCCGCGAATTGCACCGCAGCCGCAAACCTGATCTGATTTTGCTCGATATTTGGATGCCGGGGCAAGATGGTATTTCCTTGCTCAAAGAATGGCGTGAAAACGATACGCTGTGTTGCCCGGTGATTATGATGTCGGGGCATGGCACGATTGAAACCGCCGTGGAAGCCACCAAACTCGGCGCTCACGATTTCATTGAAAAGCCGCTGTCGATGGCGAAAATGCTGCTGACGATTAGCAATGCCTTGCGTGCCAGCCAATTGGAAAAAGAAAATCGAGGCTTGCGCAAACAAATGGTCAGTTCCCTCGAACCGGTGGGGAGCAGCCAGACCTTGCAACGTTTGCGCGAACAGGCCAAACGGATTGCGCAACACGATAGCCGCGTGCTGTTGTACGGTGAGCCGGGAACAGGCAAGGAAACCTTTGCTCGCCACATTCACGCGCTTAGTAACCGTAAAAATCGCCCGTTTGTGCGTGCCGCTTTGAGTACGAGTGCGGGTAAAGACAGTGCGCTGGCGCTCAGCTATTTGTTGTTTGGGCGTGAAGAGCAGGGCAAAGTTCAATACGGCTTGTTGGATGAAGCCAATGGCGGGGTGCTGTTCCTCGCTGAAATCTACGAGTTGGATCAGGATACCCAAACCCGTTTGTTGCATACTCTCAAGGAAAACCGCTTTATGCGTGTCGGTGGCAGCGATTGGGTGGAGTTGGATATTACCTTGATGGTGTCCTCCTCCCACGATTTGCTGGACGATGTGCACGGCGGTAAATTCAATGAGGAATTGTATTACCTGCTGAATGTTGTGCCGGTCATGATTCCGCCCTTGCGCGATCACCCCGAAGACGTGCCGGAATTGCTGAATCATTACGTTGATATTTTGACCGCGCAAGACGGTTTACCGTACCGACACATTTCGCTGGCAGCACAAAATTTTCTGCGCAATCACACCTGGCCGGGCAATATCCGCGAATTGCGCAATTTGGTACAACGCTTGCTGATTTTGGGTACTGAAACCGAAGTGTCGTTGGATGAGGTGGAAGAATCGGTGGGGACGCGAATTCCGGTATTTTCGCAAGAAATCGGGCAAATTCCCGAAAGCTTGTTTGACCTGCCACTGCGCCAAGCCCGCGAACAGTTTGAGCACGATTACCTGATTTATCAACTCAAGCAAGCCGATGGCAATGTCAGCAAACTCGCCGATCAGGTAAAAATGGAACGCACCCATTTGTACCGTAAAATGCGTTCCCTGAATGTCGACCCGAAAAAATACGGACGTTAAGCCGGATACCACGAAATGAGCAGAATGAATGAACATCAACGCATTGATCTGGGAAAAGGCATCAGGGTCGTTAGCTTTTTCACCGGTGCGGGGGGGCTTGACCTTGGCTTTGACTTGGCGGGTTATGATGTGGTGTATGCAACCGATATAGATGGTATGTGTTGCAATACCTTAAAGGCTAATCTAGGTGGCATGTTGTCCGCTCATACGCAGGTGGAACAAGCGGACATAAGAAAAATTGACCTTCATGACTTGCCAGAAAATATTGATTTGGTTATTGGTGGGCCGCCCTGCCAATCATTTTCAGCTTCTGGACGCCGTGCAGGTGGCGCATCTGGGCGTCTCGATGAGCGTGGTACACTATTTGAGGCTTATTGCCGTGTTATTGATCATTTACAACCTAAGGCATTTCTGTTTGAAAATGTCAGGGGGATACTCGGTACTAACAAAGGCGAGGATTGGAAAGCAATTATTAGTGCATTTCGCAACATTGGCTACAAAGTCAGTTACCGTATTCTCGATGCCTTGGATTATGGGATTCCCCAACAACGTGAACGCATGATTATGGTTGGGCATAAACTTGAGGGGGAGTTTTTGTTTCCACGCCCTCTTTATGGCCCTGATTCGATTGATCAACAGTTACATTTAACGACTGAAGAGGCGTTGAGCACACTTAGCGACGATGTAGAGGATAAAAACAAACTCATGTTAACTGATGGAAAATATGCACATTTATTACCATTAGTACCACCGGGTGAAAATTATCTGCACTTTACTGCTAAAAGAGGACATCCATCGCCTGTTTTTGCCTACCGTTCAAGGTTTTCAGATTTCCTTTATAAAGCCAATCCGAGTGGTTCTATCAAAACGCTCATTGCCAGCCCCGGTAAATATACAGGACCATTTCATTGGGAAAACCGTTGTTTTACTGTTAGAGAATACATGCGCTTGCAGGGATTTCCTGATAGCTATCATTTTACAGGCGAACGTGCTGACAAAATCAAGCAAATTGGTAATTCTGTCAGCCCGAAACTCGCTTTCTACTTGGCTGGGGCAATTGCTAAACAAATCTTTGGGCGCAAAATCGACATGGCATTAATGCCAGCAGACTTCAGTTTATCTTTTGATAAAAGAAAAGGGAATAAAGCGGCAAAAACGCGCGATCTACACCAATCAGTTACTCGCAATCCACAAAAAATGAAAAGTTTTTTTGCGATTGGATGTTACGATGCTCATGTTCAACCGACTGATTACAGCAAGGAACTCCCCAATGTATCAACAACAGTTAATGGTGATAATGTTTATCTCACGGTGAGAGCGGATAACTCCTCTCAAAAGTTTGCCAAAATAACCATGGAAATCTTTGCTTCAGAAGCAGCAGCTTTCAGTTGCATAGAAGTACCAACGGTAAATCTTGAAATTACCGCTTATGGGGTTGCAGGACATACTGTGCAAACAGTGTGGAATGCCGTTGATGATTGGGTCATTCGATCCAGTAATTTTCACTCATTATTTGAACTGTATGGGCATTTTACCGAACCTCACCCGATGTTTAGAATCAGGGATTTTTCCTTGTACACTGACATGCCTATCGCCAAGTTTGCCAAACATGCCGCTATGTTTGAGAATTGTTCTAACTATTTTCCACGAGAACATTTAACAGATTTGTTTGGTATGGATTTCGGTACAGAAAATTTTATTGAATTGGTTAAAATGCTCAGGCACTACCGTTATGATATTCGCTGCCATGAAACCAATATTGCCATTCCACCAAATATTTACATGGTTTCCTACCCATTTACGTTGCCTTTCGGTAAGCAAATGAATTTCTCCATCAAACCTCAACGGCTAGTGGAAAATAGGCAATATCCACAGCAACAAATGAGGCTTATTTAACATGGCAAGAAAAGAAGTTGAAGCCGGGAACGACATTCAGCAACAAGTGCTGGATGCACTTAATATTGCATTGCAGTGTGCGGAACAAATAAATGCCAATGTAGATTCAGGAACTCAGGGGCTTTCTGATAGAATCTTCCATGCACTGGCTGAAATGTCGCGTCTTTCACAAAAGGCATCAACGGGATTCACCAATATTGTCACCTGCCTAGCTATCAAAGCAGCAATGCCAAATATTGATATTCGCTATCATCAAGTCCAAATACAACACCAAACAGATCGGGGGGCTGGTTTCAATTTTAGAGGTATAAGCGAAAAACTGGTTTATCCTTGGCTGAACACTCAAGCATTCGAGGGAGCAAAATCAGGTTGGCAAACAAGAACATTTGAACGTCCAAAGCCGTATATGCTGGACTATGATGAAAATATTGGTGATATTAAAAATGCGTTTCTAACTATTTTTGATGAGATTGAAGTTTATGGGCAGTCCGCCACACAAGCATTAGCTTATCTTATGTATTTGCAATGGTTGCACCGTGAATCCAAACAAATCAGTTTATCTCTTCCGAAAACCCAAGACATTTCCCTAATCATCAACTTGTTAAGTAAGCATTTTTTTTACCCTTATAAGACATCAAGGGGAGCATCCCGCTTGCCAGTATTGGCATTATATGCGGTCTATGAGGTGATGCTAGGTCAACTTGAACGTTATAAAGGCATGATGTTAAAGCCATTAGAAGCCCATTCTGCCGCAGACTCACAAACGGGTGCGATTGGCGATATAGAAATCATTCGTGCTGACAATGCTCACGTGTTTGAGGCAATTGAGGTAAAACATGGTATAGCATTGAATGAAAGGATTATTCACGATGCAGCCAATAAAATCATGGATAAATCCATTGATCGGTATTACATCCTGACTACTCATGCTTCATGCGAACCTGACGCAAGTCTTGTTCAAAAAATAGCCTCTATCAAAGCCCTTCATCATTGCCAGCTTATCGCTAACGGTGTTATTCCTTCCCTGAAATACTACTTACGCTTGTTGGCAGATCCCAGTCATGTTTTACCCAAGTATGTTGCCCTACTTAGTACGGACAAATCCATTAAACATGAACACCGTGAAATTTGGAATAAAATAAGTATTGAGTAATAAAGTATGAAAATCCTGATTCTCGGCGCTGGGCAAGTCGGTCACTCCGTGGCTGCTTCATTAGTAAACGAAGACAACGATGTCACCATTGTGGACACGAATGCCGCCGCTTTGCGTGACTTGCGTGAAAAACTCGATGTGCGGGTGGAAGTGGGGCAAGCTTCCTACCCACGGGTGCTGGAACGCGCCGGAATCGAAGATGCTGATATGTTGGTGGCAGTGACCAACAGCGACGAAATCAATATGGTTGCCTGCCAGATTGCGCACACGCTGTACCATACGCCGACCAAAATTGCGCGGATTCGCTCCTCGCATTATTTGGACCGCCCCGAATTGTTCAACGATGCCGCCGTGCCGATTGATGTGCTGATCAGCCCGGAACAATTGGTGACGCAACACATTTTCAACCTGATTTCGCACCCCGGTTCCTTGCAAGTGATCAGCTTTGCGAATGGCAAGGTGCAAATGGTCGGGGTCAAAGCGTTGCACGATGGCCCGTTGATTGGGCATCCGCTTAAAGAAATGCATGAACACATGCCGGGTTTAAAAGCGCGGGTGGCGGCGCTGTTTCGCAAGGGTAAACCACTCACTTTTGGCGATAGCACCATTATTGAAGCGGGTGATGAGGTATTTTTCATTGCCAGCCCTAATCACATTCGCTCTATTATCAGTGAGTTGCGTAAACTGGATAAGCCTTACAAGCGCATTATATTGGCGGGAGGCGGTAATATTGGCAACCGCTTGGCACGTTTGCTGGAGGACGCCCGTTATCAGGTCAAAATCATTGAAAAAGATAACCTGCGGGCGTCTAAACTTGCGGAACGTTTGGATAAAACTATCGTGCTCGAAGGCGACGCCGCCGATGAAAGTTTGCTAGGCGAAGAAAATATCGAGAATACCGATGTGTTTATAGCTGTTACCAATGATGATGAAGCCAATATTCTATCGTCCATGTTGGCCAAGCGCTTGGGAGCCAAACGGGTCATGTGTTTGATTAACCGGATTAGCTACATTGACTTGGTGGAAAGTAATATCGACATTGCCATTTCCCCCCAGCAAATTACCATCGGCGCATTGTTAACCCATATTCGTCGCGGTGACATTGTGGCGGTACACTCGCTGCGACGCGGGGCAGCGGAAGCGCTTGAAATTATTGCGCATGGCGACCGTAAAACGTCGCGGGTGGTCGGTAAGCGCCTAGAGGAAATCAAATTACCCCCCGGTACAGTCATTTGCGCGGTGGTGCGCAAAGAAGAGGTGATGATGGCGAGTAACGAGATTATTATCCTCGCGGAGGATCACATCATTATGTTTGTGACGGATAAACGCTACGTACCTGCGGTTGAAAAATTGTTTCAGGTCGGCATCCACTACTTTTAAGTAAGCGCCATTATGCAATTCAGTATCATCCTGCGAATTTTTGGCCTGTTGCTGATGGTGTTCAGCTTCACCATGTTCCCGCCGATTTTGATCGGTTGGCTGATGGGCGACCCTGAGTTATCCCCTTTTTGGTGGGCAGGCGCTATTTTATTGGGGGTTGGTTTCGCCTTATGGTTTCCGGTACGCCGCGCCCGTGCGGTGTTGCGTACCCGTGATGGTTTCTTAATCGTTACCCTGTTTTGGGTGGTGCTGAGTTTAGCGGGTGCTTTGCCGTTTGTATTTTCAGAAGCGGTTTCGGCAAGCTTTACCGACGCGGTGTTTGAAACCACCTCTGGGCTAACGACAACCGGAGCAACGGTGTTTATTGGCTTGGATGCGTTTCCGCGTTCGATTCTGTTTTGGCGCATGGAACTGCATTGGTTGGGCGGCATGGGCATCATTGTGTTAGCCGTGGCGATTTTACCGATGCTAGGCGTTGGGGGGATGCAAATTTACAAGGCGGAAGCGCCCGGCCCGATCAAAGACGCCAAGCTTGAGCCGCGTATTGCCGAAACTGCTAAATTGTTGTGGTACACCTATCTGGTATTGACCATTTTGTGTGCGTTGGCGTTCCGAGTGGCGGGTATGACTTGGTTCGACGCGGTGGGACACAGTTTCTCGGTATTAGGCACAGGGGGGTTTAGCAACCACGACTTGAGTCTCGCCTTTTTTGATAGCCCGACTATCCACTACATTGCGGTACTTTTCATGTTTCTGGCAGGGGCAAACTTTGGTCTGCATTTCATTGCTTGGCGTGGCGCTACCTTGAAACCTTATGTGGAAGATTCTGAATTTCGCTTTTATACTGCCTTGACGCTGGCGGCGATTGTGGTGGTGGCGATTATTTTGTTCGCTTATCACACTTACCCTGATCCGTTTGATGCGCTGCGTTATGCGGCTTTTCATGTGGTCTCGATCATGACCAGTACTGGGCTGATTATTGGGGATCATTCGGTGTGGCCGACGTTCCTCCCGGTATTCATTACCTTATTGGTGATCAGTGGCGGTTGTTCGGGTTCAACCGGCGGTGGCATGAAAGCCATCCGGTTTTTGCTGTTGCTCAAGCAGGCGATTCGGGAAGTTAACTTGTTGGTGCATCCGCGTGCGCACATGCCGATTAAGGTCAATGGGCAGGTGGTAGATGAGCAAATCGTTAAAGCTGTGTGGGGGTTCTTTTTCATCTACGCTTCACTGTTTGTGGTGTTTATGCTGGGGCTAATGGCCGATGGGCAGGATCAGGTAACGGCATTTTCAGCAGTCGCGGCTACTATCAATAATATGGGGGTGGGGCTGGGCAATGTATCGTCGAATTTTTCGCCGTTAAGTGATTTTTCCAAGTGGTGGTTGTCGCTGTGCATGATCATGGGGCGGTTGGAGCTGATGACGGTACTGGTCTTGCTCGCCCCGGCATTCTGGCGCAAGTAGTTCGTTAACACGCTTAATCTGCTGCGGATAGCCGTTCATCCCACATTCACCGTTGCGGTATGGTGGATTGGGTATACTGTTTGCCACAAGGAAGTACGTGCACGGCATGGACGCCTTTTCTTCCCTGAATCCCAACAATAAGACACAGCTAAGGGAATGCCTCATGAACAAACACTCACAGCGCGGTTTGACGCTCATCGAACTCATCGTCACCGTCACCATCGTGGCAATATTGGCAGCCGTCGCCACACCGTCATTGCGTGAAATGATGGAAAATAACCGTCTGACTGCCTTCAATAACCAACTGGTTTCCACCCTCAATTATGCCCGCGCAGAAGCAGTAAAACGCAATTATGATGTAGTCATGTGTGTACGTAACGCTGATGGCTCAGCGTGCAGTGATACCGATGGGGACGGATTTGAAAAGGGCTGGATCATGTTTGTAAACTGCAACCCCGTATCATCACCCGACACCCCAGATACGACTAACACCATTCCTGACACTGCAACAAAAGTATGTAATTTCGATAGCAACGGTGATTTGGAATCGTTTGAACCGATCCTGCTGGATAGTACGCCTAACTTTCAAAATGTAGTCGTCACAAGCAACAGCAGTAGCCCACGTATGATCAACTATAAGTCCAACGGCAAAGTTTCCAGCGCTGGTACGCTAACTCTTGGAACAGAGGGCGATGATCAGTTAGAACTTGATCTTAAGGTAAGCTCAACACCGCGCTATAAAATAGTGATTGCGCCGATGACGGGGCGTATTCGTTCGTGCAAAGTTAAGGAAGGCACGAGTGGTTGCTGAGCGCTACGCACTGAATTGGGGCAAAATTTCATTGCGTATTCACCTGCATTGGGTGAAAATCTTATACGCTTTACAACAATAAACCTGCGTTAGATCATGGCAAGGTGCTAGTTTTCCGGCATAGAATTTGCATAACAATACCGCCGGTCACACTAAAAAGGAGAATTCATGCCCATCACCACGGAACAATCATCCCACGCTGGCTCACCGCCAGCATTGCATCAGCCCATTCATGCCGCCCTGCAACAGCACTATGAAACCCTCCGCGATGTGCATTTGCGTGAATTGTTTGCCGCTGACCCGGCGCGATTTGAGCACTTTTCCCTGCAAGTTGGCGACATTTTTCTCGACTATTCCAAAAACCGCATTACCGATACGACCTTGCAATTATTGATGCAACTCGCTGAAACGGCGGATGTGGCAGGCTGGCGCGAACGCATGTTCCAAGGCGACACCATCAATAACACCGAGCACCGCGCTGTGTTGCACACTGCGTTACGCAATCGCAGCAATACGCCGGTGCTGGTTGACGGTGAAAATGTCATGCCTGCGGTGAATGCGGTGATCGCCCAGATGAGCGCTTTCGCTGAACGGGTGCGCAGCGGCACTTGGACAGGTTACACCGGCAAGCCGATTGTGGATGTGGTGAACGTCGGTATCGGCGGTTCTGATTTGGGGCCGCACATGGTGTACCAAGCCCTGAAAGCTTATCGCCACCCGCGCCTGAATATGCATTACGTGTCTAACGTTGACGGCGCACACATTGTCGAAAAGCTCGAAAGTCTTGATCCCGAAACCACGCTGTTCATCGTCGCCTCGAAAACCTTTACCACCCAAGAAACCATGACCAATGCGCATCACGCGCGGCACTGGTTTTTGCAACACGCCAAGGATGACGCGCACATTGCCAAGCATTTCGTGGCGGTTTCCACTAATCGGGAAGCGGTGATGGGGTTTGGGATTGATCCTGAGAATATGTTCGGCTTCTGGGATTGGGTCGGGGGGCGCTATTCGTTGTGGTCAGCGATTGGGCTTTCGGTGGTGTTGGCAGTCGGGGCGGAAAATTTCATTGCCTTGCTGGATGGCGCACATGCCATGGATCAGCATTTCCGTGATGCACCGTTGGAGCGCAATATGCCAGTAATCCTCGCGCTATTGGGCGTGTGGTACAGCAATTATTTTGGGGCAGAATCGCAAGTTATCCTGCCTTACGACCATTACTTGCGCAGTTTGCCCTTGTATTTGCAGCAAGCCGATATGGAAAGCAATGGCAAATCGGTCGATCGTGATGGCAACGCCGTGGATTATGCCACCGGGCCGATTATTTGGGGGACGAGTGGCATTAACGGGCAACATGCGTTCTACCAACTGATTCACCAAGGCACACGCCTGATTCCGGCTGATTTCATTATTTCGGTCACGCCACCGACCGATTTGCACGCGCAGCACGATATTCTGATGGCAAACTTTTTGGCGCAAACCGAAGCGCTAATGCGGGGGCGTACTTTGCAAGAAACCCGCGACAGTGGCGTAACGCCGCCTCATGCGCCCAAAGTGTTTGCTGGCAATCACCCTAGTAATGCTTTATTGCTGACAGCCCTCACCCCGCATACCTTAGGCATGTTGATTGCGTTGTACGAACACAAAATTTTTGTGCAAGGCATTGTCTGGAATCTGAACTCCTACGATCAGTGGGGTGTCGAGTTGGGGAAACAATTGGCGAAATGCATCCAGCCCGAATTGAATGCAGCCGAACCCGTGACCGCGCATGACGCTTCCACCAATGGTTTAATTAATCGCTATCGGCAACAACGGGCAATATAAACGCGCATACCTTGACCTGTAGCAGCGCATGGCGTGTCCACGCCTGCTAGGATCAAGGCATAACAAGCCATAACCCAAAAACGCACACGTAACCACAGGGTCGTCGATGAATGTAATTGCTGGTGATATTGGCGGTACAAAAAGCTGGCTGGCATGGGTGCAAGCCGATGCGCAGGCTACCACGGTGTGCTTCGAGCATGTGTATGCCAGTGGCGAATTTGTCAGTGCCGAAGCGTTGTTGCAGCAATTCCTCGCGGATGCGCAGCAAACGCTTGCCCCGGATGCTGTCTGTTTAGCCTTGCCGGGGCCGGTGCAAGCCGGTCAACCGATTCGCCTCACCAATCTGGATTGGACGCTGGAACATGCCGCGCTGCAAGCCTTGCTGAATACCCCACAACTGTTTTTTATGAACGATTTCCAAGCGGCGGCGGCAGGTGTTGCCACGCTAACGGCGGACGATTATGTGGTGTTGAATGCGGGGGATTCCCTTCGGCTACGCTCAGGGAACGGGGAACCGCGTGTGATTACGGGCGCGGGGACGGGCTTGGGGTTGGCGTGGATGCAAGCGGATGCCAATGGGCATTACCAGAGTTTTGCGACCGAAGGCGGGCATACCGATTTTGCGCCAGCGAATGCGCAGCAAGAACGCTTGCTGGCATTTATGCGGGAACGCTTCAGCCATGTGTCGTGGGAACGGGTCTTGTCTGGCCTCGGCGTAAATCAGGTCTACCAGTTTTGTTTGCACGATATGACGGGCAGTTTGCCAGATGAGTTGCGTGAACGCGGTGGGGCGGAAGTGAATAGCGCTGCCCAAGCGGGAGACCCGATCGCGCTGGCGGCAATGGAATTGTTTACCGATATTTACGCTAACTGGGTCGGTAATGTGGCGCTGCTCTACCAGCCACGCGGCGGTTTGTATTTGGCGGGTGGGATTTCTGCGCGTATCCAAACTTGGTTACAGACACCCCGGTTTTTGGCGGCTTGTTTTGACAAAGGCAGAATGGCTGGCTTGGTTCAGCAAATGCCGATTTACTTAATTACCAATACGCGGCTCGGCTTACAAGGGGCGCTGGCGGCTGCATTGCACCATAGGAAAACATCATGACACTGGATAAAGATCAACAGGCGAAGCTGTACCGGTATTACACTGAGCCGAAGATGGTCACGGAATTGACCCGCAAAACCTTAGCGCTGGTGTTGGCGGGTGGTGAAGGGTCGCGTTTAAAAGACCTGACCATGTGGCGAGCAAAACCGGCTGTGCCATTCGGTGGCAAATACCGCATTATCGACTTTGCGCTGTCCAATTGCGTGAATTCGGGCATTCGGCGGGTTGGGGTGCTGACGCAATACAAATCGCATTCCATGATTCGCCATTTGCAACGTGCTTGGGGGTTTATGCGGGCGGAAATCGGCGAATTCGTCGAAATTCTCCCCGCGCAACAACGCACCAGCAAAAAGGAATGGTATCAGGGGACAGCCGATGCGCTGTTCCAGAATCTCGACATTGTGCAACGCCATGACCCGGATTACGTGTTGGTATTGGGCGGCGACCATATTTATACGATGGATTATTCGCGCATGTTGAAGCACCACTACGATAATCACGCTGATTTCACCGTGGGTTGTATTGAAGTGCCGGTCGAAGAAGCCAAGGGTTTTGGGGTGATGTCGGTCGATGAGCAATTGCGCATTACCGAATTCACGGAAAAGCCTGAGCATCCGCAAGAAATTGCGGGTAAGCCGGGCATGGCGTTGGCGTCGATGGGGATTTATATCTTTTCGCGCGATTTCCTCTACAAAGTGCTGTATGAAGATGCCGCGAAAACGCATTCGTCGCGGGATTTTGGCAAGGACATTATTCCTGCCAACATCCACAGCGCGAAGGCAATGGCTTACCCTTTCCGCAAGGAAAACGGCGACCCTGGCTACTGGCGTGACGTGGGAACGTTGTATTCTTATTGGCAAGCCAATATGGAACAGTGTGCCGTTGAACCTGAACTGAATTTGTACGACCGTGACTGGCCGGTGTGGACTTACCAAGCACAATATCCACCCGCTAAATTCATTTTCGATGATGAAGGTTGCCGGGGTGAGGCCATTGATTCATTGATTTCAGCCGGTTGCATTCTTTCCGGTGCAAGGGTCAAACGCTCGTTGGTGTTTTTTGCTACCACGATTGGCAAATACAGCCATGTGCGTGATAGCGTGATTTTACCCAAGGTGAGCATTGGGGAAAATTGCCGGATTACCAAAGCCATTATCGACAAAGGCACGGTGATTCCCGACGGTACGATTATCGGGGAAGACCTCGAACTCGACCGCAAACGTTTCCATGTCACCCCCGAAGGTATCGTGCTGGTCACAGCCGAAATGATGGGGCAGAAACTACGCACAGGCGATAAGGATGTATTATGGCGAATGGCCAGTTAAATGTTGTGCTCTGCTGGCACATGCACCAGCCGTGGTATCGCAACGGGTTGGACGGTGAATACCGCCTGCCGTGGGTGTATTTGCATGGCATCAAAGACTATAGCGACATGGCGGCGCATCTGGAAAAACACAGCCGAATGCGCAGTGTGGTCAACTTTGCCCCGGTTTTGCTGGAGCAAATCGACGATTACGCCCAGCAATTAAGCGCGTTCCTCAGTAAGGGTGCACCGATACAGGATAAGTTGCTGAATCTGTTGGCAGGGGTTGAACCTGTGCCTGCGGATACGGCGGCGCGTGCTGAATTGATTGCCGAATGCCAGCGTTGCCATGCGCCGACCATGATTCATACACACGCGCCATTTCAGCGCTTGTTCAAGATGATTGGTGCTACCGATGAATCGGGGGTTGGCAGCAAGCATTTTCGTTGCTCCTTGGTGTATTTGAGCGATCAATACTTTTTGGATTTGCTGACCTGGTATCACTTGGCGTGGTTGGGGCAGTCGTTGCAAGACTTGCCGATTGTGCAACGTTTGTTGCAGCAGGGCAGCGAGTTCAGCGCGGCGGATCGGCGCGATTTGCTGGGTGTCATCCGCGATTGTCTGGCAAACCTGATTCCGCGCTATCGCAAGCTGGCGGAAGCGGGACGGGTAGAATTGTCGATGACGCCGTACATGCACCCGATTGTGCCTTTGCTGAATGATTTCAATAATCTGCGCTGTTCCTTGCCGGATGCGCCCATGCCGCAAACCACGCATTACCCGGATGGCGAAGCGCGGTCACGCTGGCATTTGCAGCAAGGTATCGACGTTTTCCAACGCTATTTCGGCATGAAACCGCAAGGCGTGTGGCTCTCCGAAGGTGGGATTAGCGAAGACGCGGTAAGCCTGTTGGATGAGCTGGGAATTCGCTGGACGGCCTCCGGTGAGGGCGTGTGGCGCAACAGTTGCCGTTTATCCGGTTACGATGGCGAAGACGAACACAGCAAACGCAGCCTGTTCATGCCGTATCAGCAAGTGGATAGCAAGGTGCGCGTGTTCTTCCGCGATGATGGCTTGTCGGATTTGATCGGCTTTAAATACAGCACTTGGCACGCCCGCGATGCGGTGGCGGATTTCGTGCAACACTTGGAAAACATTGCGGTATTTCTGAATCACAATGCCTCCAATCAAGTGGTGTCGATCATTTTGGATGGCGAAAATGCGTGGGAATATTACCCGCAAAACGGAGCATATTTCTTGGATGCGCTGTATGCCGCGCTCAGCAATTCTGACCAAATCAAGATGGTGACGTTTGCGGAAGCCAGTAACTTGCCGACCCGCACCTTGCCTGCGATTTGTGCGGGCAGTTGGGTGTATGGCTCGTTCTCGACGTGGATTGGTTCGCCCGATAAAAACCGGGGGTGGGATTACCTTGCTGCTGCCAAAGTCGCCTTCGATGCGGTAATGGCAGCGGGTACGCTCGATACCCAACAGCAAGCACTCGCCAGCCGTCAGTTGGGGATTTGCGAAGGGTCGGACTGGTTCTGGTGGTTTGGGGATTACAATCCGGCGGATAGCGTGCGCGATTTCGAGCGACTATTCCGCCAGCAATTGAGCAAACTGTATGAAATGTTGGGTGTGGATGCGCCCGCGTATTTGGATAAACCGATGTCACAAGGTGGTGCAGGCGCTGAAAATGCGGGCACGATGCGTAGGAATACTTGATGGGGATACAAACGATTGGGCGGGCGGCGGGCGTATTGCTGCACCCGACTTCTTTGCCGAGCGGTAAATTGGATGCAGATGCGTACCGCTGGGTGGATTGGCTGGCGGATGCAGGCTTTAAGGTCTGGCAAATGTTGCCGCTGGGTGTGCCGCTGGCGGGGTTGTCGCCGTATCAATGTGCGTCAGCATTCGCCGTAAATCCGGGGTTGTTTGAAGAAACCCCTCTTAACCCCGCCGCTTCTTTCGACGCTTGGTACGCCAACCAAAAACACTGGGTCGAAGACTACGCCCTGTTCATGGTGCTAAAACAGCAGTTCGATGGCAAGGAATGGGCTGCATGGCCGCCCGCCTTCCGCAGCCGTGATCCCCAAACGCTGTTCACGGCACGCGGCGAACACGCCGAAGCCCTCGCCGCCATTATCCACGAGCAATATTCCTGCTGGTTGCAATGGCAAGCCTTGCGCACTTATGCCACCGAGCGCGGTGTTGCCCTGTTCGGTGACATGCCCATTTTCGTCGCTTACGACAGCGCGGATGTGTGGGCAAACCCGCAGCGCTTCCTGCTGGATGATACCGGTACGCCAACCTTAGTGACCGGCGTGCCGCCCGACTATTTCTCCGAAACAGGGCAGCGTTGGGGCAATCCGCACTATCATTGGGAAAATATGCAGGCGGAAAACTTCCAATGGTGGCAACAACGCTTGCTGTATCACTTTGAATTTTTCGATTTGGTACGCTTGGATCACTTCCGGGGTTTAGCGGCAAGCTGGATGATTCCGGCAACCGAGCCGACCGCGATCAATGGCTATTGGCAGGAAGTTCCCGGTGACGCCATGCTTGCCAGCTTGCAAGCGGCATTGGGGAATATCCCGTTAGTCGCCGAAGATTTGGGGGTCATTACCCCCGATGTCACCGAACTGCGCGACAAATACGACTTACCGGGCATGAGTGTGCTGCAATTTGGCTTCGACCACTTTGAGGATAATCCACACAAACCCCACAATGTACGCGCTAACACGGTGTATTATACGGGGACACACGATAACGATACCTTGCAGGGTTGGTTTACCAGCTTAAGTGAGGAAGCCCAGCAACACGTTATGCAGGTGTTGGGCGTTGAGGATGCCTCACAGGTAACAGATACCATGCTGGATACGATTTTCGCCAGCAGCGCATTGTTAGCCATGATTCCATTACAAGATTTGCTGCATTTAGGTAGCGCTGCCCGCATGAATACTCCCGGTACGGTGGAAGGTAATTGGGCATGGCGCTTCGACTGGTCAGACATACCGGATACTCTGGCATCGCAATTGCATGAAAAACTACAGGGACACCAGCGAGATGAACGAGAACTTGATTCGGATACAACAAGGCACACATCACGATCCGTTTGACTGGCTGGGATGGCATCCGCTACCGGATGGCAACCGGGTGCTGCGTACTTTCATGCCTGCCGCTGAAGCGGTTGAAGTCGTCGGGCATGGATTGATGACACGCCTGGAAGGTACTGATTGTTTTGAAGCGAAGCTACCCTCTCCGACCGACGCTGCTCCTTCGCACCCCGCCCTACGCTGGCAGGATAAACAAGCAGGCAACTGGCACGATGCCGTCTGTCCCTATACGTTTCCTCCACAGGTGGGCGACCTTGATTTGCATCTCCTTGGTCAAGGTCGCCATCACCACGCTTGGAAAGTCCTCGGTTCACACGCCACTAGCGTTGACGGCATTGCAGGCACGCTGTTTGCGGTGTGGGCACCAGCAGTCAAGCGCGTCAGCGTAATCGGCGATTTCAATGCGTGGGATGGGCGCAGACACCCGATGCGGGTGCGTGGTGAAACCGGCGTGTGGGAAATTTTCATCCCCGGCATTGCGGTCGGCACCTCGTACAAATACGAAATTCTCAACCGTCACGATGCCATCGTGGTCAAAACCGACCCGTATGCGCAGCAAATGTTCATGCGCCCCGAAACCACTTCCCGCGTTCCCAATGATGTGCCGCATCCTTGGCAAGACAGCGCGTGGATTGCCGCCCGCGAACAGTTCGATTGGCAACATCAACCGATGAGCGTGTACGAATTGCACCCCGGTTCATGGCGCAAACACCCGGACGGGCGTTTTTATTCGTGGGCAGAACTCACCGCAACGCTGATTCCTTACGTCACCGACTTGAATTACACCCACATCGAATTAATGCCGGTGGCGGAACACCCGCTCGATGAATCGTGGGGCTATCAGGTGTCGGGTTATTATGCGCCCACTGCGCGTTACGGCACGCCGGATGACTTCCGCGCGTTTGTGGATGCCTGTCACGTGGCAGGGATTGGCGTATTGCTGGATTGGGTTCCGGCGCATTTTCCCAAAGATGATTTCGCGCTGGCAAAATTTACCGGCGAACCGCTTTACGAACACGCTGACCCTCGGCGGGGTGAACATCAGGATTGGGGCACGCTGATTTTCGATTTCGGGCGCAATGAGGTGAAAAACTTCCTGATTTCCAATGCGCTGTACTGGATTGATGAATTCCATATCGACGGCTTGCGGGTGGATGCGGTTGCTTCAATGTTGTATTTGGACTATTCGCGCAAAGCAGGTGAATGGTTGCCGAATCAGTACGGTGGGCGTGAAAACATTGAGGCGATTGCGTTTTTGCGCGAAATGAATACCGTGGTGCATGGCTATTTCCCCGGTGTGTTGACGATTGCGGAAGAATCTACCTCGTGGCCTGCGGTATCGCGCCCCGTGGAAATCGGTGGTTTGGGTTTCAGCATGAAATGGAACATGGGTTGGATGAACGACAACCTCAAGTACATTGAGCAGAACCCGGTTCACCGCAAATACCACCATAACTTACTGACGTTTAGCCAGATTTATGCGTATTCGGAAAACTTTGTGCTGCCGCTTTCACACGACGAAGTGGTGCATTTGAAGCACAGCATGTTGGATAAAATGCCCGGCGATTACTGGCAAGCCTTTGCGAATTTGCGCTTGTTTTATGCGTGGCACTACGCGCACCCCGGCAAAAAGCTGCTGTTCATGGGCAGTGAATTTGGGCAGTGGGCAGAATGGAACGTGAAAAAAGAGCTGGATTGGGCGTTATGCAACTTCCCGGCGCATGACAGCATTCGCCACGTATTGCGCGATTTGAACCGCCTGTACCGTGATTTGCCTGCGTTACACCACTACGATTTTGACGGGCGCGGTTTCCAATGGATTGATTGCCACGATTCCGATCAGTCGGTGTTGAGCTTGATTCGTCACGGTGAAAACCCCGACGATAAGTTGATTATATTGCTAAACTTTACCCCTGTACCCCGTTACGCTTACCGTATTGGGGTTCCCGCTGCTGGTCACTACCGCGAAGTGCTGAATACCGATTCGGAATATTACGGCGGGAGCAATTGCGGCAATGCGGGCATGATTCCGGTGCAACCTCATGCATGGATGGGGTTTGAGCATTCGGTCGAAGTCACCCTGCCGCCACTGGCGGCGTTATTTTTACAAGCGTGCTGAATGAAACTACTGTTTGTTGCGAGTGAAGCCTACCCCTTGGTAAAAACGGGCGGGCTGGGGGATGTTGCGTACAGTTTGCCAGTGGCCTTGCACAAAGCCGAGGTGGATGTGCGGCTGTTGTTACCCGGCTACCGCGATGTCTTGCGTAAATTGCGGGGCGTGCGGATTCTGGGTTGGCTGGAATTGCAAGGTGCTGGGCAACTACACACGGTGCGGATTCTGGAAAGCCAGCACCCCGATTACCCGTTCCCGCTGTGGATTGTGGATTGCCCCGCGTTGTTTGATCGCCCCGGCAACCCGTATTTGCAACCGAATGGCTACGATTGGGCAGATAATGTCGAGCGCTACACCGTGTTTGCACGGGCAGCGGCGGAATTGGCACGGGATGCGCTACAACTGAACTGGACACCGGATGTGGTACATGCGCACGACTGGCAAACGGGGCTAGTGCCTGCGTTTCTGGATATGTTGCCTCAACGCCCGCAGCGGGTGTTTACCATTCACAATCTGGCTTACGGCGGGCATTTTTCACAGGCCGATTTCACCAGCTTGCACCTGCCGAGCTATTGGTGGTCGGGGGAGGGCGCGGAATTTTACGGCGGCTTTTCGATGCTGAAAGCGGGCATTGTGTATTCGGATGCCGTCACCACGGTTAGCCCGACCTATGCGCGGGAAATCTGCACGCCAGCGTTTGGCTACGGCATGGATGGCTTGCTGCAATCGCGCAGTTACAAGCTGCACGGCATTCTCAATGGCATTGATAACGACATTTGGAATCCGGCAACCGATAAGTATTTGCCTGCACATTATGCTGTCGATGCCATTCAACCGGGCAAAAGTCAGAACAAAGCGGCATTGCTGCAACGTTTTGGGGTGGAAAATCCGGCGGAACACCTGCCATTCCCGTTATTGGGCATGGTCAGCCGTTTGGTGGAACAAAAAGGCGTGGATTTGATCATCAACGCCATTCCCGATGTGCTGGCGATGACGGATGCTCGCTTTGTGCTGATTGGTGCAGGGCATGGCTATTTTGAGCAACGCTTACGCGAACTTGCCGCGCAACACCCCGACCGTGTATTCGTCTTCATCGGCTATGATGAACAGTTGGCGCATTTGCTGGAAGCGGGCGCAGATATGTTCCTGATGCCGTCGCGTTTTGAACCGTGCGGCTTAAATCAGATGTACAGCTTGCGCTACGGCACACCGCCCATTGTGCTGCATACCGGCGGTTTAGCGGATACGGTGACGGATGCGGTGGATGGTTTCGTTTTCCACGAGCCGCTGACCAGCGTGCTGAAAGGCACAATCTTACGGGCAATCGACTGTTTCTATCAGCCTGCTGTGTGGCAGCAATTGCAGACCAACGGCATGAAACATGCATTCGGATGGGACAACAGCGCCACCGACTATCTGGCGCTATACAACAAAGGAGCAACCGCATGACAGAAAACCCTTCACACCACTACATCCCGTATGTCGCTGTGCCGCTAGACCCGTTATCCAATGATGCGGAAACCTTAGGCGATGATTTCCAGCGTTACCTTTCATACCACTTGGGGCGTTTCCAAGGCTGCCAGCCGGTGTATTTGTATCAGGCATTGGCGTACACCTTGCGCGACCGTTTAATGGTGAACTGGCGCAAAACGTGGGGCGAATACCTGCAACCCGGTCGCCGCCGCGCTTACTACATGTCGCTGGAATTTTTGATCGGGCGTTCGCTCGGCAATAATCTGCTGAATTTGGATATTTGCGAACCCACCAAAAGTGCCTTGTTGAACTATTGCACCACGATGGAAGAAGTGTCCTCGCAAGAACCGGATGCAGGCTTGGGCAACGGCGGTTTGGGGCGTTTAGCCGCGTGCTTTATGGACAGTTGCGCCACGCTGGGTTTGCCGGTGGTGGGTTACGGGATTCGCTACGAATACGGCATGTTCCGCCAACACATTGAAAAAGGCTATCAAGTTGAAGACCCCGATCATTGGTTGCGCGACCCGAACCCGTGGGAAGTGGAACGCGCTGAATACAGCCAAAAAGTGCAATTTGGCGGTTACACCGAACATTTCTTGGATCACAGCGGCAAGCAGCGCGTGCGCTGGGTTGGCACCAATGACGTACTCGCCGTGCCGTTTGATATGCCGATTTCCGGTTATAAAAACGATACGGTAAACACCTTGCGTTTGTGGAAAGCGACAGCGACGGATGAGTTCAACCTCGACGAATTCAACGCGGGCAGTTACACCGAAGCGGTCGAAGCCAAGAACCACGCTGAACACATTTCAATGGTGCTCTACCCCAACGACAGCAGCGAAAACGGTAAGGAATTGCGCTTACGCCAGCAATATTTCCTCGCTTCTGCCAGTTTGAAAGACGCGATTCGTTTGTGGGAACGTCAGGGTAATTACGATTACACCAAGTTCGCGGCTGAACACGTTTTCCAGATGAACGATACGCACCCGACCATTGCGGTCGCGGAATTAATGCGCATCTTGATGGACGACAAAGGTTTGGGCTGGGACGAAGCCTGGGCGATTACGTCTAACTGCATGGCGTACACCAACCACACCTTGCTGCCGGAAGCTTTGGAACGTTGGGCAGTGCATTTGTTCGCCAAACTGTTGCCACGTTTACTGGAAATTATCTACGAAATCAATGCACGCTTCTTGCGTCAAGTCGCGATGAAATGGCCGGGTGATACCGAACGTCAGCGCCGTATGTCGATCATCGAAGAGGGTGGTTCGCAACAAGTGCGCATGGCGTGGCTGGCGATTGTGGGCAGTTTCTCGGTGAATGGCGTGGCGGCGTTGCATTCGCAATTGCTGGTGGATGGCTTGTTCCACGATTTCTATGAACTCTGGCCGGACAAATTCAACAACAAAACCAATGGCGTAACCCCACGGCGTTGGGTGGCGCACGCCAACCCCGGCATGACCGCGTTAATCAGCGAGCACATTGGTAAAGACTGGGTGCGCGATTTGAGCCAATTGGAGAAACTCAAACCGCTGGCAGCCCCCGAATACACCGCGTTTCATGCGCAATGGCAGGCGGTGAAATACGCCAACAAGCAGCGCTTAGCCGCATTGGTGAAAAAGGAATGCGGGGTTGATTTCAACCCGAATGCCTTGTTCGATGTGCAAGTGAAACGGATTCACGAATACAAACGCCAGTTACTGAATCTGCTGCATGTGGTGCATTTGTATCGCCGTATCAAACTCGGCAAGCTGGATCATTGGGCGGATCGCTGCGTGTTGATCGGTGGGAAAGCCGCACCCGGTTACGCGATGGCAAAGCGCATTATCAAGCTCATCAACAGCGTGGCGGAAGTGGTCAATAACGACCCTGATGTGGACGGGCGTTTGAAAGTTGCCTTCATCCCCAACTATCGGGTGTCGAGCATGGAGATTATTGCGCCTGCCGCGAATTTATCCGAACAAATTTCTACCGCAGGCAAGGAAGCGTCCGGCACGGGCAATATGAAGTTCATGATGAACGGCGCATTGACCATCGGTACGTATGACGGCGCGAATATCGAAATTCTGGAAGCGGTTGGCGAACCGAACTTCTTCCTGTTCGGTTTGCGGGCGGATGATGTGGATGAATTGCGCCATTGTTATCGTCCTTGGCATTACGTCGAGCAGGATGAGGATTTGCGCGGGGTGATTGAGCTGATTCGCTGTGGTCACTTCAATATGACCGAACCGGGCATTTTCGATATGGTATTGGATGCGTTGCTCAGCCCGCACGACCCGTGGATGACGCTGGCGGATTTCCGCAGCTACGTGAATGCGCAGGAACAGGTATCGGTGGCCTGGCAAGATCAGGAGCATTGGACGCGCATGAGTATTCTGAATACGGCGAGCAGTGGGTTCTTCTCCACTGACCGCACGATGGCGGAATATAACCGCGAGATTTGGAAGCTGAAGCCGGGGAATGGCAACGGGGATTAATTCACTTATCACGTTATCACAAGTTATATCTCCTCAAAAATCCACGATTCAGTAGTGATAACTATTGAATCGTGGCATTATCAAAACCTGATACTTTCTTTTTAGGCAGTCGCCTTATGAAACAGGTTTTTCGTGATCTCAAATTGCAGCAAACCAGCCACGCGCTAGAGTATTGGCGGCAAGCTATGCTTCCCACCCGCCCCAGCAATGGCTGGATTCATGCTATTCGTGAAGCGCTGGGCATGACCTCGGTGGCTTTAGCAAAACGCTTGGGTATGACCGATGCCGGTTTGCGCCATCTTGAAAAAGCGGAAAGAGATGAGGCCATTACGCTGGCAACGCTACGCAAAGTGGCGACAGCATTGGATTGTGAGTTGAAATATGCGCTCATTCCGCGTAAACCGCTCGAAGATGTTCTGAGTGAACGCGCCGAACAATTAGCCCGAGAACAAGTGTTGCCCGTAGCGCATTCAATGGCCTTGGAAGATCAGGGCGTTTATCACGCGGTTACCGATAAACAAATTCAGCAACTCGCCAAGGCATTGCGCGAAGGTTCACGGAGGGAGTTGTGGAAATGAATTTTGAATATTCGCCCGGTGCAACACCGCTTGACCCTGACGAAGCCCAAGGTTTATTGCCTGCCCATATCACCACCCAAGGTGATTTAAACATTTGGGAACAAACCAATATTCTGCAAGGTGAATTATGGGCAGCACGCCAACACAAGCGTGAGTTGCTGGATGAGGCGTTTATTCGGGAACTGCATCGCCGTATGTTTGATCAGACTTGGCGCTGGGCGGGTACTTTTCGTTCCAGCGACAAAAATATCGGCGTGGACTGGCTACAAATCGCTATGCAGCTTCGGAATCTCGTGGATAACACACGCTATCAGGTGGCGCATCAGGTTTTTCCAGCGGATGAATTGGCAGTACGTTTCCATCACCAATTGGTTGCTATCCACCCGTTTCCGAATGGCAATGGGCGGCACGCACGGTTAATGGCGGATTTGCTGGTACAACGGTTGGGAATGCCACGCTTTAGTTGGGGCAGTGCGTCATTGATCGATACGGGTGAAGTACGGAATGCTTATCTGGAAGCATTACGGACAGCGGATCGGCACAATATCGCGCTCTTACTGGCATTCGCACGCACCTAACGCATCCGACTATAATAGAGCGCACTTTAAAATGGTCGTGTCTATTTTTAAGTACGCTTTAAAATAGTCAGGTTGTGCTTAATCCCGCCGCAAGGCTTTCGGCAATACAAACGACACGTTTTCAGTGATGCCCGAATCCTGCACGCGCACCTTCGCCCCGTGCGCTTGCAGGTGGGCAATCACGCCTTCCACCAACACTTCGGGGGCAGATGCGCCAGCGGTTACACCGACGTTGCGTTTGCCTTCTAGCCATTCCGCACGAATGTCTTCTGCCCCATCAATCAAGTAAGCGGGCGTGCCACGCTTTTCGGCAATTTCACGTAAGCGGTTGGAATTGGAACTGTTGGGCGAACCGACCACCAAAATCATATCGCTTTCATCGGCGAGCTTTTTCAGCGCATCCTGACGGTTTTGGGTGGCGTAGCAAATGTCGTCTTTCTTGGGGCCAATAATCGCCGGAAACTTGGTGCGTAAGGCATCAATCACGATGGAGGCATCGTCCACCGACAGCGTGGTTTGGGTGACGAATGCCAGTTTTTCAGGGTTACTCACCACCAGTTCTGCCACTTCCTGCGGGGAATCGACGCGGTAGACTGCGCCACCGAATGCGGTGTCGTATTGCCCCATCGTGCCTTCGACTTCGGGGTGATTTTTGTGTCCGATGAGGATGGTTTCGCGCCCTTCGCGGCTGTAACGCATGACTTCGATATGCACTTTCGTGACCAACGGGCAGGTGGCATCGAATACTTTCAAACCACGGCGTTTGGCTTCTTGCTGTACCGCGAGGGATACCCCGTGGGCGCTGAAAATGACGGTGGCATCGTCCGGTACTTCGTCGAGTTCTTGCACGAAGATTGCGCCTTTATCGCGCAAGTTATTCACCACAAAGCGGTTATGCACGACTTCATGACGCACGTAGATGGGTGCGCCGAGGATTTCCAAGGCACGGTCGACTATTTCGATAGCGCGGTCAACACCGGCACAAAAGCCGCGTGGGTTGGCGAGAATGGCTTGCATGAGCGTTTCGTCTGTCAGTGATAGTTGAATGGGGGATACTGTAACGAAATGTGGGTTGCAGTGCTATTTTCCAGTAGGATTGTGTCGTGCTATTTTTGCTTTTTATTGTACAATAATCCTGTACAACTTTATGAATCCTGATGGGGAGATACCCAATGGAAGTGATGAGCTATTCCAACTTCCGCGAAAAACTGGCTTCGGTACTGGATGCTATTAGCAACAACAGTACCGTCGTGAAAGTCACGCGCCAAAATGGCAAAGCAGCCATTGTGATGAGTCTTGAAGATTGGGAGCGTGATCAAGAAACGCTGTATGTCTTGCAGAATAAATCCCTGATGCGCCAGATTGCGGAGTCATTACAGACACATCAGGCAGGTAAAGGACGTGTAGCCGACAAGGATGTGCTGGATGAAATCGTTGGTATTTGAAGGCAATACGTGGGAAGCCTATGAAGCCTTGCGTACTGCCGATAAGGCATTGCACAAGAAACTCTGCCAAATACTCAAAGAAATGCTGCGTGGCGATCCCGCCATAGGTATTGGCAAACCTGAGCCGTTGCGTCATGGTTTAGCGGGTTTATGGTCGCGGCGTTTATCGCAACGTGATCGGGTGATTTACCGTTTCGATGATAATGCCCTTTACATTCTAGCCCTTGGTGGGCATTACGATGATCATTGATAATCCAAAGGACAGACTGAAGCCTGTCCATTTAAAACACTGAGAATATTAACGATATGAATGGGTTAATTTGCTGATTTAAAATCGAATCGTTCAAAGATTTTCTTTAAATCATCAATCTTATCTTTTAAGGTTACTGAAATAGATTTTGTTTCACTGATGGTTTTCAAGATTTTAGCAGTCGTTACCGTTTTATCATCAGAAACAAAAGCTGCTTCGATGACTTCTTTGACAACGGCTTCAATATCTGCGCCACTATAGCCATCCGTTGATTTCAACAACTTAATCGTATCAATGTCGTGTGTAAACTTACCGCGTTTTTTCAAATGAATTTCAAAAATCTTGCGACGCTCTTCTGCTTGTGGCAACTCGACTAAGAATAATTCATCGAAACGCCCTTTGCGCAAAAACTCAGGGGGTAATTTAGAAACATCGTTAGAAGTTGCCAATACATAAACTGAACTTTCTTTTTCTTGCAGCCACGTTAAGAAGTTGCCAAATAGACGCGTGGTTATATCGCTACCGCCACCTGTGCCGCCGACACCTGCAAAGGCTTTTTCAAGTTCATCAATCCACAATACACATGGTGATACAGCTTCAGCCGTTTTAATAGCTTTACGAAGGTTGTCTTCACTTTCACCAACGTATTTTCCCATCAATTTACCAATATCCAAACGTAATAAAGGTACTTGGAATAAATTAGCGGTGGCTTTTGCGGTGAGGCTTTTGCCGCAACCGGGCATTCCGACAATCAATAAGCCTTTAGGTAAATCAATACCGAATTTTTTTGCTTCACCTAAATTATTGAAGATCTGGGCTTTAGCCGTCAAATACTCTTTGAGTTTCTCCAATCCACCAATACTGCCAAGGCTATCATTAAACTGAATGATTTCCAGCAATCCTGACTTCTTAATGATTTGCTCTTTTTCATTCAGAATAAGCACTTTGTCTTTTTTCTCTAGCGTGCCTGTTTCTTGATAGGCTAGGTTAAGAATTTGGCGAATTTCAAAATTACTCAAACCACGAAAAGAGACAGCCAACTCATAAGCAACATCATCTTCTAGGCTTAGATCGACACCTTTTGCATAATCTTTGATTGTCGTAATGATTTCCTGATGCTGTGGAAAAGGAATATCAAAAACGGTAATCATCGCTTCCAGTTCGGGCGGAATCACCAGCTTAGTATTCACCAAAAAAACAGTGACATACACGTTTGCTTGGTAAATTGTTTTCAAGGATTGTGATTTTAAACGGGCAATAATGTCTGGTTTGTCTAAATGATGATGTACATCTTTCAGAACGATAAAGACACTTTTTGGGGAGTTATCATCATGAAATTGGAGAAATTGCCCCAAATCATAGGATTCTTTACGCGCTTTCGTGAAGAAATCTACGTAGCCATCCGCTTCATTATATTCATAAATCGTGAAGCCTTTACTGGCAGACTCAATCAGCCTATCCACGGATTGGAAGTCAAAACTATGGATATAGATAATAGGACGCAGCGCATCGACATAAGACGCTAATTTTTGTGATGATGTCAGTTCCATAATCAGATCACCATATAGACTAATGTGTGGTTAGCATTATTGCTCTTATAATCAATGCCATCCAAAATCAAAAAATTACCATTAATATCACTAGCATTTAACTCTTCACCACTTACACCAGCATTACGAACAAAATCCCCTTCCTCTATACGTAAAACTAAACACTTTTTTCCTTTTTGAATAATATCTTTCCAATAACCATCTGTTATTCCCGAATACAAGTTGTAGTAGATAGGTAACGCTATAGTTGATTTTTCTAATAAGTAAGTAGCATATTCCACAGAATCACTGGATGCATATGAATAAAAATACAAGCCATCAATTATCTTCCCAACCCCATTTTGATCAATATATTCTTTTCCATTATTCCCTCTAATTCTCACCTGCCCTGAATTATTAGTTATAGATTTAATATAAACCTTACGTTTTGTTATTTTTTTCCATTGATAATTGGTATCTTCTGTGAAAGAAATCAACTTCTCTCTTTTCTCAACAAATAAAGATGGTATAGAGGAAAATATTTTTTTCTGATGCTCATTATCAAAAATATTTGATCGGCGATAGTGATCATTTGCTAGCATGGAGAACAATATTAATGGATGCCTATCAAAAGACAAGAAAAAGGCTTCAAAATCTACTTTTAACAATTGTGAGTAATTTTTCCATAAGTTATATACGGCTGTTTTTAAGAATGGATAATCTTCTGATCTTTCACGCATTTCAGCACAAAGATTGTTATAACCCGTATGATAATCATCAATGACGACATTGCGACTAAAGTAATGGCTGGCGAATTGCTCAAGTTTTTGCTTTTGCTGTTGACGTGCAGTAAATGGATAAACGGCTGCATCAATGTCTTCTGGTGTAACATCCGCATGAAAAATTTGGCACAATTCAGTAGCAATGACTTTGTTATCAAGGCTTTTTATTTTCATCAACCCATCTAATTCAGTCAATAAGCCTCTGACTTCTAACCAACGGTGTAATACTTTATTGTGATAAACATCCAAAAGATCATCTATATTGAAGTTTTCACGTAAATCATCCAAATCCCGCACAGGACACTTATTCAGTGTTAAATTAAACTTTATTGTTTTGCTCATAATGTTATTCGCCCCAAATTATTAACTAAAAAGTGACTTCACGCCACTCCAGACACTGCTAGCCGCACTGCTAACTGTTTTACCTGCACTTCGTACCACCGCTTTAGCCGCAGAAGCGACTTTCTCAACGCCCTTATTGACAAAATCAGCCACTTTTTGTCCGGCTTGTTCACCAACATAACCACCAACCGCCGTCCCTAATGCCGTACCAACGGGACCGAAAATACTCCCAATCATTCCGCCAATCGTAGCCCCGACCTTATTACCCACTGTCCGGCAAGTGGTATCGACCACCGCCTTGACCCTAGCCGCTGTCCGATCAATCAAATACTCGACGGCTGCTATCGGATCAAGCTCACCCGTTGCCAACTTATGCGCAACTTTAACGCCCGTTAAGCCTTTATCAACAATCGCTGCCATTTCCACGGTGGACACGTTACTCAGCGCATCCGGCAACAACTGTTTTTTCTTGGCAATTTCTACCGCAGTCACCACCACTTTCTTAAAGTTGCTATCCGTGGCATCGCCCAAGCCAGACGCAAAATACGCTGCCGCCGCTGTATTTTCCTTGTCACCATGCACTTGGATGGTTTCTAACGCCATCGCATTCAGCAACGCATTGACCTTGATGTCTTCACGCAGCTCCAATCCAAACACATTCTTGTTTAAGTCGGCAAAGCCTTTAGCGACCACATCTGTCGCCTGATTCGTACCTGCCGCACCGTCTGACAAGGTATTCAGCAAAGCATGGTTATTGGCATTCATCGCCGTGCGCACCGCATCCGCGACTTGATCTTGCTCGGCTTGCGGCAAATGCCCAACGGCTGCCTGCAAACCGTCACGCAGCCAAATATCCAGTGACAACCCCTTTTGCTTGTACGCTTGGATGTCTTGGTATGCCGCGTCAATCGCATCAATCGTGTCACAAATGTCCGCAAGCGTTGCCTTCACCTCTTCATCAGAAGCGTAAGCCTGCGAAGCCGTCAGCGTTTGATAGATGAAATCATGGGTGGTGGCTTGAGTGGTGGCGTATTGAGCCAAAACTTCAGCAACACGGTCAGCCGCTGCTGGGGGTAAAGAAGAAAATACCGTTTTTTGCATGGCAATAACTCAAATCTGCTCAATGAAGATGATTAAATAGATTTATATTTTGCCACATGGTTGTTATTTATTCACCATAAAACATCACTTCCACATCACTTGAAAATACTGTTGTGCTATCATCTGTTAGCACAATTTCAGAAGGACAACACTATGCAAACCTTCACCATCCGCGATTTACGCGAACATACTGGCGAACTCAGCCGTACCGCCGAGCAAGGGCAATTGGCGTTAGTGACCCGTCACGGGCAACCGTTATTTGTCAGCGTTCCCTTTAGCGACACCCTGTTAGCGTTTGGCGTACACGTCGCGCTTGCTACCCACCTGTTCCAATCCAACAGCATGAGCTTGGGTAAATCAGCCAAATTGGCACGGATGTCCATCGCAGAATTTACGGAACACGTCAGCCGCTTAGGCATTCCCGTGGTGAATTACGATCCGGCGGAATTGGATCAAGAACTCGCCTACTTGAACGCATGAAACGCATCATTGTCGCTGACACCAGCCCATTGATTGCGCTGGCAAAACTGCAACAACTCACGTTGTTGGGCAGTGCATTTGCCAGTGTACATATCCCGCTTACTGTATTAAGTGAAGCCACCCGTGATCTGCAACGCCCTGATGCACGCCTGATTCGGGACTTTGCTA
This sequence comes from Thiothrix subterranea, assembly GCF_016772315.1. NCBI lineage: Bacteria > Pseudomonadati > Pseudomonadota > Gammaproteobacteria > Thiotrichales > Thiotrichaceae > Thiothrix > Thiothrix subterranea. Next base: position 1,895,553 of record NZ_CP053482.1, on the reverse strand, counting down.
CCGAACATTTGATTGTGCATGACGATGCCGACAATGATTTTTGCGCCCAATTGCGCCAAACATTGGATGAAGGCGAAGTGCAAGCCCTGCATCTAGCGCGTCAACTGCATTGCGGTGTCCTCATGGATGAACAGATGGGGCGGCACGTCGCCCAAAGCTACCAAATTCCCGTGGTAGGTGTGCTGGGCGTGTTACTCAACGCCAAACAATCAGGCGCAATTCCCGCTCTTGCCCCCCTTATCCGTGCCTTGCAAGCACACGAATACCGCTTATCAAACGTCTTGGTACAAAAAGTGTTGCTGGTAGCAGGTGAAGGTTAAGCCTTTCATGACCATCGTGTGAAAAATTATCGAGGCTGACGGTTCGCTTTACCCACGCAACCTTGTAAGATACCCGCACCTTTAGTGTTCAAAATAAAAGCGAGTGCATCCATGCTCCACGCTCACCTTTCCCCAGGGCCGCTACCGTCGCGTATGCAATTGACCAAAGACGGCAAGTTGAAACACTTTCTGACTATCGAAGGTTTGCCGCCGCTATCTCAAAATGTCTGCACAGTTGGGCATCCTAAGTTTCTCGAAGGCTATTGCTGCTTCGGGCGCTAAGATGCCGGTGTCATTAGAAAAGAACTGACCTAATCCGCCGTTCATAATTTCGGATTAAGCCCAATGTGACGAGAATAGGATTTTCTGTTTCTCTGTTGCTTCAGCAAATTGGCGTATGAACGTCTCGTCTCCGTCGTAGATGCTAATTCTGTCCCATACAGGCTCGACAAATTTCCAATATTCATCACTCATAGAATAGAGCTTCCTTGGGTGCTAACGTTACGGTAAGGGGCACGCCGCTCACTAAGCTTAAACGAAGCCACCGAACCTTGATAGAAAACAAAACTTCAAAACCGCCAACGGGCGGCACGTCCCTTTGACCGATTTGTTAGGCTAGACAGTAACGCCAGAGCTAAATTACTACCTATCATTCCACCATTGATATGCTTTGTAACCAACAAAACCAACAGTCGCAACACCTGCTACTATTAATAAAGGGGTGGCAACAGCAGCTAATACTGTTGTGGTCATTGTACCCATTACTGTGGTACTCGCAACTGTACCCGCTTCCGCTGCAATTACAGCAACTCCACCAGCCATACCTGCACCGCCAGTGGCTAAAGTACCTCCTCCAGCCGCTGCTAGTGTTGTAGCTAAAGCAGGTACAGTTGAAGCTGTTCCGAGAGTTGCTGCTACAGTGGAACCCGCTGCTGCTCCACCTGCTAGAGTAGCCGCAGTTGCAGTGGCAGCTATGCCACCAGATACACTACCACCTGTTGCTATCATTGCAGAACCAACCGCAGCCACATTAGCTGCTGAGCCTAGAGCTGTAGTAACTGCTGCTGTAGTAGCCACGGCGGCAGCTTCAGCCGCTGTCGTTACGCCAACAGCAGCGACTATACCGTTACCCACACTAGCGGCAGCCGTGAGACCAGCACCGACTTTAGCAGCGGTAGCAATTTTGTCCTCATCTTCATCGTTTTTGTAGATTTCTTTACTCATTTTTATTGCTCCTGAGTCTTTCAACAATCAAACAGCCTAACGTCAAATCTGACGGGCGCGGCGGGGAGTAGAAATTAATAATCGCGGGCTGTCACCGCGTCCGTCGTCGAACCACTCGTTAGATTAACTTTTATTTTTTACAGAACTGATTAATAGAGTTATTTATGACCTCTTTGGGGATATATTCTTTAATTTCATTTTCATTTGTTGCAATAGAACCATTATTATTTCCTGATTCCCAATCAGACTCACCAGAAGAACAGTAAATATTACCATTACCCACGAAAGTATTTTTACCTTCGGCAACTAGCGTTAGATGGATATTATCAGAGCTTTTTAATGTTTTCTTATCCATTAGAGGATAAGCAATCCAATCAACCCAATAGACTCCTTCAATGTCGTCACGATAAACAAATGTTCCACCATTGATAGATGCTCCAATTTTTGGCATATCGGCAAAACTTACTGAAGTAGCCACAGTTAATAAAATTCCGCATATAGTTTTTGTAAATAAAGTAGTCATAATATCCCTTGAATGATTAAAAATAATAAACATACGTGAGTTGTCACTGCCTCCGTCATCGATTTCTTTTTAGGTTGTTTATTGTTGTGATTCTATTGTTGGCTTTTCAGAATCATGTTTTTTATTAAAAATCGTAGGCTTTAACATAAAACCAAATATAATAGACAAGAAAAATAATTTGGCTGCCATATTAATCATCATGCTTGCGTGTAAATCACTTGGTAAATTCAATGAAAATAAGTAAGCTATTGTTAGGGTTATAGATGCTGCAAATATAATAAACACAATAAGTAACTTGATGAAAATTATTATAGAGGTTTTCTTAATCGAGCAGAGATTTGGCTTTATACTTAATGATCTATAAATTTTTTTCCCTGTATATATGCCAAAAGCAATTGATATAAACACACCCATACTTAATATAAAATCAAATTGGTTGTTTTTTCCTAATTCAATTTGAGCTACTTGCGTCAAAAAATCAATTATTCCTTGAAAAGCTAAAGTTGCATATAAGCCAATCACTATAGAAACTATAGCCACTAAAAACTTTAATAGTGTAATCATATTTTTCCTTGAATTCTAACAGTTTATTAGGCAGCGTTCTGCACTATCAGTTTATTAAACGGCGTTCAGAAATATCAAGATAGCCAGCCTGCGCTCAATTGCTGAAAACCCGCAGTCCATCTGGTTCGCCAAGTCTTCCGTATAGCCTGAAATTGTCATAACCCTCACTCCTTAAGAATGTCCCCAATGAACGTGATCTTAACAAACTTCGTGTAGCCAAAAAGTGAGCACTATCACAAGAATCGCTTTTAATGATCATTAAAAGCCCTCTTATTTTTTTCTTGCAATCAAAATAATCGCGTAATAGGATTGCACCATCAGCCTGAAAGCGGCTGATCGGGATTGGAACCCCGTCTATCTACAAGCGCACAAGCCGCACTAAGCGGTTTTTTTGTGTCCGAATGTTTTATACTGACGGCGCAGATAGTCCTATGTGGGGCTGTGCGGGGCAGCTTCACGGCTGGTCGGTATCTTGTAGACCGATAGTTCCAACCCCGTACAGTTCCCGCCACCTCCGATTGGAACCGGAAGGCGGGTAGACACCTAAACTACAGGACATCTATCATGCAATATGCATCCCCAGCCGAACCCGGCAGGCAGGTTATCGACCTGCTCAACACCCTCGAAAACGCCGCCGACCAACTCACCCACGAACTAGACATTGAAGCAATCCGTGGAGGTGCAGCATGAGCCTAGCCCGCGACTGGATCGGCGCAGCACTCGCCGCTGACCTCACCCAAAACCAACTCAAAGCATTCCTCGCCCTGTTTCACCAAACCCTCTGCTACGGCAAAGAAGCCGACGCACTCACCGACAAACGCCTCAGCAAACTCGCAGGCGTTCGCATAGACCGCCTAAAAACCGCCGTAGACACCCTCGTCGAAAAAGGCATCATAGACGTATCAGAACACTGCATATTTAACGCCGAGTACCGAATCCCCGAAGACCTGCTCTACGCCAACGGGCACGCTTTTTTTGTACCCAGCCTTCCGAAAATCGGCATGGATTTCCGAAAAACGGAAGAAGCTTCCGAAAATCGGGCACATACCACTAATACCTTTACCGCTAACAACCTTACCCCTACAACGACGGAAGCCAGCCTGTCGTCGATTTTTGAGATTGAAGAAGAACTCCAATACCCCGAAACCTTTGGCAAACCAGAGAAAGCCCGTGCAGCCATCATTCTCGACAGCCTCAGCCCGAAAGTTGCCAACGACTGCCTGCTCCTGCTCAACCAAGCCATGCAACAAGGCATGGTCAAAGCCCCTCACGGCTACCTCTACCGCCTCACCGAAAAAGCTCGCAACGGCACACTCGACACCACCGGGCTAAGAGCAACCACGCAAGCCACCGAACAAAAAATCGAAAACAACCACCGCCACCAGCTCAAAGCCATCGCCGACGAAATCAACGGCATTGACTCCCTCTATAAGCTGGCAGGCATCACCCTAGACCCCATTACTGCCACCAACCGTGCCAACCTCGTGGCAAAATACAACCAACTAGCAGGATGTCACCCATAAGCCTTATTTTGCAAAAATAACAGGCGGAACTGGCAGGTGAGGGTTAAGCCGTTTATAACGGCTGTGTGAAAAATATGAAAGGTGACAGTTCGCTTTAAGAGCGCAACCTTGTAAGATACCCGCACCTTTAGTGTTCAAAATAAAAGCGAGTGCATCCATGCTCCACGCTCACCTTTCCCCAGGGCCGCTACCGTCGCGTATGCAATTGACCAAAGACGGCAAGTTGAAACACTTTCTGACTATCGAAGGTTTGCCGCCGCTATTGTTGGAAGAGATCCTTGACCGTGCCGAACAATTTGTCACCTTGCCGAATAAACAGCAGAAAAAAGCCCCCCTGCTGCGCGGCAAAACGGTCATGAACCTGTTTTTCGAGAACTCCACCCGTACCCGTGTGACGTTTGAAATCGCCGCACAACGGCTGGGTGCAGATGTCACCAACCTCGACATTCGCACCTCGTCGGCATCCAAAGGCGAAACCTTGCTGGATACGGTGCGCAATCTGGAAGCGATGAACGCCGATATGTTCGTGGTGCGCCATGAACATGCGGGCGCGGCGCATTTCATTGCCCGCTACTGCGCACCGCACATCAGCGTGCTGAACGCGGGCGATGGGCGGCATTCGCACCCCACCCAAGCGATGTTGGATATGTTCACCATCCGCCAGAAAAAGGGCAGTTTCCAGCCTTTGAAAGTGGCAATTGTGGGCGATGTGTTGCATTCGCGGGTAGCACGTTCGCAAATTCACGCCCTGACCACGTTAGCAACCGGCGAAGTGCGCGTGGTTGCCCCGAAAACGCTCGTGCCTGCGGGCATCGAAAAAATGGGCGTGAACGTATTCCACCACATGGAAGAAGGCATTGAGGATGTGGATGTGGTGATTATGCTGCGCCTGCAACGCGAACGGATGCAGACTGCGCTGCTGCCCTCCGAACGCGAATTTTTCAAACTCTACGGCTTGACTGAAGCCCGCCTGAAACACGCTAAGCCCGACGCGATTGTGATGCACCCCGGCCCGATTAATCGCGGCGTGGAAATTGATTCACGGGTCGCCGATGGAATGCAGTCGGTAATTTTGGAACAAGTCACCAACGGCATTGCGGTGCGCATGGCGGTGATGTCGATGATTATGGGGCCACAAGGGGGTGCGGCATGAGTTTGTTGATACGCAACGCACGGGTGGTTGACCCCGCCAGCGGCTTGGATGGGCAGCGCACGTTGTTGATTGACGGCGGGCGGATTGCGGCAATTGCCGAAACGTCCGCCGCGTTTGTTGCCGATGAGGAAATCAATGCCAAGGGGTTGTGGGTATTTCCCGGTGCAATTGATTTGTCCGCGTGGCTACGTGAGCCGGGGTTGGATCAGAAAGCGACGTTGGCAAGTGAAACCTTCGCTGCCGCTACCAGTGGCATTACCACCCTGTGTTACCAGCCGGAACCGCGTGCCAGCTTTGACAATGCCGCGCAGGTGAAGCTGATTTACGATTTGAATCGCCGTTCGCAATACGCCAATGTCGAAGTATTGGGCAATTTGACCCAAGGGCTGAAAGGCGAACAACTGAGCAATATGGCGAGTCTGAAACGCGCCGGTTGCGTGGGGGTGAGCAATGGGCTGCAACCGTTTCATAGCTTGCAAACCTTGCGCCGGGCGATGGAGTATGCCGCCACGCACGACCTCACGGTGTTCATTTACCCTTTGGAACATGCGCTGGCAGCGGGTGGTTATATGCACGAAGGTGAGGTGTCGGCACGTTTAGGGTTGCCCGCGATTCCTTCGGCGGCGGAAACCGTGGCGGTGGCACAAACCTTGGCACTTGCCAGCCATACGGGGGCGAAGGTGCATTTTTGCCGCTTATCGGCGCGTTTGAGTGTGCGCTTGGTGCGTCAAGCCAAGGCAAGCGACCTTGAGATTACTGCCGATGTCGCCGCGCACCAATTGTTCTTGACCGATCGCGATGTCAGCGATTTCAACCCGCTGTGCCATGTGATGCCGCCGTTGCGCTCTACCCGCGATTTGGAGGCACTGCGCGAAGGGCTGGCGGATGGCACGATTGACGCGATTTGTTCCGACCATCAGCCGCACGAAGTCGATGCCAAACTTGCGCCATTTCAGCAAACCGAACCGGGGATTTCGGCGCTGGAAACCTTGTTGCCGCTGACTTTGCGACTGGTGGAGGATGGCGTACTGAGCTTGTCGGAAGCCTTGCGCAAAGTGACGATTGCCCCTGCCAGCATTATTGGCAGCGAAGCGGGGGAAATCAGCGTGGGCGCTCCGGCGGATTTGGTGTTGTTTGACCCGGCTGCGTTGTGGGAGCTGGATTTGAACCACATGCACAGCAGCGGGCAGAATTCGCCGTTTGGGGGCTGGAATTTTAACGGTGCGGTGAAACGCACGTTATTGGCAGGAAAGACTGTTTTTAGTGTGTAAGTGAATAAGCGGCATATTTTTCACAACAAATGGTCGATTTCGCACTAGAATTAAGTGATAGAAACCTGCGCCCGTGTCTAACTTTGTAGGCAGATTTTGGTCTATCAGATAATACGACAGGCGAATAACATTTGGGGAACGACACCATGCCACAAACCACCGCTGCGGATAACCGCGCCATTGTCAAAGCCAAAATTCAGGAAATGAATAATTTGGCAAAAGACGCTGATACCAAAATGCGCGAAGCGTTGCAAGCCCGCAATCAAGCTTCCGCCAACCTGTGGCGCGAGCGGCGTGATAATTACAATGCCGAATCCAAGCGCCTCACCGATTGGCTGAATGCGCCGCCCGTTGTAGCCCCTAGCATGACGCCCGCCGAAATTCGCAAGCGCCTCAATGAGTTGCCTTATAAAATCCAATACGCCAATAAAATGCTGACGGAATACCAACGGGTTAATAATGCAGCAAAAATCAACGAATGGGCGCGAGAATTGCAAAACCTCGAAGCCGAACAAACCCGCTTGCTGGCAATGAACGTGGGGGCTGCACCCGTACCTACTACGCCAGCAAGACCTGTTCCCGCCCCAGTACCTATTCCACCTGCACCAACGCCCGCACCTACGCCACCGGCATCCAGTGGGAATGATTTCATTATCACCGTGGCAGATACGTTTAACACCAGTGGCAACCAAGATTACGCGCATAACGCCATTCTCAAAGAATTGCTGGAAGGTAAATACAGCGCTGCTAAGATTCCGGCCACTGACAGCAAAGCCGCTGCTTACAAGATTATTCGCGACAATAATAGCGCTCCATTGTATTGGATTCGCAATCAAACCCAAGCGCAAGACTTATACAACCGCTTGCCGCTGATCAGCGATGCCGAAAAACGCCGTTTTCCGCGTCTCAATTTGAATGGGCGACGCACGGGGCAGGCATTTTTTATTCGCGATTTTATGCAAATCAACAGCCAAGGCAATTTGACGATTGGCGATTTGGTCGCGGTGGATGACACGGTATATTCCAGTTTTGCTCAGGATTTTGACAAGCTGGTGAACAATATCAATGCCTATCAGCAACAGCGCGGGCGCACGCACCGCGTCTTTCCGTTTTTACGCATGGCACACCGCGATGCGTTTCAATTGATTCCTGACCGTACAGCGGATGGAATTGACCGTTTTGGTGGCGCAGTCATGAGCAATGTCAGCGTTTCCGGCAATCTGCTGTATTCCGATGGGGCATTGCAAGGCATCTTTGCCAGTGATGGCGCGTTTCGCAATTTGCACATCCGCAATAATCATTTGCAGATCGGTGGGCAACACACGATTTCGATTAACGGCATGTTAAGCGGGTCGATCATGGGCAATACGGATATTCAGAACCAGCCACTGGCAGCCGACAAGATTGCGTTGTATCCTTTGCGACTCGGTGGTGGTGCTAATATTTACGTCATTGGCTTCAAGAATAAGTCATCACTTAGCCCGACCGATGGTCGCTATTATCAGTACGACGCGATTTTAGGCGTGCCGCCCGCGTGCGATTTCCGGCGGCAGGTGCAAGCGCGGGGGCGCTGTTACCGTGAGGTGGATATGCTGGAATTGCATACCCTACTCAAGCGGCAAAACCCGCAAACGCCCGCTCAATGGCAGGCGCTGATGGATACTTTGGTACAACAGGGCTTTGCGCAAGCTGCCTAATCACAGGATTATCACGGAGGATAACCAACCCAATGGTGTACAACACAACAATCTTAAGCCGCTTATTGCTTGTTATCGGCTGCTGTTTGAGCGCTGCCAGCAGCGCCGCTCCCGATGAACCGGCAGTCAAGCTGAGTAATAATTGGTACAAAGCGGCCTTTGACACCCGTTTCCCACCAGCCATGCCCGCGTTGCCTGCCGCGAATGGGTGGGTGGTGTTGTACAAAAACAAAGCCGACTTAATGGGGGAGCAATACGATGACGTGTTCCGCCCCGTAAGCTCGGCCTTGAACGCGGCTTTATCAGCCGATAGCACCGTGAACCCGTTCCGCAAGCGTTACCCGGCTTTCTATACCCCCGCCAATAACCGCAAGCGTTTGGATTGCCCAGTGCTGGGGGTTTCCTTTGAACTGGATGATAAGCCCACCACACAGGAATGGGTGATCGCGTTTTCCGCCATGCAATGCTTGAGTGATGACGAAAGCGCCAAGCTGCGCCAAGGCGATACCGAACCGCATCAGTGGGTGTTGCAAAAAGCCGCCAACGGTAAGTATCGCGTTTTAGCAGAAGGCGATGGCAGTTTGCACGTACTGAATCACCAAAAGGAACAAGGGTACAAAGAAATTCGCACCCGCTTGGTGCTCAAACGCGCGTTTCCCAACGATGAATTGCAATGTGGTGGCGCAGAATTTACGTGGCGCTACCGCAATCAAGGTTATTACCTCGCGGCGACCGAAATCATGGCGCAAGATTGCCAGCCGCTGTATTTCCCAGAACTCAGCAGCGAAGCTTGGCAACAGGCGTATAACGAATACGCTCGCCGCGCCAAAGTATTGGTAGACCAATGGGTGAAATAAATTAGCGCTACAAGTCAATGCCCGGTTGCGCTTTAATGCCGTCGCGGTAAGCGTGTTTTACATCGGTAATGTCCGACACGGTGTCGGCGAAATCGCGTAAGGTTTCGCTGGCGGCTCGCCCTGTGACCACCACGTGTTGCATGGGCGGGCGAGCGCCGATGGTATCCAGCACCTGATCCGCATCCAGATAGCCGTAATTGAGCAAATACGTCAGCTCATCCAATACCACCAAATCGTAACTGGCGTCGGTCAACATGGCTTGTGCCACTGCCCAGCCGCGTTCCGAGGTCGCAATGTCTTGTTCGCGGTTTTGGGTTTCCCAGGTAAAACCGTCGCCCAATACGTGCCATTCGCAGCGAGCTTGTTTCCCAAAAAACGCCTCTTCGCCGGTGTCGGTACGGCTTTTGAGGAATTGGCAGACACCTACTTTCATGCCATGCCCCAAGGAGCGCCCCACCATGCCAAATGCGGAGCTGGATTTGCCTTTGCCATTGCCGGTCAACACCAGTAACAAGCCTTTTTCTTGGTCAGCATTGGCGATGTTGGCGTCGATAATGGCTTTTTTGCGTGCCATGCGCAGTTGGTGGCGGGTGTTTTTATCGGTGTCAGTCATCGGTTCGTCTCGGTTCAAAGGGGGAAGCTACGCGATAATAGCCGCTTTGATCTCGCTCGGCAGTTTCATACGTTTTATGTGTTGGAACAGCGCTTCGGCTTCGGGGTATTGGCGGCGCAAATAGGTGAACCATTGCTTGATGAAACTCGCGGCGTATTGCGGGGCGCGGGCTTCTAATTCGGTAGAATAGCGCATCACCAGGGGCAGCACTTGCGCCCATGACAGCGGCGTATACGCTTCACCGGCTAATCGCGCCCGAATCGCCAGTGCCAAATCGGGGAAACTTAATGCGCCACGCCCCAACATTAAATCCGCACAGCCGCTGTCGGTTTGGGCTTGAATGGCATCCGCCACTGACCAGATTTCACCGTTGGCAATCACCGGCAGGCGCAAATGCGGTTTGACCGTGCCGATTTCTGCCCAATACGCGGGGGGCAAATAACCGTGTTGCTTGGTGCGGGCGTGGATGCACAATTCGGTTGCCCCCGCTGCTTGGACGCCGTGAGTAATGTCTGCCAGCAAGCTGCTGTCTTTGAAGCCGAGGCGGATTTTAGCTGTGACCGGGATTTGCGGGCTGACCGCCGCCCGCACCGCTTGCACAATGTCATGCACGCGCTGCGGTTCGCGCAATAACACTGAACCGCCATCGCTTTTGTTCACGGTTTTGGAGGGGCAGCCGAAATTGATGTCGATGCCGGGTGCGCCCAAACGCTCCAGTATCTGCGCATTCAACGCCATGTACAGCGGATCACCGCCGAGGAGTTGCACATACACCGGCGTTCCGGCGGGCGTTTTACCACCCGTGTGCAATTCGGGACAAGCGCGGTAAAACACCCGCGTGGGCAATTGCCGATCGACCACCCGCACAAACTCGGTCACGCAACGGTCGTAACCGCCGACACGGGTAAGCAAGTCGCGCATGGTGTGATCCATCACGCCCTCCATTGGGGCGAGGATTAGGCGCACGCGACTATACCGTGGTTTTCACACCGGTCACTTGCTTAATCGCGATATGCAGCAAGGCCGCAACCGTCAGGTACATGCTGGTCACATACAAACCGTGCGGTGCATACTTCACCACTTGCGCCACAAACCCGTTCACACTAATGTCGGTGAATGTACCAGAAAAGGCGTAAAAACTGCCATTGGAAATGATTTCCGTCAGCGCAAACCCGACCAAGACCGCCAGCATCAACTTGCTTAGGGATACCCAGTTTTCACCGTGATACTGACCCGTAAACCAACGCCCGGCAGCAAACATCGCGCCATAAGCCGGAACCAGTGCAATATACGCTTGCGACACACAGAAATTGCTGACGCCAAGCTGACTCGTTGCAACGTAATCAATCGCTACCGCCATTGCCATGAATACCCCAAACGCCAATAGATTGCGCAGGTAAAAGCCAGCAAGGAAAAAGACCGCCCAAGACGCATCCAGCAAGTGATCGCTCACATGAGCGCGGGTGACAAGCATGACCAGCAGCAAAATACCGCCAGCCAGCCATTGATTTTTTGTAGAAAGTGCAAACATTGTCGTAGCTCCTGATAGCCTTTATACCCTTTAGGGACGACCCAGTAAGAGGATGGGTTTAACGCCCATTAAAATGAGCGCACCTAAACAGCGTTGCAAACTACGGGATTAACCCAGCACTGTCAAATCGAGTTTATGGCATCCGCATGAACCGCAAAGGGCAGGTAATACACTCGCGTTTCCACGCTACCATCGGCTAATAGCGCAATATCACGCCATGCCGGTTTGGTGTGGTCGAATTCGATATTTTTGCGCACGGGTTTCATTTGTACGCAGGTGGCGGGCGTGCCGTGAACCGCGACAATGCGTCCATCGGCATATTCGTGCTTGCCATTGAATTCTTGGTGAATATGCCCGTTAAACACCACTTTGACTTGCGGGAAATGCTCAATCAGATTCCAAAAGTAGGTTTTCTGTTGCAAGCCCATGACATCCATCCACTCGCTGTCTATCGGTACGGGGTGGTGGTGCATGAAAATAGCGGCGAAGTGATTTTCAGGAAGTGTCATCAGTTGCTGCTCAAAACGCTCGAATTGCGCTTCGGTCAAGCGCCCGTCGGGTTTGCCATCGGCATGAGTATCCAGCAATAATAAATGCCACAACCCTACCGTAACGTGTTCCGGCATGGTGACATTGCCGTTGAGATTTTCCTGCATCATTTGCGGAATATCGTGATTACCGGGGATGGTGTAAACCGGTAATGGAAAAGTATTAAGCAAAGCATTGATGCGCTGATAAGTGGCAGGAATTTCTTCCTGTGCTAAGTCACCCGTCAATAACAAGGCACTATAGCCTTGTGCCTCAGCGCTTAAATGTGCCAGCATTGCCCGTAACGACAAGTTGGGATAAATGGGCATGTCTGTCCACGTCAAACGGCTGTCATCACTGGCGTAGCAGTGACTGTCTGTCACTTGAAATAGACGCACGGCATCAGGTGTTTTATTCATCTTTATAGCCCCTCACGAGCCTGTTTCTTAGCATAACTGACCACATAACAACATCTTATAATTATTTTCAATGCGTTGGCTAGTTTCTTTTTTGGGTAACAATATTCGCTAATCGCGATCGTTAACACTAGCCACATCCTATTCATTACATTCATTATATTGTACTTTACTGCAAATGAGACTAATCGACACACACTGCCACTTTGATGAGCCTGATTTTGCCGACGACCGGTCATTATTAGTAGATAAAATGAGCACGCTCGGCGTTAGCGACCTTATTTTTCCAGCCGTTAGCGCCAACCATTGGCCACGATTGCGTGATATTTGCACTATGTCGCCGCGTTTTCATGCAACCTATGGGTTACACCCTGTGTACCTTGCCGAGCATACCCCCGCTGACAGTGTGTCATTGCGCCACTGGCTGGAGCAGGAACAACCCGTCGCGATTGGCGAATGTGGGTTGGATTTTTACCTGCCTGAGCTGGACGTAGTGCAACAAGAAACCCTATTTATCGCCCACTTAATATTAGCCCGCGAATTCGAGCTGCCCCTCATTATCCATGCTCGCCGTTCGCTTGACTGTGTTCTCAAACACATTCGACGCTTTTCTAATAAAAAAAATTTAGGTGGGGTCATTCACAGTTTTGCAGGCAGTCAACAGCAAGCGGATACGCTCATCAAATTAGGGTTTTATTTGGGGGTGGGCGGCACAGTGACGTATCCTCGCGCTCAGCGGCTGCGGCAGGTACTTGCGAATGTGCCGTTGGAAAGGCTCTTACTAGAAACGGATGCGCCCGATCAGCCTGACAGTGCTTGGCGTGGCAAACGCAATGACCCCACCCGTTTGCCGGTGATTGCGGCAAGTTTGGCGGAATTGCGGGGCGAGAGCCTTGAGCACATTGCTGAAGTGACCACCGCGAATGCGTTACACTTGTTCAAACTGCAACACGAGATTTTATGAAATACTTTTTTCCAGCCCTGATGGTATTCGTCATCCTTGCCGGGGTGAGTCTGACGCTGACGCCCTATATTGCGGAACAATTTTTTCCAGCATCCAAAACCACGTTGCGGGTCGCTGACCCCGAACGCGCCAAGCAAGCGCTTGCCGATTGGTTTGGCACCACGCCTGCTAACGTGACCGACGTGCAAGCCAGCAACCAAAGCGCCGCGCAAGGCAATACTTCATGGTTTATGTTTGGAACGGAACGCACGGGGGTTGAATATTTCATCCGTCAGAATAACCTGAAGCAACAAAACCTCAGCCCAGAAATCCTACAAAATACCTTCATGACACAGCAACCTCCAGCCCCTTGGTGGCAACCGGCGGCATTAGAGCGTGAAACGTGTTTTATTGGCAGCGCTGAAGGCCGTGAAATTGGTTTGATTTACCATGCAGAGTTGAAAAAAGGCTTCCTGATTGTGCGTACTCACCAGAAACCTGCCAAGTTTTGAGTCAGCACAAGGCACGCGCGTTCTGTACCCAGCCTTCTGGTGGCTGGTAGCGTTCGGTGCCGATAATGCGTTGAATATGCTGCATATCATCCGTGGTAAATTCAGCCACTTGGCGGTAGGTGACAATTCCTAACGCCTTTAAGTGGCTGGCTAATTGTTGGCTAATGCCTTGAATTCGGGTCAGATCGTCGTACCTGCCTGCCAGGGGTGGTGGCATATCGGTTATTGATGCGCAAAGTGATTCCGCTGTTAAGGGGGAAGTTTGTATTGTTACCAATGCTTGTTGATGACGCTGCCATTCCCGCCGTTCATCAGCCAAGATTTTTTCTTGCTGGTGGTATTGTTCCAGCAAGACTTGGTATTCCCGCCGGGTTTTTTCCAAGGTTTTCCTGAGTTCTAGGAATTCACCGTATTCGCTTTCCGCTGGTGGTGTGCCGATTTTGCGTAAGACTTTTTCCAATTGGCGAGTTTTACTGCGCAGATACGCATTGTCGGCGGTCGCATCCTGATAGTTGCGCCGCAAGCCCGCCAATTCGGTGAGGCACTGCGCTGATTCACGTGCATAGTGCCATTTTGCCACCCAACCGCCCACCCATACGCCGATCAACAGCGCAACGCTCAGCAATAACACCATGTGGAGAGCGAGATAAAACATCTTGGCTATTGCTCCAACACAGTAATGTCAATCCGCCGATTGCGCGTCGACTCGGCAGTACTTTGCTCGACGATGGGGCGGGTAGAACCGTAGCCCTTGGCACGCACTTGTTTGGCCTCAATGCCTTGCGATAATAAGTAATTGCGGATCACTTCGGCACGCGCTTGACTGACCGTCAAATTGCCTAACGCGGTGCCTTCATGGTCGGTGTGCGCGGATACTTCAATGATCATGGCAGGCTGTTGGCGCAATTCCACCAGCACTTGCTCCAAGGCGGCGACGGCGTTGTTGTTTAATTCTGCTCTGGAATACTCGAATTGAATCGCGCTTAAGTCGATTTTCTCGATAGGGTAGCGTTTGGGCGGCGTATACAAACCGGGCATGGGTAGGGGGGGAACCTCCACATTATCCACTTGTGCGGAAGCCGTGCTGACAGGAATCAGACGGTTTTCAACGTGACGTACCCCATAAACACTGCTGACGATTTGCGCTAAGCGTTGCCCCTCGGTTTCACCCGCAATGGTTCCGGTTAAAACACCGTCACGCCCATTAAAATGAACCAAATGCGTAGGCAGACCGGATTCTGCTAAGGCTTGGCGGGTACGTTGCAATAAATCCGTTTCAATTGCCGGTTGCTGTACCAGTAAACTCAACAGGGTTAAGACCGTGACCGCTACTAACGCCAATAATGCAGCAAACGGCATGACTTGCTGTTTGCTCACGGTGAACGCAGAAAAAGCCATTCGACACTCCCAATGTATTACTCGAACCATAGAATATAGACCAATGGTTGAGCCTTGAGAGTAGAAGCATCGCGATATATTCGCCAGTGACAGCAGGACAGAGGGGGATAAGCGGCAGACTAGCAGGATAAGCTGCTAATTTATAAAGACTAGCGGTTTAATCACGTAATGAAAGATAAAATCTCACGGGCTTCTTGGCGTTGCTGTTCACCGCCTTCGACCAAGACATCTTGCAAAATATCAGCCGCTCCGACGGAATCCCGTAAATCCAAATACGCACGGGCAATGTCAAGCTTGAGCGCCGCATCCGGGTTTTCATCCACGGCTGGCATGACACTGACCGTCGCTGGCACATCAGCCATTACGGGTGTTGATACCTCCGGCTGCTTATCAGGGGCTGTCATTACCGGCATGGCGGGTTCGACTGCTACCGCACTAGCAACGGCGGCTGGCACGGTTTCACGTTTGCGCCGTAATAACCAAAGCAGCGGCAAGGTCAACAGTGCCAATAATCCCAGTAAGATCCACGGTAAATTGCCTGAACCCTTGGCCTTGGTTTCCGCAACCGCTGCGGCTGCACGAATCTGTTGCAGATCGTTCTGCAATACTTCGTTCTCACGCTTGGTTATCGCCAGTTGTTCTTCCAAGGTGGTATTGGCAGCTTTGCTCGCGGCTAAGGCGGTTTCGGCCTCATCTAAGCGCTGTTGCAAGGTATTATCAACAGGAACTGGAACAGGAGTAGGTGCGGTGCTGGCAGCGGGAGATTTACCGGTCGCTGCGTCATTCACCATTTCCTGTAAGGCTGTATTTTCCTCTTCAAGTATGGTGATGGTTTCTTCGAGTTCCGTGACCTGTGCTGTTAACGCTTGCAGTTTTTCTTGAAGGGCTGGGTCGACACCAGCAGCCTCGGCAGGTTTGGGTGCGGGCGGTTTTAGATCAGGGATGTCAGCAGGGTCGGGTAATTGAAGTGTTTTGCCGACGATCAGGCTGTTAATATTTTCAGTGCGAAAAGCCTGCGGGTTACGCTTGAGGATTTCCCGCATAATCGCTTGACGGTTCCCATAATCGGGGTATTTTTCCGCGACGATCTTACCCAAGCTGTTGCCGGGCTTGATTTCCCAGGTACTATCCGCCGCGAAGACTGTGCCAGACCAACACATGCCTGCCAGTGACACAGGCAGCAACACCTGCAACAAACGGGTGCGTACCAATGCGTGAAAATGGGTCAGTTTTTTCATGGTTAGTTAACCAGTGTATCCATCAGGTCAATCATAAATTCGGTATCTTCCTGTTCCTGTATTTCCCAGCCTTGCAAACCCATGCTGGCTAGGACACCTTGGCCTTTAAGGTCAGTATTCATGGCGGGCAACAGGCGGCGTAACTGTTGATGCTGTTCCTGCAAACGCGGGCTTGCCAACAATACATGGCGAATCACGTGTATTTCGCTGCGAATCAATTCACGCAACTGGCGCTGAATCATGCCGGAAAGTGTTTGAAATGCATCCCGCAGAAAAAATCCAACGTCTGCTTGACCTTGCAATAAGCGTTTAGCCACTAACACATAGGTATCCACCGTGTGCGTCTGGACATTTTGAGCCGACAAATCCGCAGGCTCCAACATAATCATCGCAATCAGGTTCACATCTGGGTCATCGGTTGCTGCAATCCGAATACCGGGCGTTAAATCTTCAATACGTTGCACAGGCGAATCAACCGCCACCGCAATAATCGCCTCATCCGACTTGTGCAACGGTGTCGCAATGGCAGTAAAGCCTTTTTCGCGTACCAACATTGCTGCATCAAAGGGGTTGGCGTAAATCAGGTCGATGCCATCGTTCTGAATCACTGCCCGTTGGCTGGCGAAATCATCAAACAAACTCACGTGGATCGGCACACCCAATTGGCGTTGCAACCACGTATTAAAAATATACCAACCGGCAATCTGAGCGGGTGGAAAGTCGGGGCTGACGGTCATGACATAAGGCTGCATTTCAGACCTCCGCTTGCTTTAATTGAGCGTAATACGCAATGCAGGCATCAACTTGGGTACGCGACGGCTTACGCCTTACCGAGGTACAACTGACTGCATTCCCCGCTCGCACATTGAGGATAATGGTGGCATACACCCAATAATAACGCCCATCTTTGCATAAATTTTTAACATAGCCATGCCATTTTTCGCCTCGCGCTACGGTTTCCCATGCATCCTTAAAAATGGCTTTCGGCATATCAGGATGTCGCAAAATGTAATGTGGCTGCCCAATCAATTCCGCTTCGGTATACCCAGACATTTCCACAAATGCCTGATTACAATGGGTAATAATGCCCCGCAGATCCGTGCGCGAAACAATCAACTTACCTTCTGGAAAAGGCGTTTCCTCATCTTTAACCAAAACACAACGCGAATTGCCATCGTAATAGCATAGCCGATGTTCTGTATAAGATTCCCTCACGTCCTTGTTTGTCATATCTTCCATCGCATCACTCCGTGTTGGCTTCCCGCAGTCTGAGACGGCACTGTGATAGACCGCCTTGCATTGATTGAGACAACTTTATTATTGTGACATTGAGCGTAGCTACTAGATGATTTTGCCGATGTTTTCAGCGGCACGCTTCACATCCAGGAAAATCAAGCCAAGGCGGGCATTCGGTTTTGCCAATACCGTCACCACCGCTTCATTACCCGCGTGTGTCATCAGAATGTAGCCTCTCGCACCTTTGATCAGCACTTGTTCCAATGCACCACGTGCTAATTCTTCCGCCGTCCGGTCGCCCAGTGACAACATAGCGGCACTCATCGCACCCACCCGGTCTTCATCCATACCACCAGGCAACATAGAAGCCATCATCAAGCCATCCGTCGACAAAACCGCAGACGCTTCGATGTCCGCAGACGAACCGTTCAGGTCACTAAGAATGGAGTTCAGCATTTCAGAGCGCATGTCGTTTTTTCTCCTTGGTTATCAATAGTTAATTCAATTTATACAGGTATTTCAGTATTGCCGTAACGCATTTCCAGCGCCCACACCAACCGTTTAAAATGTGGCTGGTTGAATTGGGGAATGCCACCAATAATCAGAGTAAACCTGTTCTGACCAATATACAGCGGCCAAAAACCGACTTCACTGTTACCACTCGCATCCACCAGACCCCATGCCCGTTGGCGATAGCCCAGATTGCCGTGCAACAATTCTTTGTGGCGGGCATACACCGCCGTCAAGTTAGCACTCAATGCTGCCAGCTCTTCCGCTGCTTCATGGGTAAAACCGGCACTGCCTAAATACAGCCCCCGGCTTTCTGCCAAAATTGCTTTACCTTCGTCAGACAGGGTACGCAACAACTTGGGCAATAAACGCTCTAAGGTTTCGTCTGGCGCAGATTCGCTTTGTTCCTGCCCCACAATCATCCCCGCTTCCTGCATCCAGTGGACAAACTCCAAGGCACGCTTTTTCTTGTAGCCACTTAGCTCACAGGCAACATCAACCGTAAACAGCGGGGTAACAGCTTCCTGAAACAAGCGGTGCAAAAACAACCGCCCTGATTCGGCGGCATTGTCCTGTACCGCATAGTAAGTACCCGCTGGGGTAACACCCAGATGCAAGTTTTCTGTGAGTATGTACTCGCTCATCAGTTAGTCACTCCCGGATCCAATGAGAACAACAGCGCCTGAATTAGCATGGTGACATCTTTGTGACTACGCGCATCCACCTCAAAGACCGGCGCTTGCAATGACAGCGATTCCAGATAGCGGCGGTATTCGGGCAACCCCGGCTGGCGGTGTAAATCCATGCGCGTTACCCCCACCACCATTTGCTGCTTTTCGATAAAATCACGGAAAGCATTGGTGTAAAAACGGATGTCTTGAAACGGATCTTTGCGGGTATTATCCAATAGCAAGATCAAGCCGATCCCGCCCTTGGTGAGAATATCCCACATGAAATCAAAGCGTTCCTGACCGGGTGTGCCATACAAATGCACGCGCTCGTTGTCGCTTAAACGAATCAAACCATAATCCATTGCCACGGTGGTTTGCGGCTTGCGACTTTTGGTCATGTCCGAAGCATATTCGTCGGTCGCGACCGGCTTTATATCACTGATGGCGGCAATAGCGGTGGTCTTGCCTGCACCAACCGGGCCGGTAAAAATAATTTTGCGGTTAATCATTTTGCTCATAAAGCTACTTCGTCCCCCCTCCCAACAAACGCTTCAATAAGCGCGAGAAGAAGCCCCGGTTTTCTTGCTTCGGCTGCTCTTTTTCCCGGCTTTTGAGTTTGTTCTGATCCATTTCAAACAGGTTAAGTGCATTGGCTGCCGTGTGGAATGCAAACACATAGCGTTGCGGAATAGCCAAGGCGTTAGCAATATCCAGTGAGCTTGCCGGGCGTTGGTTCCACAAAGCCGCGATGCGCATAATGTGGGGGAACTGCTCAAGGCGCGTCAGGTTGGGCCAGTATTTCAAAGAAATGGTCTGCTCAATCTCAACACCACGTCCTAAGCGGCCTCGTGCCGTCAGCAAACTGCTTACCCACACAAAGGCTTCCAGATCCAACAAGGCATCAGCATTCTGCATAGCGTGCTGTTCCAAGCCTTCAAGTTCTGCACTGTTGGGTATATGTAGCGCAATTTGACCCGTTTGTACGGGATTATTGCACAAGACGCGGAATTCTTCTGACCGGGTGTCCAATGTGCAGTAGGCAAGCCCCTGTTGCGGCATCAATAATGCGTAATCTTGTGGTGATAACTTGAGATAAACGGTTTGTTGTGTGTCTCTGGCGACGCGAATCGCTTCTAAAATCGTACTCAATACGTAATTTTCAGGGGTAAACAATGCCACGTCAGCCGCTGACTGCACGTCGTCCTGTTCACCGCACAGCGCTTTCCAGCGATTTTCTGCCTCTTCTTGCGACAGCGAATCATCAACGGGGCGGTCAACCTCTTCCAAGGGAATATCCGCTTCCGCCGGGTCAAACACGGTAATAGGAATATCTGCCTCCGGCATGGCAGGTGCGGCTTCCTCTTCAGGCTCTTCGTCGTCGGGTAAATTAATTATCAGCGAACGCAATTTTCTGTCCGAGCGCTCCGTGTGCGTCGGTATCCCAAACGGTTGTGGCAGGTCGCGAAAATGCACTTCCGCCTGCTTCACTGCGGGTTTTTCCGCTGCAACTTGGGTTGTGGAATTGACGGAAGGGCGCTGTGCCTTGTCGCTCTCTGGCGTTAAATTAGCCGCCAGTTCTTGCACCCTGTCAGCCGCATCGGTTAAGGCGCGTGATGTTAAGGGTTTGGGAATCCAGATGCAGTTTGGCAATTCAGCCGGGTGTACCGACAAAATAATGCCGGGTTTGCGTAGCGCTGCCCGTTGTTGCCAATCTTCCTTGGCATCAGGGTGATCGTGATCCAGAATAAAAGCTTCTGCCTCTGCTTCTGGCACGACGCGAAATAAATTACGCCCCGCACCTGAGAAAAAAAACTCAAGTATCGCTCGGTTGTGCGGGCTAATTGCCAATAGCGCAACTTTCAAGGGGCCTGTTTTAGAATGTTTCAGCATAAATCCAGCCTGCTTATCGTTATTTTTTTACCATTGTTCGGATTCCTGCTGCTTCTCTAGCCACAGGGCAGAAACCTCACGCCCCGCCTCCTGCATCTGCTTTACCATCGTATTCAGCCCATCCTTGCTGCGCGTGTACTGATAAATGTTCACAAGCTCCTGCTCCATTGCCTCGTCGGTGTTGCCTGCGAGAACCTCGGCTTCTAACAACTCGCGGGCGGTATCAATCTGACCATACTCCAAACAGGCGAAAACTTCTTCCATCACGTTAGAATATTGGGCGATTTCTTGCACACGTTCCTGTTTCAACAGTTTGATCACGGAGGCTTCCTGCCCCGTAGACAAAACAGAACCTTCTCGCCATTGTTGGTGTTCGCTGTGGTGAGCTGCGGAATCTTCCAACCATTGCTGGAAAAATAGCTCATCTGATCGGCTTAAATCATCTTTCACCAAGTGAAATAAGCGTTCACGTAAGAGCGAACCGGCGTTGTCTAAGGCTAGAAATAGATCCTGAAGGCTGCCTGCCAGGCGGCTGCGTAGCGATTCGTGCTGTGCCAACAGGATGCGTTGCGTGTGTGCGCGTAAATCGTGCGGGTAACGGCGAATGTGGTGAGATAAAAAACGCCACACACCCAAAAAATCGTGGTGCTGATGCAACCGGAGCTGACGCTCAGACGCAAGACTAAAGACCAAGGGCAATTCCGGCGGGGGCTGGGTTTTCCCGCTGCGCAACAATTTTCCTAACATAATTTCAGAGTCACACCAAACACTCAACAGTGGTTTATAGTATATTCTATCAGGATACTAGAAGACATTTTAATCATAGTCTATAAGCAGCGCGGAAAAATGTTTTTCTGATGAAAGGTGAAGCTCTCTGGTGGCATGATGCTGCTACAATAGGGCAGTCTGGTGATTTAAGGCAAGAGGACGCCGATGTTTTACCTAACAATACAAATTGCTTTTTTGTTGGCTCTAGCTATTGCAAGCGGATTAGCGATTGGGTGGTGGGCTGGCAATAAAACGGCTCAATCACACACATTAACTCAGGAAACGGCCGATAATCCTTTTGATGCGCGGTTTCGCTTGGAACAGTGTCACCGTGACAATGCCACGTTGCGCCGCGATCTGAAAGAAGCGGAGGAACGTGCTGAAAAATTAACGGCACGCTTGGAAAACAGCACGCAACAGGACGATGACGTCTTGGAGCGCTTGGAAACTTATGAAATCCGCATACAAGCCTTGTTAGAGGACTTGCAAATGCGGGATGACACGCTTGCCGTGTTGGAAGATGAGCTGGAACAAATGCGGGCGCGTGGCAATAACACATGATGTTTCGCCAGACACCTGCTAGTATCCTTGGCCTAATTACTTTGTTTTGACGAACTCAATAAATAAGACAAATACATGACAACCAGAAACACCTCTTCAGCTTCGTTGCTTGAAAAAGACCTGGAAATTATTGGCAATATTGCCTTTCAGAATAATTTATATATCCATGGAAAAGTGAATGGCAATATCGCGGCGCCAATGGATTCGCGTGCCGCTCTGTATATTCAGGGCGATAGCGAAGTGAATGGGGAAATACGTGCCCCACTCATTATTGTTTCAGGCACTATATCCGGTGATATATTTGCTTCGCGCCGTATTTCCCTAAAATCCACTGCCAAGATTCATGGCAATATCCATTACGTGGAAATACAGATGGATGAAGGTGCTGAAGTTAACGGCGTACTGGCGAGCATGAACAGTATTTCTGATACGCAATAAACAAACATCACTATTTTATTAAAAACTTATACACAAAATTTAAAACAGTGCTACGCTTAGCATCGTAGGAATACCTATCAACGGTAAGCAAGGATTGCTCGTATAGATGCGTAGCTTTCAAGGAAATGTGAAGGCTACGAGTGTTAGGTTCGTATTGATACGACCGTCACTTACTATTTTTTTCAAAGTCAACTTTTTGTGGAGATAAAACAATGACTCAATACCGTGTACTGATCGCTGCGCTGCTGGCTGCTTTCGCTCTGACCGCTTGTGGCGAAAAAGCTGCTGAAGCACCTAAAGCTGATGCACCTGCTGCTGCGCAAACTGCACCTGCTGCTGACCAAGCTGCACCAGTAGCACCTGCTGCTGACCCGGCTGCACCTGCTGCACCAAAGTGATCACTGGCCGTTAGGCCATTGAATACGAAACAGGGTGGATTTTTCCACCCTGTTTTATTTTGTGGGTACTCTGTCGTCTGGCATAATCGGCTTCTGTTCTTTAGGCAAGCCACTACCCATGAGTTATTACCAACACCACGTCTTTTTTTGCACCAATCAACGCGCTGATGGTGAATCCTGTTGCGCCCGATTTGATGCTCAAGCCATGCGCGATTACGCCAAGCAACGCACCAAAGACTTGGGCTTGCACAAAGACGGCAAATCCCGCATCAATTCTGCTGGTTGCTTAAACCGTTGCGCCGAAGGGCCGGTGATCGTCGTTTACCCCGAAGGGATCTGGTACACCTACGTCGATAAAGACGATATTGATGAAATCATCGAAAGCCATTTGCAGCAAGGCAAACCCGTTGAACGTTTAATGCTCGACCCGCAATGATGAGTAAATGGCGGCATTATGCCCACTTGATACGCCTTGACCGTCCGATTGGTATTTATTTGTTGCTATGGCCGACGTTGTGGGCGCTGTGGATAGCGGCTGAAGGTGTACCCAATCTGTTGGTGTTGCTGGTATTTATGGCTGGCGTGGTGCTGATGCGTTCGGCGGGTTGTGCCATCAATGATTATGCAGATCGTGACGTTGACCCACACGTTGCTCGCACCAAAACGCGCCCCTTAGCGGCTGGACACATTAGCCCGCGTGAAGCGTTGGGAGTGTTTGCGGTGTTGGGGTTAAGCGCTTTCGCCCTGGTCTTGTTGCTGAACGGTTTGACCATTGCGCTGTCGGTGGTGGCGGTGTTATTGGCGGCGACTTACCCGTTTATGAAGCGCTTTCACCATTTGCCACAAGTGCATTTGGGGCGGCGTTCGCGTGGGCAATTCCGATGGCGTTTACGGCGGTGACGGGTACGTTGCCACCGTTAGTGGCGTGGCTTTTGTTTCTAGCAGCCGTGTTGTGGACAACGGCTTACGACACCATGTATGCGATGTGTGACCGTGAGGATGATGTGAAAATCGGCGTCAAATCCAGCGCGATTTTGTTCGGGCAGCACGACCGTTTGATCATTGGATTTTTGCAAATCCTCACGTTACTGTTGCTGGTAGCGGTGGGGATTCTGAGTGAACGCGGGTTGTGGTATTGGCTGGGGTTGTTAGTGGCGGCGCTATTATCGGTCTACCAGCAATGGTTGATTCGTGCGCGTGAACCGCAACCCAGTTTGCAGGCTTTTCTGAATAATCATTGGTTAGGCATGGCGGTATTCGCTGGAATTGCAGCCGATTATGCTTTCTGACGCAAATTCCGCTACAATTGACGGCTTTATGACACCCTTGAGCTTGCATTATGTCCAGACAATCCAGTTTTACCCGTGAAGAACTCCTGCAATGTGGTCGTGGCGAGATGTTCGGCCCCGGCAATGCGCAATTGCCAACCCCGAATATGCTGATGATGGATCGCGTCGTCGAAATCAGCGCTGACGGTGGAGCAGCAGGCAAAGGCCACATTTTAGCAGAACTGGATATTACCCCCGATTTGTGGTTTTTTGATTGCCATTTCCCCGGCGACCCGGTGATGCCCGGCTGTTTGGGCTTGGATGCGATGTGGCAAATCATCGGTTTTTACCTTGCATGGCTGGGCAACCCCGGTCACGGACGCGCATTAGGCGTGGGTGAAGTCAAATTCTTCGGTCAAGTACTGCCAAAAGCCAAGAAAGTGACCTATAAAATTGAATTGACGCGCGTCATTACCCGCAAACTGGTGATGGGGATCGGCAATGGCACAATGGAAGTCGACGGGCGCGAAATTTACAGCGCGAAAGATTTGCGGGTGGGCTTGTTCACCTCAACCGACAATTTCTAATACAATCATTGCCGTGAATCTGTAAGCCGCGATTGAACTTTGGATTCAATAGCGCTAAGATGTTGCGCTTTTCGCATATACCCGAATAACTTGAGGATTTCAACATGAAGCCCGGCATTCACCCTAACTACAGAGAAGTCGTCTTTCAAGACATGACTAGCGGCTTCGCGTTTTTGACCCGCTCCACGGTCAACACCAGAGAAAACATTGCTTGGGAAGATGGAAAAGAATACCCATTAGTCAAAGTGGAAATTTCTAGCCAATCTCACCCTTTCTACACCGGTAAGCAAGCGGTTAGCACGACTGCTGGTCGTGTAGACAAGTTCAAGAGCCGTTATGCACGTGGCGCTAAGTAAGCCCTAGCAGACTGTTCCAGAATCATGCATCATTGAAAGGCGCTCATTAGAGCGCCTTTTTTGTTTTTGATGGAGAATGATAATATGCGGCTAACCACTCTTATTTCCAGCATCCTGCTCAGCAGCACCGCTTTGCTTGCCGGGTGTTCGGTCAGCCCGGTGACGGGTGAAAAACAACTGGCGTTGATGTCCGAAGCGGAAGAAATTCAAACGGGGCAACAAGCTCACCGTGAAATTCTTGCAAAAACCCCGCCGTATCAAGATGCTGGCGTACAAGCCTACGTCAGCCGCATCGGGCAACTCATGGCGTCACAAAGCCATCGCAATAACCTGCGTTTCACGTTCACCGTATTGGATGACCCCGCTGTCAATGCGTTTGCCTTGCCCGGTGGCTATGTCTACATCACGACCGGATTAATGGCGTACTTGAATTCCGAAGCCGAACTTGCCGGGGTGTTAGGGCATGAAATTGGTCACGTCGCTGACCGTCACAATGTTCAACAAGCCTCTTGGAATGCGGTAGGCGGTCTTGCTGCCAGTGTTCTTGGTGAAAAACTCGGCAATAAAGAGCTAATCAACACGATAGGTGAGTTTGGTTTGAGCAATTATAGCCGCACTCAAGAACTCGAAGCCGATGGTTTGGGTGCGGAATACCTCGCCCGTGCGGGATACGACCCCGCTAATATGGCGAATGTGATTGCGACCCTGCAAGCTTACGACCAATTCAAAGGCGGCAGTTCCGATCCTTACCGCGACTTATTCGCCACACACCCCAACAATGACGTGCGTTTGCAACAATTGATTGGGCAAGCCCGCCGTTACGGTAGCGGCACGCGCGATGCTGGGCGTGATACGTATTTGCGCCAAATCGACGGCTTGCGCTTGCCACTGGGCAATGGGCAAACCGTACAGGTACGCCTGCTTACCGTGCGCCCCGGCGATAATTTCAATGGCTTGGCGGCATCCAGTCGCTTGAGCAATAACGCCGCGATGCACCTGCGGGTACTGAACGGGCTGTTCCCGAATGGCGAACCCGTTCCCGGTCAATTACTAAAGACGATACAATAAATAATCAGTGCACTACAGTTAGCCAACCTGTTGAGTCAAACAAAACGGCGGAGGAGCCATGTCCAATTTAAAAGAAGATGCGCTGAAATATCACGCTGAACCACGTCCCGGCAAAATTGCCACTCACATTACCAAGCCCACCGCGACGCAACGCGATTTGGCGTTGGCGTATTCACCGGGGGTTGCTGAACCCGTGCGTGAAATCCACAAAGACCCGGAAGCCGCGTACCTGTACACCGGCAAAGGCAATCTGGTCGCGGTCATTTCCGACGGCTCCGCCGTACTGGGTTTGGGCAATGTCGGCGCACTCGCCGGTAAACCGGTGATGGAAGGCAAAGGTTTGTTGTTCAAACGCTTTGCGGATATTGACGTGTTTGACATCGAAGTGGCTACCCAAGACGTGGAAGAGTTCATCACCGTGGTGAAGAACATCGCAGGCACATTCGGCGGGATTAATCTGGAAGACATTTCTGCACCGCGTTGCTTCGAGATTGAAAAACGCCTGCAAGCGATGCTCGACATTCCGGTATTCCATGACGATCAACACGGCACGGCGGTGATTATTGCTTCCGGCTTGATGAATGCACTGGAAATTCAGGGCAAAAAAATCGGTGATGTGAACATTGTGTGCGTGGGCGCGGGTGCGGCGGGAATTGCTTCAATGAACCTGCTGGGTGCATTGGGTGCGGATAAGCAAAAGCTGTTAATGGTCGACAGCAAAGGCGTGTTGCACACCGGGCGTACCGATTTGAATGCTTTCAAACGCGATTACGCGGTGGAAACCGACAAGCATACCTTGGCGGATGCGTGCCAAGGTGCGGATGTATTCATTGGTTTGTCCGGCCCGGACATTATGACGGTGGATATGCTCAACAGCATGGCGGCAAACCCAATTGTGTTCGCGTTGTCGAATCCTGACCCAGAAATCAATCCGGCAGTGGCGTTAGCGGCACGCAGTGATTTGATTATGGCGACGGGGCGCAGTGATCAGCCTAACCAAATCAACAACGTGCTGGGCTTCCCGTTCTTGTTCCGTGGTGCATTGGATGTGCGGGCGCGTTGCATCAATATCGAGATGCTCAAAGCGGCAGTGTACACGCTGGCGGAATTAGCCCGTGAACCCGTGCCGCAAGACGTGCTGGATGCTTACGGCTTGGACGCACTGGTATTTGGGAAGGAATATATCATTCCCAAACCGTTTGATTTGCGTTTGCGTGAGCGTGTGCCTGCGGCAGTGTCCAAAGCGGCGCGTGACAGTGGTGTCGCCCGCCTCTAAGTGATAACCAAGTTACAGGCCGTTATACGGCGTTAACGCTGGCGGCGTCTGTGGGTTAACCTGCGGGCGCTGCGTTGGCGTGAGGTTCAGTTTCTCGCCATCGGTGCGAATGCAATAGCGCAAGCCCATGCGGTAGCAGCGTTGCGCGTTCTCCGGTTCTTTCATGGTTTCCAGCAATTCTGCCAGTTCCAGATAGCCTTCGGTATTGGGGGCTTGGTTGAGGCTGGCTTCGTAATAGCTTTTCGCCATGCCCCAGAGTTTTTGCTGGTTATATAAACGCGCCAGTAATAACAGCAACGCTGGGTTATTCGCGGGTTGGCTGAGCTGCCATTTTTCCGCTTGCTGGATGGTATTACCGAGGCTGTGGTGTTGAATCCGCCCGTACAAATCCGCCAAGCTATCATCCCAACGCTTGTTGAGGATATTGCTGATGAGACCATTACACGCCACCTCATCCCCGGCGGTGTGCAAGGCTTTGGCATACAATACAATCGCTTCGTGATTGTCACGAATCAGGGTGGGTAATTTTTTCCACATGGCCTGTAGCTTGTCGGTCTGCCCAGCTTTGGCGTAATGCTGGAACATGGCTTTCAAAGTCGCACCCTGTACTTTGCTCATGTCATCGTTTTTCAAGAGATTTTGCTTGGCTAAATCCGGCAATAATCCCAACAATGCGTCCCAGTTTTCTTGGCGGTACAACACTTTTGCCAGCAACTTCAATACGTAAGGGTGTTTGGGGGACAGTTCGCGTAACCGTATCAAGGTGGCGTGTGCTTGCTCCAATTGACCGCTGCCGAACTGCATTTCGGCTTGCGACACCCCAACCGCGACATTGGCTTTGCTATCGCTTTCAATTGCTTGCTTGAGTAATTCGTCACGGCGCTCATAGGCTTCGCGCATGTGGGCAGCCCGTGCAGCAGCAAGATAATTAAGCAGTGGCGTGTCGCTGTAAGGCGCATGATCCACCAACAGTTTTTCAGCTTTATCCCAATGGCCTTCGGTTAATTGGATCAAGCCTTGCGTCAAGGCACGGTTGGCTTTGCTGCCTAAACGTGCGGCACGAAAACGGCTGAAACTGCGGCGCATCCCAAAACCATGACGCAACAAGCTAACCAGTAAATAAAACCCCACACACGCCAGCAACACCAATGCAGCAAGCGTGGCGGTCTTCATTTCCAGACTCCACACGCCCCACGTAATGGTGGCAATGCCGGGATGTGCTAACACCAATTGCCCTAACCACACGATCAGTGCGATCAAAATCAGCAACACGACTAGGTAAAACATCATTCGCGTTTGCCTCCTTCTGAATCCGCTTTATCCGGTGTTTTGGCGGGTTTTTTGGTGGAATTGGTTTTGGTTTCCTCAGGTTTCTCTGCTACTGCATCAGCCGCTTCCGTGGAGGGGGGGCTGTCAGTAGCGCTGTCTTGTGTGGATTGTTCTTGCAGCACTCTGGCGGTTTCAGCCTGACGTGCACTGTCTAACTGCTTAAGGCTGGCTGAAATATCGGGAATAACCGGCTGCAATTCCACTTTGCCAATATCATCCAATTCCGCCAGCAAGGGCTTGGCCTGATCAGGCGGGTAATAACTGTTCAGCGTTTCTCGAATCAAATTCAATTGCGCCGCAAACCCAGTCGCGTCTTCTTGAAGCACCAATAAACGCAAATTTTCCAGCCGCAATTGCAACAGTTGGAACAAATGCAAACGCGCATCCGCATCCAATTGCATTTGCAAAGGCTTATCGTATTGGCGGATGACTACCGCATCATTCAAGGTATCCAAGGCTTTACGCTTGTAATCTGCCCACAAGGAATTGCCTTCTATGCCCGCAGTGGCATCCTCCGCTGCTGAGGTGGATGCTTCTGCTTCCGGGGTCGCCGTCAGCGCCGGTAAGGGTTTTAACCCCAACATCATCGCGTTAATGCGTTGCGACACGCCCACCAGATCCGGTACCGGTACAGCGTCTAAGCTCGATACATCCCGTGCAATTTGTTGGCGCACTGGCAAATAATTCACCGAGCCAACCTTTGCTAACAACACATCCGCTTCTTTCAGCGCGGTCATCGCTGTGCGTACATCTTTTGCCAAATGTAATTGCCGTGAAGCCAGTTTTAGCAGAAATTCCACTTCGGCAATTTGCCATTCAGCCGCACTCGCCGGGGTTGCGCTTTGCTGCATTTTCGCCTGCAAAAACGTCACCTGCTCCACTTGCGAGGCGACCGTATCAGCGAATTGGCGGGTTTGATGTTGTAAACGCGCCATTTCTTGCAAGGCTTGTTCGTTATTGCTGAGCGATTTAGCCGTTTTGGCCTCCAAATCCTGCCGCAAGGTATTCAAGGCATCACTGGTCGGGACAGTGTTGAGCTGTTCACGTAAGGTGGCAATTTCAGCGGCATTACCCCGCGCTTTGTCGTTCATGCGCTGCCAATGCTTGTAACCCGCCGCAATGCCAACAGCGGTGAATGACACCGCTAAAATGGACACAAACACCGCAAAACGGGCGCTGGCTGATTTTTGAGGAGGAGGGGTATTCCCAAACGTTGTATCCGACCCCATCGGCTCAATCGCATCCACTGCTGTGTGCAAAGTATCGTTATCAGCTTCGTGTGTCGCTGGTTTATCAATCATGCTTGGAATTCCTGTGCCCAATGAATCAGCGCCTGCAACATGGCTTCATCACCGGGATTGTCTGCAATGCGAATGGTTCCAATGAATCCAGCGCTGCGTGCCGTGGCTAACATGCGTTGGCTACCGACCAACAAGGGAACCGTTTTTATCCAGTCGGGATTTTCCAGCAGGGTGAGCAAATTCAACAATCCCTCGCTGCTGGTGATGGTGATTATATCAAGCTGGCGCTGTTCATGAAGGTATTTCAGGTGATTGGCGTCGATTTGTGGGCAAACCCGTTGATACACATCCAAATAAGTGACCTGTGCACCGCGTTCCCGCAAAGTATCAGCGAGTAATTCCCGCCCACCTTGCCCGCGAAAGATGAGGATATGCCGACCGGCTAAGTGCTGTGTTTGCGGCAATGCCAGAAAATCTTCGCTTGTAAAACCTTGTGCGGGAACCCAGTTTGCAGTGAAACCGTGCTGTTGCAATGCCTTCGCGGTTTGCTTGCCAATCGCACCCAGCGTCATCTGATGTAACACGGTTTGCTGCGCCGGATTCAGCGCTGGCAAACCGTATTCCACCGCATTCGCGCTAATAAAGATGGCGGTGTCATGACGCGATAACTGTGCCAGCGTGAGCGGGATTGCAGCTTGATTATCCGGCGGGCGAATCTCAACCAATGGTAACAGCAATACCTTCGCGCCAGCTTGCTGCAACGCTTGCCGAAACCCTGCGGCTTGATGCGCGGGGCGGGTAACGGCAATGTGCAAGCCCTGCAATGCTTTAGGCATGAATGCCCAGCAACGCCAGCACTTTATCCCCACCTTGTGCCAGCAAATCTTCCGCAATCGCTATACCCAAGGCATCCGGGTCAACGGTGCAGCCACGTTGTTCACAGGTGTACAGCGCCGAACCATCGGGGAAGCCAATCAACCCGCGCATCCGTAATGCGCCGTCTTGCAATTCCGCAAACCCTGCCACCGGCACTTGACAACCACCGTTGAGGCGCTGATTCATGGCGCGTTCGGCACGCACGCACACCGTGGTTTCAGCATGGCGTAAGGGAGCGAGCAGGTTTTCCACCCGTGGATCATGGCGGCGGCATTCAATCCCGACCGCGCCTTGCCCAATCGCAGGCAAGCTTTGTTCGGTGGATAAAAAGGCGGTAATCCGTGCTTGGAATTCAAGCCGAATCAATCCCGCTGCCGCCAGAATAATCGCATCGTATTCACCGTTATCCAGTTTCGCCAGCCGCGTATTCACGTTGCCGCGCAAATCCTTGATCTGCAAATGCGGGTAACGGGCGCGAATTTGGGTTTGACGGCGCAAACTCGACGTTCCCACGATAGCGCCATGCGGCAAAGCATCCAAATTCTGGTAATGGTTGGAAACAAACGCATCACGCGGGTCTTCACGCTGCAAAATCACCGGCAGGTGCAAACCTTCGGGGAATTCCATCGGCACGTCTTTCATGGAATGCACCGCAATATCTGCAATGCCTTCCAGCATCCCCAGCTCCAGTTCCTTGACGAACAAGCCTTTGCCACCGATTTTAGACAGCGGGCTATCGAGAATTTTATCGCCACGAGTCACCATCCCCACCATTTCAATCTGGAGGTCAGGGTGAAGTGCTTGTAAACGGCGAGCGACGTGTTCAGCTTGCCACATGGCAAGCGGGCTGGTGCGGGTAGCGATACGAATAATCTCGGACATGATTCCTGCGCGTGTCTGATTGAATAAAGGAATAATAGCCTAGCACTTTACGGCAAAGCCGGGTTAACTTCCATCCTCTGCCAATATTTGCGACTAAACTTCAAGCAAAACCCTTGCTTTTTTCTCCATTCAGGTTACATTAAGCATACGACCAACGGAATGAAAAAATAACACGGAAGTTATACCCATTTCTTCCTCTTAACGTGGTTGTTCAAGGACGGGCGAGATGATCAGCCCCCATATGTTTCGCTTGTAACGTGTCGGATCTTTAGCCCGGATCCGGCACTTCCTTGATTACTTAACTTTTCGCTGCGCTAAGGTTTATACTGAACCCATGAGCACATCCCCTTACGAACAAACCGCCCGCACCTTATTACAGCAAGCCAGTGGGCGCGTCACGCCTGCTAGAATTGGCGTATTGGGCATACTACTCGCCGCCACTGCTGCGCTCACGCATCAAGAAATCGAACACCTCGCCCAACAACAAGGTTTCAGCTTTGACCGTGTAACCCTGTACCGTGCGCTCGATTGGCTAGTCGAACACCACATGGCACACAAAATTGCCGGAACCGACCGCACTTGGCGCTACAATGCGCAAATGGGCATTCCCCACCAACACGCTCACTTCCATTGCAAACGTTGCGAACAAGTATTTTGCTTAGAAAATCTGCAACCGGCTTGGCTCTTTACCTTGCCTACCGGCTATCAAGTGGAAGAAGTTGAATTAAATCTGCAAGGCTGTTGCCCGGATTGTGCTATTAATTCCCATTAAAAATTGTAATAAAATTTGTCAATTGCCTTAATTTGGTGCTATTTTGCGCGGTCAATTTAACAACATCACGGGGCTACCATGCAAAAACGGGCATTTTTTCTGAAACGCTTGAATGATCACGTTCAATATTTAAACAAGATGAAGGGGCGATTGGCAGGGGCAAATACCTTTGAACCGACAACGTGCCGCATCTGCACGCTGGGGCAATGGCTGCATGGCGAAGGCACAAAGGAAGCGGGTGAATACGGCGATACCATGCTCACCTTATTCCGCGCCCTGTTTGAGCCACACGAGCGTTTCCATCAAGCCAGTGCTGAAGCGTTACATTGTCAGCAAACCGGTGATGAACTGGGAATGCACCGCGCATTGACTGAAATGCACACACTTTCTTCGCAATTGGTGGGTATTCTGCTGAAAATGGACGCGGTTCCTGCGCCTGCTGTTTCCAATCGTCACCTGAGCCAACACGGTTAACTGCGTTGCCTTCACAATACTGAGTGCAACATTTTCGCACTCAGTAGCATCAACAATACCGCAAACACTTTTTTCAACGCCGCCACCGGCAAGGTATGCGCCAAATTTGCCCCAAGGCGCGTGGTGAAAAAACTCGTTAACGCAATCAGCAACACCGCAGGCCAATACACAAAGCCGATGGTGTAATCCGGCAAACCCACTTGCCCCCAACCATTGACGAGATAGCCAACTGTCCCCGCAATCGCAATTGGCAAACCAATCCCCGCAGACGTTGCAATCGCCTTGCGCACGTCAATATTGCACCACATCATGTAAGGTACCGACAACGAACCGCCGCCAATTGCCACCAGCGCTGACACCCCACCAATGACCAAGCCCGCGACGGATAAACCCGCCATCCCCGGTAATTCTCGATGCGGTTTTGGTTTGATATTTAGCCACATTTGTACCGCGACATAGGCCATAAATGCCGCAAAAAACCACGCTAAAGCACGGGTGGATAACACGGCTGCTAAAAACGTTGCAGCAAACGTTCCCAACAAAATCCCCGGCGTAATGCGTTGCACCACCGCCCATTGCACCGCTTGCTTGGCATGATGCGCTCGCATACTCGAAAACGCCGTGGGTACAATTGCCGCCATCGAGGTTGCCAGCGCAATGTGTACCACATGTTCAGTGGGAAACCCTTGCGCCACAAATAACGCCGTCAGCACCGGCACCATAATGCCACCACCGCCAATCCCCAGCAGCCCCGCCGCAAACCCCACCACCAAACCCAGTGCCAGAAAAGAAACCAGTAAATACCATTCCAAGCTATAATCTCCCGCTTAAATTCGTATGCAAACCTTCAGACTTAGGGCAAAGTTATGCAATATCTGACCATTCCTGTCACGGCCTTTCAGCAAAATTGCAGCATTATTTGGTGTGAAACCACCTTGGAATGCGCCTTTGTCGACCCCGGTGGCGATACCGACAAATTGATTGCGGTCGTCAAGCAACACGGTTTGCAACCCATCGGTGTATTTCTGACTCACGCCCATCTGGATCATGTGGGAGGAACGGTAGCCTTAGCCAAGCATTACCACATGCCGATCATCGGGCCGCACGCGGCTGATAAGTATTGGCTGGATGCGCTGCCGGTGCAAGCGAAGCAATTTGGCTTACCGCATTGCGATGCCTTTGTGCCGGATACTTGGTTGCACGAAGGCGATAGTTTAACGCTGGGGCAACAAACGCTAGAAATCATCCACACGCCCGGTCATACCCCCGGTCACGTCGTCTTATTCCACCGCGAGCAGGGCATTGCGTTTGTGGGGGATGTGTTGTTCAACGGTTCAATCGGGCGCAGCGACTTTCCCGGCGGGAACCATCAGCAACTACTCCAGTCTATAAAGGCTAAGTTGTGGTCACTGGGTGATGATGTTATCGTCATTCCGGGGCATGGACCGAATACAACCATCGGTCACGAACGCCTCCACAACCCCTTTATCCCATAATGCGAGGACGATAAAGTGCGTAATCTACTAGCCATTCTTGGCGTAACCCTGCTGACCGCGTGTGGCGGCGGCGGTTCAGCATCTACTCCCATTTCCCCCGCTTCAGAACCGATCAGCATGGATGGAATGCTGGAAACCCATAACCAAGTACGGGCAGCGGTCGCGGTTATGCCGCTTACATGGTCAAGCCAAATGACCAATTACGCGCAGGAATGGGCAACCTACCTTGCGACTAACAACAACTGTGTGATGAAACACCGCTCCGTTGCTGGCATTAATCCCTTAAATGTTGGCGAAAATCTTTTCTGGGGCAGTGCGGTGAAATTCAGTGACGGGCGTACCGAAATACAAGCTATCACCCCAACCGAAGTTGCCACCGAGTGGGCAGATGAAAAAGTCGACTACGATTACGCCAGCAATAGCTGTGCGCCAGGCAAAGCCTGCGGGCATTACACGCAAATGGTGTGGAATACCACCACCGAAGTAGGGTGTGCGATGGCGATTTGCCCCGATAAAGGCCAGATTTGGGTGTGCAATTACAATCCACCCGGTAATTACATCGGGTTAAAACCGTATTAGAGCCACGCGCCATTTCCCGCTACAATAGGCGACTTTCAAGCATCAAGGGACGAACACCATGTCGCAAGTGGATATTGCCGCCGTCAAAACGTACCTGCTGGCATTGCAGGATGATATTTGTGCGCAGTTAGCCGCCGAGGATGGCAGCGCTACGTTTGCCGAAGATGCGTGGGAACGTCCCGGTGGTGGTGGCGGGCGTACCCGTGTGATCAGTAATGGCGCGGTATTTGAACAGGGTGGGGTGAATTTTTCGCACGTGTTTGGCGATAAACTGCCACCGTCGGCGACAGCGCAGCGCCCGGAATTGGCAGGGCGCAGTTTTCAGGCATTGGGCGTTTCGTTGGTGATTCACCCCAATAATCCGTTAGTCCCGACCTCACACGCTAACGTGCGTTTTTTCATTGCGGAAAAAGCGGGTGAAGACCCCGTGTGGTGGTTTGGTGGCGGTTTCGACCTTACCCCGTATTATGGGTTTGAGGACGATTGCATCAGTTGGCACCACGCTGCCAAAGTAGCGTGTGACCCGTTTGGTGAGGATGTTTACGCACGCTACAAACAATGGTGCGACGATTATTTTTTTCTCAAACACCGCAATGAACCACGCGGCATCGGCGGTTTATTTTTCGATGACCTGAATGCGTGGGGCTTCGAGAAAACGTTCGCTTTCCTGCGCAGTGTGGGTGACGCTTATATCAATGCTTACCGTCCGATTGTCAGCCAGCGCAAAGGGTTGCTATTTACCGATGTTCAGCGCGATTTCCAACTTTACCGCCGGGGGCGCTATGTCGAATTCAACCTCGTTTACGATCGAGGCACGCTGTTCGGCTTGCAATCGGGTGGACGCACGGAATCCATCCTGATGTCATTGCCGCCTTTGGTAAAATGGCGTTACGCTTGGCAACCCGAACCGGGCAGCGAAGA
Organism: Thiothrix subterranea; assembly: GCF_016772315.1. Lineage (NCBI taxonomy): Bacteria > Pseudomonadati > Pseudomonadota > Gammaproteobacteria > Thiotrichales > Thiotrichaceae > Thiothrix > Thiothrix subterranea. The sequence continues at coordinate 1,859,645 of NZ_CP053482.1, read as the reverse complement.
GGCGCGTTTATACACCGATTTCCTGCGTCCCCGCGATTGGTTGGCGGAGGCGTAAGCGACACCTCACCAGCTTTTTTCACCCGGCACTGGCTTGTGACCAGACAGTTTGTAGAATTTCCAAGCCAAATAGCCCAAAAAGCCGAAAATGAAAATAATAGTCGAGACCGACATAAAAATAATGCCTTCAAAACTGGTGAAGAAATTCAACATGGTGTTCACTCCCTTACGGTAACTTGATGCAGTCATCGTAAGGGCTGAGGCACAAGGCGACGTTGAGCAAAATCAAATAGCGCTAGGCCAACGTGATGTTTTCTTGCTGTAAATCAAGTTTTGGCAAGGTTTCATTATTGCGCTGCCAACGCCCGCTCGACGTTGATCAAGCCATGCCCATAGTCTTGGTCAAGACCCGGTGGCCCTAAATCGGTAGCCGTGTGTTTCAGCGATTCTGGATTGAAGTTTGGATTGAGTGCTTTCAATAAAGCGATAGCGCCGGTCACGTGCGCCGTTGCCAGCGATGTACCGCTGGATACCTGAAAGGAACTGCGCGGCGCGGTGGTCAAAATGCCCACGCCGGGTGCAGACAGGTCAATGTAATTGCCACGATTGGCGTGATTAAATACCTGTTCGTTCTTATCAACCGCTGTCACGGCAATCACGCCCGGTAATGCTGCCGGGTAAGCAGGCGGCGCTCCCGGCCCACCATTACCCGCCGAAGCCACCACCACAATGCCTTTTTGAATAGCCGCTTCGACCAATTTGTCGACTATTGGGTCGGCATTGCCAGCAAAACTGAGGTTGAGGACTTGCACCCCTTCCAACATGGCTCGCTCCAAAGCGCGTGCCACTAAGCTGGAATTGCTGCGACGCTCGTCCGGGTTCGCAGGATTCGTGCTAAACGCGCTGATCGCAATCAATTTGGTATCGGGCGCAATGCCAATGCGGGCATTTTGGCTGATAATCACACCGGCTACTTCCGTGCCGTGCAAGCGGTTACGTTCATCGCCTTGCGGAATCAATTCCACCCGGTCAATGGTGGAACGAAAGGAATCGTGGTTAATGTCAATCGGGGTGTCGATCATTCCCACCACCACGCCGCGCCCGGTGGTACGTTGGCGCATCGCATCCGCCCCGGTTAACCCTAATGGATACTCACCGATTGGCGCACCGTTAAGGCTGGCGGAGACGTAGAAATTGCTGGTTGCTGCATCCACATCGGTTTCATTGGCTTTAATTGACTTGACCAGATCATAAGGATCTTGCCCATTGGTCGCTGCCGTGATCATGGTTGTGCTGATGGAATCTAAGCTGTCAGTGCGTTTCGCTTGTAATTTATACTTTTTCAGTACCGCATCCGCGATTTCGGTGGGCTTTTGTTGATCATAAGCAATCAACATTTCATCTTTTTCGTAATCCACGCGCCGAAAGACTGGCGTTTCCACACAAATACTGCTGCTGAGGTGGCACGCGGGGGAATCGCTGGCTTTGCCAATTACTTTGTATTCTGCGGGGCTGCAAGCGCTGAGGAATCCGATGATGGAAATGAAAGCAAGGGGGCGTAACACGGCTGGCATGACACTCAGTATTCTCGTCCGATAAAAGCAATCACAGCATTATCTTGCTGCATCTGCTGTAAAATAGTACCCGCTTGCGGGTCGGATGAAAGGACATCCTTCATTTCAATTTTGAAATAACCGGTATCGTTTGGCCCATCCAAGATGCGAGCATTCCAATGCAGCAAAAATTCTTTAACTTGCTGTATTCGTGCATCGCCATTGAAGTCTACCAGCAATACCATGCCTTTAACTACCGGAACCGCGCTGGCATCACCTGCGACCGTAGCGCTGACATAAATGCCTTCGGGTTTACTGCCCGCCGAGTGTGCAAACCACCCTAAAAAGCCTGCCTGAATCAGCAGTAATAAGGCAAATATGGCATTGGCAGGGGTTAAACCTTCCCATTTTGGGATCAACAAATGCCGCAGCCATTGTTTGGCTTCGCCCAGCCAATTACGCTGTGGTGCAAGTGCGAGGGCAGCGGTTGGTGACACCACCGAATTGTCCCGCTCTTCGCGCCCGATACGCTTCATCAGTTTCTCTAAACGCTGTTGGGTCGTATCCACGGCAGATAATTCCAACAACGCCGTATTAGCGCGGATCATATCCACCAACTTCAGTTCACGCTGGTATTCAGCCGCCAACTCAGGGTGAGTTTCCAGTATCCGCTCTACCAATTTGCGCTCGGATTCCGTTAATTTGCCCGTGATATACCAAGGCAATAATAACCGTGCTTCTTCAACTGGATCGCCATGTGGGTACAGGCTCATATCGCAATAGTCTCAACTGCCATTTAAAAATCAACTAAAAATCAACACCAACGATACCGGCTTTTTCCAGTAACTGTGCCAAACGCTTACGCGCATAAAACATCCTTGTTTTGACGGTGTTTTCCGAAATATCCAGAACAATCGCCACTTCTTTGACGGACTTGTCTTCAAAATACGTTAGTCTGATCACTTCACGGTGTTCTTCCGTTAGCTGATCCATCAGACGTAACAACTGCTGTTTCATGTCATCCAATGCCAATTCCTCGTGAGGGCTGGCGGCTGGGTCAATCATGGCATCGAGTATCGACTCATCCTCCAACGTCATTTCCGAGGTTTTGCGCAACCACGACACCATTTTGTTGCGGGTAATGGAATAAATCCAGGTCGACACCTTTGACCTGCCTGCAAAATTTTCCGCTGACCGCCAAACATCAAACATAGCCTCGTCTACTAAATCAGCAGCCTGAGCCATATCATCACGCAATACGCGCGAACAATACTTTACCAATTTGGGCTGGTATCTCAGGTATAACTGACTGAATGCTTGCTGATCGCCCTGACTGATGCGTTCCATCAGAGCTTCATCACTGAGCTTGCTTACCAGTTCAGTCTGTTGTTTGCTGCCTTGTGAGTGGCCTTCCATTTCTATGTCGCTCTCATTACGGGTTTGGTTCTAATTAATTTGAGCCAATACTCAAAAAAATAATAAATACACTTTTTTTTCAACTTTTCTTGAACCACTCGACGAGCAGCAACGACTAAGCGTTAACACTACACACTCAACTAGTAATCCTTAAAAGTTATAATACTCCCTCGCAAGTCTGGCGGGTCTTCGGATCCGCCTTTTTTTTGTTTACAATCCATCTATTAGCATATCATAATCCACTGATACACGATTTTTTCTTTCTAACCTTGGAAGCTGGGTATGTATCAAATTGGCACCACACTGACACAATTTATCCTCGAAGAACAACGTAAACATGCAGGCGCAACCGGCGAATTTAGCTGCGTACTGAATGACATCGCACTCGCGTGCAAAAAAATTGCTGCATTAACCAGCAAGGGCGACCTCATCGGCGTGCTGGGTTCTGCTGGCTCTGAAAACGTTCAGGGCGAAGAGCAGAAAAAAATGGACATTATCACCAATGACGTGATGATCGAAGCCCTTTCGCGTGGTCACGCAGCGGCCTTAGCCTCTGAAGAAATGGATGAGGTCTATAACCTGCCCAGCAATGTGCCACGCGGCCACTATCTGGTGACATTCGACCCGCTGGATGGCTCCTCTAATATGGATGTGAATGTATCGGTTGGTACGATTTTCTCCATCATCAAAGCCCCCGAAGGTGTGGAAAACCCGACCGCTGCCGATTTTATGCAGCCGGGTACGAAGCAAGTCGCGGCAGGTTACTGCTTGTATGGCCCTTCAGCCATTATGGTCTTGACCACCGGCAAAGGCGTGAATATGTTCACGTTGGATAAGGATTGCGGCGAATTCTTGCTGACCCGCGAAGACGTGAAAATCCCTGCTGACACTAAAGAGTTTGCGATCAACGTCTCCAACCAACGTTACTGGGAACCACCGATGCAGCGTTACATCAGCGAATGTTTGCAAGGTGTCGAAGGGCCGCGTGGCAAAGACTTCAATATGCGTTGGGTCGCGTCAATGGTGGCTGAAATTCACCGCATTTTGACTCGTGGCGGCATTTTCATCTATCCGATGGATAGCAAAATGAAGGCATCGGGCAAAACCGGCAAGTTGCGCTTGTTGTACGAAGCTAACCCAATGGGTTTCATCGTTGAACAAGCGGGCGGCATGGCAACCACGGCTTATTCACGCATTATGGAACTCCAACCGACCGACTTGCACCAGCGTGTGCCGGTGGTAATGGGGTCACGTAATGAGGTGGAATTAGTCACGGGTTATCATAACGCTTAACAGCGATTCCCCGATGTCCCCGTAGAGACGCAAAATCTTGCGTCTCTACCCACCCCGCCAACCTGTTAAAGAAGGCGCAAAATTTTGCGTCTCTACTGTTTTTCGGCATACGACACGGTGTACGACTGCCCTTGTTTGAGCTTGTCGAAATTGCCGAACACTTCCTTTAGATTGCGTTTCATGTATTCGCGCAAGCCATTAATCGTCACGATATACACGCGCCCGCCCGGTTTGAGGTGGTGTTTCATGTCGTGCAGCAAAATGCTCATCATTTCTTTGCCCACTTTTGCGGGTAGGTTGGATGCAATCACGTCAAACCGCGCATCTTTGTCGAGGTGCTGGAAACCGTTGCTGAGCATGGCGCGGGCATTCGCCAGCTTGTTCACGCCTGCATTGCGGTTGGCGTATTCCACTGCCATGAAATCCTTATCCACCATCAGGGTTTGACCTTGTGGAGCGAGTCTTGCCATCACCAAACCGACGGGGCCATAGCCACAGCCGAGGTCAAAGCAATCATCGGTCGGGTTGATTTTCAGGTATTTCAGCAGCAAATCCGTGCCGTCATCAATTTCACGCGGTGAAAAAATCCCCCAGGTTGATAGAAAGGTGAAAGGCTGTCCGCACAGTTCCGTATCAAAACGGATGTCGTCGCGCAGGCTTTTGGTGTAAGGAATATCAGCCATTAGAGAATCGCCGGTGCAAGATTTTTCGCATACAAGAAGGTGTAGGCAAACGTCGCCGCACCCGCCAACCATAAGATGACCGCTGCTGCTTTGCCCAAGCCCGGTTTCAGCGCAATCACGCCCAACACTACGTACACAATCAAGCCAACGGCTTTAATGATGACAAAATTATCCACACCGTGTGCAGTGGTAACGAAGGCCAGCCACAAGCCCGTTCCCAGCAAAATCAACATGGTCAAGGAAGCACTCGCCAACGCTGCCTTACCGGTAACGGCGGGGTTGTTGGTCAACATCCATACCCCCCGAATGAGGTAAATAACCACGGAAAGCAGGGCGATAATCGCGTGTACTTTCAAAATTAAAGTGTTCATATCCATGTGGTGTGTCCTTATTGCAATTGTTGGAAAATATGTGCTGCTTCAGTTAATGCATCGTCAAGCTGCGGCGCTAGTGTGCAGTAATGCCCCATTTTACGACCGGGGCGGGCTTCGTGTTTGCCGTACAAGTGTAGCTTGGTATTGGTACTTTGCAGCAACGCCAACCAGTTAGGTTGCGCATCGTGCCATAAATCGCCCAACATATTGACCATGACCACGGGGGACAGCAGGTCGGTTGCGCCGAACGGCAATTCGCAGACCATGCGCACTTGCTGCTCGAATTGCGAGGTGATGCACGCATCGAGGGTGTAATGCCCGCTATTGTGGGTACGCGGAGCCATTTCGTTGATGAGCAATTCGCCTTGACGGGTGACGAAGAATTCCACCGCCATCACGCCGACGAACTCTAGCTTATCCGCCATGCGCGTGGCGGCGGCTTGCGCGGCGGTGGCGAGTGCGGCATCAATGCGGGCAGGCACAATGCTTTGGTGCAGGATGCCATTGCGGTGTTCGTTTTCGGCAACGGGAAAACAGCGTACTTCACCGCCGACACTGCGGGCGAGAATGACCGAAATTTCGCGTTCCAATTCCACGCGCTGTTCCAGCACACACGCGACACCGTGCAATTGGGCAAACGCTGCTTGCGCTTCGGCAACCGAATGCACAGTGACTTGCCCTTTGCCATCGTAACCCATGCGGGTGGTTTTGAGGATGGCGGGGAATTGAATGCTGTGGGGTGCAGCCGCAATGTCCGCTGCGGTGTGAATCGCTGCAAACGGCACAGGCTGCAAGCCACACGCTCGCACGAATTCCTTTTCCACAATGCGGTCTTGCGCCATTTTCACGGCATGGGCTGATGGGCGCACGGGGCAGAATTGCGCGAGGAATTCCAGCGTCTGCGCAGGAATATTCTCGAATTCGGTGGTGATCACATCGCAACGTTTACCGAATGCGGTAAGTGCGGCTTCGTCGTCGTAGGCGGCAATAATGTGGTCGTCAGAGAGTTGCGCAGCGGGGCTGTGAAAATCGGGTTCGAGAATAAGCACGCGGTAGCCGAGGGTGCGGGCGGCGACGGTAAACATGCGTCCGAGTTGCCCGCCGCCGAGCATTCCGATGGTTGATCCGGGAAGTAGTGTCATAAAGTGTCGAGTAAGCTGGGGTTACGAAATAACAGGCAAGGATACAGGAAAGCCTTGCTTTGCCATACCCCATCACAGCGACAATTATGATACGTATTCACCTTTTTCAGCAACTTCTTCAAGAGCTTCTTTCAATTTAATTAGCTCTTCGCGCAACTTAAGTTTCATGTCGTTGAAATAGGTATTCCAGTCACCGATGACTTCAATCATCTGGTAAGTCTCATCTTGTTTGGCTTGTTCGATTTGCTCACTGATAATTGCCATTTTTTCTTTTATGCTGGTTATGCGTAAGCGTAGTTTATCCGCATCACTAACTGTGTCTGAAAATATGCTAAAACCTTTTCCTGACTGAAGTGTTGCTAATATCTCGCGAACTTTCTTTACATCTTTCGCTTTGTTGGCAGCATTGAGTTGCTTGAATATCTCAGTGGTCTGTTCTTTGAATTCGTCGCTGACTTTATCGGGGTGACACAATCTGCTGGCTTTACGGTATGCTGTTTTGAGTTCCTTTTCATCGGCTTCATCCAATACGACTAACGGCTCTTCTGTTTTTTCTTCATAGTCCTTGCGGAAGTCTTCGTAATCTTGTTTGGCTTCTTTGAAAGCATCCCGTGTTTCAGAATCGTCAGGAGTCTCTTTAGCACGTTTTAGTTGAAGTTTAACGCGGTATAGCAACACTGCATCAATTAATTTTCCGCAAGCATGGTAGTATTGATGATTGAAATCATAAATCATTGACTCAATGGATGATTTATTAAGTAGTAGCTCTTCATATTCCGCCTCCAGCATTTTAAGCTCTAAGCGCAGACCATATACCTCTTTGTCATTGTAACTGACCAGCCCTTTTTTACGGTGGCAATAATTTTCAATCAAGCTAATGATCGTTGCAAATGAATGACTTTTTAGTAGCGATAGAATATTGACTGCATCGGCATCTAATGCTAACTGCGACAATTTTTGGATTTGCAACCCAACAATATCATCATCTTCAAGCAGAATGGCAGCTTTTACCATCTCCAAACGGTTGATTACTTCATTCATCCTCTAGTCCTCAGTAATACACATGAGTAATGCAATCTGCCCAATTTCTGATTTCATCAGAAAGTTCAGTCAGTTCATTATGCTGAATGTTAAGATGCGTTAGGTTCGTCAAGTTGCCAATTTCAGCAGGAAGTTCAGTCAGTGTATTATGCTGAAGGTCAAGATACGTTAAGTTCGTCAAATTGCCAATTTTAACAGGAAGTTCAGTCAGTGTATTATGCTGAAGGTCAAGATATATTAAATTCGTCAAACTGCCAATTTCAGCAGGAAGTTCAGTCAGGCGATTACCTGTAAGGTTAAGTAATGTTAGGTTCGTCAAATTGCCAATTTCAGCAGGAAGTTCAGTCAGATTATTTTCCCAAAGATTAAGATGCCTTAGGTTCGTTAAGTTGCCAATTTCAGCAGGAAGTTTAGTTAGATTATTATGGTGAAGGTAAAGTTCTTTTTTAGCGAGCAAATCCTTTTTATTTCTGGGAAGATATTCATCTTCAATACCAAATTCATTCGCCCATGCCCATAATCGTTGCATCCACGCATTATCGGTTACTAAGCTGTGAGAAAAAATTTTGTGCGTGACAGAAAATAAGCGTTTTGATTGTTCTAACAAAAGCTGGTGTTGATTGCTATCTTTAATAACAAGTTTATTAGTCATATTTTTATTTTTTTGGGGGTGTTGGTTCTTTATTACGACTAAGCAGAGGAAACTTCTTCCAAATGCACCTCGTAATGACATATAGTTTCATTGATGTTATCAATTACATTAAGCACTCTATTTATCTCGATTTTAAAATTATTCAAACTTATATAATCAATACTTTTTATTGAGCCATTCCCTTTTTTATTTCTTGGGTAGCGAAATGTAAAAGACTGTCCATCTATTTCATTAAATTCTTTAATTATTCCCCTGATTTCCTTTCTGTCTTCGATAGGAGAAAAGTTATAGTCAGGGTAAATGTATTCAGATAGTTTTGAATATTTATTATCCAACTCATCCCAAACTTTTAACAATTCATGATGTGTAATTTCTGATGGTGTATTCCCAGAGCAGCGGTCGGTTCTGTATATTAAATCCTTCATTTCTATTTCAAGGCAATGTCTATAAAGAAATATAACTGGAAAAACTATTGCGTCTTTTTCTGGCATTCCTAATTTGTCATACTCATTAATTAATTTTTCAGCAGCCGTTCTATAGCCATGAGAATAAAAAGCAGATTGATTATTCATCCAGCCTATATCTGCATTTGTTTTATCAAAAATGATGCCTTTAAATAAAGCCAAAATATGTCCCTGCTTTAAGATTATTTCTGAAAAAACGTATCTATCCCGCGAAGTGGTTCAGATCGCCCCCCATAGGGTGATTTTGCTATGATATAGCCCACGATAGAGCAACGAGCCATGACAGCGAGCTTGTCGCTTACACCTGAACGCCTCATCGCGATATGTAACTTATTCAGTCCGTCCGTGATTTGGTCTGCTGCTGATCCGGGTTTCAGGTGTTTCAAGCCTCCCCCGTAGAAATCCTTGCCAATACCCGTTCGACTGATGAACGAATGGACGAAATCAAAATCACTCATCGCAGCCGCATCCAATTCATAAGCGATAACATCCACTAAAGCACCGCTTTGACGACAGATCACATCATAAAAACGAGCCGCACAAATCATTATCGAAGGTATTAGCATACCCCCGGAGTTCGCTTCTTCGACAAGTTTAGCTAGATTGTTTGTCCCAAATCCGCCTCTGTCTGCTGCCTCTAACTGCCATAGTGCATTTTTGGCATGGGAATGACCTAATGCAGCAGCTTTATACCAACAGTTTGCCGCCAAGTCGAAGTCATAAGGCGTTATGTTTCCCCCACCCCAAAGAAGAGATAGATTGAATATTGCCGAAATATGCTCCCCTTGTGCAGCATTACTGAAATACCTGCTTGCAGCGTTGAAATCACCATTCTGTAAAGCAACAACGCCAGCAACATATTCGGCTTCAACGCCCTCTGCCACGCTCTTGAAGAACGGCTTTTGAAATTTAATCATACTCTATTGATTCTTCTGTTTTTTGAGGTCATATAGTTCAATATGGCTTTTGCCAATTAATCGCATTAAGCAGTGAATTTTTTATACCACAGTTCGGCTTTAGCGAAATCTTGTTTGACACCTTTACCATTAGTGCTGGCAAGCATAGGTAGGAAATCAAATAGGGTTGCCAGTAAAGCCTTTTTCATAATTTATCTCGTAAGCTGCTCGATAGAATTAACTTATCAGAAATGCACACAAATACCAATTCGAGCCGACTAGAGGCTACTACCCCACCACATCGACAATGGCACAGCAAATAGCCACTCACCAAACGGCGCAACTTCGCGCCCGCTATACAGCACAATTCCATGTTGGAACGCTTCTGGTTTGGTTTCTTGTATCTTGTAAATTTCATAACCACTTGAATTATTTATATTTTATGAAATAATAACTTAAGAAAGTCAACCACGCAGTGGCTGATTTTCAGTTATCCGGTGGAAGCTGCATCGCCATCGCACACTGGCGTTGTTCTTCACGGAATTGCGCCAACTTTTCCGCCAACACCGGGTCGTCATTCGCCAACATTGCCACGGCAAACAGCGCTGCATTCGCCGCACCTGCCTCGCCAATCGCAAACGTTGCCACGGGCACACCTTTGGGCATTTGCACAATCGAATACAGCGAATCAATGCCGTTCAAGGCACGGCTGGTGACGGGCACGCCTAAAATCGGCAAGGTGGTTTTTGCCGCTAACATGCCGGGCAAATGCGCTGCGCCGCCAGCACCGGCGATAATGCATTTCAAACCGCGTTCGCGTGCGGTTTCTGCGTATTCAAACAGTAAATCGGGTGTGCGATGGGCGGAAACGACGCGGTATTCGTGTGCGATACCGAATTTTTCCAGTTGTTCAACGGCTTTGGACATCACGTTCCAATCGCTGTTGCTACCCATGACAACTCCTACCACTACCGCCGAATTGGGTTGAGTCACGATGCTCCCCTTATTTCTCTGCAAAATCTGATATTATAACGTGATGTACCTTTTACGCACTAACTAACCGCAAGCGAATGAATACAAACAGTCACCCAAGCAGCGTTCTTGAGACGCACATCACCTCCCTGCCACTGATTGCACGGGGCAAAGTCCGCGATATTTACGCCGTCGATGACCAGCACATGCTGATCGTGACCACCGATCGTTTATCGGCATTCGATGTGATCATGCCGACCCCGATTCCGCAGAAGGGCGTTATCCTCACCCAAGTGGCGAATTTCTGGTTTGGCTTGCTGCATGACGTGATCCCGAATCACTTGAGCAACTTGACGCTGGATGATTTGCCGCTGACGGCAGACGAGAAAGCGCAATTGCAAGGGCGCAGCATTATCGTGAAACGCCTCAAGCCCTTGCCGGTGGAAGCGATTGTGCGCGGTTACTTGATCGGTTCGGGCTGGAAAGATTACCAGCAAACCGGCGCAGTGTGCGGTATCGAATTGCCAGCCGGTTTGCAAATGGCTGATCGTTTGCCTGAACCGATTTTCACGCCTTCCAGCAAAGCCGACGTGGGCGATCACGACATCAATATCAGCTTTGCCGAGATGCAAACCCGCATTGGCGCAGACCTTGCCGAGCAAGTGCGCAGCGTGAGTTTGGAACTGTACCGCCAAGCGGCGGAATACGCCCTCAAACGCGGCATTATTATCGCTGACACCAAGTTTGAATTCGGGCTGGATGCGGATGGCAAGCTGGTGTTGATCGACGAAATCCTCACGCCGGATTCTTCGCGTTTCTGGCCTGCTGATCAGTACAAACCCGGCATTAGTCCGCCATCGTTTGACAAACAATTCGTGCGGGATTATTTAGAAACGCTAGATTGGGGCAAGGTCGCGCCGGGGCCAGAATTGCCAGCGGAGATTATGGAAAAAACAGCGGCTAAGTACCGCGAAGTTGCCGACTTACTCACGAAATAACCAAAAACTAACAACACAGGAATAAGCCATGCGCGTATTGATCACAGGGGTTGCGGGATTCATCGGGATGCACCTCGCCTTGCAATTATTGCAACGCGGCGATGAAGTCGTCGGTATCGACAATTTCAACGATTACTACGATGTCACCTTGAAAGAACGCCGTTTGCAGCGGGTGATCGACGCGGATGCCGCAGGTAAATTCAAGTTCATCCGTTTGGATTTAGCCGACCGTGCTGGCATGGCGAAACTGTTTGCCGAAGAAGGCTTGGATGCGGTGGTGAACCTTGCCGCGCAAGCGGGTGTGCGTTATTCCATCGACAATCCGCTGGCTTACATCGACAGTAATCTGGTGGGGTTTGGGCATATTCTGGAAGGTTGCCGTCATAATGGGGTGAAGCATTTGGTGTATGCATCGTCCAGTTCGGTGTACGGCGCAAACGAATCCATGCCGTTTTCGGTGCATGATAACGTGGATCACCCGCTGTCACTGTATGCTGCTTCCAAGAAAGCCAATGAGTTGATGGCGCACACGTATTCGCATTTGTATGGTTTGCCGACCACGGGGTTGCGCTTCTTTACGGTGTATGGCCCGTGGAGTCGCCCGGATATGGCGATGTTTAAGTTCACCAAAGCCATTTTGGCAGGTAAGCCGATTGATGTGTTCAACTACGGCAAACACCGCCGCGATTTCACCTATATTGACGATATTGTGGAAGGCGTGATTCGCACCTTGGATCATACCGCGACGGGCAACCCCGATTGGAGCGGGATGCAACCCGATCCCGGCACGAGCAAAGCGCCGTGGCGCGTCTATAATATTGGTAATCAGAACCCGGTGGAATTGATGGATTACATTCGTGCCATTGAAGAGGCGTTGGGGATGAAAGCCGAGTTGAATTTGCTGCCGCTGCAACCCGGTGATGTGCCGGATACTTACGCGGATGTGGGGGCGTTGGTGCAAGATGTGGGCTATCGTCCGAGCATGTCGGTTGACGAAGGGACGCGCCGCTTTGTGCAGTGGTATCGTGATTATTATCAGGTTTGAGCCATTAACGGCCATTAACGAATGAGGCTTTCCCATGCAAGGTACGCAACGTGCGCGTTTCGTTGAGCAACTGCTAAGCCGCGCCCCGGACTACGCCAGTTTTGTGTTGGTGATTCTGGCGGGTTTTTTGCTGGCACGCTTGGCGTGGATGTTATTTCCCGCCGCGCCGCGCCCCTTACTCACCAGCAATGATAGCGGTGTGGTAAACAGCGCCACCCAAGCGCAACCCAATCTGGGCGATACCTTGGCAGGCTACCATTTGTTTGGGGTGTATCAAGCGGATAGCGGTAAACCCGCGCCGACGAATATTCAAAATACCCAATTGGCGCTCAAACTTCAGGGGGTTTACGCCCCGCCCAATGACAGCGGTTACGCAGTGATTGAGGAAAATGCGCAGCAAAAAATCTACGCAGCGGGTAGCACCATTGGGAATTCCGGGGCAGTATTAGAACAGATTTTAGGCGATCATGTGTTATTACGGCGCAATGGTTTGCTGGAAAAATTGCCATTGCCCAAGGCAGAGTTAAGCGGTGGCAGCAATGCAGCGGCGGCAGGTTTTGCCGATAACGCGCCGATGGATATGCCGCCAACCGACTACACCCAGCCTCCCCCTGAGATGATGCCCCCGCCAGAAATGTTTACCCCTAGCGAAGGCGCGGTTCCGCCGCCATTACCGGAAGAAGCGCCCCAGCCAGAACCGGTGGCAGCAGAACCCCAGGCTAATTTGGGTGAATTTCGCCAGTCTGTGATGAACAATAATATGCGTTTGCTGGAAGTCGCCAGCCCTCAGCCTTACGAACGTGACGGCAAATTTTTAGGGTTTCAATTAAGCCCCGGCAGCAATGTGGCAATGTTTAACCAATTGGGTTTGCAACCGGGCGATATTGTGACGGCGGTGAATGGCACTGTGTTGGAAAACCCTGCGATTGCGATGCGCTTATTACAGGAAGCTGCAACGGCTTCACAGGTGAATTTAAACATCACCCGTAATGGTCAAGAAGTCTCCTTACCCATCAATTTCCAATAACCTCTATCCCTCCGACTTTTTGCTAACCTGTTTCCGCTAGGATATGCTGCACTGCAATATCCTTAATGGTGAGAAGTTGTTATGCAAATTCATATCCCCGATGGCGAAGGTATGCACCGCATTGTGATTGTCGGCGGCGGTGCTGGTGGGCTGGAACTGGCAACCTTGCTGGGCGATAGCTTAGGTAAAAAGCAACACGCCCACATTACCCTGATCGACAAAAGCCGTACCCATATCTGGAAACCGATGCTGCACGAGATTGCCTCCGGTAGCATGGATTACAGCCTGCACGAAGTCGACTACCTTGCCCAAGCGCATTGGCATCACTTCCGCTACCGCATTGGCGCAATGACTGGCATTGACCGTGCGCAACAACTGGTGCATGTCGCCTCCCACCAAGATGAGGATGGCAAATCCGTCACCCAAGAACGCAGCTTCCCTTACGATACGCTGGTGATTGCGGTTGGCAGCCGTACCAACGACTTCAAAATTCCGGGCGTGGCGGAACACGCGATTCAATTGGATACCCCTGAACAGGCGCAACGTTTCCACCGTAAGTTGGTGAATGCTTGCATTCGCGCTCATGCTCAACCCGAACCCTTATTCCCGAATCAGTTGCAAGTCGCGATTATCGGCGCAGGCGCTACCGGCGTGGAACTCTCGGCTGAATTGTACCGCAGCATTCGCACCTTGGTGTCGTATGGCTTGGAACGCATCGAAGCCGATCAAGACGTTACCCTCACCCTGATCGAAGCCGCCCCGCGCATTTTGCCGGTATTGCCCGAACGCATTGCCAGTGAAGCGACCCGCATCTTGGAAAAGCTGGATGTGAAAATCCGCACCAATGCTCGCGTCTCCGGCGTCACGCCGTTTGGGGTGCAATTGGCAACGGGTGAATTTTTGCCTGCCGAATTGGTAGTGTGGGCGGCGGGGATTCGCGCCCCGGCGTGTTTACAAGACCTAGATGGCTTGGAAAGCAATGGCATCAACCAATTGCTCGTCAAACCGACCTTGCAAACGACGCGCGATGATAATGTGTTTGCCTTCGGCGATTGTGCCGCTGCACCTTGGCTGGACGCAGCCGCCGAAACCATGATTCCACCTCGCGCCCAAGCCGCGCATCAGCAAGCGGTACACCTCGCCAAGCAGTTACGCCAACGTATAAACGGCAAACCGCTGGCCGACTTTCACTACCAGGATTTCGGTTCATTGGTGTCGTTGGGGGAAAACTTGGCCGTTGGCGGTTTGATGGGCAATCTTGCCAAGGGAACGTTGTTTGTGGAAGGCTATATTGCGCGTTTTATGTACAACATGCTCTACAAAAAGCACCAAGTGGGTTTACACGGCGTTTGGAAAGTCGCCCTGAATTCATTGTCAGCGCTGATTCACCGCAGTACCACGCCGCGCATTAAGTTGCACTGAAATTAGCGCCAAAAAGTTAAAATGCCAACTGACAGTCAATCAAATTTGTGTAATAGTGAAAAACACATACACCACATATATTTGGAGGCAGACATGCCGCAGCTCCACTGCTACGTTGCTGAAGAAGTCGCAATTCAGCTTCAACATAAAGCCGAACAGCTACACCTTTCCATCTCTAAGTATCTTGCGTTGCTGATTCAAAAAGACGTTGGTACACAATGGCCTGAAGGCTATTTTGACTTATTCGGCGCTTGGGAAGGCGACGCTTTGCAACGCCCAGAACAAGGCGAACACGAATTGCGCGAGATGTTGTTTTGATGTACTTGCTGGATACCAACACCTGCATTCAGTTCATGAATGGCACCTCGCAAGCAGTCAAACGCCACTTCCAGCAATGTTCACCCGGTGAAATTGCCGTATGCAGCGTTGTGAAAGCAGAATTGCTGTTTGGCGCACGCCATAGCCAGCGAGTCGAAGCCAATCTGCAAAAACTAACCTTGTTTTTCGCACCGCTGGCAAGCCTGCCGTTTGATGATCGCTGTGCCGCAGAATATGCGCAAATTCGTGCTGACTTGGCACGCCAAGGCAAACTGATCGGTCCGAATGACCTATTAATTGCAGCAATTGCCCGCACACATGATGCTGTGCTAGTAACGAATAACACCCATGAATTTGAGCGCGTTACAAACTTGCGGTTGACTGATTGGCAAGCGGCTATCTAGCTAAACTCAATCGGATCAATATCAATCGACCAGCGCACGCACGAACGTCCCGGCAAACTGGCGGCGTGTTGCAGCAATTGGTGCAAAGCGTTGTGCAATGCGGCGCGTTGCTGACTCCCCAACAGCAATTGCGCCCGGTAACGGTTGGCGCGTTTTTCCAATGGTGCGGGAATCGGCCCCAAACGCTGAATCCCCGCGCCATCCGCTGCTAACAAACGTTGACTAACGTGCTCCAAAAATTCCAAGGCTTTTTCCATGCTCACGGTGCTGCTGGCACGAATCAAGGCTTGGTAGCCGAAGGGCGGGAAATGCCAGCGTTTGCGATCTTCCAGCAATTGCCGCGCAAACGGGGTGTAACCATGCCCGACCAGTTGGTGCAATAAGGGGTGATCCGGCTGACTGGTTTGCAAAATCACCCGCCCCGGTTTGTCGGCACGCCCCGCACGCCCCGCGACTTGCACCAGCAATTGCCCCAAGCGTTCCAAAGCGCGGTAATCGGTGCTGAGCAGCGATTGGTCAATGTCAATAATCACCACCAAGGTGAGATTGGGGAAATCGTGACCTTTCGCCAGCATTTGCGTGCCGACCAGAATCAGCGGGTCATTGCTGCGCACCGTGCTGAGCTTGTCTTCGAGCTGCCCTTTGCGGCTGGTGCTATCGCGGTCAATGCGCACCACGAGGGCGTCGGGAAACGTGGTTTGCAGGGTGAGTTCCAGCCGTTCCGTGCCTTGGCCTTGGGTGGTGAGTTGGGGATTTTTGCACACTGGGCATTGCATTGGCGTGGTTTGTTCAGCGCCGCAATGGTGGCAAACCAAGCGGTTACGCCGTGCGTGCCAAGTCATTTTCACGCTGCAATGGTCGCAATTGGCGTGCCAGCCGCAGGAAGGGCAAAACAGGGTGGGCGCAAACCCGCGCCGATTCAGGAATACCATGATTTGTTCGCCCCGCGCTAAGGTGCCGCGAATGGCTTGCAGGCTTTGCGGGGTTAAACCGGCTTGCAATTCAAACGGGCGGGTATCCTGAATTTGTAAATCGGGTTTGCGCGTGGTGCCGGGGCGACGTTCGAGGCGGGCGTAATGAAAGCGCGAGGTTTGGGCATTGTACAGCGCTTCCAACGACGGCGTGGCGGTTCCCATGAGGATGGGAATATCCAACATTTGGGCGCGTTTAATCGCCAGATCACGGGCGTGATAGCGAAAACCTTCCTGTTGCTTGAGGGAAGCATCGTGTTCTTCGTCAATCACAATCAGCGCGAGGTGGGGTGCAGGGGTGAAAATCGCCGAGCGCGTGCCAATAATGATTTGCGCCGCGCCGCTGCGGGCTTGCAACCACGCTTTGAGGCGGTCGCCATCACTCAAACCGGAATGCAAACACGCCATCGGGGTATCGCCAAAAAAATGGGCAAAACGTAACAGCAATTGTGGGGTCAAGCCGATTTCGGGCACGATGACCAGCACTTGTTTTCCCGCTGCAAACAGTGGCGCAATCAGGCGCAGGTAAATTTCGGTTTTGCCGCTGCCGGTAATGCCGTGCAATAGAATTGGGCGACGCGGGGTTTGTGCATTCCATTGCTGGATGTGGTGCAGGCATTGTTGTTGTTCGTCCGTCAATTGCAAGCGGGCGGTGTTGGGTGATGTTGCAGCGGTCGGGGTCGACGACACCAGCAATTTTTGCAGGCGCGTGGAAAGTGGTTTTGGTTTGCGCAACGCGACGGGCAAGGCGGAAAAAATCACTTCGCCCACCGGGTGGTGGTAATAACGCGCTGCCCATTGCAACAATTCCAGCAAGTGCGCATCGGGCAGTGGCATCGCATCAAGCACGGCATCCACGGGCTTGATGGTAAACGGTGCATCGGGGTTGTCAGTCTCCGGCGTACATTCGGCACTGATCACCAAGCCGACGGACTGTTGCTTGCCAAACGGCACGAGAACGCGCGTCCCGACCGGTAGCGCGGCATCGGCATGATGGGAGTAACTGAGCAAGGTGCGGAGTGGGCGTGGCACTGCAATTTGGAGGGTGTAGGCGGTTTGACTCATGCGGGCAAGTTTAGCGGAAGCTTGCCCAAACCTTAACAACTACTTGCTACATAAGCGGAAATTCGGGTTATGCACAGAACCTGTGGATAACTCTGTGGATGAACGGCAAAAAGTGGCGGCTACGCCTTGTCAAATAAGCACTTATGCACTTTGAATAAAAATTAATCTACATTGCTTTAATATATAAATATCAATAACTTAAATTATTTTTTCACGCAGTTCTTGACAAACTAAGCGTAAATATGAAAGTAAGGTTACAGTGTGGACAACTCTTAAAACCGTGCCGTGAAACTAAACGCTAACGCAGCGCATCAAGCATGGTTCAGAAATCCAGAAAATGCTAAAGTAACGCTTCGTTTTATGGTGAAGAATTGATTACGACCATTTGACCTCTACAAGTGCCTGATTTCTCAATTTTAGCTGCGAACCACGCTCTCATATGCAGTGAATGTTATATCCCATGCGAGCAAACCATGAATAGCTTGGATTTCACCGAACTCGATGCACTCAAAGCGCGGCTAGACACCTATCGTCCACTGCCGCAATTCCTGCTGCGCAACCTGCAAGAGGACTTAGTGTTGCGTTGGACATACCATTCCAACGCTATCGAAGGCAACACGCTGACTCTGTTGGAAACCAAAGTGGTGCTGGAAGGCATTACTATTGGTGGCAAGCTATTACGCGAACATTTTGAGGCGATCAATCATCGGGATGCGATTGATTACGTCATGGCAATCGTCGCCAATGCCGAGCCATTTTCCGAATGGCAAATCCGCAATATTCACCGCTTGGTGCTCAAAAATATCGACGACGACAACGCCGGACGTTATCGCAGTTTGAATGTGATTATCAGCGGCGCACGCCACACCCCACCCGATTGCTTGCAAGTCCCCGAACAGATGCAGGCATTGATCCATTGGTATGAAACGGCGGCAACGACCCTACACCCCGTCGAACGCGCGGCACGTTTGCACGGCGATTTTGTAAAAATTCACCCATTTGTTGACGGTAACGGGCGCACCGCACGTCTCTTGATGAACCTTGAGCTGATGAAGTCCGGTTTTCCACCCGCCGTCTTACCCGTCGAAAAACGCTTGGCGTACTACGAAGCCCTTGATCAGGCGCACGTTGACCACGATTACAGCCACTTCATTGCCCTGATTAGTGCGTGCGTGAAAGCAAGTTTCTCCCCCTACTGGCATGTTTTAGGAACGCCAAAAGTGCTACAGTAACACCCCATTACGCCCCATCAGATTTTACGAGGATTCCCAGTGCTAGTTGCTGCCAATGTCACCATTCAGTTCGGTGCTAAACCGCTATTCGATAACGTTTCCGTCAAATTCGGCGACGGCAACCGCTATGGCTTGATCGGGGCAAACGGCTCCGGCAAATCCACCTTCATGAAAATCCTCTGTGGGCAATTAGAGCCAACAGCGGGTAACGTGTCCAAAGACCCGCACGAACGCATCGCCTATTTGCGCCAAGACCAGTTCGGTTTTGAAGACGTGCGCGTGCTGGACGTGGTGCTGATGGGGCACGAGGAAATGTGGAAAGTCATGTCCGCCAAGGACGCGATTTACGCCAATATGGAAGCCACCGAAGACGATTACATGCGGGCGGCGGAACTCGAAGGGCAGTTCGCGGAAATGGACGGCTACACCGCCGAATCGCGTGCCGGTGAATTGCTGATGGCGGTGGGCATCCCTATTGAACAGCACAATGGCCCGATGAGCCAAGTTGCCCCCGGTTGGAAATTGCGTGTCTTGCTGTGCCAAGCCCTGTTCGCCAACCCCGACATTTTGTTGCTGGACGAACCGACCAACAACCTCGACATCAACACCATCCGCTGGTTGGAAGAAACGCTCAATAACCGCGATTCCACCATGATCATCATCTCGCATGACCGCCACTTTTTGAACCAAGTGTGTACGCATACGGCGGATTTGGACTTCGGTAAAATCCAGATTTACTCCGGCAACTACGACGACTTTATGGAAGCATCCACTCAAGCGCGTGAACGCCAAGCCAATGCCAACGCCAAGGCGAAAGACCGCATTCTGGAATTGCAAGACTTCGTGCGGCGCTTCTCTGCCAACAAATCCAAAGCAAAACAAGCCACTAGCCGCCGCAAGCTGATCGACAAACTCAAGCCGGAAGACATTAAGCCTTCCAGCCGCCAATACCCGTGGATTCGTTTCGAGTACGACGAAAAAGAACGCCTGCACCGTTTCGCCGTCGAGGTCAACAACCTCACTTTCGGCTACGACGGTATGGACAAACCACTGATCAAAAACTTCACGTTCGCCATTGAGGCGGGTGAAAAAGTCGGCATTATCGGCGAAAACGGCGTGGGTAAAACCACCCTGCTGAAACTGCTCGAAGGCAAATTGCAGCCGCAAAAAGGCAGCATCAAGTGGGCGGAAAAAGTACGTATTTCGACTTACGAGCAAGACCACGAAGACGATTTTAAAAGCAACATCAGCCTCACCGATTGGATGGCGGACTATGTGCGCAAAAGCGGCTACGAAGGTGAAGATGCGGAAACCCAAAACCGGGGCACATTGGGGCGCTTGCTGTTCGGCGGCGATACCGTGAAAAAGCCGGTGCGCGTGCTGTCGGGTGGTGAAAAAGGGCGGATGATTTTCGGCAAAATGATGCTCTCCCGTACCAACGTCATGCTGATGGACGAACCGACTAACCACTTGGACATGGAATCCATCGAATCCCTCAACGGCGGGCTGGATCGTTACGACGGCACATTAATGTTTGTCTCGCATGACCGTGTGTTCGTTGGCTCATTGGCGACGCGCATTTTCGACATGAAAGGCGACGGCACGATTGTGGATTACCGTGGTACTTACGAAGATTATTTGAGCAGCCAAGGGTTGGATTAATTCACGGGCTGGCAGTGAAGTTATTAATACCACTGCCAGCCAGTTTTCCACTATCACAATACGGTATTCTGCAAGCTTTTTATCATTTGTTGAGCAACGGCGCGTACCACGGAAACACAAACAGAATTACCAAATTGTTTATAAATCTGCCCTTGAGACACAGCATCCACAATAAAATTTTCAGGAAACCCTTGTAATCTGGCACATTCACGCGGTGTAAGTTTACGTGGGTTTTTATTTAAATGTGATTGATCAACCAGAATTTCTGAACCATCTTTATAATAACGAGCACTAATCGTATTGGTATATGCAGTATCTTTTTTTACTAATGAATAACCAAAGCCATTACCCTTGACTTTATGCTCTGCTTTTCTCTTTTGATGCCCTGCCCATAATTTATCTGAAATGGTATAGGTATCTTCTCGATGCAAAAGCTCATTATTATTTTCGAGGATACTACCTACCCTTGTTGGTACTAATGCTGGCTTACACCATTCAAAAAAACTGGCTGAATCAATATCACTTTTAAAATAATCACGATCGAAACCAACAATAAATACACGTTCTCTATTTTGAGGAATGCCAAAATCAGCCGCACGCAATACGCGCATTTCAACTTTATAATTGAGTTTTTGTGAAAGTGCATCACGAGCATCTTTACTCAAAGGAACGTCATGAGGAATCTCTTGCTCATGTTTTCCTTCCAATATGTCTAAAATGGTTCTTAGTGTTCTACCTTTATCGTGTCCACGTAATTGCTTAACATTTTCTAATAAAAACATTTTAGGACGTTTTGCAACCAAAATACGTTGTATTTCAAAAAACATCGTACCGCGTGTATCATTAAAACCTTTTTTCAAACCTGCCTGAGAAAAAGTTTGGCAAGGAAAACCAGCCAACAAAACATCATGATCTGGAATATTTTCAGATGCAATTTGCGTAATATCGCCCTGTGGCATTTCACCAAAATTGGCTGCATAGGTTTTTTGGGCAAATTTATCCCATTCTGAAGTAAACACACACTTACCACCCAACTCTTGAAAGGGTAAACGAATACCTCCAATACCCGCGAATAAATCAATGAAGCGAAATGTTTCCTTGCCTTCCAAAAAACCAAAAGGTGCATCAATATTCAAGTTATTGATTTCTTTTAATTTATTAGGAAAAGGCTTATGTTCACCCTTTTCCCATCCACGAATAGTACGTTCGCCATTACTCTTTAAATCTATTAATGCTGCAAACTCAGTGTAACTTAATCCTAACGCTTCACGCTTATGTTGAATATCCAAACTAGGATTGTCTATACGCTGTTCATATTCCATATCGCACCACTTATCCGGTTTTAGTCCCTGCGATACTAACATTGAATTATATTATAAACAATCCATTGCTTAGAATTTACTATATTCTATCAATAATTAAGCTATCCCATAAGTTATTATTAGCACGCCATTGTGAGTAATGGCGCTTATTTCCTTGATACATTCCACTATCAAAAAAAATAATGCCAGATTTAACTAAGGCTATCCAAGAGTCGAAATTAATAGGCTTGCCAAAAGCTATTGATTGATAACAACCTTGTTCATTTTTTTCGCAACGAAACCAGCCATTTTGATTGAATTTATTTTCAACCTTTCTTTTTAAATTTAGTTTACTCCATTGTGCTATTTTCAAATTATTCACCTGCATATCAATAGGAACTATTTTATTTTTATTTGATCGCTGGTCATATTGATAATGATATTCAGCAATAATATTGCTGCCAGCATCAACAGTTAATCTTTGACCAAATGAATTGTATTTTGATATTTTTGGACAAGGTTCACCAGACCAAGAATAACGATTATTTTTCTCTATATTAGGCTTGCCAAAAATAGGTAGAAAATGATCATCTCTCGAAAATTTAGGATATTTCTCATCATCTTTGAAAAGATAATAATCGGCTGACCAATCGCCGAAAGTTGTTTTACTTTTGGTCTGTTTTTTCATTTCATATCCAAATAAATCAGCATCATTATTAGAATTGGGAGAAATGTCCATTTGACGCTCTAACCAATGCCCTTCACTCCCATCGTGAGAACTATTTGCATTGCTAATATCGGCATATTTTCCTCTGACGTTTCGATTGAAGAGTTCAATAATTAGACGTTTTGAGTCATTCGCCATGATAAATAATCCATTCATATAAAAGTGGAATTATTACACAATGAATGAATACTGACCTTAGATAATTATTCCCGCGATGAGCCAAGTCGCCCCGGCTGGAAATTGCGCGTCTTGCTGTGCCAAGCCCTGTTCGCCAACCCTGACATTTTGTTGCTGGACGAACCGACCAACAACCTCGACATCAACACCATCCGCTGGTTGGAAGAAACGCTCAATAACCGCGATTCCACCATGATCATTATCTCGCATGACCGCCACTTTTTGAACCAAGTGTGTACGCATACGGCGGATTTGGACTTCGGTAAAATCCAGATTTACTCCGGCAACTACGACGACTTCATGGAAGCCTCCACCCAAGCGCGTGAACGCCAAGCCAATGCCAACGCCAAGGCGAAAGACCGCATTTTGGAATTGCAAGACTTCGTGCGGCGCTTCTCTGCCAACAAATCCAAGGCAAAACAAGCCACTAGCCGCCGCAAGTTGATCGACAAACTCAAGCCCGAAGACATCAAGCCCTCCAGCCGCCAATACCCGTGGATTCGCTTCGAGTACGACGAAAAAGAACGCTTGCACCGTTTCGCCGTCGAGGTCAACAACCTCACGTTTGCTTATGACGGCATGGATAAGCCACTGATCAATAACTTCAGCTTTGCGATTGAAGCGGGTGAAAAAGTCGGCATTATCGGCGAAAATGGCGTGGGTAAAACCACCCTGCTCAAATTGCTCGAAGGCAAATTGCAACCGCAGAAAGGCAGCATTAAATGGGCTGAAAAAGTACGCATTTCTAGCTATGAGCAAGACCACGAAGACGATTTCAAAAGCGACATCAGCCTCACCGATTGGATGGCGGATTACGTGCGCAAAAGCGGCTACGAAGGTGAAGACGCTGAAACCCAAAACCGTGGCACATTGGGGCGTTTGCTGTTCGGCGGCGATACCGTGAAAAAGCCAGTGCGCGTACTGTCGGGTGGTGAAAAAGGGCGGATGATTTTCGGCAAAATGATGTTGTCGCGCACCAATGTCATGCTGATGGACGAACCGACTAACCACTTGGACATGGAATCCATCGAATCCCTCAACGGTGGTCTGGATCGTTACGACGGTACATTAATGTTTGTCTCGCATGACCGTGTGTTCGTTGGCTCATTGGCGACGCGCATTTTTGACATGAAAGGTGACGGCACGATTGTGGATTATCGGGGGACTTACGAAGACTACTTGAGCAGCCAAGGCTTAGACTAACGCCAGTTGGCCTGATGTGAAAAAGGGTGAGACGTTACCGCCTCACCCTTTTTAATGCTGTCAAAAACCGAGAATCTTACTTCTCAGCTTCCAACGCTTTCTTACGCTCTTGCGCTTCTTTGATAACCTGATCGGAAACCGATTTCGGGCAAGCCGCATAATGTGAGAATTCCATCGAGAACTGACCGCGACCGGAAGTCATGGTACGCAGTGAACCGATGTAACCAAACATTTCAGACAACGGAGCTTCTGCCTTGATACGTGCACCGATAGGCGCGGCATCTTGGGATTTGATCATCGCACGGCGACGGTTCAAGTCACCGATTACGTCACCCACGTGGGAATCCGGTGCGAATACGTCAACTTTCATGATCGGCTCAAGAATTTGCGGGCCAGCTTTCGGCATGGTTTGACGGAAGCCGCCTTTCGCCGCAATTTCAAACGCAATGGCTGAGGAGTCAACCGCGTGGAAACCACCTTCGCGCAAGGTGAATTTCACGTCAACCACAGGGTAGCCAGCGAGTGGGCCTTTGCCCATGCTGTCTTTGAAACCTTTGTCGACCGCAGGCCAGAATTCGCGTGGTACGGAACCACCAACGACCACGGATTCAAACACATAACCCGTACCCGGTTCACCCGGTTCGATGGTGTAGTCGATTTTACCGTATTGACCAGAACCACCGGACTGCTTCTTGTGGGTGTAGCTGTCTTCAACGCGCTGGGTAATGGATTCGCGGTAAGCAACCTGTGGTTTACCCACGTTAACTTCTACCCCGTGAGTACGCAGCAAGATGTCGACTTTGATGTCCAAGTGCAATTCGCCCATGCCTTTGAGGATGGTTTCATTGGTTTCTTGGTCAGTTTCAATGCGGAAAGATGGGTCTTCTTTCGCCATTTTGTTGAGGGCGATACCCATTTTTTCTGCACCGGCTTTGTTCTTCGGTGAGATAGCGATGGAGATGACCGGATCTGGGAAGACCATCGGTTCAAGTGTCGCTGGGTTTTTCGGGTCACACAAAGTATGACCAGTCTGTACGTTTTTCAGGCCAACCAGTGCGATAATGTCACCGGCTTGCGCGAAGTCAATGGAGTTTGCATCATCCGCGTGCATTTCCACCATACGCCCAACCCGTTCGGTTTTGCCGGTGAAAGTGTTGAGGATGGTGTCGCCGGTTTTCAGCGTACCAGAATAAATACGGGTAAAGGTCAACGCGCCGTATTTGTCATCCATGATTTTGAACGCCAAAGCACGCAGTGGACGGTTCGCATCAACGATAGCGAATTCACCCGTTGGGTTGCCTTCCAGATCAACTTCAGGCTGTGGTTTGACTTCAATCGGGCTAGGCAGGTAGTCAATAACCCCGTCCAATACCAACTGGATGCCTTTGTTTTTGAAGGCAGAACCTGCAAACGTTGGGAAGAAGTCCAGACCGATAGTGCCTTTGCGAATGCAACGCTTGATAACATCCATTGGCGGCTCTTCACCACCGAGGTACATTTCCATTGCATCATCGTCTTGCTCAACGGCAGTTTCGATCAGCTTTTCGCGCCAAGTTTCAACCAATTCAGCCATGTCTGCTGGCGGGTCTTGGATCACGTAGTTGAGTGGGTCGCTGGAGTTATCCCAGACCCATGCTTTACGGGTCAACAGGTCAACCACGCCGGAGAAGTTGTCTTCTGTACCGATTGGCAGCACCATGACTAATGGGCGTGCGCCGAGTACGTCTTCAACCTGTTTTACAACGCGGTAGAAATCAGCACCTAAACGGTCGAGTTTGTTAACTAAAATGACACGGGCAACGCCAGAATCATTGGCATAACGCCAGTTGGTTTCTGATTGTGGTTCAACACCGCCAGAACCGCAGAATACGCCCACACCGCCATCTAACACTTTCAGTGAACGGTAAACTTCGATAGTGAAGTCAACGTGCCCAGGGGTGTCGATGATGTTAAAGCGGTGGTCTTTCCAGAAACAGGTAGTCGCAGCCGACTGGATGGTGATCCCGCGTTCACGTTCTTGCACCATGAAGTCAGTGGTAGTCGCACCATCATGCACTTCACCAATTTTATGGATTTTACCTGTTAATTTCAGGATACGTTCTGTGGTGGTGGTTTTGCCCGCGTCAACGTGGGCAAAAATGCCGATATTCCGGTAAAGTGTTAAGTCAGTCATGTGTCCAAATCTCTAAGAATAAGCGCAGGAACTGCGGATAAGGGGGCGATTGTAATCCATCTTGGAGCATGGAGTAAGGGGAAATTCAAGCAGGAATTGCAGAAACCCATGATTTTTCTGTTATCACACGCGGAACAACGGCATTCGACTTGCAGCGCTGCACAGAATCTGCAAATGATTTCCGACGGATCTCCACATTATGGGGATAAAGCCTGCACATCGCCTCGGTAGCATACATTCCTGACACTACTCACCGAAACGGGTACTGACGATGACAACAATAATCTTCAGATTACGGTCAGTTTTCCCGGCGGGTTTACACAAATCCGTAGACTCCTGGATTCCGATCGACGGCGCGACACCCGTTGATCGGAGTTTTCTATTTTTTGCTACAATACTCCCATGAATAAACATATCCTCATTGCCGACGACGACCCCCATATCCGCGATGTGATTAGCTTTGCGCTGGAAAAAGCCGGGATGCAAGTGACGCAAACCGAGGACGGTCGCCAAGCCCTCGATACCTTCCGCCGTCATGCCGCTGATTTAATCGTACTCGACATTAATATGCCGGAACTCGACGGGCTGGAAGTTTGCCGTGAAATCCGCAAGTTTTCGGAAGTACCGATTTTGTTTCTTTCGTCCCGCGATGACGAAATTGACCGGATTCTAGGCTTGGAAATCGGTGGCGATGATTACGTGACCAAGCCATTCAGCCCGCGTGAATTGGTGGCACGGATTAATGTCATCCTCAAACGCACGCAACAACAGAGCAAACCCGCGCCAGAGCCAGAGCAAGGCTCACTCCGTTACGGCAAGCTCAGTATTCAGCCCGAACAGCACACCGCGAGTTGGGATAGCAAAGCGCTGAACCTAACCGCTACCGAATTTGCCATGCTGCAATTATTTGCCCGTCAACCCACCCGCGTTTTCAGCCGCGACAGCATTATGGGCAACGCTTACGACGGCAATGTGTATGTCAGTGACCGCACCATTGATAGCCATATTCGCCACATTCGCCAGAAATTTGCGGACATCGGCTGTGAAAATGTGATTGAAACGGTGCATGGAGTCGGTTATAAACTTGCCACATGCCAATAAATGCCCGCCTGCCTTTTCCACGCAAAACGCTATTCCGCTTGCGGAGCATTTTGCTATTGGTGATGTTGGCGGTATTGGCATTGCCATTGGGCGGGCTGTATTTTTTCCGTATTTATGAAAATGAATTAGTCCAGCAAACCGAATTGGAACTGATTTCGCAATCGGCGGCACTCGCGGCAAGCTTTCGGCAATTGGTACGAAATCAGCAGCAAGAGGGCGATTACGGTTACATTCAATTTTCCACCTCCCTGACACAACCTGACCCGCCGTATACGGAAGAACCACCGCTAAACGACCCGTTTTACACGCCCGTGACGCCTAGCGTGGATTTGATTGCCCCAATCGCGCCACCGCGCCCGGAAGCCCGCCCTAGCACGCAAGCAGTCGACCCCTTAGCCCGCAATATTGGCGAGCAAATGAATCAAATATTGCGCGATACCCAGCAAATAACCCTATCCGGGATGCGCCTGCTCGACCCCAATGGCACGGTGATTGCGGGGCGTGAAGAAGTCGGTTTGTCACTCGCTCACATTCCCGAAGTCAAGCAGGCCATGCAAGGGAAATACGCCAGCGTTATCCGTCAGCGCATTTCTGACGAACCGCCACCGCCGTTGTATTCGATTAGCCGAGGTAGCCAGATTCGGGTGTTTACCGCGTTTCCGATTATTGAAGACGAACGCTTGCAAGGCGTCCTGCTGCTGTCGCGCACTCCCAATAATATTATCAAACACTTGTATGC
Source organism: Thiothrix subterranea (assembly GCF_016772315.1). Classification (NCBI taxonomy): domain Bacteria; kingdom Pseudomonadati; phylum Pseudomonadota; class Gammaproteobacteria; order Thiotrichales; family Thiotrichaceae; genus Thiothrix; species Thiothrix subterranea. The sequence goes on along the minus strand of NZ_CP053482.1, from coordinate 1,831,597 downwards.
GAATAAGGGCGTGGTGTTTCTCGCCACGTTGAGCTTGCTGGTGCTGGCGGTGTTATTGATTTTATTGGTGTCATCCACCATTTCGCGCCCCATTCGCGAGTTATTGCGGCAAACCGAACGGGTACGCCAAGGCGAACAGCGTGAAGTAGAACCCATCCATAACCCTGTCACCAAAGAAATTGCCCAATTATCAGAAAGTTTTGCAGGCATGTCCCACGCGCTGGCGGAACGTTCCGACTACATCCGCCGCTTTGCTACCCACGTTTCCCACGAATTCAAAACACCGTTGACAGCGATGCAAGGCGCATTGGAATTGCTGCATGATCACATTGACACCATGCCCACCGAGCGCCGTGAAAAATTCATTCAAAACTTATTGGCGGATACCCAGCGCCTCAAACAATTGGTGAATCGTTTGTTGGAATTAGCGCGTGCGGATTCACTCGAAACCCGCAAAGAAACCAGCACATTGCCTGCTTTGTTCAAAGCCTTGCACAACCGTTATCTGGAGCGGGGTTTGCAGGTGCGCATTCACAATGCCCTGCCCAATACACCGCTGGCGATTGCACCGGATGCGTTGGAAACCATTGTCATCAACCTATTCGATAACAGCTTGCAACACGGTGCCAAGCGCGTGGATGTGTACACCCATGCTTCAGGGGATCAGTTGCGCTTGCGTTTGCACGACAACGGGGAAGGCATTTCAGCGGCAAATCGTGACAAGATTTTCACCCCATTTTTCACCACCAAACGCACCAAAGGCGGGACGGGTTTAGGGTTGGAAATCGTTGCCTCCATTCTAAAAGCTTACAACGGCAGCATTCGGCTGGGGGATGTGACCCAAGGGGCGGAATTTATCCTGCTATTGTCGCTGGAAAAAAGCGAGGGCAAATAACGGCTATCGTTTTTCCACTACCGCTAACCCCGGTGCATTTTCCTTTATTAGCGCCTGGCGTTACAGAATAGCCGTGACTTCACAATAGTATCGGGATCAGCGTATGCGTTACCTCAAAGCCTTGTTATTGGTATTGCTCACTTGTCTGCCTTTGCAGCTCTGGGCATTCACCGCACCTGCCCAAGTTCAGGTGGAAAGCGAGTGGGGCGAAGCCAACCCCGATGACGTCAAAGCGGTGTTGAATTCAGTCATCGAGGTCATTTCACCCTACATGGCGGGGCGCACCTTCGGCAACGTGATCGTCAGGAATGACAAAAGCGGCCCGATTGCGCTGTATGAAAAAAGCTCGAATGATGAATACATCGTCATGCTCAATGTCGGTGGGCGTTACTGGGCGCAATTGGCTTACCAGTTTTCCCACGAAATGTGCCATTTGATCTCCAATTACGACCTTGCCCCCAATAACATCACCCACCAGCAATGGTTTGAAGAATCGTTGTGCGAAGCGTTCAGTTTGTTTGCCTTGGAAAAAATGGCACAACACTGGGAAGCCAATCCGCCTTACCCGCATTGGCAGGAATATGCCCCCAAATTCCGCGAATACCAGCAAGATATGTTCAAGCAAACCCATCGCCAGCTTCCCAAAAGCATGAAATTACCCAAATGGTATCAAGCTTACGCCAAAACGCTCAGTGCTGACCCTTATGCGCAAGATCGTGACCTGAACGAATTGGTTGCCAACCAATTGTTACCTATTTTTGCGGCAAAACCAGAGACGTGGATAACCCTTAATTATTTAAACCTTGGTGAAGATAGTGGGGATAAAACACTGGATAAATACCTAACGGATTGGGAAAACAATGTACCGTCTACTTGGCAGCCAACGATTCAAGAAATTAAGCAAATTCTAATAAAGAGCTAAGCAACAAGCCGCTCTTCGGAAAAAGGTTTTTTGTGCGAATAAATTATTTTATTATACTCTATACAAAAATATGAACTTTCAAACTGACTGCCTGTCATAAAAATTAACAACAGCAGACAGGAAGGGATACTAGGGTGTATGTAATGAACAAAAAACCTCTGCTACTTTTATTAGCACTTACCATTTTTATGATTGGGTATTGGATACCCGAAGACCGCCACGTACCCGTTGCTAACGCCAAACCTTACGCAGGTAGTCCTACCGTATACGGTTATAAAGTTGGCGGCATCCATGCGCAAAAAGGCATTACTATTTTTGCCGACCAAGGTGCGGCTGTCGAAGCTGTTACCAGCGGCTTGGTGCTTTACCGCGAAGATACCCCCAAAGGCGATAATTCCGTATGGGTATTGGGTGCCAAATGGCGGTTACACCACTATGCCAACCTTGACAACGTTGAGGTGAGACCCGCTTCTTGGGTTAAAACGGGTGAAAAAATTGGCACAATTGGTACGCCTAAACAAGCTAAACCAACCAAGCAAGCAGCGGCTAACCTGTATTACTCGATTCGCAGCTTGCCACCGCTGGTCACAGAGTGGAAAGCGGAACAGCCTCTGGGTTTAGATCAGGTGTTTTACGTGAATCCGCATGAATTTTTGACGTCTTACCAGAACGAAGACAAAGCCGCGCATTGATTTAACCTCGCGGTAGAGACGCAAGATTTTGCGTCTCTACGACAGTACCCGGCGCACAGTTTCCATCTGATTCACATCTTTATCGCGTTCACTTGCCGACAATGCTTCCCACAATACGAGGGATGGGTGTAGCTTTCGTTCATTATCACGCACTTTTGCATAGCGCCAGCCATTCAGCAGCCGTTCGTAACGCCACGAACGGTGTTCTAAACGGCTCAACAACTCCCGCCGGGCGGGTGGTTCATCCAACCGAAAGTTTTCATCCAATACCAACGGTTTGCCCGGTTCGGGGACATACCCAAGACTTGCGAGCTTTACCGCAAAATGATCACCGGCGCGGCGGTTGGCTTCGCGATAAGTTTCCGCCAATTCTTCCCATGGCTTCAGGCTTTCTGATGTGGCCACCGCTTCAGGATCCGTCAACAACAAGGTTTGCCGGTAAGCTTCGTGTACGGCACGCGCATTGCGCTCGACGGCTGCAATTTGTACTTGATCGTGTACTTGTTCTTCCATACCGAAGGGAATTAATCCAGCAGGTAACACCGCTGCACCGGCATGTGCTTGGTAAACGTAATACGGCACATCTTGCGGTAGTGCTTCACGCAGATTGATCGCGCAACGGGCATTCCAATCAGCATCGGCAGCGCAACACAACACCGCAGTCACGGGTATGTCGACCAATTGCACGGCTTCCAGATGGCAATCGGTGTCGCATTTCAGCGCATACAATCCAGTGATCACTTGTTCTGCGCCGGTTCTGCCATTCGCAAACACCGGGTAACGGGCGATCAAGGCTTGGCGGTGCGCTTCCGCATTCTGATCAAGCAGTGTAAAAACGGGCGGGGCAAAATCTTTGTAGGGTGAAATTTTGGCGTATTGGCACAGCAAGGCTTCGACCAAAGGGCTGAAACCGGCAAACACCAAATGCACTTGCCGTTGCCCGTGCTGGTCTGCCCAAACATGGGGTGGATATTGATTGAAATACCAGCGTGCCAGCCAGTTTGCGGTGTTTTTGTTTGTAGCGCTTGGCATATTGCAATCCGTCATGATTGAAAAAACAATGATTGGCTTAAAGTGTAACGCAAAATCATGGGCGCAAGGCAGATTGCCCGCCCTACGGATACGATACAATATATGACGCGCTGCCCGCCCCGCGTTAGAATGCTTTTTTATACCGATTTTCGTTTAGGAGTACACCATGCCCGTTTACCGTTCCCGCACCTCTACTGGCGGTCGCAATATGGCTGGCGCACGCGCTTTGTGGCGTGCGACCGGCATGACCGATGCGGATTTCCAGAAACCCATCATCGCGATTGCCAATTCCTTCACCCAATTTGTCCCCGGGCATGTCCACCTCAAAGACATGGGGCAATTGGTGGCACGGGAAATCGAAGCCGCTGGCGGTGTTGCGAAAGAATTCAACACCATTGCGGTGGATGACGGCATTGCGATGGGGCATGGCGGGATGTTGTATTCGCTGCCCTCGCGCGAGCTGATTGCCGATGCGGTGGAATATATGGTTAACGCGCATTGCGCCGACGCGCTGGTGTGCATTTCCAACTGCGACAAAATCACGCCGGGGATGTTGAATGCCGCGCTGCGCTTGAACATTCCCACCATTTTCGTTTCCGGCGGGCCGATGGAATCTGGCAAAGCGGTCATTGGCGGCAAGCTGGTGAAATTGGATTTGGTGGATGCGATGGTTTCCGCCGCCAACAGTGCCGAAAGCGACGAAAATGTGGAAACGATGGAACGTTCCGCCTGCCCTACCTGCGGTTCGTGTTCCGGCATGTTTACTGCCAACTCGATGAACTGCTTGACCGAAGCACTGGGCTTGAGCTTGCCGGGGAACGGTTCGACGCTGGCGACGCATTCCGACCGCAAGCGTTTGTTCCTTGAAGCCGGGCGCATCATTGTCGGTTTGGCAAAACGGTACTACGAACAAGACGATGCATCCGTGTTGCCGCGCTCGATTGCGACCATGGAAGCGTTTGAAAACGCAATGTGTTTGGACATTGCCATGGGTGGCTCGACCAATACCATCCTGCACTTGCTGGCTGCGGCGGAAGAGGCGGGTGTCAATTTCACCATGAACGACATCGACCGTTTGAGCCGCAAAGTGCCGCAATTGTGCAAAGTTGCACCTTCCACCCAGCTTTACCACATGGAAGACGTACACCGTGCGGGCGGGGTATTCGGCATTCTCGGCGAACTCGACCGCGCTGGCTTATTGCACCGCGAAGTCGGCACAGTTCACGCAACGAATATGGCGGAAGCCTTGTCATTGTGGGATGTGCGCCTGACCGACGATGCCAAACGCCATGAATTTTTCCGCGCAGGCCCTGGCAATGTGCCGACACAAGTGGCGTTTAGCCAAAGCAAACGCTGGGACACCTTGGATATTGACCGCGAAAACGGCTGCATTCGGGACAAAGCGCACGCTTACAGCCTTGAGGGTGGCTTGGCGGTATTGTTCGGTAATATCGCGCTGGATGGTTGTGTGGTCAAAACCGCTGGAGTGGATGACAGCATCCTCAAATTCTCTGGCCCTGCGCGACTTTTTGAATCGCAAGATGACGCGGTGGCAGGCATTCTCGGCGATAAAATCGTCGCGGGCGACATCGTATTGATTCGCTATGAAGGCCCACGCGGTGGCCCCGGAATGCAGGAAATGCTTTACCCCACCTCGTACATCAAGTCAAAAGGCTTGGGCAAGGCATGTGCACTGATCACTGACGGGCGTTTTTCCGGCGGCACATCGGGCTTGTCCATCGGTCACGTTTCCCCCGAAGCGGCGGAAGGCGGCGCGATTGGTTTGGTGGAAGAAGGCGATATGATCGACATCGACATCCCCAACCGTACCATCAATGTGCGCATCAGTGATGAAGTGCTGGCAACCCGACGTGCGGCGATGGATGCACAAGGCAAAGTGGGTTGGAAGCCAGTGAACCGTGAACGTTACGTGAGTGCGGCGTTGAAAGCGTATGCGGCCATGACCACATCAGCTTCGCGCGGTGCGGTGCGCGATGTTACCCAATTGGAAAAATAAGGTATCAGGGCTGTATTCTGTATTCATCAGAATGTAGCCCTTACTTGTTTATACCGCTTTTCCATGAAAATCATCAAGAAATTTCCCGCCTAAATTTTCGTGCATCTTTCGTAAAAACTTCAGGACAAATTCTCAGCTTTATTAGATGCTACTCAATAAGCAATAACGATAAAAATACACCCTGTTTCATCAAGTATAGTGGCTCACAACAGGTCATGAACTCCGTTCTATTGTCAATAGTTGAGGTACTTCAACATGAAAGCACTAGTCCTCATTGGTTTGATTATTTGTTTTTTAGAAACACCGGTGGTCTTTGCAGAGCAAACTACCGTCCCATCACCCACAACCATTGTTAAAAAGCCTGATTGGTTTAAACAACCACCCGCAAATCTGCCTCAGAATATCACCACTGCAACACGTAATAATAAGCAAATCATCTTGTATTTTTATCAAGATAGCTGCCCATTCTGTGCAAAACTGCTAAAACACGACTTCGGCAACCCCGACATCGCTAACAAGACCCGTCAATATTTTGAGGTGATCCCCATCAATATGAAGGGAACCAAACCCGTCACTGATATATCTGGAGTGGTATTTAATGAGGCAGATTTTGCCGCTGAAAAAGACGTGTTGGCTACTCCTGTTTTATTGTTTCTGGATGAAACGGGAACAGAAGTACTGCGTATTAACGGTTATTACCCTCCCGCCAAATTTGAACCAGCCTTGGATTACGTGGAAGGGAAACACCATCGGGAAGGTAGCTTCAAAGACTATTACCACCAGTTAAAATCAGGCACTCCTCCTGAAGATATACCCAGCAATGCAGATACAGAGGAACCCTGTTAAAACGAACTTACAAGTCTTTTTTATAAAATTTACTATTAATCTCATCAGAAATTACTAACATGAATTTTCGTGTATCTTTCGTAAAAATTTCAGGACAAATTTTCAGTTTTATCAGATTCTACTCAACAAGCAATGACGCTTAGCCCCTGACAACCGAGCAAAAACCCCAGTCATCAATTGCTCAAAAACATATCTACATAACGATAAAAAACAATAGATACTTATAAACAACTTGGAGGATTTTATATGACCAAGCCGTCTTATATTGCCGTTCCACTTTATGTGACATTTCTCACCCCCTTACTGCTTGTTGCCTGTGGTGGCGGCGGTGGCGGTGGTAGTAATCCCCCAATACCAGTATTTCCACGGGAGTCATCAACGCAAGCCCCACAGGAAAACTCAATGATACAGGCATTACCTTATGCGGTGATTATTCGGTTAATAACACCCATAACAATAATGTTTCATGTGCCTTACCAACCGATGCGGATAACGATCCTATTCCAAACGGACAAGATGCTATATTCGGCAGAGATGTTACTCATTTCGATAACAGTGATGGGTATGCGGGATTCAGCTTTACCAAAATAGGCGCTGATGGCAAAGCATTGGCTGATCAAAATGCGACTTATGCAACAAGCCCTTGGTCATGCGTGAAAGACAACGTGACAGGGTTGATTTGGGAAGTCAAAACAGATGATGGCAAGTTACATGACAAGGATGATGGCTATACTTGGCATAGTACTGACAACTCAACGAATGGCGGTTTCCCCGGCTACAAACGTCCAACCTTGGCAATACCGGGCGGGTTAGATAATGTCTGCTATGATGCCACGATCACTGATGAAAAAAAATTCTGCAACACGGAGGCTTATGTTGCTCGTGTTAATACAGAAGGTTGGTGCGGCAGTAAAAACTGGAGAATGCCAACGCGCAGTGAGCTGTTAAGTATTGCGATCTATACAGATGCACAACCATCCATTGATGGAAGTTTCTTCCCAAATATAAGTCAAAAATTGTATTGGACATCATCGTCTGACGATAAGGGTGATGTTCAAACAGTCTCTTTGTTCAATGTTTTTTTCAGCTCCAACCTATCAAAATCATCATTAGGCCCATCACCCAATGACGGTTTGCCTGTAATGTTGGTGCGTAGCCAATAAAGGGTTAATGTTTAAATGATTTTAGTGGAGTGAAGAATCATGTTTAAAAAGATTAATGTAATAGCTGTATCACTGGTTGTATTGTTTCCTGTGATGACATCTGCTGCTCAGGTATGTGATAACGTACAGTTGCCAACGTCTACACCAACGGCTGATTTCAAAGATAATGGTGATGGAACAGTAACGCATCTTAAAACCGGCTTGATGTGGAAAAAATGCAGCGAAGGTCAAAGTGGCACAGACTGCGCTACGGGAACCTTGACCCAATATACCTGGAAAGGTGCTTTAGATCAGGCGCAAGCCAATAATACGGCTATGTTTGCCAATCAGGTTGATTGGCGCTTGCCTAACGTCAAGGAATTACTGTCCATCACGGAAAGCGCGTGTAAGGAACCTGATATTAATTTGACGATTTTTCCAAAAACATTGGATGGTGCTGTAGGTTCACTGTATTGGTCATCATCCCCATCTGCTATTGCAGCCAGTTCAGCACTATACGTTGACTTCAATTACGGCAGCATCACTTATTTCCCAAAAGATAACAACACAGGTTATGTGCGTCTAGTGCGCAATTGATTAGAAATCAGTAAATCATAGTTAATATTTGGAGGATGTTATGAAAATCAGATTAATGTTAATAGCAACAATTATGTCCGTATCAATAGTTGCACAAGAAGCAATTGCTGTCGATGGCTGGCCATCAGGTTCATTTGACGATGCTGGTGTTGCTAGGGTTCCACAATGCGCCGGTGTTTATATCATATATAAGGATGACACCCCTTATTATGTTGGAAGATCTCGTGTCAATATTTATCAGCGACTGTATCGCCACCTTAATGGAAATGGTAGTAAGAAAATTGCCGAAATATTGGATGGTGACTATAAGCTTACTATGGCATATGAATGTCTCGATTCTGTAGAACAAATGGAATCACAGCTTATTGATGCGTTGGGAACAACAAACTTTGGAAATCTCAGAAGGGAAACAGACCCAGCAGACTGGGAATAATAGCCAATGATTTTTTGCGTTATTTCTGTCACCAAAGGAGTTATTATGCGTACTATTCTTCATTACTTTCTAATTTTAGCAATAACTATAACAACGAGCAGTTGTGCTACTCATGCTTTACATTCCAGTAAAAATGTAAGCACTGAAAAAATCAAAAGCTTTTTGATTACTCAGAATAAATCCACATTGGTTGTAGCAGGCGAACGGTATCATTTTATTTTCCCATTGAATGATCCGTTGACTTCCATTTTGGAGTGGTCAGGTCGCACTAAACTAAACCCGACATTTAGCGAATTCACAGTGGATTCAAGCCAAAAAGTTAATGGTGCTTATATACTAGAAGCTAATATTGACCAGTTAAATACATCAGAACAGCAATTTCTCGTGGCACACGGCTTTAGTCGTCAAGGAACAACATTAACGCATAAAGCCAGTATTCAGGGGACACGTTATCTGGCGGGTAACGTCAATGTACCGCAAACCGCCTTTTTCCGTCAGCCTTATGCAATAACGCTGGTTTTGCCTGATGGTGTTGCGGATACTGCTGCAAAAGCTGCATTGACACCGTTAACACTGGCAGCAGATGGAGTTACTTTAGCACTGGCGGGAATAATACTGGGGCCGCTTTATGGTTTACTCATGATAGGAGGGCATTAAGATAAAAATATTAATTACAATAATTGAAAACCCGATGGTGAAATAACTTTGAAAAAGTTAAGGATCATCAATAATGATTGCAGAAAGCTCAGAGATTAAACGTAATTTATTGATAATGGCGACAATCTGTCTGTTATTAGGGATTGCAGTATATTTATTTCTTTATCCTAATAAGTTTCAAAGTATAACCATTCCTTTCATCGGCGTGATTTTTCCCAAGAAAATCATGATTAACAATCAAACCCTAATGGTATTTATTTATTCCTTTACATCTTTTCTACATGTTATTTTTATGACCTTGTTTTGTTCAGTTATCTCAACTCACATCACCCCCAAAATAATGATGTCATGGGGAGTAACATGGGGAGTAATAGATTCGGTTTTTGAATTTTATCAAATAGACGGAATGATAGAAACAACATCTACGGTTCATAGCTACATTATGGAGCAGGCCATAAACTATTTGAATTTAGGTGTTTATAATAAATTAGATATTGTTTCTATATGGATTGGGGTGTTATTTGTTTTTCTACTGACTGTTTTCATAAAGGAGGATAAAAATGAAAACATTACTTAAACCACTTCAGGTTTCTTTCGTTGTCGTCATGGGAGTAACCATGATAATTGGTAGTGGCGGTGGAGGCGGCGGTGGTAGTCCACCTCCTAATAACAGTTCTGTGCAACCATCTCCTACGGGAAAACTTAACGATACTGGTATTACATCTTGTGGCGATTATGCTTACGGTAATCCTAATGCAGTTAACTCCAATGATGACCTAAATTGTAGCTTATTCATGGATATGGATAACGACCCTATTCCTCCGATCAATCGGATAGATGCTATTGGGCAGGATGGTCATGTTGGGCGAGATGTTGCGGCTAATGATAGTAGCAATGGTCATGCAGGCTTTGATTTCACCAAAATCAGTAGCACAGGCCAGGCGTTAGAGGCTAATGCAAACCAGTGGTCTTGTGTTAAAGATAATGTGACCGGGCTGATTTGGGAGGTCAAAACCGACGATAATGGACTGCATGACTGGGATTGGACATACACATGGTATGAGCCAGATGCCACTAAAAATGGGGGTAACAGTGGTAAACAAAATGGTGGGGCGTGTGGTAATACTAGCCCATGTGATACTAATGCTTATGTGCAGAAAGTGAATACAGAAGGTTGGTGTGGTGCGAAAGACTGGCGATTACCCACACGCGAAGAAATGGTGAATCTAATGGATGTTTCTAAAACACCAATCCCCGAATATTTTCCAAACACACAGACACGTTTTACAACCTCATCAACGTATGCCTTTAATCCTCAGGAGGTGTGGGTTACAGGAGGTGGAACAATCTTCGTCTTTCAATCTGATAAAGATATTGCGAGGTATGTGCGTTTAGTGCGTGATGGCAAATAACGGGTGTTCACTATTTCACTATCTTGATAGACAACCAGGAGGTATTCAATGCGAAACGTAACCCATACCCTGATGGCAGGTATTTTATTAGTGTTGCCAGTCATCGGTTATTCTCAGGTGTGCAATAACGCCATCGTTGCCAACACGCCCGACACTAGCTTTAATGTAGATGATCAAAACGGTACAGTTACCGATAAACAAACTGGCTTAATGTGGAAAAGGTGTGCAGAAGGACAAGCGTGGGATTCTGTCAACAAAAAGTGTAACGGCACTGCGGTTGCTTACAACTGGCAAGCCATGTTTGATAGAGCAGCGATTGCTAATCAAACCCCATTTGCGGGCAAGATAGGTTGGCGTTTAGCTAATATAAAGGAACTGGAATCGATTATTGAAACCCGCTGTTATGCTCCGGCTATCAATGCCACAGCCTTTCCCGATAGTCCCTTGGCAGATTTCTGGTCATCTTCTATAGCGGGTGGAGGTTTTGCGTGGTTTCTCAACTTTGATGTTGCTTACAATGGCAGTGTTTTTAGAGATGAGCAGAAGTATGTGCGTCTAGTGCGCGTCGATGAGTGAGGTACAGTCGTTATCGTGTTCACTGGGTTTAGTTAGCTTTTTACCAAATCCGTATACAACGACTCCAAACCACTCACCAACCCCATATGACGGTGCAGCGCCAACTCACTTGTCGTCAACCCTTGCTGGATACGCTGTTTGACCTCCTCCAACAACACGAGCGTATCCGGTGAGGGTGACAGCTTCAGGTGTTGGGATAAATTGTCTGCCGCTGCAATGCATTGCCAAGCCTGAGCCAGATTGCCTTGCAAAGCACTGGCAACCCCAATCCCCCGCATCACCTCAATCTGCCCCTCACGGTCGCCCAGATGCAAGTAAGCTTCCATGCTGCTATTGAGGTGTTGCAACCCCAACGCAATATTGGCATCACTCAATTCGATCCAGCCCAATTTACACAAGGCTTGCGCCCGATACAGCGCAATCCCCAATTTCTCGGCAATCTGGATGCTTTGATGCAAGTATTCACGGGCATAACCTAATTGCCGCAACTGCCAATGTAGCCGCCCCAGATTCACCAAAGCGTAAGGCATACTAATGGTCAAACCGATCTTCTGATTCAAGTCAATACACTGCTCCAAGGCTTGCACAGCCTCATCGTAACGCCCCAACCGCAGCAATACATGCCCGCTATTGGCGAGATTGAATTGATAGCCCCCCTCATCATAAACAGTCGCAAAAAGCTGCATACTCTGTTGCCCGCACTGGAGCGATTCGTCATACCGCCCCTGTAAGCGCCGGAATACACTCAACGCCATCAAGCCCCGCGCCGTTTGCCAATCCCCTCCAAAATGCGCCGCCATTTCCGTTCCACGACTCAAATACTGTTCGGCAACGCCATGATTATCCAATAATGCGGAAATGCCCCCCGCCGTCAACATCGCCATTGCCTGAGCTAACGAAGGTTGAGCATGACGGTGGATAGCCAGAAAAGATTCAGCCCAGCGATACCCTTCCTGCCAATGGTTTGCCATAAACCAGAACATGCCGAGTGAACCCACCAAACGTAAACCTATCTCAGAACTCATCGCCTGTGGGTTGGTATCGGAATGACACAAGGCCAAACACGCCCGGAAATTATCGTGTTCACCTTCCAAATGCGCAAGGCCGGGTAATTGCTGCCCACCGAGAATCCCCGCATCCACACGTTCTGCCACCTCAAGATGATACTCAACAAAACGCTGGGTCGTCGGGCAATGGGATTGCTTGGCAAAGCGTACTTCATTGGCATACTGGCGCATCACTTCGTGAATGACGTAATGACCGTTCTCTTTACGATACAGCATCGACTTGTCGAGCAAACCACCGTAATCAGCCAAACCAGCCCCCGCAACCGCAGATGCTGCTTCTCGGGTAAATTTTCCTTGGAATAAAGCCAAGGCTTGCATAATCTGCTGTTCGCGGGCAGTGAGCATCTGCCAACTTTGCTGCACCACATTGGTGACAGCAGGCATGGTGCTGGCGTTCTCCTTGCTATTGGCATTGAGCGCAGTCGGCAATAGCGATGAGCGCAACTCCTGCAAGATTTCCTCGCAGGAAAGCTGCCTGATCCACCTTGCTGCCATTTCAATCCCTAACGGCAAACCATCAACCAAACGGCAAATCTCCAAAATCGTCTGCTGATCGGTTTCATCAGGTGCAAAGGTATAATCCACTTGGCGAGCTGACTGCACAAACAACGAAAACGCCGCGCATTCGGGGGCTATTTCACCTGATGGCGGCAATAACCCCTGCAACTGATAACGCCACTCACCATACACTTGCAAAGGCAAGCGTGAGGTAGCCAAAATCTTCAACGTCGGGCAGTGTTCCAGCAAAGCCTCACAAATGCCCACATCCGGCAGCAAATGCTCCAAATTATCCAGAATCAACAATTTGTGCTGAGAAGATAAAGCCATGTGCAATTGCTCAATGGGCGGGCGTGAGCCTTGTAACGCAATACCAAGACTTGCCCCAATGGCATTCGCAATGAGATCGGGGTGTTGCACAGAAGCCAGTTCAACGCAGCCAATGCCATGCCTGAAGTATTCAGCAAGGCGTTGCGCTAACGTTTTGACCAGTCTGGATTTGCCTACACCGCCCAAGCCCACTACCGTAATCAAACGGCAGGAGGCATCATGGAGCATGGTAGTTAACTCGTGCAATTCCTTGTGCCGTCCGATAAAAGGCAGCAAACCTTCTGAGGCGGGTAAATCGGTGACAGGCAAGTGCGCCACCAATAAGTAACCCTTGCGTGGTACGGTCTTGACGATTTCGTGTTTGTTATCCTGCAAAACACGGCGAATATCAGCGATACACTGCACCAACGAATCATCCGTGACATAGGCATCTTTCCACACATAGGCGAATAACTCGGCTTTAGAAACCGTTTTATTGGCATTAAGCGCTAAATAGTGCAAAACACTGAGTGACTGAGAGCGTAAGGTGCAGGAAGCTCCTTGCGTATCAAGTAATAATTGTTCACTCAAGTGGTAATGGTGGCAACCTAATACTAAGCTACTTACCATAGCTACCGGTTCCCCAATAGTTTCTGCGAAGCTGGGGTAATACTCACATCCCATGTGCTAATGGTCTCCCTCGGAATACTATCTGCCACTGACTATCACACCTGAATAGGGCTACTACTATTCAAAAATACATGCAATCAGCTTGCCATAGCATAGTTGAAGCAGACACTTCCTGCCACGGGAGTCACCTATAGTAACCCATAGTAAAAAAAGGGTTTTCCATAGCATTATCCTTTACAAACTGCCGTATTTTTTCCCAAACACCACTGACGATTCACCATTGCGGTTATAGAAATGCAGGGTGTTGCCTTCTTGTTGTACGCTGCCTGCTCGTTGCAGGGTGCGCAAATAGCTGCCTTCCCAATTGCCAACATTAATCGTCGGGCCGCCCGGTGTGGTGGGCAATACCCGGCAAATGTCGTTGCCTCTTTCCAGCCCTGTCATCATGAAGCCGCTGTGTCCTACCCGTTTAAAGGTGGTGGAGTATTGGTTGCACCCAGCGAAACCCTTCAATTCATCTTCGCCAACGCTGAGGCTGATGTCTAATTCAGCCGGTACGGGCGTGCCATACACCGACAGTAAACGCCATTGGGTTCCCAATAACGATGAGCCACCGCTGTTCAGCGGGCAAGCACCTACGGGTAAAGGAGGAGTGGCGGTATCCGGTTCAGCCGATAGCCCCGTGCTGGTCAACGATAAGGTGATCAGCAACAAAGCCTGTCTGCAATAACGAGCAGCTTTAACAATAGCAACAGAATGTGTCATCGCGATTGGTCTTTTCCTAAAGTAATGAATGGGGTAGTCGGGTTTACCAATGGTTACGCAGTTCCAGTGTCTTGTCTTCCAGTGTGCGCTGCGCCCTCTCCAGATGGTTTAAGCCGAATTCTTGGATGAGTTGACGGCTAAGCGGCAGAATCCTCTCGGCATCCGTCAGATTGTGGATTAAGGCTACTCGTACTTGGCGTAAGTACGCCGCCGTGATTTCTTGCCCCAGCCGTGCGACTTGCGGGTGTTGAGGCGCTTTACCACGCAATTGTCGGGTGAAATGCAGCGCACCGTCTGACCCTAAATTGCCTGCATTTAGCGCGGCATAGGCTTGTGCGATCAAGCTCTCAAGACTGTTGTTGTCATCCGCCGCTGCTGTTGTTTGTGGTGGTGCGGTTGCTTGCACCGGTGGCGGTGTTACTTTAGGTTTGGCTGCCGCAACCGCCGGTGATTTTTTGGGAGCAGTCGAGGCAAGGACGGCGGATTTTTTTTTCTTGGTATCCGTTACGGCGCGTGGCTTAGGTTTAGTGGCAGTGGACTCGGCAATTTCAACGAGTGGCGTGTCGTGATGCGTTTGCTGCCCGTGATTAACGGTTAAAACACTTGCGCGTGATGGCGGTGTCAGTGCCGTCGGCGACAAGGGTTCGCTCGGTTCAGACACGCTGGCTGACACTGGGTAAGGGGCTGCCACGGTTTCCAAAACAGCATTGCCTGCCACGGCGGTAAAAATACCAAACAAGGTCAGCAACGAACCCGTCATCAGGGCATGACTGACGTGTTTGCGCGGTATTACACGGTGCGAGCCGCGTTTTTCCAATTGCTGAACTTGGGGGGATAAGGCCGTTGCTAGGATGTGTACATCTGTTCCGGCGACGCACAGCAGTAAAGCGGGGTCAATGTGCTCATCCAGATACCGATTTTTTATCAATGGCTTGAGATTTTTTGAAGCATTGCGTTGGCAAGGGGATGGTTGCCCGGCTTGTGCGAGCAGGCTTTGCACTTCCCAAGTATCCGGGCTTGCCAACACAACATAAGCCTGCCCGTTGTCATGCCCGTAAGCCAATGGCGTCAGAATCCACGGCAACGCGAGGCGCTGACTGGTGATGGTAATGTGTTGGAACAGCGCATCCAATGCCCAAGCGGATGCTTCATTCGGCAACACATGAATCAAAATGCGGGATTCTAGCCCTTGGTGTTTGACCTGTTCCAGATCCCGCCCACGGTAGATTTTCCCTGCACCCGATACCGCTATGCAACTTAACAATGCATAGCGATTATTCAGGACAAGGTGTTTGCCCGACTCAATCAAAGCCCCCATGCCACGACTCCATTTCTCATGAAAAAATACGGAAAATAAAAAAACTCTTGAATAACTGTTCGGCGACGTTGCGGCTGCCGATTTTGTGAATAGCTCTCAATAACCCTAAGCTCGTTAACACTATCTTAACGTTATATTCATACAAGCCAAGTAAAACCCGCGTGTTACCCGTAACAGCAAGTGGTTTTTCACACATTGAATAAGCCCGAATTTTCGGCAAAAGCAGTGGGGTTTTCCTGTAAGTAATTGAATTATTTTGATCGATTTTGGTAAAAAGCTTAAGCGTGACCAAGCGTGACAATTAACGGCTTGTTGGCATGTGGCTTTCATGCAACTATTGCCGCCCAGTGGTTCAGTTATGGTTATAGATGTGCTTTGTGAGTTATTTTTATTAAGAGGAAAATAGATTTTATGGAAGAAAAAGAATGGATTCAAAAAGAACTCAGTCAAATATTAGCTAGTCGCTTATTGGAGAATAAAAAACAAGCCTGCAATTTTCTAACCTACATTATTGAAGAAACATTGGCAGGTCGTGGTGAAAAAATAACGCAATACGGCATTGCGCTTGAAGCCTTAGGCAAACCAGCGGATTTTTGCCCCACCGATAGCCCAGCGGTACGGGTGGAAGCCGGTCGGGTACGCAAATTGCTGGAAGAGTATTACGCGAGTGAAGGCCGTCACAGCAAATACCGAATTGTCTTGCCCAGTGGCAGCTACCAGCCCAGTTTCGAGCGTATCCAACCCAGTGCATTACCGGCAGTGCAATACTTTGCCCCCAAAAGTATCCAGTCGCTAGGCCCTAAAGTGCATATTAGTTACCCCGATACGGAGCTGATTCGCGATGATGCCTTGCGCGGTTTGGTGTATAACCTGCGTTCCTTATTACCGATGACATTGGGAAATTTCCGTGAAACCCGGATCGCTTTGGCGCGAGTCAGTCAACCCAAAGGTCACAAGGTGGATGAGTTGGAAGCCGCATGGCGGCATCATCAAGCGGAATTCTTGCTGCAATGTACCGCCGAAGGAGTGGATACCGGTTTCGTGCTTAAGTTTGTGTTGTTCCATACCCTGACGCGCGAACAATTATGGTCGGATAACGTCCAAGTGCCACTTCATTACGCGCAAGCCACTTTAGAGGCGGTGTTTAGCCAGTTGATACTGGAAACCTTTAGTTTGCACCGGGGCGTTGCCATGGCTTATTGGAGCCGCTATTGGAAAACGCACGCTGACATTCCCTGTCATTACCGGGTATTGGTCGAGCACATCGCTTTTCTTCAGGATGAGGCGGGGGATACAAATCTTCAAGCATTTTTGGATGCCTGCCAAGACCGTACCCAGCGTTACCATGACGATGCTTTGGCGCATTTGCACTACGCGGTATGGTGTTTGTACGCTTATATGTTACGTGCCGAACCGACCGCTGCCTTAGAGATTCAGTGGCACCGTTTGGCGCTGCGTGCGTTGGAACTCAACCCCGGCAATGCGTTGGCGCACAGCATTTTTGCGCTGGAATGCTTTCATCGTGGCGATCATGAAATGGGCAAACTGGAAATTGAAACCGCCCGCCAAGTAAACCCGTTTGACCGCACCGGCGGGCATTTGTTGGCGGTAGGGCTGTGCGCCCTGCGGCATTGGGAGCTGGCATTCACCTTGTTACGCGATGTGGCGGGGCTGGATTCGCGTTACCCCGATCCGTTGCGAGCGGTGCCTTGCTTGTTCTATTTTCGCCAAGGCGAATTTGCGAAAGCGGCGCGTTCTAGCATTCAGTTTGCCGCGCTTGGTGGTTGGGAAACTTTCGGTACTTTGGTTAGCCATTGCCGGGCGGATGATTGCAAAGGCTGTATTCAAACCCTGAGCCAAGCAGTGGATAAATTGCCTGCCAACCTTAGCCGTAACACATTACCTGCCAGTGATTTCTGGGAAAATATTCAACAGAATGCGCCAAAACCGGCAACATCCAGCGCATTAATGACAACCGCGACCGCAACGGATACCTTGACGGCTTCGGAATGAACGCCTAAAGCGCATTCATCGCTAGATGACCGCGCCGCGTCTCCCGTATACTTTAAGCCCCCTGTTGTTGAGATGACGCATGAAAGACGCAATTATTGTCGGTGGTGGCATTTTAGGTATGTTGACAGCCCGTTTCCTGCACGAAGCGGGTCTGAAAGTCATGATCATCGACCAAGGCGAATTGGGTAAAGAATCGACATGGGCGGGCGGTGGTATTTTGTCCCCGCTTTACCCGTGGCGTTACCCGGATGCTATTTCACGGCTGAGCCAATACAGCCAGCAACATTACCCCGCCTTGTGTGAAACCTTGACGGCCGCTACGGGTATTGATCCGCAATGGATTCGTTCTGGCTTATTGATGACGGATGCGCACGAATCCGCCCGCGCACAAGCCTGGGCGCAAACTTGGGGTTACGCTTTGCAGCCGCTAAGCTCAACAGCAGAAATGCAAACTTGCGAACCACAATTGGCAGAATTTTTCTCGCAAGGCATGTTTATGCCTGACATTGCCCAAATGCGTAACCCTCGGATTGCTGACTCGTTGCGCACCAGCTTGCGCTTGTTACCGATTGAAATCGCGGAACATTACCCCGTTACGGGGTTGGAAACGGCGAATGGGCGCGTGACTGGGGTGAAGTTGGGCAATGAAGTTTTCAAAGCGAATAATGTGATTCTCACCACGGGGGCGTGGACGGGCTTGTTCCCGGAAATGCAGGCATTGCATGTGGATATACGCCCGGTGCAGGGGCAAATGATTTTGTTCCGAGGACCGAAAGGTTTGCTTAAGCGCATTGTATTGCATGAGGGGCGTTACCTGATCCCGCGTCAAGATGGGCGTATTTTGTGCGGTTCCACCTTGGAAATGCGCGGGTTTGATAAGCAAACCACCACCGAGGGTTTGGATGAATTGCGTGAAACGGCTTATGCGATTATGCCTGCATTGCGCGATTTGCCGATCAATAACCATTGGAGCGGTTTACGCCCCGGCTCACCGAATGGCGTTCCCTATATTGACGAGCACCCGGAAATTGCGGGGTTGTATGTGAATGCCGGGCATTACCGTTATGGGGTGACGATGGCGTTGGCATCGGTGCAATTGCTGACGGATGTGATGTTAGGGCGCACGCCGGGTCTTGATCCGACACCTTACCGTTTGGATGCAGTGCGTACACCCACCGCTGAATTCGGTTAATGCTTCTGCTGGTAGAGACGCAAAATGTTGCGTCTCTACGGTGTTGCTTACGCCTGCACAACTGGCGGTACGCGCCGCACTAGCCATACGCCCAGCATCGTCAACGCCATGCCGAACCATTGCAGCAAGGTTAACCATTCATCAAACAGCAACCACGCAATCAGCGTTGTCACCGCCGGTGTCAGGTAAAACAAGCTGGTAACATTGGTTGCGCCTTGATGCCGAATCAACAGGTTAAGCAAGCTGATTGCGCCCAAAGACAGCACGATTACCAACCATCCCAACGCGAACATGAAATCGCCCGTCCACTCAATTCGCCATTCACCGATCACCGGCACAAACAACGCCGTTACGAGTAACGATGGCACAAACTGCACCACCGACCCCGTGCGTAAATCAAAATGCGAGCAAAAGCGCTTCTGGTACAACGTCCCAAACGTAATGCCGAGCAACGCACATAAGGCCGGAATCACCGCTTCCCACCCAAAGCTATGCGCTGCCCCTGCACTGGCTTTTTCCGCGAGCACGAGAATAACACCCAGCAAACCCGTCGCAATCCCCACCCATTGATAACGCCGCACCGTTTCGCCCAGCAAAATTCCCGCAAACAGCGCCGTGAGCAACGGCTGCAAACCCACAATCAAACTGGTTAAGCCAGCGGGCAAACCGTGACTAATCGCCACAAATACCCCACCCAGATACGTCGCTTGCAACAATAAGCCCGCCACCATCAAATGGAATAATTGCTTAGGGTTGGTTTCCCAAACGGCTTTACCCGCCCACGCCAAAACGGAAAGGGCAACAATCACCAGCGCATAACGTGCCACCAGAAAAGTCAGCGGATCAGCATACGGCAGCCCGTATTTTGCACCGATAAAGCCCGTACTCCACAGCAACACAAACAGGATTGGAAATCCGTTCTTCATCCTGCCCATCCTTCAATCCTGAAAATCCCAGTTCAAGACATTACAACACGGACAAATCAGCCACGCGCAGGAATAATCCACGCAAGCGATTCAGCAACGCCAAACGGTTGTTTTTCAAATCCACATCGTCCGCCATGACCATGACATCATCGAAGAACTTGTCCACAGGTTCGCGCAATTCCGCCAATGACAGCAACGCGGCTTCGTATTGCCCCGCTGCAAACAACGGCACGACTTTGTTTTCCTGATACTGCACCGCACTGGCAAGCGCTTGTTCTGCCTCAAGCTGCAACAAGGCCGGATTCACGCTTTCCGGCAAACTGCCTTCGACCTTTTTCAAGATGTTGCCGATACGCTTGTTGGCAGCGGCAAGGCTTTCAGCAGCGGTCAATTGGCGGAATGCAGCAACCGCTTTCACCCGACGGTCAAAATCCAACGGCTGGGTCGGTTTGAGGGAAGCTACCGCTTCGACCAATTCCGCGCCAATGCCTTGCTCCTGATAGTAAGCACGTAGGCGTTCGAGGATATAATCCAAGGCTTCTTGCGTATCCGGCTTGCTGCCAAGGTGCGGGGTTAAACCGTCAGCGGCTTTATCCAGCAAGTCTGCCAAATCCAGCGGTAATTGCAGTTCGATTAAGATACGCAACACGCCCAACGCCGCTCGGCGCAACGCGAATGGGTCTTTTGCACCCGTCGGTTTTTGCCCGATGCCGAAAATGCCTGTAAGTGTATCCAGCCGTTCCGCCAGCGCCAAAATACGTCCGGTAGCGGTGGATGGCAGTTCGTCACCCGCAAAGCGCGGCATGTATTGCTCTTCCATTGCACTGGCAACTTCTGCCGCTTCGCCGTCGTGGTTGGCGTAATAGCGCCCCATCGTGCCTTGCAGTTCGGTGAATTCAAACACCATGCTGGTCACGAGGTCACACTTGCCGAGTTGCGCCGCGCGAATGGCTAAGGCTTCATCCCCGCCCATGCGTTGGGCAATGTCTGCTGCCAACAGCGCGACGCGCTCGGATTTGTCGTATAGCGTGCCGAGTTTTTGCTGGAACACCATTTTCTTGAGCTGTTCGCGGCGACTTTCCAACGTTTGCTTTTTGTCTTGCGTCCAAAAGAATTCGGCATCGCTGAAACGCGGGCGAATCACGCGCTCATTCCCGGTAGAAATTTGCGAAACATCGCGGCTTTCGATATTGGCGACAGTGATGAAATTCGGCATCAATTTGCCGTCAGCATCGACCAGTGCGAAATATTTTTGGTTGTCCTGCATGGTCGAAATCAAGGCTTCCTGCGGCACGTCGAGGAAACGTTCCTCAAAACGCCCCGCCACGGGAACAGGCCATTCGACCAAGCCGGTGACTTCATCCAGCAACTCTTCCGGCATGATAGCTGTGCCGCCGAGTTCAGCCGCAAGGGCTTCAACTTTAGTCTTGATCATGTCGCGCCGCGCTTCAAAGCGAGCGACCACATACGCATCGCCCAATTGCACGGCGTAATCGGCAGGCGAGGTAATCGCCACGGGAGCAGGCGCGTGAAAACGGTGTCCACGGGTTTCGCGTCCGGTCTGAATGCTCAGAATATTCGCGTCAATCACGGCGCTATCCGCCAGCATCACAATCCAATGAATGGGACGCACGAATTCCGCCGTGCCGCTACCCCAACGCATCCGCTTCGGGATCGGCAGTGCCGCGAGGGACTTTTCCACAATCGCAGGGAAAAGTGCCGTGGTTTGTTGCCCGACTTGTTGCTGGCGGAAGATCAGCCAGCCGCCTTTGTCGGTATCAATCTGTTGCAAGTCCGCGAACGCCACGCCGCACGACCGCGCAAATCCTTCCGCCGCTTTACTGGGGTTGCCTTCTTTGTCAAACGCGGCTGCCAACGCGGGGCCTTTGCGCTCGATAATTTGGTCGGCTTGCTGCTTGGGCACGCCTTTCAACCATACCGCTAAACGGCGCGGCGCAGCATAAGGGTAGACTTCCGCTGCGACCAGACCCGCATCCGCTAGACCCGCCACAATACCCGCCGTGAAAGCGTCGGAGAGTTTTTTCAGGGCTTTGGGTGGCAACTCTTCGGTGCCAATTTCCACCAATAAATCGTGTAACATTATTTTTCTCCTGCGGACAGCATCGGGAAGCCTAACGCTTCACGGACGTTGTAATAGGCTTCGGCAATCGCTCGCGACAAGGTACGCACCCGCAAAATGAAGCGCTGGCGTTCGGTCACAGAAATGGCTTTGCGCGCATCCAACAAGTTGAAGGTGTGCGAGGCTTTGAGCATTTGTTCGTAAGCAGGCAAGGGCAATCCGGCTTCGATCAGGCGCTGGCTTTCGCGTTCGCACACATCAAAGGTGTGGAACAGTTCTTCAACATTGGCGTGTTCAAAGTTGTAAGTGGATTGCTCGACTTCGTTCTGGTGGTAGACATTGCCGTAGGTGACAACACCTTGCGGGCCTTTTGTCCACACCAGATCGTAGACGCTTTGCACGTTTTGCATGTACATCGCAAGGCGTTCCAGACCGTAGGTAATCTCGCCGCTGACCGGTTTGCAATCCAAGCCGCCGACTTGCTGGAAGTAGGTGAACTGGGTGACTTCCATGCCGTTCAACCATACTTCCCAACCCAAACCCCATGCGCCCAGCGTTGGCGATTCCCAGTTGTCTTCTACGAAGCGGATGTCATGTACCAGCGGGTCAAAACCGAGCATTTGCAGTGAACCGAGATACAGTTCCTGAATATTATCGGGTGACGGTTTCAGCAAGACCTGAAACTGGTAATAGTGTTGCAGCCGGTTGGGGTTTTCACCGTAACGCCCGTCCGTGGGGCGGCGCGAGGGTTGCACATACGCCGCACGCCACGGCTCAGGGCCGATGGAACGCAGGAATGTCGCTGGATGGAACGTCCCCGCGCCCATTTCCATGTCATACGGTTGCATGATGACGCAGCCCTGTTGCGCCCAGTAATCTTGCAGAGCCAGAATCAGCCCTTGAAAGGTGGAAAGGTCATAGTTAGCCATAACTTACTTGCTTTACGTTTATGCCTGAAAGGGGGCAAGTATACTGCAAGCTGCTGTGGCATTCAGCACTCTAACCGAATGTGCGGTAGGAAATTGGGGGTTTATGGCGAATTGTTAGCGCCCCAAAATCCGCGCCAATACATAACCATCCCGAATACTCAAAAAGTGCGAGCGTGGCACTGTCCAATATTCGGACTTACCGCGCAGGGCAAACGTATTGTTCATGTCTTGGCTGTAAGTCGGTACCACAAAATCAAAGCGGTCGGGGCGCATTTGGTTATCCCGCACCACTGAAACATAACGGATGGACGGGTGCGGCTGATGATTCAGCCAATACAAAAACCGCCCCGGCTGTTCCACGCGCAGATCATCGTACAAATCATCCGGCTCACTGCTCCATTTATCAAAGCCCATCATGTCCGCGAAAAAGCCCATTGGGGTATCGGTTGCTAAACTCGCCAAATCCGCGCTGGGTGTGCCAACGTGCGGGGTTGCCAGCGTTACCAAGGTATCCACCGGCACACTGTTGGCGCTCACCAGCCAAGCGCGTGCGACTAAACCACCCGCCGAATGCCCGACCAAAGTCAGCGGCTCTTGGCGTTGGGTGTGAAGGTGTTGCAAATAAGCGTTCAACCAATACGTTTGCAGCATAATCGGTGCACGCGAGGGTAATTCCAGCGTGTAGAAAATGCGTTCTGGTTTCACGGTGGGATTGCTGATGCTGTAAGCGCCTTGTGGTGTCATGACCACATTACCGCCGTCTACCCAGCCGTATTGTTGCAATACGGGGGTAACGCCTTGTTTGCGCCAGTCCATGCCGGTGCTTTGGAAACCGTGTACCAGCACCACGGTTTGCGCCCATAATGACGCGGGGAATAACAACAGGCTTGCTGCCAGTACTATTAAATGACGGATTTTCATGTCAGCCTCCTTTGATGATGATTGTGTTAGCGAATGCTAATATTACCCCTAAATTCTAACCCATATCGTGAGTAGCATCATGACTATACGCTGTATTGCTTTTGACCTTGACGACACTTTGTGGCCGGTAAAGCCGGTGATTCAACAAGCGGAACGGCATTTTTATGGATGGTTGCAGCAACATTACCCGCTGATCACCGCGCAGTATGCGCTACCTGAACTGATTAAACATCGCATGAACTACATGCAGCAATACCCTGAATTGCACTATAATCTTACCCAATTACGCAAAAACTGGCTGGCAACCTTGGCGCAAGCACACGCTTATCCCGATACCTTGGTGGCGGAGGGGTTTGAAGTGTTTTGGTTGGCACGCAATGAAGTGACCTTCTTTGAAGGGGCGTTGGAGGCGCTGGAGTCACTCTCGGCACGTTTTTTGCTTGGCGTTATCAGTAATGGTAATGCCAGTGTCCATCACATTGGTGTTGGGCATTTGTTTCAATTTACGCACAGTTCTGCCGAGGCCGGGGTCGCCAAACCACACCCGGCTATTTTCCACCAAGCATTAGAACGTGTAGGCATTTCTCCGCACCAAGCCGTCTACGTGGGCGATGATCCGGTGCGGGATATTCAGGGGGCAGCCAGTGCAGGCTTGCGTACCGTCTGGTTTAATCCCGAACGCCAAACTTGGCCGGGTGGGAGGGAACCGGATGCGACCATTCACCACCTTGCGCAACTGGAGGCTGTTATTGCAACACTATAAATAATAACTATTTGTTAGAGAGGAAGCATTGCTGACATGCGACATAGCCGAACCAACGATACCGAGTCACGAACCCGTCAGGCGTGGATTGAGCGCTTTTGGGTGTCCGATAATGAGCGCGATTTTTACCTGATTGGGCAAATCATCGACAATTTGTTGCAATCCCCGCCGCCGACTGACCCCTTACAACCTTGTAGCTTGGATGTCGCTGAAATCCTGCGCCATTTGGATGTCGATCAAACCACCTTAATGGCGGCGTTGCTGTGCGATAGCCGTTTCCAGAAAAACCTGAGTTTGGATGAGGTGGAAAAAGAGTACGGGCAAGCCGTGCGGCGCTTGTGTGAAGACATGCGCAATCTGCAACGTTTCCGTGACTGCGTGGAAAACACGGACCCTAGCAGCTCGCGTCAAGAGCAGGGCGAACAGTTGCGGCGCATGTTGATGGCGATGATTAAAGACATTCGCACTGTGCTGATTAAATTGGCGTGGAGCTTGCAACACCTGCGCTTGTTGTCGCGGGAGGAGCTGTCGGATTTGCACCGTTGTGTGGCGCGGATGAGCATGGATTTGTACGCGCCGATGGCAAACCGTTTAGGTATTAGCCAAGTCAAATGGGAATTGGAGGATTTGTCGTTCCGGTTTTTGCACCCTGATATCTATAAGGGTATCGCCAAATCATTAGCCGATAAGCGCATTGAGCGTGAGCAATACATTGCTGATTTTATTCACATCCTCAAAGAATTATTGGTTAAAAATGACATTCAGGCCGAGGTGTACGGTCGCCCCAAACACCTGTACAGCATTTGGAAAAAGATCAGCCGCAAGCAGATTGGGATTGACGAACTCTACGATTTACGCGCGGTACGGGTGATGGTGGCGGATACCGGTACTTGCTACCGCACGCTGGATGCGGTGCACAATACTTGGCGGCATATTCCCGAAGAATACGATGATTATATTAGCAATTCCAAGCCCAACGGTTACGAGTCGATTCACACCGTGGTGGTGGGGCCGGAAAGTAAATTTGTGGAAGTGCAAATCCGTACTCACGAAATGCACCGTTTTGCCGAGCTAGGGATGGCGGCGCATTGGTATTACAAAGAAGGCGGACGCCAAGATCAAGCCATGAGCGATGCGATCAATTCGATGCGGCGCTTATTGGATAGCAACGACAGTGACAGCGATTTGATGGAGGATTTCCGCACGGAAGTCTTCAGCGACCGGGTGTTTGTGATTACGCCCAAGGGTCGAATTATTGACATGCCGAAAGGCTCAACGTCGGTGGATTTTGCTTACCATGTGCATACCAGCGTCGGACACCGTTGCCGAGGGGCAAAGGTGAATGGCAACATTGTGCCGCTCAATTACGCGCTGCGTAATGGCGATCAGGTTGAAATTCTTACCAGTAAAAACGAGCACCCGCGTCAGGATTGGATGAAACCCGAACTCGGTTTCGTCAAATCCGGCAGTACCCGCCAAAAAGTACGCCAATGGTTTAGCCAGCAAAACCACGAACAGAATGCCAAAGATGGCGAACGCATCCTTGAGAAGGAACGCCATTTGCTCAATTTGGGTAAATTGGATTACGCGGAACTGGCACGGCAATTCAGTCGCCCTAGCGAGCGCGATTTCCTGATTGCGGTCGGGCGTAATGAAGTGTCTCCGGCGCAAATTCGCCGCTTTTTGCTGAGCACCCACGAGGCCGAATTCAAATTACGCAAGACCCGTAGCCTCGATACGGTGAGCAGCGATATTGAGGTACGCGGGGTCAGCAAGCTGTATACCCAGTTGGCGACCTGTTGCCACCCGGTCAATGGTGATCCGATTGCGGGGTATTTGTCGCAAGGGCGTGGCGTGATTGTGCACCGCACCGATTGCCCCGACTTTGCCAACTTACGCAAGGAACGTGAGGAACGCATTATCGAGGTGGACTGGGGTAGCCACACCGCCGCGTATGCCGCCGACATCACGGTGTCGACGTACAATAAATCGGGGGTGTTAGGCGATATTGCCAGTTTGCTGGCGAAGGAAAAGGTGAATATTCACAGCCTGCATACCCGTGACACGCACGACCCTTGTCTGGCGGTGATGGATTTCACGTTGGAAATCCGCGATGTGCAACAACTCGGCGAGGTCTTGGAAAAGCTGTTGCAATTGCCATCGGTGATTGATGCGCAGCGCAAGGGGTGAGTGAGGCGTAAGGTTGGGGTTGAGCGCGTGCTACTTCCCCAACAACGCTTTTTTCAAACCCGCTTGCACTGGCCTTTCCCCCAACCAAATGCCAAACAGTGCGCGTTTGAAATCATGCCCAGCAATCGTGGCAGCCGGTTGCCCATTCTTGATAATGGCAAGCGTGTTGGGGGTGTAGATCAAATCATAGACATCGCCTTCCTTGATCGCCTCTTTGAAGACGGCGATTAATTGTTCGATGCGGGGTTCGATAGCGGGGTCATTGCTGGAGTGTTTAAAGCCTTCGCGCACGGCCGATTCCATGTTTTCACTGGTGATCATGGCGGAGGTGATTTCTAAACGCATGGCGCTGGGCAGATTGCTGTTGAGGATGGCGTTGGCATCGGTGCTTTTTTCCTGCACATACAAACCGGCGTTGTAGAGGGTGAAAAATGCCTTGGTGCGCACGCCTTTGCCATTCAAGGTCAAGGTTTGCCCGGCAAAGGTTTGTTGGGCGGGAAACTGATCGGCGCTGTGACCGACCAACGGTAGTAGGCACACTAAGGCCAGCCAGAATTTCAATAGGGTTTGCATGATGTCCTCCTCGGTTTTGCTGTGACGATAGCCGCTCATCTATACCACGTTGGAGCACCTGCCACTAGCTGCTAGACTGGGGTAATCCGAAAAACTATTGATAAAAATAACGCCATGAATACCGGACTCATTATCTTCTTCGCCCTGTTGGGTGGCCTGCTGTTATGGGGCATCCTGTTATACAACCAATTGGTGTTACTCAAAAACAATGCCGAAAAAGCGTGGAGCAATATGGAAGTATTGCTAAAGCAACGCAATACCGAGTTACCCAAGCTGATTGCAGTCTGCAAAGAACACATGGCTTACGAACAAACCACGCTGCAAACGGTGATGGAAGCGCGTAACCGCGTGGTCAGTGCGATGCAATTTGGCAATATGGGGGCGTTGGAAGCCGCCGATAATGCTTTGCGCATTGGGTTGGGAAATTTGTTTGCGGTGGCAGAAGCTTACCCCGAACTCAAAGCCAGCGAGTCATTCCAGCATTTGCGCGAACGCATTACCGGTTTGGAAGACAGCATTGCGGATCGCCGCGAGTTTTATAACGATTCTGCCGCGCTCAATAACACCCGCATGGAACAATTTCCTGATTTGATCATTGCCAAATCGTTCAGTTTTAAGCCCTTCCGTTTGTTGAGTTTCAAGTCTGAGGAAATCGCGGATGTGGATGTGGCTGCGCAATTTACTGCCGGAACCTGAACCGGTTGCGCCATTTGCAGGCGATGCGGATGGCATCAATTGGTATAACGTCGCGCAAAATCAGCGCTTTGCGGTATTACGCAAGGGCGGGTTGATGAACCTTGCCAGCACCTGGCGGTTCGCGTTGTTTGGGGCTGCGGGGTGCTTTTTGCTGGCAGAGCAAGCGGGGCGGGAATGGTTGTTGTTGCCTGCATTGGGGAGTTTGTGGTTTGCGTTGGGCTTGTACCGGCGCTATCGCTTGATTGTGGATACGCCTACTTCACGGCTGAGCAGCAGTGCGCAAGGTTATGTGGAATTGTCCGGCACGGCAGCATTGCCGGAGGGTGAAAGTTCCCGTGGTTTGCCGCATTTGCCGGTGACGGTGTGGTTGCCGGGTTACGTGGAAGACCAGCCGTTTTTGTTGGAGGATGCGTTTGGGCGCTGTTTATTGTACCCGCAGGAGGCGGAAATTGTGACGCGCACGGGTGACAACCATCTGTTTTTATTGCACGCGATTTACCCCGGACAAACCTTGTATGCCTTGGGCGAATTGCGCACCCAACGCCATGCGCACAGCAATGTGTCGCAAGAACGGCGTGAACGCTTGGCGGTATTGCTGGCGGATTGGAAACGCGATGATCACACCTTATTGCAGAATTTCGATGCGGATGGCAATGGGCAAATCGACCCAGACGAATGGCAGACTGTGCTGGCTGCGGCACAACAGTGGGTGGATGCGGATATTCGTGCGCAACAACGCCTGCCGGGTACGCACGTGATGTCAGGGGCGCAGGCAGGGCAGCTTTTTTTGATCACGAATATTCCGCCGGAACAATTAGCGCGGCGTTACCAGTGGGCGGCGTGGTTGCATACGCTGGCTTGGTGGGGGCTGATGGCGGCGGCGCATATCCGTTAAGACAAATCAACCGCGTGTTGTTTTAAGTCTGCCAAATCGAGGATGCGTAAGCAGTCTTGATGGGTTGCCAGCACCCGTACCCGTGGGGCTTTACCCGCGTCAAAAGCTTCGCGCCAACGGGCGGCACACAAACACCATTGGTCGCCCGGTTTCAAGCCGGGGAAACCGTATTCTGGCACGGGTGTCATTAGGTCGTTGCCTTGTGAGCGGCTGAATTCGAGGAAGGCTTGCGTCATGACTGCGCACACGGTGTGCGAGCCAACGTCTTGTTTGTGGGTATTGCAGGAGCCATCGCGGAAAAAGCCGGTGATGGGTTGGGTGCTGCATTCTTCCAGTGCTGTGCCTAAAACATTGAGGGATTCGTACATGAGCTGGGGTTTCCTGTATCGGTTTGCTGGGGTGCAATGTGGCTGGTAACGGTTGGCGTTGCAAGTTCCCGTACTTATCGGATTGGGGCGTATTAGTCGGTTGTCATTTTGGGAATATTGAACAGCAAATCCACCAAGGCTTTGTTCAGGTAATCATCTTCTCAAAAACACGCGATTTTGGTGTATGTTCTTTGGCATCTTCTCAAAAAACGCGATTTTTGAGAAGATCAACGACACAGCACAGCAATGGAAAGCTCTATAATGGTCTTTAATTAAACAATTAGGAGGTGCAGGTGCTTCTTAACGATACGGAATGTGTGCGTATTGGCTAATTATGGCTATTATTGGCTAACGCTTTTCACTTTTTTGGCTATTTATTTTCCGCCCTTCTTGTCAGCACCCAGCAATTTAGCGTCCTGCAATTTGCGCCCAAATTCATCATCCTGCGCTACGTTGGCAAGGTCTTCCGCCAGATTCAGTGCTGCCAACATAGTCAGGTAGTGACCGATGGAAACTCCAGCATCTCCCTTTTCGATTTTACGCAAGGTGATGGGGCTGATACCGGTGCGTTCGCTGATCAGTTTCTGGGTAAGCTGGCGGCGTTTGCGTGCCAACTTGATATTTTCTCCCAAGGTACGCAGGATTTTTTGCTGCTTGGGGAAGAGGATAGCTTTGCGCCGGTCTGCCAAGTCATTCATAAAGACACTATTCTAATGCTTTGTCGGTAAAAAGCATAGTGTAGTATCTTTTCAGGCAAAGGGCTGAAGAATTCAACGGTGCGATGGGTATTAACAGGCAACTCTGATCACGGCAAGGCTTTCAGATGTCGCAGTATCCGCTAAGATTCCATCCGCAACAACGAATGACCAATTATCTTCAGCCAATAGCTTGAAGCTGGCAAGCTGGATGGCATCTAGGGCGCGTAAACCGTACTGCCTAGCTTTTTGTCGCATGAGTTGGTCTGCTTGCTCAATCACTGCATCACTTATGGGTTGCCTGTTCATTTGCACCCATTCCAGATCAAATGTCGAGAGCGTTTCCTGAAGTTGCAGATCGTCAATATCGCCCCGGCGAAACTTGCGGTAAAGCGCACTAATAAACTCAATCCTTGCCAAATCGGATACCCAGATTTCATTGGTAGGGTCATCCATCAAGCTGACGACTTGGGCAGTGCCTGCTTCGAGATGGAAATATTTGACGAGAGCTGAAGTGTCAAAAAATAGGTTCACACGCGGTCTTCCCGTTCTTCGTGGATTGTTTGGCTCAAACTGCCGGGGAGTTTGGCAAGTATCTGGCGGCAACGGGCTGCTGCAACGCCGCGTTTATTGTGGATGGAAACTGTGGTTGGTTTTTTCAAAGCATCCATAACAGATTGGATTGCCAACAGGCTTTTAAGGTCAAGCCGGGCAACTTCTTGCAATACATGATTTCTGAGTGCGTTCATGGTCATCACCTGTGGTTGCTGCTATGTGAAAAGTATAACATCTTATTTTTCAGGAATCTTTTGGGTTTCTAAGGAGTAATCGCATGACCACTGCATCCTTTTGCCCGTTCTGCCAACTCGCGGCGGCGGATATTGTGGCGGAAAATGCGTTTCATGTGGTCATTCGTGACCGTTTTCCGGTGTCGTTGGGGCATTCGCTGATTATTCCGAAGCGTCATGTGGCTTCACTGTTTGAACTCACGGCTGAAGAATTCAACGCTTTGCATGAATTGCTGCATCTCACCAAGCAGCAATTGGATACCCAACACCAGCCCGCAGGCTATAACATCGGGGTGAATGTTGGGGAGGCGGCAGGGCAAACGGTGTTTCACCTGCATGTGCATGTGATGCCGCGTTATGTGGGCGATCAGGCTGATCCGCGTGGTGGGGTGCGATGGATTTTTCCTGAAAAGGCGGTGTATTGGGAATGACGGTCAACGTTTGGCACGGTTGGAAGGAAATTGTGCGTATCCACCGACTCCCAAATCTAGCGTTTGGTAGATAGCAAATGGGGTGGAACTCGCGGGCTTTGCGGCGGTAACAGGTGCTTGATATTTAGCAAGCATGAATTCTACGAAATGCAGTATTTCTTGCTGGATATTCTCCGGCAAGGTGCGTGTCTGGCGGATAATTTGGTCAAACGTTTGCATGGCACTTACCTGTCTGTGTGTATGGGATGAGTATACGCCAAGGGCTGGGCTTAAGTCGAAGTCACGTCTATTTCCAGCCCCACGCCATCCAACACGTCTTGGTGGATTGAGGAGGGATAGTTGTCGTCTAGCAAGATCATTGCCGCCTGTTCCAGCAGTTCAGGATCAGCGGTGAGCAAGTCAAATGCTTCCATGCTAAAGCCACCTTGTATTTTGTGGTCGCGGAGGTATTTTCTGCTGGCACTGCCGGATTTTGTGGTGGGGACGGTGTGACTTTGCGGAATTTCCCAGATTTTTTCTGAGTGTAAGTGCCAAAAAGGGTATTCTGGATGAGGTGGACGGTTGGGGCCGAAGTCTTCAATGACTTGTTGCAGCTTTTCCTCGATTTCATCGAAAGCCATTAGGCGGGGTTTTCCGGCTTGTACCCGTGCTAATGCCAGCAATAGTAGAAGTGGCTTTTGTGGTTCGCGTCGTCCATCGGCGTACCATGTATTCATGTCGGAAACGTAGTTGAGAAATCTTTGTGGAATCATTAGCTTCACTTTTTAAGGTTTATTTTTTGTTAAAAAAACAGCTAATTTGAATGTTACTGTTATCTGTGTAATGTTACACTAAACGTGTTATGTGACATAGTGCCAATGGAGCAAAATAGTATGGCAAGAGGTGTGAGTGGCAGGATTGTCATTGAAATAAATCCAGAAACAAAACAAGAACTATATGAACAGCTTATGATGAATAATGTCAGTTTGAAAAGCTGGTTTTTGGAAAATGTCGAGTCTTTCCTTAAAGGCAGGCAACAGCTTACGTTATCACTGGCTACACCCGTCATTCCAGAAGAAAAAGTAAATGAAAAGCGAATATCTGCATGAAATTTAATCCTAAAAGAGTGGCTTTTGGCAGGCATGAAACATTTTCAATGCGCTATAGCTGGCTAACGAAAGCCTATCAAGAAGTGAAGAATGATGCTGGCGTGTTTGACGCTGATGATGCAACGGTCAGGCTTGGCGTTGGTAAGAATATGGTGAATGCTATTCGCTATTGGGCGCAAGCAGCACAGATTCTTGAAAAATGTGAGGATGGTTATCGACCTACGCCGTTAGGTGACTTCATTTTTGATGAGAATGCAGGTTGTGACCCGTATCTGGAAGATGAGGCAACAATTTGGCTGCTTCATTGGCAGATGGCAAGTAATCCCGAAGTGGCGACCTGTTCCTATTGGTTGTTCAATCGTTACCACAAGCCTGAGTTTACGACAGCGGAGGCAACCGAAGCCTTAGCAGACTTTTTGAAGCAACAGGCAAGCGGAAAATACTCTAAAAATACCCTGAAGAACGATGCCGTTGTCACTTTGCGGATGTATTCGGATGCTCGTCCTAGCAAGACAAAGCAGGTGTCGGATGAATTGCTGGATGCACCCTTTACGACGCTTAAACTGCTTTCTCTATTGCCTGATGGTAAAACTCACAAAGTTCAAATTGGGGAGCAAGATCATCTACCCATTGAAATAGTGGCTTATGCGGTTGCTTCACTTTTCAATGCCACTAAGCAAACCTCTTTAGCTATTGAAGATTTGATGTACGGCAAAAGCGATTATCCTGCACCAGGTGCAGTT
This sequence comes from Thiothrix subterranea, assembly GCF_016772315.1. Lineage (NCBI taxonomy): Bacteria > Pseudomonadati > Pseudomonadota > Gammaproteobacteria > Thiotrichales > Thiotrichaceae > Thiothrix > Thiothrix subterranea. The sequence continues at coordinate 1,798,498 of NZ_CP053482.1, read as the reverse complement.
TTTTGCCTGACTGAGAATGCTTTTCTATTCAAATTAGAACAATTAAAACAACGGAAAAATAATGTATTTTATTTCAGTGAAAGTGCAGGTGTGAATCGGCTTTACAAAACACAGGATATAATCATTGATCCTATGATTTTCTTGAAAGAATACTATGCACAATACAATATTTATGAGGCAGCAGCATGAGCTTGGTTGAAAAAATACAGGTAAATATCAACTACACGCGATCCATTAACCTCGAACGTGACGCTGATTCCGTCGCTGTCGTAAAGGCATATATTCCCACAACCCGCGCTTTAGATACGTTGGCACGTATAGGCGATACGATTACAACAGTAAGCAGTATGCCGCGTGCGTGGACGTTAATGGGGCCATACGGTTCTGGAAAATCGTCCTTTGCTGTTTTTCTTTCCCATTTGTTAGGTGCGGCGGATGATGTCGCAACGGATACAGCACAAAACGTGTTAGCAAAGTGTGATGAGCAAGTCATTGATCAGTTTTGGGATGGGGACGGGCAGCCCTTAGAACATTGTAGGGTCTTTTTGACAGGTAGTCCCGAACCTTTGAGTAAGCGATTAGCTACGGCATTGCTTGATGGAGCAACTGCATTCTTTTCTCGTGAACAGCGTCGATTCCCCTTGGTGCTTGAGCAAATCAGGCAATTGACTTCACAGGATATTATTACCGTCACACAAATTATTGATGTTGTTAGTCAATTACAAGAAGCCATTGCTGTTGATAATGGCTATGGTTTGCTGATTGTCATTGATGAATTGGGTAAATTTCTTGAGTATGAAGCTCGTCACCCTGAAGCTAATGATATTCATCTGTTGCAGGCATTGGCAGAACACGCCTACAAAGGATGTGAACGGGAAGATGGTGCAATTCTGTCTATTTTCGTACTGTTGCATCAATCCTTTGAACAATACGCACGAGGACTAGGGCGGACTCAACAAAACGAATGGGCAAAAGTACAAGGGCGTTTTGAGGTCATTCCTTTTTTGGAATCGGCAGAACAAACCTTGCGAATTGTCGGTAAAGCTATTGAGCAACCGAAAAAGCTACCTAAAAATATTGCGATTGAGGCTGATCAACTAGCGGCAATGTTAGCTGATACCAATGCCCTACCTAGTGCATTGAATCAGTCTTCTGCCAGTCAATTATTCCAGCAATGTTACCCGCTACATCCGGTTAGTGCTTTGTTGTTGCCGTTGCTATGCCAAAAAATAGCCCAAAATGAACGCACCTTGTTTAACTATTTGGGGAGTCATGAGGCGTTTGGTTTTCAAGACAGTCTCAAGCGTTTAGAGCAATTGGGTGATTGGATTTATCCATGGGAAATCTACGATTACTTCATCAGTAATCAACCTGCTGCGGTTGTTGATCATCTGACGCATCGGCGTTGGGCTGAGGTGGTGACAGCATTAGAACGCTTAGGTGATGATAATGCTGATGCAGTGAAGATATTGAAAACCGTAGGCTTGCTAAATCTCATTGGTGCACAAGCAGGATTAAAGGCTTCTAAAGATATTTTGGCAGTATGTTTGAAGGATTCTGCTGATGTAGACGTTGCATTAGATACTTTGCAAAAACGGGCAGTGTTGCAGCTTCGTAAATACAACAATGAATACCGCGTTTGGCAAGGCAGTGATTTTGATCTTGAGGCACGTTTACAAGAAGAACGTGGCAAGCTCGGTGTCTTCAGTTTGGCAGAACGCTTAAGCAAGCAACATGGCGATATGCCCATTGTTGCACGTAAGTTCTCCATTCAAAAAGGCTCGATGCAATATTTCACCACTGCATTCATTGATGCAGGTTCACTGGGTAAGTTGGACGAAGGTGCAAGCACACCTAGAATTGTCTTCTACCTTGCGGAAGATCGGCAAGATGAGGAGACATTCACTAAACGAGTGGTGGCTAACGCATCACCGTTAGATGTGTTGGTGAACTATCCTCATGCGGCAACGTTGCGTGATGCGGTTGCTGATGTGTTGGCATTGGAAGCCGTCCAAAACAAATCCCAAGAGTTGCATTCTGATCCGGTGGCTCAACGTGAATTTCGTGACTATTACCAATTGGCATTGAAAGCAGAAGAGGCACAAGTTTACTTACTGTTGGAACAGCCACAGCGTAGCCATTGGTTTTGGCAGAAAAAACCATTACCTATTGCGAGCAAACAGGCTTTCCAAAGTACCTTATCCGATGTTTTGGGCAAGCTCTATTGCTATATGCCTGAAATTAAGAATGAGTTGATCAATCGTGACAAACCATCGAGCCAAGCCGCAGCGGGACGTAATCGTTTGCTTGAGATGATGTTGTTTAACTCAGATCAAGAATATTTAGGTATCGAGAAATTCCCTCCTGAAAAGGCAATGTACCTTGCTTTACTTCATGCAACGGGCGTTCATCAACAGAATGAGCAAGGGAAATGGGATTTTCGCTCTCCCCCTAGTGGTAGCAGCTTGCATAGAACGTGGGCGGCGATTGAGGAATTTTTGGATTCCACCGATCAGCAAGCTAGAGCTTTTAGTGACCTCAATAACGAACTGACCAGAACACCTTACGGCTTGAAACAGGGCGTTTTGCCCGTGTTGTACTTGGCGGCTTACCTTGTCCATCAGGATGAACTCGCTTTGTATGAAGAGGGGCGCTATGTACCAACGCTTGCAAAAGAAGTGTTGGAACGCTTCGTTAAAACACCGGAACTGTTCAAGGTGCAGTTGTTCAGGGTTGAGGGCATTCGTGCCTCGATCTTTAAGCAATACGTGACGGCATTGTTCAGTGATGATGGCAAAGAACGATCGGTGGTACAGGCAATCAAGCCATTGGCTACGTTTGTGGGTGGACTTAATGAGTACACACAAAAAACCAGTGACTTGTCAGAGAAAGCAAAGGCATTCCGTAATGCTTTTCACCTTGCAAAGTCACCTGAGCAACTGCTGTTTGAGGGCATTCCACAAGCGTTAGGGTTCGATACTCGCCCTGATCAACAAAGCAAGTTTGATGGCTATGTTGATTCGCTTAAAGATACGTTGAGTACTTTGAAACATGCTTACTCTAAAATGTTGGAGCAGCAACAAGGTTTCTTAGCGCAAGCCCTACGACTCAAGCCTGATGCAACGATCCCTGAGATGAGGCGCGTCACAGGTCGTTACTTAGGACTTGATGCGTACACAGTCGATACCGATGGTTTGAAAGCATTTATCAATCGTCTGACGAATACGGAAAAAGATGATAATGATTGGTTTATCAGTATCTTAATGTTCATTGGCAAGAAGTCACCGGAAAAATGGCTAGATGGTGATAAGGCGCAAGCAGATATGCGATTGAATGAATATTCTCGGCGTATGCTTGATCTTGAGGCTTTGCGCATTCATGACCAAAAAAGACAAAACAGCCAAGATGAGTTTGATGTCATCTTGTTGAAATCAATAAAAAAAGGTGGCAAAGAGCGTCAGCAGCCTGTTGCAATTAGTAAAATGCAGCGAGAAGCCACAGATGAGCTAAAAAGTCGATTAAATCATCAACTATTCGGTGCTGATAAAGAATTACAACTTGCAGTATTAGCTGAATTAGTGGATGATTTCTTGCGTGATTATCAGACAACTCAACGCCCCAAAGTAGTTGCCCCCAAGCAATTGAGTAAAGTTAAACATGACTAAGCATTTGACGTTACAAGAAGCTTCAGAACTTGAAGGCTCACGCCACGTCCTCGGATTGTCTGGCGGTAAGGATAGTGCTGCGCTCGCCATTTACCTTCGAGATCACTACCCAGAGATTCATAATCGCGTAGAGTATTTCTTCACTGATACCGGTGCTGAACTTCAGGAGGTCTATGATTTTCTTGATAAACTTGAGGCTTACTTAGGTAAGGAAATTAAAAAACTGAGTCCTGAGCGAGATTTTGAGCATTGGTTGAAAATACACAACAATTATTTACCGTCACCACGGCAGCGTTGGTGTACGTCAATGATGAAAATTAAGCCATTTGAAAAATTTGTTGGCAATGATCCGGTTGTAACTTATATCGGCATTCGAGCAGATGAAAATAGAGAAGGTTATGTTAGTCAGAAAGAAAATATTCAAGCAGTTTTTCCTTTTATGGAAGATGGATTAATTCGGTCAGATATTTTCCGCATTTTAGAAAATACTGTTGGTATTCCAGAATATTATCGGTGGCGTAGTCGTTCAGGTTGCTACTTCTGCTTCTTCCAACGTCAAGATGAATGGTTAGGATTAAAGCGCGAACATCCTGATCTTTTTGCAGAAGCTGTTCGTATTGAGAAAGAGTCAGGGCAAGGTTATACATGGGTGCAAGGCAAGACACTTGAAGAGGTGGTAGCACATGCAGAAAAAACAGAAGGAACACGGACAGCTAACCGTAATGCTAAGAGTGTTCATGCAATAAAGTGGCAAGATGCTTTAAGAGATCAAGAAGATGATGATCCCGAAGATCAGGCTTGTTCAATTTGCGCTCTTTGAGCATCTTTAAGAGAGAGATATATGCCAAAAGTGTCTGATACTTTTACTTCTGAAGCATTATCAATTCAGGATACATTTTTGCTTCACAATAGCAACGTGGGCTATAGAATACCTATCTATCAGCGTGGTTATCGCTGGAATGATGAAAATATTTTTAGGCTTTTTGAATCAATCCTTCATGGCATTATTCTTCTTGAAGAAGATAGCTCAATCAGGTTCATAGGAACAATAATATTATCTAACGATAAAGAAAAGAAGGAAAAAGAATTTGGAGGCATATCCTTATCTATTGTAGATGGTCAGCAACGGCTCAGCACAATTGCGTTAATCATTTGTCGATTAATGAACAAAATAATGCTTGAATCAAACGAGCTAAATTTACAAGAAGAAGATGATTTAAGCCAAGATATTTATTCCTTATTGGATTCTCTAAGAAGTTGCATAGTTGGCAGAAAAAATAGCACTAGAATAAAAGATTATTTATCAGAATTTTATCCCCGATTGGTACGAGAGTCTGTAGATACTAGAGCACATAATGCATCTTCAAAGAAGTATGAGTCATTTATTGCCGAATATTTGTTTAACTTTGGAAAGCACTATTATGATTTCACCCAAGGTGATTTTGAATATAATGATTTTGTATTTCATAGTTTTAGTACAATGAGTGAAAGCGAAGATCAAGTATTTCTTAAAAAATCCATAAAACACATAGATAAATTCATAGACAGAATTTCAAAAGGCGAGGCTTTAACTGATGATTCTGATGAGGAAATATTTCCTTCGAGAGTGAAGTTTTTCAATAATGATAATTATATAAAAATTCTTGAAGGCAATGGTTTATATGTTGACAAAGAAAACTTTAACAAGTTAAGTGATGGATTAGCTAGGGTTATTTTCTTTTCCAGCTATCTTTTAAATAATATTTCTCTTACATGTGTTCAAGTGGAGGATGATAAATATGTTTTTGATATATTTGATGCGCTTAATACTACTGGTGAACCATTAACGGCAATAGAAACATTCAAGCCTGAGGTAATAAAATTCATAGAAGACAGAAAACATATAACAGGTGACTTTTCCAACTCAAGAAGTAGATTATTTTTCGATGAAATTGATCAATGCTTGTCATCAAAAGCAGAAATTTCAAAGTCTCAGAAAGATATAAGGCAAGTTGAAACAAAAGAGATCATAACATCATTTGCCCTATATATAGGTGGGGATACTCAAAATTATGATTTAGGTGGGCAGCGTCGTTATCTGAGAAGTAAATATTCGTTAATTCATTCAGATAATGAATTATATGAGAAAAAAGAATATTTTGTTAAATCATTAAAAGATATTGCTTTTTATAGGAGGATTTTTTGGGAAGAACACTCTCTTGCTAATGCACTTCCAGAAATACTTGATTACCCTGAACGGCAAAAAATATTACTGTGTCTTAATTTTATTAAGGATATGAATACAACACTAGCTATTCCAATTTTAGCACGATATTACTTTGCATCTGAACAATCTAAATGTTGGAGTGATTTTATTAAAGTAGTAAAATCAGTTACTGCATTCTTAGTCATCCGTAGAGCAGCAACAGGAAGTACCGCAGGTATTGATTCTGATTTTAGAAATTTAATGAAAAAAGGACATAAGAAAATTGCGTCAAAGCCTCTTAAGTTAGGGTTGTTGAGCAATAATGAATTAGCTTCGCCCGCAGAACTTAATCAATATCTATTATCTTACATAGACTCTCCGAAACTCGGAACTAATCAAGATAAAGTTCTCAACAAAGAATCTTGGACAAACAAAGTTATCAATCAACCACTATATGACAAATCAAAAGCATTATGTAAGTTCTTATTAATAGTGGCAGCTCATAATTCAGTGGAAGGAAAAGTAAAAAAACATATTCTAACAAAAGAAGGGCGTGATAATTGCAACTTTTTAGAATTATCAAAATGGCGCGATCCTCTTCATAAAACTGTTGAGCATATTGCACCTCAAAATGGAAGGGGTATATGGAGAGATGAGTTATACAATGATATTGACACCGTTCATACAATTGGGAATTTAATTCTACTTCCAGAGTTAGAAAACGCTATCATTGGAAATAAGCCTTGGCTACAAAAGAAGCTTTTTTTTACCGCATTTTCTCAAGAAGATAAAAAAGAAATTGCTGGTATTATTGAAAAAGCAAAAAACAGTCCATATCCATTATCTAAAGCTGCCATTAGAGCTATTGAAGATGGAAAATTCATGCCATTAATATCATCCATTACAGATATAGAAGATTGGAATATTGAGATAGTGACAGAGAGAGGAAGAAATATCTGCCACTTAGCTTGGCATGAGTTGTCTCAGTGGCTAGAAATTAATGAGTAAATTTGTATTAAATATTGGAGACCAAGTTGAATTTTGACAACCTTTTATCAAGAGCCGACGATTCAGCACTACAATATTTGTTAGGTGCTGACTTGATGCGTTTAATCCTTCTACTTGATTCAAAGCTTGCAACGCCGCAACACCTACGAAAATTAATAATAAACTACCGAACTCCATACTCTTTACTATCATCAAAAGATACAAGAGAAATATTGTTTGACTTGCTTCCAAATAATCAGGCAAAGCTCCTAGCTCAGGTGCTAAGTTTAGATTACAGTCAAAATGATTTATATTTCTCACTAAAAAATGTGAATATCAGAAAAGGTTCTGAGAGAGAAAAAGCTGTATTTGACTTCTTTGAAATATCTTTGCCTACTACTTTTATAGAAGAGGAAAAATCCTCATTTTCTCAGAAGGAGGGACAATACTCTTTATTTCCACATCAGCGCTCCGCATCTCGAAAAGTAAATGATTTACTTAAAAGTAATACAAAAAGAGTTGTATTACATATGCCTACGGGATCAGGAAAAACACGTACAGCAATGAGTATAATTGCCGATCACTTGCGAAAAAATGAACCTACATTAGTTATTTGGTTAGCTCATAGTGAAGAACTATGTGAACAAGCAGCTTCAGAATTTGAAAAAGCATGGGGCTGTTTAGGCAATCGTTCAGTAGGTATTTTCAGATATTGGGGAGATCGGTCTCTTAATCTTAATGATGTAAAAGATGGGATTCTTATTGGTGGGTTATCTAAAGTATATAGTACAACAAAAAATAGTTTAAACTTTATCATTACTTTATCTAGTCGAACATCATTAGTTGTTATTGACGAAGCCCATTCAGCGATTGCGGAAACTTATAAGTTAATCCTAGATGCATTAGTTATTATGCGGCATCCTAATCCTGCACTCTTAGGTTTGACTGCAACTCCAGGAAGAACATGGGCAGATATACATATAGACGAACAATTATCAAATTTCTTTTCAAAGCAGAAAGTTACCTTGGAAATCGAAGGATATATCAATCCTGTTGATTATTTGGTTGAAAAAAAATACTTAGCAAAAGCAGTTTATAAGCCTCTTTTTTATGAAGGCGGAACTAATTTTAATGATAGTGATCTAAGGAAAATTCAAGAAAACTTTGATGTGCCGGATAATATTTTAGATCGATTAGCTGAAGATGAAAAGCGAAATTTAGCAATTGTTTCTTCAATTGAGAATTTGGTAAAAAGTCATCAGCGAATTATTGTGTTTTCAACAACAGTGAAGCATTCTGATCTTTTAGCTGCAATTTTACAGTTAAGAGGGCATAGGGCTTACTCAATTACTGGAAAAACAGATGCGAACTTAAGAAAAAATATCATAAATAAGTTCAAAGAAAAAAATGATGATACACAAATTATTTGCAATTTTGGTGTATTGACCACTGGATTTGATGCACCTAAGATTAGTGCCGCACTAATTGCAAGACCAACTAAATCACTTGTTCTATACAGTCAAATGGTAGGAAGAGCGATAAGAGGAGAAAAAGCGGGTGGCAATGAAATGGCTGAAATCATAACTGTAATAGACTATAGTTTACCGGGGTTCGGTAGTGTTGCCGAAGCATTTAATAATTGGGAAGATATTTGGGCTTAAATATGGAAAATACTCACGACATAGTTCCTACACACCTTGTTGTCAATGCCATGCGTGACAACGGATACAAGAATGCGGCATATGCGATTGCTGAATTGATGGATAACTCTATTCAAGCAGGAGCAACAATCGTTGAGCTTTTATGTGGTGAACGAATAGAACAGTTAAAACAGCGTGCAAGAGCACGTATAAGCGAAATAGCAGTGTTAGACAACGGTCACGGAATGACTTCTGATGTGTTACAAATGGCTCTCCAATTTGGTAATGGAACACGTTTAAATGATTTCAGTGGTATTGGACGATTTGGTATGGGATTACCAAATTCATCAATATCTCAAGCACGAAGAGTAGAAGTTTGGAGTTGGAGAAATGGTTCTGAAAATGCAATCTATAGCTATCTTGATATAGATGAAATTGAGAAATCACAATTAAAATCCGTGCCAACACCTATTATTAAGGAAATACCAGATATATGGAAAGAAGTCGGTTCTAATTTTGGAATGACGGGAACGCTTGTTGTTTGGAAGAACATAGACAAAATTATGTGGCGTACTGCTAACTCTATTATTGATAATTCAGAATTAATTATTGGACGAATGTATCGCTATTTTTTAGTCGATGACTCAGTGGTGATCAAGCTTAAATCATTTGACATGAGTGCGATGCCAATGCTTCGTCAAGTATCATCTCGTAACGCATTACCAAATGATCCTTTATATTTATTTGCTAAAACATCATGCCCAGAACCATTTGATAACGAACCAATGTTTGAAAATGGCGATTTTAAAAATACAGAGTTTGAAATCAACTTCAATGATAGTATTCATGTTGTTACAGTAAAGTTTGCTTACGCTAAGGAGTCAGCAAGAACAGGGCATAATCCCGGTGCACGCTCTTATGGCAAACATGCTGCAAAAAATCTGGGCGTATCTATTGTGCGAGCAAATCGTGAACTTGATTTAGATACATCTTGGTCTGATCCCTCCGATCCCCGTGATCGTTGGTGGGGAGTAGAAGTGAATTTTCCACCAGCATTAGATGATTTGTTTGGTGTAACTAATAACAAACAATCAGCTCGTAATTTTTCTGAATTAGCCAAAGTTGATTTAGAGTCTCTACTTGAAGATGGCCAAACAATTGCTTCAGCAAAAGAATACTTAGATGAAAATGAAGATCCTAGATTGCCATTAATAGAGTTAGCTCAGCATATACGGAAAAATATTAGTACAATTCGTCGGCTAATTAAAGCACAAACAACGACTAACGAATCTAATAAGAGACATGACTCGCCTCATTCAGAAGAAAAAGGCACTGAAGCAACCCGTAAACGTCAGAACGAAGGCTATGAAGGAAAAAGTGACACTCAAGAAAGAACACTACCTCCTGATGTGCGTGAGAAAGAAATTGCTGATGTACTTACAGAAGCAGGGGCAACGACAGAAGTAGCTAAAAGCTTAGCAGCTAGAACGGTCAAACAAAATTTAAAATATACTTTTGTTAAATCAAATTTAAGTACGCCTGCTTTTTTCGATGTTCAATCTCGTGGTGGCGCAATCATATTGTCATTGAATGTTGATCATCCTGCATACAATCATCTTATTGAATTATTACAGGATGACATTGATGAGGCTAATGAATCCGTATTGCGTACTCGATTAATGAAAGCTCGTGAGGGGCTAGAATTACTACTGATGGCATGGGCGCGTTATGAAGATGAACAACCTGATGGTCAAAGAAGAACTAAGGCTCAAGAGGCACGTTGGGATTGGGGACGCATGGCTAGAGAATTTCTTGTTGATGAATGATTTAGAGATTGACAGATGTACTTGAAAGAAGAGTGGCACGTAAGGAAAATTATATTGGAAGCTGCTTTAGATGTGCTTTCTGATGGGCAGAACTATACTGCTCGTCAGATTATTTCTCAATTAGAAAAGAAAAACATTAATGCACCAAAGAAGCTTGTAAATAGTGTATTATTTAGTGAAGGTCGTCGTTATGTAACTTACAACAAATCTTCATTTTTTTATCAATTAAAGTCAGTTGACGAGTCTGAAATAGAACAGAATGAAAATATTATTGGAACTTCTTTTGTAGAAGTTATTGGCAATAACTGTGGTGCAATTAAAGCCAAATATATAGGGAGAAATGACGAGTTTATTTTTACTAGTAAGACATCTACAAGTCCAGCTTTCTTTGATGTTTATGCGAAAGGAAAAACTATTGAAATTTCTCTCAATGAAAACCATCCGTTGTTTTCCGATTTAAATAAATTGCTATTTTCTTTAATGGAAAGTGAAAATCATGAAAGTAATCTCATGGCACGTAAAACTATTGAGTTAATAATTTTAGCTTGGGCTAAACATGAAAGCGAACAGCCGGAAGGAATGAGAAAAAATAAAGTAGAAGAGGCAAGAATAGATTGGGGTAGAAATGCTAGAGATATTCTTTTGAGCGAATTAATACAAGATGTTGAGTAACTATCTATGATGGGGAAAATAATAGGAAATGATGTTTATATTTCTATCGTCTCCGTAGATAAATTAAATAGCTTTCATAAACATATATTTGAGCGATATTTCCATGATTTGAGCGAAGATGTTAAGCTGAAAATCAATGTAATTCGTGTTAATAGCTATGATAAAGATATTTCATTCTTAGAGTATGAAAATTTAAGTGAGGAAGCATTTCCAAAACTTTTTACCTCAATTCGAGCTGGTAATGATTTCCCATATCCGCGTAAGACTGACTATAGTTGTAGTAACAACCCCCCATCCTCCACCGCAAAGAACTCCTTCTCCCCCCTGATCACCCCGACATTCCCAAATTCGCCGCGCTTACCAAGCAACTCGAAGATGCCGGACTTTTCAAAGACTCCCGCAAAATCGGCTATAAAAAACAATGGGAAGAACGCCTCCGCAATGCAGGTTACAAAGTCGTCGATCACAAACTGGTTAAACTCGACGGAAGTGAAATAGAACCACCGGAAGTGACAAAAAAGACTTCCAACGTCGAACGCCACCGCACCGCGTTAACCCGCTACGCCCTCTCCAAACCCATGCAACTCCTCGCCAAGCATGACTTTCTGGAAGGCAAACACACCATCTTCGACTACGGTTGCGGCAAAGGCAGCGACGTAGACATCCTGCGCCAAAACAACCTCACCGCCAACGGCTGGGATCCGCACTTCTGCCCCGAAAACCCCAAACACACCGCCGATATTGTCAACCTCGGCTTCGTCATCAACGTGATCGAAGACAAAACCGAACGCATGGAAGCTGTGTTAGGCGCATACCAACTTTGCACCCAATTCCTGTGCGCGGCGGTCATGCTCGGCGAACAATCCCCCGAACGCGGGCGTTTGTTCCGTGATGGCGTACTCACCAGCCGCAACACCTTCCAACGCTATTATTCCCAAGAAGAATTCCGCGAATACCTGCGCCACGTACTCGATGAAGACCCAGTAGCCGTCGGCCCCGGCGTGTTTTTCGTATTCAAAGACAAAGACGCAGAACAAGCATTTCTGGAACGCCGCTACCGCAACCGCGCTACCGCCAACCGCCTGATCAGCCAATTACCCAAAGTGCCGAAAGCCCCCAAAGCCGAACGCGCCGCCCGCCTCACCAAAGCCGACAAAGAACGCGCCTTCTACGAACAACACGCAGCCTTATTGGATGCACTCTGGCTACGCTGGCTAGAACTGGGCAGACCGCCCCAAGACGACGAATTCCCCGACCTTACCGCCAGCAAAGACCTATTCGGCACAACACAACGCGCCCTGAAATTCCTGCAACGCTTCCAGGGTGATGAACTGCTAAAACTCGCCTTCGACAGCCGCCGCGATGATCTCACGGTGTACTTTGCGATGCGCCGTTTCGACCAACAACGCATCTACCGCCATTTACCGGAAAGCCTCAAGCGCGATGTCAAAGCTTTCTTCCAAAACTATCAACACGCCCAAACCGACGGCGAACGCCTGTTATTCTCAGCGGGCAACCCCGCGTTGCTGCGCCAAATGTGCCAACACGCCGCCGCGCAAGGCTATGGCTATCTCGATGAAGAAGGCGCGTTCACCTTCCACACCGCGCAAGTCGTGGCATTGCCGCCGATTTTACGGGTCTACATCGGTTGCGCCACCTTCGTTTTCGGTGACGTGACTTCTGCCGATTTGCTGAAAATACATGCCGAATCCGGCAAATTATCGTTAATGAAATACGATGACTTTGAAGAATCGCCCCTGCCGCGCTTGCTGGAACGCATCAAAATCAGCCTGGTCAACCAGCGTTTCGAGTATTACAAATACGGCGATACCTACACCCCGCCTTACCTGTACCGGAAAGCGCGTTTCCTCACCCCCGATTTCCCGCACTACGCCGAACAACTCGCCTTTGACCAGGTGCTGGCAACCCACCCTGAATTTGCCTTAGACGGTTACGGAATGCCCCCCGAACAATTCGATGCCACCTTGCAGCGTTTACGCTTGGCAGTCGTGGGCTTTGAACTGCAACCCGCGCAACACACCCCCGCGTTGGATGACCCCTGCGGTCAATACCACACCTTCCGCGATTTCATCAAATGCGGCGCAACCCAAGCCAACACCGGCTTACCCAACCTGCCCAAACAGCCTGACACCTATAACGCACTCGCCGCGCTTGCCCTGCACATTATCGACCCGGTAATGGATTACTTTGGCGGTATCGAACTCACCTACGGTTTCTGCTCCCCCGAACTCGCCAAACACATCAAGGGCAGCATCGACCCCAAACGCGACCAACACGCCGCCCATGAAGTGAATACCCGTGGCAACCTGATCTGCGAACGCAAAGGTGCAGCCTGTGATTTCATCATCCCCGACGAAAACATGCTGGAAGTCGCGCAATGGATCGTGCAAAACACCCCGTTTGACCGCCTGTATTTCTACGGCAACGACAAACCGCTACACGTCAGCTACAGCGATGCAAACAGCCGCGCCATCGTGCTGATGTTACCGGGGAAAAGTGGGCGGCTCGTGCCGAAAGTGGTGACGGCGGAAAGATTCAGCGAAATAACCCTTGATTGCCCTCGTTAAGTCTACATTGAGCTACACTAAGCGTAACTTCATGTAGACCTAAATAGCGATGCAACCGATTAAACACTTGGCAAATACGCTCAAAGCACTGGCTAACAGTGAACATTGTTTGTTCACCTTGAGTGATTTACGGGGCGCAATGCCGGAGCAAACCCCTGCTGCATTCAAGGCATTACTCAGCCGTGCAGAACAGACTGGCTTGCTTAAACGCATTTGCCGGGGTTTATACCTTTACCCAGAAGCCTGCGCTAACGATGGCTTGCTGTTGTACCGTGCAGCGGCGCGGTTGCGGGCGGGTGAATTTAATTACATCAGTCTGGAATCAGCCTTGAGTGATGCGGGTGTTATTTCTCAGCTTCCCATGAACTGGGTTACGCTGATGTCATCGGGACGCACGCATACTATGGATTGTGGCAACTTCGGCAAGATTGAATTCATCCACACCAAAAAGCAGGCGGCAGATTTGGCAAACCAACTGGTTTACGACACCCGTTGCCATTTATGGCGGGCAAATGTGGGATTAGCATTACGCGATATGAAGCGCACCTGTCGCGATACGGATTTAATTGACTGGAAGGTTGCCCATGAACTTGTTTGACCAGCTTGTTTCCCAAGCCATGCAAGAGCAAGGTGATCTAGCCCCGTTACGCATCGTGGTGGAAAAAGAGTTGCTGCACCATGACATTCTGCGGGAGATGGCGGAAGCGGGGTTGTTGAATCAATTGACTTTCATCGGTGGCACTTGCTTGCGGGCGTGTTACGGTTCTAACCGTTTAAGCGAAGATTTGGATTTTACCGGCGGTGCTGATTTTCAGCGTGAAACCCTGAGTCACTTGGGCGCGGTATTGGTTGAACGTTTACGGGTAAAATACGGTCTTGCGGTTGAAGTCAGCGAGCCAAGCCGCGAATCGGGCAATGTGGATACGTGGAAATTACGGGTGATTACCCAGCCGAAACAACGGCATTTGCCTGCCCAGCGTATTAATATCGACATTTGCGCTATCCCCAGTTACGACAAACGCCCGCAGGTATTACGCAACCATTACGGGGTGGACATGGGAACATCCGGTCTGATCCTGCAAGCCGAAAGCCGTGAAGAAATTCTTGCTGACAAATTAGTGGCTTTCGCGTTACGCCCCAACCGCATCAAAAACCGTGACTTGTGGGACATCACTTGGTTACGACAACAAAATATTCATGCTCCATTAGGCTTGGTAGCAAAGAAGGTGATTGATCATCGCTATGCGACCCAACAGTTTACGCAATTGATGGCACAACGTTCCCAGCAGTTGCGTGATGACCCTGATATTCATCGCTATTTTGTGCAGGAAATGCGCCGTTTTCTCCCCACTGCTGTAGTGGTGCGCACAGTAGAAAATACCGCCTTTTGGACTTATCTGGCAGACACCGTGCAGGGCGAATGTGCGCGGGTTATGCAATTTTTAGAGGCGGGTGATACAGCTCAGCAGTTTACGATGTAAGATTACAACTCATCGCTGCATACCTCGATGTTTTGCTCTATCACTGACGGTGCTACACTCTTCCCCCTATTCGCGGGTGCAGCAATGGGGCGACCCGTATTCCTTGTTTGACGGAGTTTGTGATGTTAAAGGTTGGTTTTGTCGGTTGGCGCGGTATGGTCGGTTCGGTACTGATGGAACGGATGCGGGCGGAACACGATTTTCAGGGCTTTGAGCCAGTATTTTTCACCACTTCGCAGTCCGGCAAACCCGGCCCTGACGTAGGCATGGGCGTGAAACCGCTGGAAGACGCAATGAATATCGACAAGCTGGCGGAAATGGACATTATCCTCTCCTGCCAAGGCGGTGATTACACCAATGCGGTCTACGCCCCACTTCGCGCTCGCTGGAACGGCTATTGGATTGACGCGGCTTCCACCTTGCGCATGGCTGATGATGCCATCATCGTACTCGACCCGGTAAACCGCAATGTCATCGACGCGGGCTTGCAAAGCGGCATTAAAAATTACATCGGCGGCAACTGCACTGTTTCCCTGATGCTGATGGCCTTGGGCGGCTTGTTTGAAAAAGGGCTGGTCGAATGGATCACCTCCATGACTTACCAAGCGGCTTCCGGTGCGGGCGCGAAAAACATGCGCGAATTGCTCACGCAAATGGGCGAATTGAATGGCGAAGTCGGTGATTTGCTGGCAGACCCTGCTTCCGCGATTCTCGACATCGACACCAAAGTCACCGCGAAATTGAATGACAGCACGCTTTCCACCGCCAATTTTGGTGCGCCCTTGGCAGGTAGCCTGATTCCGTGGATCGACAAGCTGTGGGAAAACGGGCAAACCAAGGAAGAATGGAAAGGCATTGCCGAAACCAACAAAATCCTCGGCAAAACGGCAGCGAACCTCATCCCCGTCGACGGGCAGTGCGTGCGTATCGGCGCAATGCGTTGCCATTCGCAAGGTTTCACCATCAAGCTTACGCAAGATTTGCCGCTGGCGGAAATCGAAAGCATTATCGCCAGCCATAACGAGTGGGTAAAAATCATCCCGAATGACAAGGAATCCACTTTGCACGGCCTGACACCGGTACAAGCGTCTGGCACGCTGACGGTTCCGGTTGGGCGTATTCGCAAAATGAACTTGGGGCCGGAATACCTCACCGCGTTCACCGTCGGCGACCAATTGCTGTGGGGTGCGGCTGAACCCGTGCGCCGCATGTTAAAAATTGCGCTGCAACACCTCAATAATGCGTAGTCACTAGTGGAAACCCTAAGCACCTCCTGTGAGTTCTCATGAGTAATGTCATGATTTGTCTAGGCTTAATCACCTATGATTTACAGGAGATTAAGCACCAAGCAAAATACCACTACAGGAGGCCGCCCCCATGATTTCATACATGGAGCTCAATGAGCAAAACCACAAAATTACTGAATTGTCCAATGTGTTAAGTTACCTGATTAACGAACGTTCCATGTGTGATACCGAAGTATCCTGTGAGTTGTTTTTCCGTTATGTCGAACTGGTAAAAGAGCATCTGGAAACCGAAGAGCGCGAGTTATACCAGTTGTTGTTGATGGATGATGACAACGATGCTCGCAATACCGGGCGCAAATTCCTCTCCGGTTCGGGCGAAATCAAGCGAGTCTTTGGGCAATATTTGAAACGCTGGTGCAAAGGCAAAGAACTGCGCATTCGTGATCATGAAGCGTTTATCCGCGATACCCGCGAGATTTTTGCGTTGGTGATTCGCCGCATTGACGACGAAATCGTGCATTTATACCCGACGTTATTGAATAACGGGCATTTGCCGATGAAGGCGCAAGCGGCTTAATGATCGGTGTCGGTGAGGGGGCTTGCCCCTCACTCGGTTGTCCATTTAAATGACAAGGTGCCAATCACCAAAAACACCGCTGCCATTGCCACCAATACCAGCAATTGCACACCAATATCCGCCAAGCCCGCCCCATCCAGCATAATCGCCCGCGCCGCACTGAGGATGTGGGTCAACGGTGACAATTGACTCACCCATTGCATGACTGGGTTAGTGCCTTCCATCGAAAACCATACCCCCGACAACACCATCATTGGCCAAGTCAGCAGATTGAGTAAACCCCCCGCCAATTCCTCGCTGCTCACTCGTGCCGCAACCACCAAGCTCAGTGCAATCAGGGTAAACGCGCCCAATACCAGCACCAACAACAGATTCCAATAACTGCCTTCCATCGTGAAATGCATGAACAAGTTAGTGCCAGTAAACACAATCGTGGTCACGAAGACGACCAGCGCCAAACGTGAAGCAATTTGCGCCAATAGGAATTCGGTAGCTCTCAAGGGCGTGGCATTCAGGCGTTTCAAATAACCGCTTTTGCGGTAGCGCACAATCACAAAGCCCACGCCAAACAAGCAACTGAACATTAAGTTCATCCCCAAAATGCCGGGAACCACCCAATCGACGTAGCGGATTTCTGCGCCCTGCACACTCTGTGGTTGTAAGGCTGTACCGCCGCTGTGTTGCAACAGCTTTTCCAGAAAGTAACCGTTCTGCGAATCGCTATTGATCCAATACCGGGCAGATTCGGCACGTAAATCCAGCAGCATATCGACCTGATGCCGCCCGACTTTGCGCACCGTCGCCTCCACTGCATCCGGTGTCACCTCATAAAACTCAACGTGTTCGGTGTGCAGAAACGGATGTTCGGCACTCTGGGCGACCACCGCGACTTTGAACAGCGGCTGTCCATCCCCCGAAAACACAAATGCCAAGCCAAACACCAGCGCGATTGGCAAAATGAAATTCCAGCCAAGGGTGGAACGATCCCGCAAAAATTCCAGAGAGCGGGCGTAAAACGTTGCCCAAATACGCTTGATCATGCGCGTAACTCCTTGCCGGTAAGCGCCAAAAACAGGTCTTCCAAGGTGCGGGGGCGTACTTGCAAACCCGCCAAGGATGCGCCGTGTTGGATCAGCAATCCCAAGGTGGCGTTCACGTCTTGGGTGATAATTTCCACCGTGCCGGTCACTTTATCCAAATAACGGTGCGGAATGATTTGCGCCGCTTCTGGGAAATCGCGTTCGGGCAATTCGATAATCACGTCTTGGAAATGCGTTGCCAGCAAGGTATCGGGCGAACCGTGGGCGATGATTTTGCCGTGATCCATGATCACGATTTCATCACACAGGTTGTACGCCTCTTCCATGTAATGCGTGGTCAGCAACACCGTTTTGTGGCGGGCTTTGATAGTGTTGACCAGTTCCCAGAAGTTGAGGCGAGCTTGCGGGTCGAGTCCGGTGGTGGGTTCGTCGAGGAACACCACATCGGGGTCATTCACCAGCGCTAATGCCAGTAACATGCGTTGGCGTTGCCCGCCGGAGAGTTTGCTGGCATCACGGTCGAGGTACTCTTCCAAGCGACAAATCGCTACCAATTCGTCCAGCGGTAAACTGTGCGGGTATAAGCTGCTAAAAAACTTGAGATTCTCACGCACCGTGAGGAAATCTTGCAAGGCGGTGGATTGAAATTGAATCCCCGCTTCTTGGCGAAAACGTGCGCCTTGTATCTCGCCTTTGTAGCGAATTTCGCCCGCTGTGGGTTTGGTAATGCCTTCCAACATTTCGATGGTGGTGGTTTTACCCGCGCCGTTTGGCCCTAGCAAGCCAAAGCAAATGCCGGGGCGCACCTCAAAGTCGATGCCATTCACGGCATTCACGCCGGGGTAGTGTTTGTGCAGATCGCGCACTTCCAGAATCGCTTGCGTCATTTGCTTGATAACTCCATTTTCCACAACAAGCCCATGCCGACCACCATAAAGGCGGCTGCCATTAACAAACCGCCTTGGTAACTGCCGGTTGCGTCGGCAATGTAGCCGGTAATCGCGGGGGCGACGATTTGTGCCACGCCGTAACTCAAGGTCAGCCGTGCCATCGCTTTGGCAGGGTTGGCGGGGTAATAACGCCCGATAACCGTCAAGGTCAGGCTGACAATACCGATAAAAGTTGCACCATACAGCGCGGCGCTCAATACCGCCAATAAAGGATGCTGGGATAAGGCTGGCAATAAAATCGACACAATTTGCCCCGCAAAGGCCAATTGCAAGGCGCGAATGTCACCGACTCGCCGTGCCACCCGATCCCACACAAAACAGGCAGGCGTGGCGGCAAGCCCCACCAATACCCACGTCCAGTTTCCCCAGCCTGCTAATGCCGGAATTTTTTCCACCATCGCCACGGTGAAGGTGGCACTGACCACAAAGCCTACACCCGCGCAAAAATACATCGCCACCATCAGCAGTAACCAGCGGCGTGACGGCGGCGTTTGGGTGTGGGTGGCTTGCGCCGTTGTCGGGAGCGGTTCGGGCAACCATAACCAAGCGGGAATAAACAGCAGCGCCGCCAGCAGACTAAGCGTCCACCATTGCTGCGCCCAATCCAGCGCCAAGGCACTCATGGCAACCGCCACTAACCCCGACACTAAAATGCCACCGCCCAAGCCGCCGAAATGGATGCCGAGTTCGGGGCGATGCCCATTGCGTATTAGCCAGCTTAGCATTAAGCCTGACCCGATCAGCATTCCAGCGGCACTGCTTAAACCTGCGGTATAACGAAAAATCGACCACAGCACCATGTCTTGCGTTAGTGCCATGCCTGCAATGCTCAACACGCCAATGACTAAGCCTGCGCGGTAGAGTCGGTATTTGGTGTGCAAGCTGCTAATGGAGGCGGCGAGTAATGCGCCACTCATGTAACCCATGTAATTGAAGGTGGCAAGCCAACCGCCTGCAACTTCGGTGAGCCAGGTTTCTGCCCGCATCACGGGAAGCAACGGCGTGTAGGCAAACCGCGCTAATCCCACGGTGAGGATCAGGCTGCAAATGCCTGCCAGCAATACTTTTCTTGTGTCTGTCGAACGCAGCATACCCGCACCTGATCATTGTGATTGGCCAGCGCGGATAATGGCACAAAATATTGTTGCAGTGCGCTACTATTTCACAGCGCCGCGAGGCGATCCAACGCCCGGTAACTCAGGGCTTCGGTCAAATGCGCGGTGCGAATCTCAGCACTTTCGGCAAGATCGGCAATGGTACGCGCCACTTTGAGGATGCGGTGATAGGCGCGAGCGGAAAGCTTGAAACGTTCCATTGCCGCATTCAGCAATTTCTGGTCTTTTTCCGCCAATACGCAATAGTGGTCGACATCGCGTCCAGTCAAGGCATTGTTGATTTTGCCTTGGCGGGCGTGTTGGCGGGAACGCGCCGCTTCGACCCGTTCGCGCACGGTAGCACTGGTTTCGCCGTGTTTGAAGGATTGCAAATCCTCTTGCTTGACCCGTGGTACTTCGATTTGCAGGTCGATGCGATCTAAAAACGGCGCGGAAATGCGGCTGCGGTGTTTGCGTTGACGTTCCGGGCTGCATTCGCAATTGTCACGCAAATCGCAGGCACGCCCTTGCGGACATGGATTCATGGCGGCGACGAGCTGGAATTTGGCAGGGTAAGTGGCTTGGCGGGCGGCGCGGGAAAGCGTGATCTTGCCGGTTTCCAACGGTTCGCGCAGCACGTCGAGTACGGTGCGGTCGAATTCAGTGAGTTCGTCGAGAAACAAAATACCGTGATGCGCGAGGGAAATTTCCCCCGGTTTGACTTGCGAACCACCGCCGACCAAGGCTACGCCGGACGAGGTGTGATGCGGTTCGCGCACTTGGCGTTGCCCCCAGCGGCTGGCTTCAAACCCGTGATGGCTGATCGAGGCAATCGCAGCGGATTCCAGCGCTTCGTCTTCGGATAATGGCGGCAAAATCGTGGCAAGGCGATTGGCGAGCATGGTTTTGCCCGTCCCTGGTGGTCCGACCATCAGCAAATTGTGACCGCCCGCAGCGGCAATTTCCAACGCCCGACGTGCCATGAACTGCCCCTTCACATCGCTAAGATCGAAGGGGTAAGTAGTCTCGGTGGTTTCAATGTGTTGTTCCCAACGCACCAGCGGTTCACTGCCGTGCAGGTGTTCCACCACTTCGCTGAGGGTATTGGCGGCAAAAACCTTCAAGCCTTTGATCAAGCTGGCTTCGGCAGCATTGTCTTGCGGCACGATCAACGCACGTCCGGCTTGCAGGGCGGCAAACGCGGTGGGCAAGACGCCGCGTACCGGACGCAATTGCCCGCCTAAGGATAATTCACCGATGAATTCGTAGCCCTGCAATACCTCGTGGGGCAATTGCTCACTCGCCGCTAACATGCCAATCGCAATCGGTAAATCGAAACGCCCGCCATCTTTGGGAATATCCGCCGGAGCCAGATTAATGGTGACGCGCCGCAGTGGAAAGTTGAAATCGGAATTGGTCATGGCGGCTTTGACACGATCCCGGCTTTCTTTCACGGCAGTTTCGGGCAAGCCGACGATGGAAACACCGGGCAGACCATTGGCGAGGTGCACTTCGACGCTCACTAACGGGGCATCCAGCCCGTTATTGGTGCGGCTGTAAACGATGGCTAAGCTCATAATGATTATTGCTGACTATTGGTGCGGAAATGGCACTTATATTGCGTTTTTTACGCGATTTGCTCAAAAAAAGTCGACAAAAGGTAAATGCCAGAACTGGCATACAAGTTGCTTAAACACTACAGTACGCGACTATCGCTTTTTTCGTCACGACTGTGAAATCAATCACGGTTTTTACAGTCAAAACGTTTTATAACCTGGTAAATCCACAACATTTCAATCGGACACAAGGTACAACAACATGAGTAACACTAGCGAGACTACCGGGCAGTCTCAAAGCATTTCTAGCACTACCCCTTACCCGCAAGCCAGCCACATTTGCACACGCCACGGCACGGCAACCACTGAACAGGGGCAGCGCAAAGTGTATGCACGCCATACCTTTATCACCCGCGACCCGCACGACAAAGTGCTGCAATATTACAGTGAGCAATTCGGGCAACCCCGCGAACAAGCAGGCGCAGTCTGTTGGCAACAGGAAACCCAAAATGGCAACCAACATATTTTGGTGGAATTAACAGTGGAAGTGCCTGCGCAATCGGATCAGCTTAAACCACAAGAACAGGGGCAAACCTTAATCAAATCATACCGGGCGGTGACATCCGGTAATCAGGCGGGGTAGTCGTACAATTATCTGCGGAATAAAGCCGCTTGGCTTGCGGCACGCTGCGCTAGGCGGTTTTCACCTGCATACTGTGAAGTTATTAACGCAGTAACTCGCAGCAAAGAAATTGA
Source organism: Thiothrix subterranea (assembly GCF_016772315.1). Classification (NCBI taxonomy): domain Bacteria; kingdom Pseudomonadati; phylum Pseudomonadota; class Gammaproteobacteria; order Thiotrichales; family Thiotrichaceae; genus Thiothrix; species Thiothrix subterranea. The sequence continues at coordinate 1,776,234 of NZ_CP053482.1, read as the reverse complement.
CCTGGTGGTAGAGACGCTGGGGTCTGATATTTATCACTTCCCCTTATTCACTCATGCTTTTTGCCAAGAAATCATTGAGTCGGCTGAACGGCAAGCGCAATGGTCGACGGATCGCCACAGTTTTTATCCAACTACGGATGTTTTGTTGCGCGACCTTGGGCGGGATGACATGTACCACAAAGTGTTGGAGGAGTTTTGTCACCCAGTAGCACGTCAGCATTGGCGCTTGGAAGGGCGACGTTGGCGGGAAACCATGGCGGAAGAAAGTTTCATGGCACGTTATCGTGCTGAAGATCAGCAATTGCTCTCAATACACCAAGATTTTGGTGATTACGCCTTGCATCACACACCCGCACGGTGGTCGCCCGACGACTAAGGGAACACGTTACATTTTGGTATCTTTCTGTCTGCGGCGGAATTTGTATGTGGATTGATTATGAATCTGGCGGCTGTAATGTCATTCCTTTCAAAATTGCTCTATAGTCATATTGTGCATACAATTAGGATGTAAGATGAAGATTGACTATGACCCGAAAAAGAACGCTTGGAACATTGCACACCGGGATTTACCGTTTGATTTGGTTGAGCATGTATGAACGACAATATCACCCGTGTTGAACACCTGACAGACGACAGCGGCGAAGTACGCGAACTGACAGCGGAAGATATGGCGGGATTCCGTCCCATTGGTGAGGTGTTGCCAGCACTGGCGCAAATCATCCAGAAACGTGGTAAGCAAAAAGCACCCACCAAAGAGCGGGTTACTATCCGGTTATCCTCTGAGGTGGTGGAATATTTCAGGGAAAGCGGCGAAGGCTGGCAGACAAGGCTAGATGAAGCACTGAAAGGCTACATTGCCGACCATCGAAAAGCGGCATGATTGCCAGCATCGAATCACCACCAATAGCCGGGCATTGTTCCGGCTTTTTTGTGGGCGTGTGTACTTAGTGCAGTTAGTGTACTTGCTATGTAAAAGGGAAAGGGGGGTGTGCGCATACGCGCCAACTTAAGCTTCTATCCCTCTGATTAAAAACGACTCATCCCCATTTCCCGGCATTGATTCAAATGAGGGGCTGAACAATGCCTCTCTATTTTAAATAGCATCTATATGGGGTTGCCACACCTTTTTTTCAAGAGGAAACAATGGGTTATGGGATTAAGTTGCCGCGTATGGGGGTTGTGCGTGTGCGTCTGGTAGCGAGTGGTTGGCAATATTAGCTCTTGCTTATATTTCCTGTATAATTTTGACGATAATCTCAGAATGAGGAATAAGTACACCAAGTACACAGAACGCCTATTACTTGCCCGTGAACATTACCGGCGAATCATGCCAAAAAATCAATGAGGGCATTTTTGAGGGAGTCAAAACAGAAATAGGACACCTGAAACCGTACCGTAAGGCGTGTTTCAACAAAAAAGGGTTACAGTGAAAACACTATAACCCTTTGATTTGTGTATGGTGGGCCGTGTGCGACTCGAACGCACGACCACCTAATTAAAAGTCAGATGCTCTACCGACTGAGCTAACGGCCCTGAGAAGAGCGGTATTATAGACAAAAACGTTTTGGGTTCAAGTCTTTTTTTCGATTTCGCTTAAACTTTTTCAAGTTTGCGCAATGATTCGGGCAAAAGCTTCAAATCGACCAACCCTGTGATTAATGCTTTGCCAAAGCTGGCTTCTTCCTCATACATCATTTGGTAGAATTGCACTTTCATGGTGAGCGCACTGCCCAACACAATGCCCGCAAAAGCAATGAATGAGCCAATCGCAAGAGTAGAAACGCCGGTAATGGCTTGACCAACCGTACAACCCATCGCTAAGACACCGCCAATCCCCATCAATGCTGCGCCTAATACGTGGTTAATGACATCACCTACCGAGGCAAACCATTCGATGCGGAAGGTGCGGCTAACCAATGCCCACGCCAATGAGCCTGCCATCACCCCGAAGAATGCCATCACGCCAAAGGTCAACAAGCTACTGTTGAAACCACCCGCTGCATAACCCACCGCTTGTGCCATCGGATTGATGAAGGTGAACGATTGTGCGCCCAGTGCTGCGCCAATCGCGGGTTTGCCTTCCTCCGATTCCGCCAGCATGTCCCATTCGCCGTAATATTGGGTGAGGGGATAAGGTTGATCGTCGATGCTCACGGCAATATTGCTGGTGACATACCAGGCGGCTAACACGCACAAACCGACCGCAATGCCGCCGAGCGCGAAATCACTGCTGCTGCGGAAATCTTTGGATTTAAACGCCAGCCACACCAGAAACAGCCCGATAATCGACCCAATCACCAAACGGGCGATCAAGGCATTGTCTTCGCCTGCAATGACGCTTCCCAAATCTTGGGAATTTCCCATATTGACGGCTAATGGGTTGAGCCAAGGGTAGAATAATAGCGAATACAAGGTTTTATCCGAGCCGGGGAATGGGTTCAGCATGAAATACCCCACCACCCCAATAATCAAGAACACGAAAATGGATTTGAGATTGCCCGCGCCAATGCGCACTAGACACTTATTCCCGCAACCCCCCGCGATCGTCATGCCGATACCAAACAGAATGCCGCCCAGCAGGTTTTCTGCCCAGATCAGTTGCCCGTTGCGGTAAGGCGGGTAAGAGCCGTTAGCGTTCACCAGCCCCACCATTTCCAGCAACACGACGCCTAGCAGGGCAACGCCAATGGCTAAACCCCAAGCGCGGAAACGCCCGGTATCGCCCATATTGATCCAATCGGATACCGCACCCATGGTGCAAAAATGGGTTTTATTGACGATTGCCCCCATGATGAAGGCAATCACAAAGCCCGCGATCAGCAAAAATGACTGCGCGGATGCAAAATTATCAAATATCATAACCTCTCCTCTAACTGTAGTGCAGAGGGGATTATAGGTTGATAAATCGCAAAGAAGAAAGCCTCTATGCCTTTAGGGTATGCCCGCTTTGCTGACATTGAATATGATGCGCTAACGGAACACCTTCCGGCTTGGTTTGCGCGGTTAACCAAATTTGGCTCATCACGCCTTTGCTGGTTTCCACCAAACTGTGCAGCGTATTATTGCTGCGTTCTGGGTCGAAGAATGCAAAGGGTTCGTCCAAAAACAGCATTTGTTTGTCGGTTTTGGTGGCATCGGCTAACGCATTTGCCAGTGCAATGCGCATGGCTAAGGCCACTTGGCGTTGCGTGCCGGTCGAAATTTCATTGAAATCGAGGTAATCGCCTTTTTCCTCCGACAACACTTTGAGACTGAAATCGGGCAAAATTTCCAGCGATTGGTAATGTGCTTGGGTGAAACGTTGCAGCAGTTCTGGGCAGCGTGTTTTGACCAATTGGTTGAAGCGTTCAATCGAGTGGCTGGCATCGCGCTTTAATAAGTCGATGGCGGTACTGGTGACGACGTGCTGGCGGCGTTCGTGTTCCAAAGCTTGTTCTTGCTCGGTTGCCAAGGCTTGTAAATGTGCGCGGTGTTCCAATTGTTGTTCGGCGGTGAGAATTTCGGCCTTCGCCGTGTCTAGGTGTTTTCCCAATTCGGCGCGACGGTTGCTCAGCCCGACATTGAGGGTATCCGCCGCGCTGTGCACGTAGAGGGCTTTGGTTTTGTACAGGCGCGTGGTGTGTATCCACTCTGGAATCGACGCCATGTCGGGATGGTTGGTGCTGGTGTCTGGCATATCGAGGTGTTTTTCCACCAAATAATCAACGCTATCGGTGTTGAGCTGGCGGCTAACCGGCTGGGTACAGGCTTGGTAGCTGTTTTCCATGGCAGCGGCGAGGTGATTGGCGTGGGTTTGTAGCGGGCGCAAGCGGCGCACTTCCACATACCAGCCGTAAACCAATAGCACTGCACCGACCAAGGCTGCAAGCGAGGCAAGGCGGATGGCCCCCCGCCCCAGTGTGTCTTGCCATGAGACCGAGAGATTGCCGAGCAAACCCTTGCCCCATTCGGGGGTGAACATCAGGAACAAGCCTACCAGCAATGCCAATAGGAAGACGACGAGGGTGGTTTTCGTCCAACGTCCGATGTTGCGCGTGCGTTGGTCAACGCTTTGAAAGGCGTCGAGATTATTGGGGTAGGCGAGTGATTCTTTGTCGAGCCGTTGCGCCATCAGGGTGAGTTGTTGCTGGCGATCTTCCACATCGGTGACGATAGCCTTGAGGCGCGGCAATTGGGTGTCATCAAGGTGAAACGTGTCGATGGAACGCAAAGTGTGTTTGCAGCGCCCTTCCATTTCCTTGAGCGTGTCGAGGCGTTCTTGTTGTTCGCGTTCCAATTGGTTGCTGAGGGTGGCGTGCTCTTTGAGTCCGGCAATGGCACGGAGGTTGTCGCTATCGCCTTCCTTGCTATGGCTGCTTTGTTGCCCCCAGTAAAACGCGGTAGAAAATGCGCCGTAATAGTAGCCAAACAGCGCTTTGAGTTGGCGTTCCACCGTTTCCGGGGTATCTGCCAGCGTGACTTCTTCTTCGGTGGAAAACAGGGTGGCGGCAACATTGCCCTCGGTGTCGATGGAGCGTATGAGCCGGTATTCGTGCCCCCGGTGTTGCAGGCGCAAGGCAACGCTGGCTTGGCTGGCTCCCCAGTGAATTAATTTGGAAGCGTCGGCGGGTTTTACTTGTTCGGTGCGCCCGAACAGGCCGAATTGGATGGCGTCGCCAATGCTGCTTTTGCCGGATTCATTGCCGCCGGTGAGCGCAATTAGGCCACGCTCTGGCAGGTTTTCCAGTTGCAGGTGTTGGTATTTGCGGAAGTTTTCGGCGTTAATGGCAGTGATGATCATCGAATTTACTCCATGTGCCGAGTGGCTTCGAGGCGGTTCACGACCAGTGCGACCGCGTCTGCATACACCTTGGGGTCGAAACCATCCGCGTGGGTATGGCTTTGGAAGTCTTGTTGGCAAAATTCCATGAAGCGCCGGGCGGCTGCGGTTTTCAATGGCACAGGGGGTAGCACCTGCGCGAGATTCAATTCAGGGGCTGGTTTGGGGCTTTTTTTGCCGAACATGCGCGTCTCCGCTGTTATTTAATGGGCATCCATGCCCGATAACTATATGCAAAAATGCGTAATTTTGCAGGAGAAGCTGTCAGTCTGATTAAAAAAAGAGGGGCTTAATGCCCCTCAGTCTTCATTTGATCCAAGCGTTCTTGCGCCAGTTTGCGAGTTTCGGCGTTATCCGGGAAGAAGCTGATCACGTCTTGCAAGGTTTTGCGGGCTTTTTCCCAGTCTTTCAGTTCGTAGAAACTGTAGCCGAGTTTGAGGGCGGCATCGGGGGCTTTGTCGCTGCCTTTGTGCTCTTTGAGTACCACTAAAAACTCTTCAATCGCGCCTTTGAAGTCTTTTTCAGCGTACAGCGCTTCACCCACCCAATACTGTGCGCTGGAAGCCAGCGGGCTTTTGGGATAGTCCTTGAGAAAAGCGCGAAATTCCGGCACGGCTTCTTTAGGGTCTTGCAACAAGGTTTTAAAAGCGTCGTCATACACCGAGCGCTCCTCGCGTTCAGGTGCTGGGGTTTTATCCGCTGTGGTGCTGGAATCCGGCGCTTTGCTGGTGCTGGGCGGTTCGGTGGTTTTATCAGTTGGACTATCGACGTTGGTATCGGTGGTTTTACCCGCGCCCGCCGGTGGGTTTTTGTCATCTGACTTGTCGGTGCCGTAGCTGTAGAAACCGTTGGGGTCGGGTTTGGTTTCTTTGGCTTTGAGTGCGTCTACATCGGCGTTATCGAGCACTTTGTCTGGCGTGGGTTCGGCTTTGTCGGCTTGAGCCGCTGTGTCTGGGCTGGCGTCTTGCAGTTTTTCAATGCGTTCATCGACTTGTTGGAAAGTGTCGCGCTGACTTTTCTGCACGATTTCTAACTCATTTTGCAGTTTTTCATTGTCACCGCGTAGGTTGCGCAATTCCTGCTCCAGTTCATTGACCCGTTGCAGTAATTGCACCGCAGCCTCATCCGAGAGCGGTGCTGCCCCGACAGGGGAAACCGCCAGCAGCGTAGCGACCAGAGCGCCGAGGACGCTGCGGTTTAGCTGGTTTTGCATCACATTATTCTCCGGCATATTTGATTTCGACGCGGCGGTTTTTACCCCACGCGCTTTCATTGTGCCCGAAAACCGCCGGAACTTCTTCGCCGTAACCGATGACTTCCATCTGGTTGCTGCTAGTGCCTTTGACTTGCATGTAATCGAGTACCGAATAACCCCGGCGCTCCGACAAGGCAACGTTGTAATCGCGTGAGCCGCGCTCATCCGCGTGGCCTTCCAAACGTACCCGCAGATTCGGATAAGCCGTCAGCAAGGAAGCATGAGCATTGAGGACGTTCATGTATTCCGGCTTGATGTCAGCGCGGTCGAGATCGAAATAAATAACCCGTTGCGCCAGAATGCTGCTGGGGTTGCGCAGCTCTGCCGGGGTGTATTGACCCGCGCCAGTCCCGTTACCGTAGCCATTCCCGTAATTACCACCCGTGCCGTAGCCGTCAGTGCCATAACCACCGCCTGCGGTACCGCCACCTGTGCCGTAACCACCGCCAGCAGTGCCACCCGTGCCTGCGGCATTCGGTGGAACTTGTTGACACCCGGTGATGCTCAACGCAGCAATCAGGACTGAAAAAGCCAATGTTTTCATTTTCATAACACTCATCTCGCTATTCATTAATCAAGATAGGGCGACCATGCGGGGTCGCGTACATCGCCCGCCTGTGAATACAGGCTTTGGTGGGCTTTGCCATTGTCACTGGCGACTGCCAAGGAGTTACGCCCACCGGCATCCGTCGCATACAACACCATCATGCCATTGGGGGAGATGGCAGGGGAATCGTCTTGGGTGCCGCGTGAAATGGTGCGTTCCTGTTTGGTGGCGGCATCCATAATGGTGATGCTGGACGTGCCGCCGCTTTGCCGTACCATCGCGACGCTATTGCCCGCGATGCTGGCTCCGGCATTGTAGCCGCCGCTGAATGACATCCGGCTTTCGCCGCCGCCACTGGCAGTGGTTTTGTAGAGTTGCGGTTGCCCGCTGCGGTCAGACGTAAACACGATGGTGTTGCTGTCGGCCCATTGTGGCTCGGCGTTAATGCCGCGTGTGTTGGTAATCTGGCGTGCGCCGCCACCATTCGCACCACTGACCACAATATTGTAATTACCGCGTTCGGCGACACTGTAAGCAATCGAGCGTCCATCCGGCGACCATGACGGGGAAATGCTGGAACGGTTCGGATCAGAAATGGTGCGCTTGCCACCGGATGCTAAATCTTGCGCATAAACCACGGGGCGACCGGTTTCATAGGAAACATACGCCACTTGCCTGCCATCCGGCGACCAACTGGGGGACATCACGGGTTTGCGCGAAGAGACGATGGTGCGCGGGGTAAAGCCATCGGCATCCGAGACGATCAATTGGTAGGTTTGATTTTTGGCAGGCCCGCTGGCGGAAACGTAAGCAATCCGCGTGTCGAATGCGCCCTTCACCCCGGTGAGTTTTTCAAATACCAAATCGGCGGCTTTGTGTGCCATGCGCCGTTCATTCGGGTGCGTGGGAATACGGAATGCGCCAGCCACTTGCCCGGTGCGCAGGTTGACCAGTTGCAGATTCATCTCACCGCTGTGACTGCCGACCACGGCGTATTCTGCGCCAGTGGCACGCAAAGCGTCGGGGGAAAAGTTGCCGCCTGCCCGTGCCGGATCCATCAGTGCAAAACGCCCACTGCGTTGCAGGTCAGCTTCGATGACTTTGGACATGGGGCTGAACGGCATCACAATGATGCTGGTTTCACCGACGGTGGCATCAATGTCGATGCGTGAGAATAACTCTTCAGCCGTGGAGGTAACGGGTAAGCCAAGCCCTGTGACGAGCAGGACGGATGCGAGTAAGGTTGTTTTCATGTGCATTGCGGTTAATCCATCGTGATAACGTGAGTATCGTTGTACAGTTCTTGGTATTCGGGACGTGGAAATGGGTCGGAACGTTGCACCGCTGATTTGATCGACTCGCAAAACGCGGTGCTGCCATCACAAGACAAGGTGAAACGCCGGATGCCACCCGATGGGCTAATGCCGAGGCGAATGGTGGCAGACATACCGAAGCGTTCGCCGGGTTTGTTCCAGTTGCCTTTGATTTTACGGTTGACGGCGGCTTTCCAAGCAGCGCGGGCAGCGTTTAATTCGCTATTGCTAGGGCCTGCATTGGCAGCGGCTGCGGCGGCACGACGGGCATCTTCTTCAGCGGCTTTGCGTTTGGCTTCGGCGGCTTTCCAGCGTTCACGATCAGCAGCCAATTGCGCTTCTTCCGCGTCAGCTTTTTTACGGGCAAGCGCTTCGGATTTGGCTTTGGCGGCTGCTTCGGCTTCTGCTTTTTCCGCTGCTTCGGCTTTTGCCTTAGCTTTGGCTTCCGCAGCGGCTTCTGCTCTTGCTTCGGCTTTGGCTTCCGCAGCGGCTTCTGCTCTTGCCTTGGCTTTAGCCTCTGCTGCGGCTTCTGCTCTTGCCTCGGCTTTGGCTTCCGCAGCGGCTTCGGCTTTGCTTTTTTCGCGGGCTTTCTTTTCTGCCAACGCTTTCGCTTCGGCTTCTGCCTTGGCTTTGTTGGCGGCATTGGCTTGTTTGCGTTCGGCTTCTTTTTCGGCGGCTAGGGCTGCACGACGCGCTTCGGCTCTGGCTTCCGCCCGGCGCCGCGCTTCGGCTTTGGCACGTTCTTCGGCTGCTGCTTCCTGACGCGCGGCGGCGGATTGTTCACGAGCGGCTTCTTTGGCTTTGGCGGCTTTGTCAGCGGCTGCTTGTTCGCGTTCGGCTTCTTTGGCTTTGGTTGCTGCCAGTGCTTTGCGTTGTGCATCGGCTTGCTGTTTGGCTTGTGCTGCCGCAGTGACCGCCGCCGCCGCGATGATGGCTTGTTGCTGGGCTTGCTCTTCCGCTTTTGCCTCCGCTGCTGCATCAGCCTTGGTTGGCTCGGCTTTTTCGGGGGAGGCATCTTCTGTCGCGGTTAATGCGGTGCGTTCTGGTTCGCTGGTATTGGGTTCTGCTTCGGGGGGAATGGGGGCGTCGGGCAGCGTGACTTCGACGGCTTTGCTTTCGGCGGTCTCTGGTCGGTCAGTCCATTGAAAGCTGAGCAATAATACGCCGACGATCAGGACGTGCAGCAGAATGGCCCAGAAGAGTGCTTGTGGTTTGTTACGTATTTCTTTAAACATGATCTTGTAGCCCTTCGCAGATCAGCTTACGGTTGGTCGGGCGGTGCAGGGTCAGCCATCAGGCCGATTTTTTTTGCACCGGCTTGTTGAACGGCGACCATCGCATTCATTAAATGCCGGTATTCAACCGTGCTGTCGGCTTTGACGTAAACGGGGCGCTCGGCTTTGGCGTCCAATTGGCTGCTGACGTAGGCGGTGACGTTGGCAGCCGGGACTTCTGAACCGTCATCCAAAAACAATTTGCCGCTGGCATCGACCGAGATGGTGAGCGGTTCTTGTTGGTTGTTGGCATCCAGTGGCTCGGCTTGGGCATCGGGCGCGTCGACCGTCACGCCGGTTTGCATAATCGGGGCTGTCACCATAAAGATAACCAGCAACACCAACATGACGTCGATGTAAGGAACCACGTTCATTTCTGCCATGATTTTACGGCGGCGACGCGGGCTGCTCATGCCAATTTCCTTTGGGTAACGGCATGGCGCTCCAGCAGAGCGGTGAATTCTTCGCGGAAATTGTCGTAACTCACCACCAAACGGTCGATTTTGTCACTGAAACGGTTATAAGCAATCACCGCTGGAATGGCCGCAAACAAGCCAATCGCGGTCGCAATCAGCGCTTCCGCAATGCCGGGGGCAACCACGCCGAGGGTGGCTTGCTGCATTTGTCCGAGTGAAATAAACGAGTTCATGATTCCCCATACCGTGCCAAACAAACCGACATACGGGCTGGTTGAGCCGACGGTAGCTAAAAACGCTAAATTCCTTTCCAACTCATCGACTTCTTTGGAAGCGGCAACACGCATGGAGCGTTGTACCGAATCCGTGACCGAGAGTCGTGAGGTCGGGTCGGTGTTAAGGGCGCGTTTGTATTCGTGAAAGCCGTCGTAAAAAATACGCTCCAGCCCACGCCGCTGTGTTTTCTGAGACAACTCTTCGTACAAGGAGTTCAGTGAAACCCCGCTCCAGAAGCGTTCTTCAAATTGGGTGACATTGCTTTGGGTGCTGTTAATGGTGCTGGATTTCACCATAATCAGCGTCCAGGATAGCAGTGAAGCCAATACCAGTAAGATCATCACGATTTTGACGACCAAGCTGGCATCCATGATCAGCTTGAGTATGGAGAGGTCTGTTGTCACTGAAGGAGTTCCCTGATTGCTGTTGGAATTGTCATTGAACGAAAGGTGCCCGTGTTGACACAGACTACTTTGACGCTGGCAGTTGTCAAGAGTTCACGCGAATTATTACGGCCTTCGCGCCAAATTTCTTGCTTGAATAGTAAACTAGCACGCCCGATGGTGTCGATTTTGGCGTTAACCAGTAAAGCATCATTGAAGCGGGCAGGCTTGCGGTATGCAATTTCCAGTCCAGCCACCACGAAAACAGCATTCAATTCTTGTGCCAATGTGTCTTGTTCAAAGCCTAAGGTGCGCAGCCATTCGGTGCGGGCGCGTTCCATAAAACGCAAGTAATTGGCGTGATACACCACCCCACCGGCATCGGTGTCTTCGTAATACACCCGCACTGGGAAGATAAATTCATTCAAATAGGTCAAAACTGTTGCCTGCTTGATCCGCTGGGGTCGCGTTTGGATTGAAACGGGCGGGGATATTTAGCCCGAAGTGTTGCCATGCATGGCGGGTCGCGACTCGTCCACGCGGGGTACGCATTAAAAAGCCTTGTTGGATGAGGAACGGTTCGAGCACATCTTCAATCGTGCCGCGTTCTTCACCAATCGCGGCGGCTAAGCTGTCTACACCCACTGGGCCGCCGTCAAATTTTTCCATCACGGCTAACAGTAGGCGGCGGTCCATGTGGTCGAAACCTTGATTATCCACATTGAGCATATTCAGGGCTTTATCTGCCATCTCCGTATCAATAATGCCATTGCCTTTGACTTGCACGTAATCGCGCACTCGGCGCAACAGGCGGTTGGCAATGCGTGGTGTGCCGCGTGAACGGCGGGCGATTTCTTGCGCTCCACCAGCGTCGATGTTGGCACCAATGATGCTGGCGGCGCGTTGCACGATGTAGGCTAAATCATCAACGTTGTAAAATTCCAAGCGTTGCACAATTCCGAAGCGATCCCGCAACGGCGAGGTCAGCAAGCCTGCCCGCGTCGTCGCGCCCACCAAGGTGAAAGGCGGCAGGTCGAGCTTGATGGAACGTGCAGCGGGGCCTTCCCCAATCATAATGTCGAGTTGGAAATCTTCTAAGGCGGGGTAAAGAATTTCTTCCACCATTGGGCTGAGGCGGTGGATTTCGTCGATAAACAACACGTCGTGCGGTTCGAGGTTGGTCAGCAAGGCGGCGAGATCCCCCGCTTTTTCTAAGACTGGCCCAGAGGTTTGGCGCAGGTTAGCGCCCATTTCGTGCGCGATAATGTGGGAGAGTGTGGTTTTACCCAGCCCTGGTGGACCAAAAATCAAGACGTGATCGAGTGCTTCGCCGCGATGACGGGCGGCGTGAATGAAAATTTCCATTTGTTCGCGCACCACGGGTTGCCCAATGTAGTCTTGCAAACGGCGCGGGCGGATGTGCTCATCAATGGTGGTTTCTTCGCGCTGATGCTGTGGCGAGAGGATGTGCGCTGCGGGTTTTTCCATAAGATTCAATATTTCAGTATTTATGTGTGTATTGAGTATTTGTATTTTAACGGTTTTCCACTGCCTCACGCCAGCGCATGATGATTCATTCATTTTATTGTTGAGTGCGATTTCCATGTCGATTTGTGTGTTGATAATGTGGTGAGTGATCGCTTGTTGAACAGTATGACGATGGTGAATTCAGTTGACAATCATAGGGCTTGATGATTGCCGCTGATTATAATTCAATCTATTTGTTTTATTTTTGTTCAAATCAGTCTGGCTGATAATCTAACAAGATCATTTACTTGTTTTCGATCAAAAAAATGCATCGAAAACTAAAAAAATCAACGGAAATTGTGAGGAAACGAACTATAGTTTGTCATTGAAAGCATTAAGGTTACTTGTTTCTATACGATTTACTTATGTAAAAAGTTGAAATTTCCTGCAATAATTTCGGCAAATATTGCGCAATTTTTGATTAGATAAGTAAATTTTAATACATTTTTTTGATGAAATACGCTCTTTCACGAGTAGATAGCGTTGCTATATTCCGATAAAACATTATACTTATGTTTATACATCAATTAAATGATGTATTTTGTGAAAGAGCAGAAGTGTCATAAGATTTTTCTATAGTTTGGAGTCTATCTTTGGGTTTGGCAAATTTTACTTATTAGTGTTTCTAGTTGTTTGCGCTTGCGCATAAGTATTTTTGCTAGATTGTTGATTGTGAGTGTAAATAATTTACCGTGAAAAGTGATTGATACCCATTGGGCATACGTTGGGTACTCGTTTTTTCGTTAGGTTTACACGAATGTTGGATAGTGCATGAGGACATGCAATGTCAGGAGTACAAAGATTTTTCGTGCGATATTTGTCTGGCTGGCTATATTCCGGCTTCGGCGGTAGCGTTTCAACGATTGAGCTTTGCGGTGTATCTATAGAAAGGAATTAGGCGCTTTTGTGAACAGGAGGTTCCAATGAGTTTTGCGGGCATTTTTTTGTTAGTTTTTTTTATATCGGCATTATCCATTCTGTTGCTTACCCCTTTTGCGGTTAAGTTCGGTTTGGTGGATATGCCTAATGCAGAGCGTAAGTTTCATAAGGGCGATATTCCGTTAATCGGTGGTGTCTCCATGTATGCGGGCTTGGTGATGGGAATTTCACTGTTCATTACGCCGAACAGTAGTTCGCTGACCTACTTGGTGTGTAGCAGTATTATTGTGGCACTGGGGGTTGCGGACGATGTTAAAGATTTATCGCCCCGGCTACGCTTGTTTGTACAAACGGTGGTTGCGGCGCTGATGTGTGCTGGTAGCGGAATGTACATTCACCATTTGGGGACGATGTTTGGTACGTCTTCTGCGGTTGATTTGGTTGAGGCGCTTGGTTATTTGGTGACAATGCTGGCGGTTCTGGCGGCTATTAATGCCTTCAATATGATCGATGGAATTGACGGTTTGTTGGGTATTTCTTCGTTAGTGACATTCGTGAGCATGGGTATCCTATTCTACCAGAATGATGACATGACTAACATGAAGCTGACCTTAATCCTCTCCGGTGCGCTAGTTCCTTATTTGATTGCTAACCTTGCAGGTGGTGTTCAAGAAAAGGAAAAGAGAATTTCTAAAATTTTCATGGGTGATACGGGGTCGATGCTGATTGGCTTCACTGTGGTTTGGTTGTTGATTCAAGGAACCCAACCGACATCTGAAGGGTTGACCAATAATGAAAAAGTTAGTTTTTCAGCAGCAACCGCATTGTGGCTCATTGCTTTCCCTTTGATGGATATGGCGCGGGTTATCGTTGATAGAGCGTTACGTGGGCATTCACCGTTGAAGGCGGATCGTACACATCTTCATCACATTGTGTTGCAGTGTGGTGATACTAAGCAGGCGGCACTTCTGAAAATTAGCACTTTGTCGGCATTTTTTGCAGTGACAGGCATAGCAATGCATGTTAGCGGTTTCCAAGAGGTTACTATCTTTTTGACCTTCTTGGCGGCATTTGCGCTATACACCGTAAGGGTTAGGCATTTGCAAAAGAAGCTGGCTTAGTAACAGATTGTTTAGCATAGGAAATAATATAAATGACTCAATTACAACAGAACAATGGTTTCCTGCCTGTCTCTAGGCCGACCATTACTAAAAAAGAAATCGAGTATGTCACGGCGGCTATTGCATCGGGATGGGTGTCATCTCTGGGTGAATACATCACAGCATTTGAAGAAAAATTTGCGGCATTTTGTGGTAGCAAGTACGCACTGACGTGCAGCAACGGTACCACTTCCTTACATTTGGCCATGGTTAGCATGGGTGTTGAGGCCGGTGATGAAATCATCATGCCAGACTTGACGTTTATTGCGACTGCTAACGCCGCGAAATACGTCGGTGCGGTGCCGGTGTTGGTGGATATTGATCCTGAAACCTTGTGCATTGATCCTGCCGCGATTGAGGCTGCCATTACGCCAAAAACCAAAGCGATTATTCCGGTGCATTTGTACGGGCATCCGGCGAACATGCCCGCGATTATGGCGATTGCTGAAAAGCACGGTTTGTTAGTGATTGAGGATGCAGCCGAGGCACACGGTGCGGAAGTCGAGGGTAAAAAAGTAGGGTCTTGGGGACATTGCGGTTCCTTTAGCTTCTACGGTAACAAGGTGATTACGTCAGGCGAAGGCGGCATGATTACCACCGATGACGAAGCCTTGTATCAACGTGCTAAATACCTGCGTGACCACGCGATGAGTCCTACCAAGCGCTATTGGCATACTGAAGTGGGTTTCAACTACCGGATGACCAATCTGCAAGCCGCGTTGGGCTTGGCACAGTTGGAGCGCATTGAAGAAATTCTGCAAAAGAAACAAGAAATATTTGCTTGGTATCAAGATGCTCTCGGTGGGTTGGCTGGCCTTACCTTAAACCGGACGGCATCGTGGGCAAAAAATGTTTACTGGATGGTAACGATCGAGATTGAGGGGGCGAACGAGACGACGCGCGATACCTTCATGCAAACATTGCGTGAATTCGATGTAGACAGTCGCCCTTATTTTTACCCGCTATCGAGAATGGCTGATTACCCCGGCACGCATACGCCAGTGACTTATCAAATCTATGAAAAGGGCGTCAATCTGCCCTCCTACTTTGATATGGAAAAACGCGATGTCGAGCGTGTATGCGCGGCTGTCAGGAAATGCATGGAAATGTTCCAATAAGACGTTAGAATGTAAGCATCAGGTTCGCAGGTGAGCCTGATGTGCCAAATTCAGAGTTGCTTAAATAATGAAAAATATATCGAGGAACATAGCATTTAGTGGCCTTGGCTATGTTCTGCCGTTACTTGCATCACTGGCGACAATTCCGCTGATGATTAAGTACATGGGCACAGACGTTTATGGGCTGTATATTATTTGTATATCCTTAATTGGTTTTATGAATTTCGTCGACCTTGGTGTGGGTCAGGCGATTGTTAAATACGTTTCGCAGTACGAAGTGACGGGTGAAAACACTAAAATTAAACCGATTTTAGACATCGCTTTGTTGATGTACGTGGTGCTGGGTATTGTTATTGCGGTGGCGGTAGTGGTATTCGCCTTGCCATTGGGCAATCTGATTTATAACGAAGACGCGAAAGCTGAGTTAGCGGCTAAGGCGTTTTCGGTGACGGCGGTGGCGTTTTTACTGAGTTACATCAACCAATTTTTCCTGAATGTATTCAAAGCTTACCACCGTTTTGATGTTCCGGCGGTGATTCAAAATTCAGCCAATATTGCGGGCATCGTAATGGCGACCGGGATGGTGTTGTTGGGTTATGACCTGATCGCTATCTTGTGGGGTTACGTCATTATTCAAGCCATAGCATTGGTCAGTGGTTATACCTTAGGACGGCAGGTATTACCGCTAGGGGTGAAACTCGGCTTGTCTTTTGACCAGCGTATTTTTGCTGAAATGATTGGATTTAGTGCTTATACCTTTGTCAGCAATTTTTTGGGCGGCGTGGTATCCCGACTGGATAAATTTATTATCGGGTCGATTTTGGGGACAGAGGCGGTCACGTATTACCAGATTCCGCATACGATTGCACAAATGGCTAACGGGATTATTCAGGTACTGAGCCAGATTACGTTTCCGCGCTTTAGCGAGTTATCCAGTTTGAATGATCAGGTCGGGCGGCTGGCATTATACCGGCGGGCGATGTGGTTGGTATTCCTGTTTAGCATGGCGATTAGCGTGGCGTTGATTTCCTCCGGTGGTGCTTTCCTTGAATTGTGGATTTCCCCTGAATTTGCGTTGCACAGCACATTGACGTTACAAATTATTGCCCTGTATTTCTTTTTCCAATCGAATACGGTGGTGGCTTATTGGGTTTTGCAAGGCTCAGGAAATGCGAAAGTGACGGCGATTAGTTCTTTCTTGGGAACAGTCGCGTATGTGGCGGGCATGTATGTGTTAACGCCACGTTACGGTCATGACGGAGCAGCGCTGTCTTTGTTCTTGCTGTTATTGCCGTTGCCTTACTTTTATTGGTGGGTGCAACGCAACGTGGGACATAAATTCGGGGAGTACCTACTGCAAACATTATTGTTTGTCGCATTAGGAATGCTGATAATTTTATTATTGAATTACGTACATGAATACATAAACAGTAATTTACTGGTTATTGTGACAGATGGCGTGGTCTTGATGGGTGTGGTTGGGGCGGCTTTGCTTTACCTGTTTCGCGAGACCTTGCGAGTGCGTTTTAGGTAGCTGATAAATATTAAAGAAATGGTTGCGCTATTATGAAGAAGAACATTGGCATACTGACTTTTTATCCCATGCATGGCGGGGGTATTTTTCAATATATTCAGTCAATGGTGGATGCGCTCGCGGCTGACAAGAGCAATCGCTACATTATTTTCGCCGATAAAGACGATACACGTTTTGATGGTTATGGTTTGGAAGTGAGGAAGCTGTCGCCTTCTAACCGTTCTGGTGTCAATCAAGCCATTATTTTTTCGCAATTATTGGTGGGGATGCGTCAGCCATTTTTTCTGCGCGACGATGAGAAACAGGTGTATGCGGATATTGATTTGTTTCTCTCGCCAGCCACGTCGGTGTATCCGCATGTGTTTTTGAAAAAGCCGTTCATTTTTACGCTGCATGACATGCAGGAAAAATATTACCCCCATGCTTTTACGCGAGTGGAGCGTTTTAAACGGGTGTTGCGGAATCGGGCGCTGACTCAGGCGGCGAAGGCCGTCATTTGTGAGTCGAATTACGTTAAGCAGGACATTATGAACTTTCTGGGTGCGCCCAGCGACAAGGTAGCAGTGATTCAGTCGCCTCCCCCGGATTTTTTGCGCAGCTATGCCGCTAAGCCAGAAAATTTTGCCGCCGTGCAACGTAAATATGCACTACCAGAGCGCTATATTTTCTACCCAGCACAGTGTTGGTTTCATAAAAATCACCTGAAGTTGGTGGAAGCGTTCAATATTATTGCGAACGATACCGATGAGGATGTGACGCTAATTTTGTCAGGGTCACAGCAAGATTATTACCCGCAGTTAATGGCGAAAATACAAGCACTAAACCTTGGGCATCGGGTCAAACATTTGGGTTATATTGATTATGAGGATATTCCTTACCTCTATAAAATGGCGAAGATGTTGGTAATGCCAACCTTGTTTGAGAGTGTCAGTATTCCGATTTATGAAGCATTTGCCTTGGGTGTGCCGGTTTGTTGCTCTAATGTTGTGGCTTTACCGGAGCAAGTAGGGGATGCTGCCTTGATTTTTGACCCTAATAATGCGGCTGATATGGCGGATAAAATCTTGCAATTGTTACGTGATGCTCCCTTGGCTGCGGAATTGGTTATCAGAGGTAAGCAGCGTGTCAAAAATTTTGATCATGCCGATTATGCCCGAAAAATACTGGCTGTTATTAATAAGTAACGGGGATTAATATGCAAATTAACGCCTCATTTCTGAAGACTGTTTCTCCCGCGCGGATGGGAGCTGTGGCATCAGCGTATGACAAATGGGTGATGATAGCTGCGTTGGCCTTGGTATCCGGTTTGTTTTTTTTGAGCGATGACCACCGTTTTGGCTTGGTATTTTTACGTGAAGCGGTCATTGGTTTGTCGTTGTTGACAGTTATTTATATTCTTGCTGCCAAACAAGAAGTGCTGGATACCATTGATTGGTATTTGTTGGCGCTGGTGGCTTTATTATTCCTGATTCCCCCCATTTTTGCTTACGTCAGTTTTCAGCAGCCGTTGCAATATGGCTTTTTGGAAGAGCGCCGTACCTTACTGTATCTGATCTACTTTCCGATTATGTTGGCAATTGGCGGGCGCAGAGGCTACGGCGAATCCGATTTGGAAACGATTTTGAAGTATTTGTTTTATCTGGCCTTGGCTTGGTCGGCGGCAAATGCGTTTGAGTTGATTCCACGTAACGCTGGCTTTGAGTTTTCGGTACATGCCGAGCAATTTGCAGATGATTTTGTAGCAACCGATGAGCGTTTTGCTACCCGTTTCTTGGAAGCCGGTTTTCTGATTGCGCTGTATCCTTACTATTTAGTGGCGCGTGGCGAATTCTTGAAAGCGGTGATTCCGCTTGGTCTGCTGGCAGCTTACATGCTTTACATTAATCAAACCCGTGGCATGAGTTTGGCGATTGTGTTGACTTTGGTGTGGATTACCATTTTGCGCCAACGCCTCAGTAATTTTAATGTGAGTGTGCTGCTATTAATTCCTGTTGTGGCAGTATTGGGCTACCTTTCTTACTTTTTATACGTGTATGCGTTTAATGAATCGGTGATTTTTTATGATTATCACCGTAACAAAGAGCTGACCGTGATGCTGGGCGAGGCGTTAAGCAACTTTTTGATGCCGCACGGCGCTTTGTCACTTCAGTTCAATGAGGGATTTCGTTCAGTCTACGGGATAAATATGTATGTCTCGGACATTGGCTTGACGGGGTTGTTGTTTAAATACGGTATTTTATTGTTTCCGTTAGCGTTTTTGATGGTCATGATTGTGCATTTGTTGGCTGCAAAGTATCGCAATAATTTTTCCATCATTTTAACGGCGTTGCTGCTGGCTGATTTTATGATGATTCCCTTTGGGGATTTTTTAGGACGTGGCGCGGAAGAGTTTGCACTGTTGATGGTGCTAGTGAGATTGCAAGGAGTAGATCATGGACATCAGTATATTGCTTGTGTACGGCGAGGGCGGGCATCATGATCAGGCCATGCGTCTGATGAAGCAAATGCAGTCACTCGACCCGACGATTGATTTCATTCACGTGACTGACACGGTAACGATGAAAGGGGATTCCATTGAAAAAATTCATACCGTGCCTCCCATTAGGCACAAAAATGAATCCTTCAATCCTCTTGCGTTTGTGAATGCTTACCTGAAAGCCGTAACCTTGACGGTAAAGTTGGTACGTCAACACCAGCCGCGTGCGGTGATTGGGTTTGGGCCGGGCATTTGCATTCCCGTTTTTATGGTTTGCAAAGTGATGCGGGTCAAAAAACGTATCTTTTTTGAAGATTGGTGCCGGTTTACCAGTAAAAGCTTATCGGGTAAGGCGTGTTCACCGTTCAGTACCAAATTTTTTGTTCAAAATGAATCCTTGAAGGAGTTGTATCGTGACGCTGAGTTCGCTGGACGCCTCTAATAATAAAACGCGAATCCTGGTCATCACTGGTACTACCGGGTTTGACTCGTTAGTGAAAAAAATTGATGAAAGCCGTGAGTTGGAAAGTCGCTACGACATTACCTTGCAAACTGGCGAGGGCAGTTACCAACCGCAGTACAAGCCTTGGTTTGATTTTGATAAAAGTTTAAAAGACAAACTCGCTGATTATGAATTTTTCATTACACACGCAGGGGCTGGTACGATCTTTATGTTGTTGGAGCATAAAAAGCGGGTATTAGTGGTTCCCAATACGGATAGGGCTGACAAACATCAGGTTGAGTTAGCTAACTATGTGAAATCAAAACGTTTATGTGCTGTGTGTGAACGTGTGCAGGATATTGAAGGAGCGATTCTCTCCATTGATGCCAATACCCAGCATTTACAACCTTATGCAAAAGTAGAATTTAATGCCGTTCGTGAGGTGTTGAGATATATTTATGAGTAACAAGTTATTTTTTATTACGATCTGTTACAATAATCTGGCGGGTTTGCAACGCACGATTGACTCTTTACTGGCACAAACTTACCAGAACTGGGAATGTATCGTTATTGATGGCGCTTCTAAAGACGGCACACCGACCTACTTACAGCAATTATCGGCGGCGCAACCCAATATCCGCTATATTTCCGAGCCAGATAAAGGCATTTACGATGCGATGAATAAAGGCATTAGTCAGATTCGGTTGTGCGACTATTTTTGTTTTCTGAATTCCGGGGATTCACTGTATGCAGCCGATACCCTGACACAGTTAGATCAACAGCTTCAGGGATTCACAGGCCGCCCGCCCGCGATTGTCTACGGCGATATGTGTGAAGAATTTGCGGATGGCGTCGAAGTTATTAAGGCGGCAAAGCGTACCTTTAGTTTGAAAAAGGGCATGTTTTGCAGCCACCAGTCGATGTTTTTCCACTACCGCTACGCTGCATTGCGTTATGATCTTGAGTATAAAATTTCATCCGACTATGACTACATTGTGCGTGCGGTTAATCTGCTTAAGCACCCGGATGAGATGCAGCGTTTAGACCTCATTCTGTCACGTTTTGATATGACAGGGGTCTCGAATAGCCGCCGCTTGTCAGGTATCAAGGAAGATTTTACGCTCAGAATTAAAAACGGGCTGTGTTCACCGGCTTCTTCTGCGCTATACGCGGCACGTTCGGTGGGTTTGATGAATTTGAAACGCTTTTCGTACCCTTTGTATTTGCTGATGCGCAGCAAAACCGCTTCTAACAATCAAGTTATCTAAATAAGGAATAATCATGAGCAAAACGGCTTTAATTACAGGTATCACGGGTCAAGACGGTGCTTACTTAGCTGAATTTTTGTTGAAAAAGGGCTATACCGTACACGGCATCAAGCGTCGTTCTTCATCACTGAACACCGACCGTATTGACCACCTGTACCAAGATCCGCATACCTCTGACGGTAAATTTGTGCTGCATTACGGTGACATGACCGACAGCATGAACTTGACCCGTATTATTGGTCAGGTGCAACCCGATGAAATTTACAACCTCGCGGCCATGAGCCACGTTCACGTTTCGTTTGATATGCCGGAATACACCGCCAATGCGGATGGTATCGGCACATTGCGCATCCTTGAAGCGGTGCGTTTCCTCAATCTGACCAAGAAAACCCGCATTTATCAGGCATCCACCTCTGAATTGTACGGGTTGGTGCAAGAAGTACCGCAAAAAGAAACCACGCCATTCTACCCGCGTTCACCTTACGCAGTAGCTAAGTTGTACGCTTACTGGATCACCGTTAACTACCGCGAAGCATATGGCATGTTTGCGTGTAACGGTATTTTGTTCAACCACGAATCGCCATTGCGTGGTGAAACCTTTGTTACCCGTAAAATCACCCGTGCAGCTTCCCGCATTGCCTTGGGTTTGCAGAAAGACCTGCATTTGGGCAACCTGTCCGCCAAGCGCGACTGGGGTCATGCACAAGATTACGTGGAAATGATGTGGTTGATTCTGCAAGCGGATACGCCTGAAGACTTCGCGATTGCGACGGGTGTCACCACCGAAGTGCGCGAATTTGTGCGTATGTCGTTTGCACGCGCTGGCATCTCGGTTGAATTCCACGGCGAAGGTGTCGATGAGAAAGGCGTGATTGCTGGTTTTGATCGTGCTGTTTATGAAGTGGCGACAGGTGCGACACCGGAGCAACACGGTTTAGAAGTGGGTCGTGAGATCGTCTCGGTTGATCCGCGTTATTTCCGTCCGACTGAAGTCGAGTTGCTGATTGGCGACCCAACCAAAGCCAAAGAAAAATTGGGCTGGATTCCTAAGCATGACCTGAATTCACTGGTGAATGACATGATGGAATCTGACCTCAAGCTGATGCTGAAAGAAAAGCATCTGAAAGACCACGGCCACCGCATTATGTCTTACCACGAGTAATCCGCATGAAAAAAACCCGTATTTATGTCGCTGGCCATCAGGGAATGGTTGGCTCTGCCTTGGTTCGTCAATTGCAACAACGCCCGGAGGTGGAGTTGGTATTGCGTTCCCGGCAGGAATTGAACCTGAACCGTCAACAGGAGGTTGAGCAATTTTTCCAGACGGAAAACATTGATCAGGTCTATCTGGCAGCGGCAAAAGTCGGGGGGATTCATGCCAATAGCACGTATCCGGCGGATTTCATTTATGAAAACCTGATGATTGAAAGCAATATCATTCATTCAGCCTGGCAAGCAGGTGTTCAGCACCTGCTTTTCCTCGGCTCATCGTGCATTTACCCCAAATTTGCCAAGCAGCCGATGGCTGAATCCGAATTGTTACAGGGTGAGTTGGAAGCGACCAACGAGCCCTACGCGATTGCCAAAATCGCCGGAATCAAATTATGTGAATCGTACAACCGTCAGTATGGCACGCAATATCGCAGTGTCATGCCGACCAATTTGTACGGCTTTAACGACAATTTCCACCCAGAAAACTCCCACGTCATCCCCGCGCTAATGCGGCGTTTCCATGAGGCGATGTTGGCGCAAGAACCGCAGGTTACTGTCTGGGGTTCGGGGACACCACTGCGCGAGTTTCTGCATGTGGACGATATGGCAGCAGCTTCCATCCACGTCATGGAAATGGCGGATGCTCAGTATCAAGCGCTCGTGCCACAAACCCAATCGCACATCAACGTCGGCACAGGCGTGGATTGTAGCATTGCACAATTGGCGCAACTCATGGCGGAAGTGGTCGGTTTTCAAGGGAATATTGTGTTCGACGCGAGCAAGCCCGATGGCACGCCGCGCAAATTACTGGACGTTTCCCGCCTGAAAAGTTTGGGCTGGCAACCTCAAATCGCCTTACCCGATGGGCTTAAATCAACGTATGCATGGTTCGTGGATCACCAACGTGATTTCCGACAATCTTAAAATGAAAGAAGGTATAGAGATGGCGACTCCAATCACCCCCGTAATCCTGTCTGGTGGCTCTGGTTCACGTTTGTGGCCGGTATCGCGCAAATTGCGCCCTAAGCAATTTTTGCCGCTGATTTCTGAAGATCGTACCTTGTTCCAGTCAACGCTGGAACGTTTGGATGGTTTGGCGAATAAGCAAGCTGCCGTCATTGTCTGTAACGAAGAACACCGTTTTATGGTGGCAGAACAGTTACAGGGGATTGGTCAGGCAAACCAAGGCATTTTGCTCGAACCGGTGGGGCGCAATACAGCGCCTGCGGTGGCGGTCGCTGCTTTGTCTTTGCTGGAAAAAAATGGCGCAGATCCGGTGATGTTGGTATTGCCTGCCGACCATGTGATTCCTGACATTGCTGCGTTCCAGCAAGCCATTATGCAGGCGAGTGCTTTGGCGGAAGATGGCTTTTTGGTGACGTTTGGGATTACCCCCGTTACACCGGAAATCGGCTACGGCTATATCGAACAAGGCGCTGCGATTGCCGGTTTTGAAAATGCTTGGCAAGTAGCGGCGTTTGCTGAAAAGCCCAGTTTGGAGGTGGCGACTGCGTATTTGAACGGCGGCAAGCACCTGTGGAATTCGGGCATTTTCATGTTTAAAGCCAGCGTTTTCTTGCGTGAACTGGAAACGTACAAGCCTGATATTCTCGCCGCGTGCAAGAAGACCTTTAAGCACGCGCAACACGATCTGGACTTTATTCGTTTGGATGCGGCGGCGTTTAAAGATTGCCCTTCCGATTCCATTGACTATGCGGTAATGGAACATACCCGCCACGCAGCGACCGTACCGCTCAATGCCGGTTGGAATGACGTGGGTGCGTGGTCGGCAGTGTGGGAAGTGAGCGAGCGTGATGCTGCCAACAATGTATTACGCGGCAATGTCATGACGCATGATGCCAGCAATAACTTGGTGTTTACTGAAGATCGCTTGGTGACGCTGGTGGGTGTCGATGATTTGATCGTGATCGAAACCAAAGACGCTACCTTGGTTGCCCACAAAAGCAAAGCGCAAGACGTGAAGCGCATTGTGACCGCACTGGAAGCGGAAGGTCGCAGCGAAGCCATTATTCACCGTTTAGTGAACCGCCCGTGGGGTTGCTATGACTCGGTGGACGCGGGTGAGCGTTTTCAGGTCAAGCGCATTACGGTGAAACCCGGTGCGAAATTGTCGCTGCAAAAACACCATCACCGTGCCGAACACTGGATTGTGGTGAGAGGCACGGCTGAAGTGACTTGCGATGACAAAACGTTTTTATTGACCGAAAATCAGTCAACTTACATTCCATTGGGCAGTGTGCACCGTTTAGCAAATCCGGGCAAAGTGCCACTCGAATTGGTGGAAGTCCAGTCGGGCAGTTATCTTGGGGAAGATGACATCGTTCGTCTGGAAGATCAGTATGGACGCAACGAAGCCTAGTAGAATGGTAGTATTGTTTTGAATCACGGCATTTATTGTCGTTATTATGGCGTGTATTATTGTTGATTTAATTTCAGAAATCTCTGTCGGCGGTGACAATAACCGGTAGCGGCAATGCTCAAGGAGCGGTGATGGAAAACTATTACGCAAATCAATCGAAAAGTCTCGAAGTGCGCTCGGCGGGGAATGCTCAGGTGGTGGAGTATATTCCGATCGAAGACGTTGCCCCGCGTGCCCAAGCCGAGGAATTTGGTTTCGGTGAGTTATGGCGGCGGTTAATGCAGCGTAAATGGCTACTGCTGGGTATTGCTTTAGCCACTTTTTTGCTGACGGCTGTATTCACTTTTTTGTCACCGGATGTCTACCGCGCGACCACTACCTTGCAAGTAACCCCGGAAGAGGCACGGGTGTCACTGGGGGATCGGGCAGAGCCTGCCCGCGCCCCGCGCAGTGAGCGTGAATTTTATCAGACTCAAACGGAATTATTGGGTAGCGAACGTTTAACCAGTGAAACGATTAAGGCACTGAACATTGCTGACCGTTTTGAAGACAATGATTCCTTACGCGCCCGTGTTTATGCGTGGCTGGCTGAATTTAAACAGCGCGTTTCTGGCAGTGAACAATCTCAGGAAGTGCAGAGCAATGTTGGTGAGAATTTCCGGCG
Source organism: Thiothrix subterranea (assembly GCF_016772315.1). Lineage (NCBI taxonomy): Bacteria > Pseudomonadati > Pseudomonadota > Gammaproteobacteria > Thiotrichales > Thiotrichaceae > Thiothrix > Thiothrix subterranea. The sequence goes on along the minus strand of NZ_CP053482.1, from coordinate 1,751,291 downwards.
CAATCTGAATATTCAGGCGGTAGAAGATTCGCAGATTTTCAAGATTAGTTACGATCATACCGATCCCAAACTAACGGCTGATATTGTGAATACCTTGGCGGCTAATTATAAGCAGATGAGTTTAAATTTGCGTAACGAGGCGGTTTCTAACACCAAGGAAACCCTCGACGGTAAATTAAAAGAAGCCAAGTTGAAGTTAGAGAATTCTGAGCGCGAATTGGTTGCCTACGCTAAAAAGCAGGGCATTATTACGTTGGATGGCGACCGTTCTTCGGCGTCAGGTGTGCTGGATTCCCTCAATTTAGCGTTGACCGATGCCACCAGTGCACGGATTGCGGCTGAAGCGTCGCTCAACCGCTCGCAAAATGTCGCGGGTGCTGACCGTACCTTGGAAAACCCAGCCATTCAACGTTTGAAGGAAGAATTGGCGCGTGTACAAGCGGAATACCGCGATAAATCCAGCCTGTTTAAAGCGAATTTCCCGGAAATGCAGCAGTTACAAGCACGCATCAATGAACTCACCAAGGAAGTGCAGCGCGAATCTTCCAGCATTGATCGCACTGCCCGCAGCAAATTACAAGCCGAATACGAAGCCGCCAAACAACGTGAAAGTGAGTTAAAGGGTGAAGTCAAAAAGCAGGAAGCGGTGCTCATGGGAAATCGTGATAAGTCTGCTGGCTATTTGACCTTGCAACGTGAAGTAGAAGCTGACCGTACTAACTATGAAAGCTTGTTGGCACGCTTGAATGAGATTGGGCGTGTTGCTGACAGCAGTGCCAGTAACGTGGCGATTGTTGATGAGGCGAGTGTGCCAACGCGACCTTTCGCGCCGAATATTCCCTTGAATTTGGTGATGGGGGCAGCGTTAGGTTTGCTGCTGGGCTTGTTGGCGGCGATTATGGCTGAAATTATGGATGACCGACTAAGAAGCGTCGAAGACATGCGCCGTGCACTGGGATCTGTGCCTTTGCTGGGGGTCATTCCTTATATTTCCGGTCGCAACAATAAGAATGTCTTGGCATTGCGCGGGCAAGTCGGCAGCTCGTTCATGTTAGAAGCATTTCGCTCATTGCGCGAAAACATTCTCATGATGAAAGCGCCATCGCAGCAAGGTTTAGCTTTGATTATGAATGTTACTAGCCCCTCACCCAGTGAAGGTAAGACCACTACGGCGGTGAATTTGGCTACCGTCTTTGCTTACACGGGTAAAAAAGTGCTGTTAATTGATTGCGATATGCGTCACCCGGAAGCCCACAATAAACTGGGTTTGGAAAATCGGCTGGGCGTGAGTGATTACCTGTTAGGTGAAAAAGAAAACATCGCTGAATTGATTCAGGAAACCACGGTACAAAACCTGTCAGCTATTTCTGCCGGTTCTGCCGTGCCTAATCCCACCGAATTATTGGCAGGTGAGCGCTTCACTGAATTATTGAGCGAAGTGGAAGGGATGTTTGATCATATTATTCTCGATGGCCCACCCGTGATGGGGTTGGCGGATGCCTTGATCATTTCTAACCGCACGGGTAACACCGTGTTTGTCAGTGCTTACGGTCAGACCCGTAAACGTAATCTGAAAGATGCGGTTGGGCGTTTACATCAAGCGCAATGCAATATCATTGGTACAGTATTGACCAAGATGAAATCACCGGAAGTCTCGAATAAATACTACGGCTACCCGAATCGCTACCCGCGTAGCAGTCAGACCGCCATGGTCGCTACGCAGTAATCACTGGGTAGTTTTCTTCCACAGTTCTTCTAACCGCTTGGCTGATACCGGCCTTGCGGTTCCTAGCTCCTGCGCAAACAGCGATACCCGGAATTCTTCTAACATCCAGCGGTACTCGTGCCAGTTCCCTTTTGCTTCTTTTTTCCACTGATCCCAATACGGTTGTACTTGCACCCGTAATGCCCTGTCTTTGGTCGGGTTCTCCGCCAATTTTTGCAAACGTCGCTGAATGCCTTTGAGGTAACGCGGAAAGTGCCGTAACTCCTCTGGGGATACTGCGTCCAGAAATCCTACATACACCAAATGGTTCAATTGTTCGCTGATGTCATTCAGGGCTTCTAACCATGCCGGTTGCACTTTGCCTTTTAACTGTTTGCGCAAGTCATGGTACAGCGCAAGTATCGGGGTGATCAGACGCGCTGTTTCTTGGGTTTGCGGGAAAATCTGTGAACGGCACTCGCCCAGTGCGTGGGTAAAGCTGTCCTGCTTGCGGATGCTCAGGTGGTTTTTAAATGCTTGCCGGAACACGTAGCGGGTGATGCTGTCTTTGAGTTCCTCGCATTTGCCGGTGGCGGCATAGTGCAGGCACAAGGTTTGCATTTGCGGCACGTATTTCGGTACGTCTTTCACTTCAGCGGATAACGCCAGCCAGAACAGGCGCAATACACCCTGCCAATGGGCGTTGCTGGCATCGGTTTCATTGTCAAATAAGCGAATGCTGACACTGTTGTTGGCATCGACTAGGGCAGGCCATGTGCGCAATTTCGTGCCGCCTGCTTCCAGCCAATAGAGTTCGGGCAAATCGCCAAAATCCCAGGCGGTAATGCCGAGCCGTTCGATGGATTGCACGGGTTTAGATGCCAGTTCCGCACGGGTTTGCGCATGAACTTTACCGCGCAACGTATCCAAATCACGTCCGCTGCGAATCACTCTGCCCGCTTCATCGGCGACTTCAAAGCGCATTTTTAAGTGTGTTTCCAGCGTAATGGCTGCCCATGCTTCGGGTGGAATTTGGCTGCCGCTCATGCGCAATAGCTGTTTTTCCACGGAGGTTTGCAAGGGCAAGGTGTCGCTCGGCTCGATGGCTTCCATGCAGGCACGGGCGTAATCCGGTGCGGGTACAAACTGTTTGCGAATGTGTTTGGGCAAGGCACGAATCAGCGCGGTGATTTTTTCTTCCAACATGCCCGGCACTAAGTACTCGAAGCGGATGGGGTTGAGTTGATTTAGCCCCAGCAAGGGTAAACGTACGGTGACACCATCATCTTCGGCCTTGGGGTCAAAGTGGTAGCGTAACGGCAGAATCATGCCTTGCACCTGCAAGCTGTCGGGGAATTGCCCGCTTTTTTCATGCCCTGCTTCGCGCTGCATCAGGTAAGCGTGGGTTAGGTACAGCAATTGGCTGTCGTGCTGTTCGGCTTTTTTGCGCCAGCGCTCGAATGAATGCCCGTTGACGACATGAGCGGGGATGCGTTCGTCATAAAACGCATACAAACGGTGTTCGTCGGTGAGGATGTCGCGGCGGCGAGCCTTGGCTTCCAGCATTTCAATGTCAGCAATCAGTTCGGCATTGTGTTGGAAAAATGGCGCGGCGGTGCGGTATTCGCCGTATACCAAGGCATGGCGAATAAAGATTTCGCGACAGGTGACAGGATCAATGCGCCCGTAGCTGACTTTGCGGCGCGGGGTGATGGTGATGCCGTAGAGCGAGGTACGTTCAAACGCGGCGACTTGCGCTTGTTTTTGCTCCCAATGCGGTTCGGTGTAATGGTGGCGGAGCAGGTGTTCGGCGAGTTTTTCCACCCATTCGGGCTGAATTTTGGCGATGGTGCGCCCGAATAAGCGCGAGGTTTCCACCAATTCGGCTGCCATGACCCATTGCGGCGGTTTTTTGCGCAGACTGGAGGCGGGGAAGAGGTGGAATTTGCGTCCACCCGCGCCCATGTATTCGCGTTCTTCGTCCTTCATGCCGATATTGCCGAGCAACCCGGTCAGTAAGCTCAGGTGGATAGCGTCGTAACTGGCTTGCGCGTCATTTTCCTTGCCACCCATTTCCAGCACCATTTGATGCAATTGGGTGTGAATGTCGTGCCATTCGCGCAGGCGCATGTAGGAGAGGAATTCCTTTTGGCACAAGTCGCGGAATTTGCGTTGGCTGAGGTGTTTGCGTTGCTCGTGGAAATAATCCCAGAGTTTGAGGAAGCTGAGGAAGTCGGATTGCTCGTCTTTGAAACGTGCGTGTTTTTCGTCAGAGGCTTGTTGTTTGTCCAGTGGGCGTTCACGCGGATCTTGCAGGGTTAATGCGCTGACGATGATCAAGACTTCACGCAATGCCCCGTTGTCGTTTGCTGCCAGTAACATGCGCCCAAAGCGGGGATCGAGCGGCAACTTGGCAAGTTGATGCCCGCTGCTGGTGACGTTGAAATTTTTATCGACTGCGCCGATTTCAAACAGGAGTTTGTAGCCGTCGCGAATCAGGCGGGTATCCGGCGGTTCGACAAAGGGGAAGCCTTCGATGTCCGCCGTCCACATGGTGGCCAGTTGCAGGATAACCGCCGCCAGATTGGTGCGCAGGATTTCCGGTTCGGTAAACACCGGGCGTTTGTTGTAATCGTCTTCGCTGTAAAGCCGGATGGTGATGCCGTTGCTAACTCGTCCGCAGCGCCCGGAACGTTGATTCGCCGAAGCTTGTGAGACTTTTTCAATCGGCAAACGCTGTACACCGGCTCGCCATGAATAGCGTGAAATGCGGGCATAGCCGCTGTCGACCACGTATTTAATGCCGGGTACGGTGAGGGAGGTTTCCGCAACATTGGTGGCTAACACAATGCGGCGTTGCCCGTGCGGTTCAAAAATGCGGTGTTGCTCTTCGTTGGAAAGCCGTGCAAACAGCGGCAGAATTTCGGTGGCAGGCGGGTGGTGTTTGCGCAAGGCTTCAGCAGTTTCACGGATTTCACGTTCGCCGGGCAGAAAAATCAGAATATCGCCGGGGGCTTCACGGCCTAATTCATCGACGGCTTCGAGAATGGCTTGGGTTTGATCGCGCTCGAATTCTTCTTCCGCATCCACGTCAATCAAGGGGCGGTAGCGGATGTCGACGGGGTAAGTTCGCCCCGACACATTGATAATCGGGGCATTGTCGAAATGGCGTGAAAAGCGTTCCGGGTCAATCGTTGCCGAGGTAATGATGACTTTCATATCGCGGCGTTTCGGCAATAGCCATTTGAGGTAGCCGAGTAGAAAGTCGATATTGAGGCTGCGTTCGTGCGCTTCGTCGATAATCAGGGTGTCGTATTGGCGCAGGTAGCGGTCTTGCTGAATTTCTGCCAGCAAAATACCGTCGGTCATGAGTTTTATGTAACTGTCCGGCGAGCAGCGGTCGTGGAAACGCACTTTGTAACCGACTTGCTGACCGAGTTGTGTGTTGAGTTCTTCGGCAATCCGTGCGGCGACACTGCGGGCAGCGATGCGTCGGGGTTGGGTGTGACCAATAAAGCCATCCACGCCACGCCCCAATTCCAAACACATTTTGGGGAGTTGGGTGGTTTTGCCTGAGCCGGTTTCGCCGCAAATAATGATGACTTGATGCGCACTGATGGCGGCGAGGATGTCAGCGCGACGGGCGGCTACCGGAAGTTCTTCGGGGTAAGTTGGCTTGGGCAGATTTTGCAGGCGCAAAGCGCGGCGTTGAATGAGGTTGCTCACGTGAGGTCAAAAATCCAGCGTTAGCGTCGGGTGACAAGGCGGGCATTGTAACGCGCCGCCTTGCTGGATTCACCTATCGACGCAATCTGTGTGCTTATGGCAGTTCTTTGACGGCAGTAATGAGGTCGAACACATCTTGAGAAATGCGTGTGCCTGAATTGGTTCCGCGAGACAATAAGTTTTCACCGGTGGTGTGAATACCCAATGACCACGCGGTATCGTTGTGTTGCAACCAAACGGGTGCGCCGCTCATACCGCCGGTTGTGTCATTGTCGTAATAAAGTTTTGCCGGGGTTGAGCGCGAAATCACACCAGTGCTGCCCCATTGCTCATTAGCGTCCGCTTTATCACCGGGGTAGCCATTGATGGTAATCGCCGTATTATCCGTTTGTGCCGCGACGAAATAGCTGAAATAGCCGGTTGCTTTACCGATAGCGCAATCGAGTTTGATAACCCCGACATCGGCATCACTGTCTGCTGAAGTAATCCAGCCGTAAGAGGAATAGGTTTCACGAGGTTGGCAAGAGCCGTAGGGCGCGTAACCGTCAGAGAAGCCGGGGTAAATTTTGAAAGCACTCGGCGAACCCCAGCGCCCATTAGCGCCGCCACTATGGACGCAATGTCCGGCTGTTACCAAGGTATCGGCACTAACTAACCAGCCAGTGCAATGGGTACTGCCATTGTAGGTGATTAAGGATACTGCCCGTTGTGGGTAACCATAGGGGTTGACATGGAAACGGCTATCAAATCCCAATATGGATTCGTTAATGATACGTGCGGCGGCGGTGGGTGTTGTGGTCTTGATGGTTGCCAGTTCCGTATCCGTCAGTGGCATTGTATCAGCGCCCAGCGCTTCGGATGCTTCCGGCCTGCCCGCTGCACCGCTTGAGCCTATAGAGACGGTTTTCGTCTGGTTTAAACTACTGGAGTCAACCACTTGACCGCTACTGGAAACAAGACTAAAGCGTTGACTGGTAGTGGTAGCAGAGTTGGTAACGGTTGCTGCGGCGATAGCCGGGGCATCCACGCTCGGTGCGGCTGCGATTGTTGGTGGAGGCGTAGGCGTAGGCGTTGCCGCTACGCTTGTCGGTGTTACGGGTGTTGTGTCATTGGTATTATTCAGTGCCGTGGTGCCACTACTGTTGCACCCATTTAGGTAAGGAGTGATTACTGTAATTAATAATGCAGCGCGTACCCAGTTTCCATAAGAATGTGTATATGTGTCCGTCATAAAGAATCCCCGCCATCAGCGTATAATAAACTATGTTGATTTATAGGCTGGTTGCGACAATTAATTAAATCAATTTTTTTAAACAATCATAGTCTTAGTTAATTGATTGGCGGTTAATAATTAATGAATATTCGCCGCCATAATCATTAAATTTTAATATTGGTCAGGCGTCATGAGTTTTTTGATTTCCCCTAAGGTGCTCAATACTTTTTTTAATGCTTCGTGCGAGAAAATAGACCGATTATCGGGATTTTGGGTATTAAGCAGTTGCGAATTATCGCGTAATAATTCCTTAAGCTCTCGCAGGCTACGTGCCGTTTGTCCCAGACGAAAGCAACTAACGCTACGGGCTAATTCTCCCCAGTAACCGAAGTGCTGAATGCGCTCAGCCAGTACCAAGGCTTCCTGATAGTTACCTTGATTGAACACATGCAGAAAGGGCAATACGTGATACCAGTCGGGTTGCGGAAACTGAAGCGCCATGAGGTTGCGAATGGCTTGGATGCCCGCTTCATGGTCGCCGGTCATGTACAGCCCAAATCCATACAGGTATTCAATGGATGTATCGAATGGATTGGTCTGCCGCGCCATTTCCAGTTCGGCACGGCACAGCGCATTATCGCCGAGAAAGTAGCGATTGTGCGCGAAAATGGAATGCGCCTCTGCATTGCCAGAGTCGAGCTTCATGGCAGTGCGGGCTGAATGTGTCCAAGTGGTTTCCAGATTCTCAACCAAATGGTATTGCAATACGTGATCGTAGCCGCAGAGACGCGCCAGAATCACCAACGCTTTGCTGTCATGCGGGAAGTGTTGCAAGCGTTGTTGGCAACTGATTAAAGCGATGTGAAAATTTTCACGGGTGATGTCGTGCAGAAAAGCCAGATAGTCAACCAAGGCTTTGTGATGAGCGGCAATGGCTGCGGTCATGCTTTGCTGGTATTGCGCCCAGTGGTACAAGACTTTGCCGGAATGCAGCGCCACGGTATTGGCAGCGACTTGCATACACAATTTATCCAAATCTTGCTGGCTCGGTTGTGCCGGTAAACGTAGCGTGTTTGCCCACACCAATTCATCGTCGCGGGCGTGGATGAGTACCAAAAACAGTTCGACTTCGTTGCCCGTGACTTGCAGATCGCAGTTCAAGATATAATCGGTTTGGTGCAGCTTGGCTTTGTCTGACGCATGGCTTGCGAGGACGCGGATATTGCGGAAACGGTTTAACATCAGCAGTAAATCGTTGCGCACTTTATGGCACAAGGGGGTAGGGCTGGTGATTGCAGGATTTTCAAGCACTTGGCATTGCAGCAAGACACGCGGGCCTTCGGTGACTTGCGGGGTCAGCGGTGTTTCAGGCGGTGTGACGGTGTTGGGCAGACGATTTCTGCGTATGAAAACCGCTTGATACGTGCCTTTCGGAATGGTGATCATGATGCTACTGGGGTTGTTCGCATCCGCATAATGCGTTTTTAACAATTTGCGCAGGCGTCCGGCTTCAATGCGTACCACGGGATTGTACGCCGGTGAAAAATCAGGTGGTTTACCCAATGCATGGATGGCGATATTGTGTTGATTGAGAGTATTGCCACGCCCGGCCAAGGTTTCATGCACAACATAGTGTAAAAACCGTTTGATAACTTTTCTGGCGCGAAAGCACGGACTGACCAGCAGGGAGTCAAGCTCAGCAATAATGAGTTCTTTATTTATGGTCATGGCAGCCAGCAATTCCCCGTATTCTTGTGTTTCTTCTGAAAAATCGAGCGTCACTTTATAGCACGTTTTTTGTCGAAGAAAATACTATTCGCCAAAACCTACCGGAGTTTTTGTAAAAAATTGTAACAGCTAAGCCGCATGAGTCGCTGCCGTCTGTGGCGTGGGCAGTTTGATGATACCTTCGCCACAACTTTCCCTAGCAATCTGGTTACGCCCGTTACGTTTGGCGCGGTAGAGCGCCCGATCCGCTGCATTCAATAGCATTGCCGGGTAAACCACGGAAGCGTCATGCAGGGGTTGTGCATCGTGTGCGCTATTCGGGGTGCAACTGGATACGCCGATGCTGATTGTCACAATGCGTGGAATCGCACCATCTGAGTGCGGTATGCGTTGATCTTCCACACTTTTACGCACGCGCTCGGCTAATAAGGCGGCATCTTCCAAATGCGTATCTGGCAATAGAATCACGAATTCTTCGCCGCCGTGACGTGCGACGACATCCGATGCACGCCGTGCCACGGCTTTAATGCACTGCGCAATAATTTGCAAGCATTGATCGCCTGCCTGATGCCCGTGGCGGTCGTTATAACGTTTGAAATGATCGACATCAATCATCAACAGCGACAAGGGTTTGGCCTCGCGCGTCGCGCGACGCCATTCCATTTTAAACGTTGTGTCGAAAAAACGTCGGTTGGAAATTTGGGTCACGGGGTCGGTGTGCGCTTGTTCCTGTACTTGAATTTGGGCGCTGTGCAGGTCGTTGAGCAAGCCGGTAATCGAACGCGATGCCATCGCCAATAAAATGCCGAGCAATGTGGTTGCCAATGCCAATGATTGCTGTGCGGTTTCGCCGATTAATAATAAATTCAACGTAATCGGCAACAAAATTGCGCCGATTTGCAGGTATAAAGCCAAGCTGGAAAGCGCCAATACCGGCATGGCGGCAACGATTGCCCCGGCTAATAGCAATACATGCACGGCTTGCATTAAAGGTTCAAAGGAAAACAGGATAAATCCCGATACACCCCACAAAGCGCTGATAAGCGTGGAATAAACGAGGTAGCGTTGCCCGAATTCTTGTAATTCTTCGCTGGAATAATGTTGTGAAGGTAAGAAGCGTTGCCCAAATAACCAACGCATGACATTCATGGTCAAAATAGCGGCGAACCACACCAACAGCAACGCCATGCTTTCGGTGCTTTCCACCCAGCGCAATAACACAAACAGCGTAGCCGCCAACGCATTGCCCCACAGCCAAATTCCCCCGTGCCGCGATAGGAACGTGATTTGCCCCTGAATGATCAGAGGTGACGTGTGCAAGTGTGAGCCGATCTTTTTCTTATTCATTGAAATCTTTTCTGAGTTGCAACCATCGGATTAGTGCGCCTTGGCGTGACGCCCCTGTCAATGCCAAGTCTGAATATAGTGCATCTTGTGAGAGATTGCGCTACTTAGGTTGAATTTATGTTGGCTAATAATAGATTTTTTTTATAATAAAAGACAAGCTCAAAAAGTAAGCTTAACTAGGCAAAAGGATTTTCAACCTGATCACCGCTATTAATCGTGATTTTTTCAGGCAAATTGCCACTGGCTTGTGCCGTATTTAATGCCACGACCATGCCATCTAACCATTGCTTTAATTCAAGCGCCAGTGCTAAGCCTTGCACATCATGGGTAATATCCAAGCTACCGTACAGCGATACCCGATCAAGGCGATTTTCGATAGTGAATGCTTGCAGTTGGTAAACTTCGGCTTCGTTGTTGAAAAAATTCATCGTCGCGCACTCAGGGTTGCGGCAAATTCATCGCATTGGCTTTGCTGAATTCGCCAATGGTGGGGAAGGGGTCGATGCCCGCCAGTTGGGTTAATTCCTTAATACTGACTGTCTTGTAGTCTTTGTTGGCGGTGTTTGCAACCCAATACGCCCCACTTTCGCCGGTATTGGCATCGTAAATCGCTTTGAAATAATGGGTTGGCACTAATACCCGTTCGTTGATGCGCTGCAAGTTTGCCCCGCTAAAGACTGCCCCGGAAACGACATAAACTTCCCCGCGTTGTTGGGCTAAATCACGGGTGCGTGACTCGATGCTCGACCACAAGCCTCTATTATTACTGGGGTTTTGCGGTGTCATGTTTGCCAAAGAAAAGCTTTCGCGCATGGCGGTGTCTGACGGCATATTGGCTGCCGGGGCAAGGTGTCCACGGTCATAGCCAGAACCCGCATAATCGGCTAATTCGGCGCGTTCTTCCGCTGGCAGTCTGGGTTCGGCATAGAAATTGTCTTTGCGGGCAATGTCCATTAGCAGCTCGGCATACGTTACGTGTTCACTCGCCCATAAGGGGGTGCGGGTAACGCCAGAATGCAACACCGCAAATTCGCTAAAGCACAGCAGGCGCGTTTTCGCTGCCAGCTTGGGGTTTACCAATTGCGGGGTATCAGCATTGGCGTAATGTTGGGGGCAGGCATTGTCGGTGTTACCCGCGCTGCTGGTAGCGTTTGTCGAGGCAGTCGCACGCGGATCAAGTGGCGTGTTACTCGATGCACACGCGGTTAAACTCAATAAAATCAGTAATGCACTCAATGCGCGGCTGTGGGTAATCAGGGTGGTTATCACGGGGAGTTCCTTGCAAAAGTAAGCGGCAACCTGTCATGCCCATGCAACAGGTCAGGGGCATTGTATGATTCTTTTCCAAGAAATTGAATCGGTATCTTATAATGCGTGTTCTGCACATTAGGTGAGGCACTCAACAGATGAACAACTGGCAACGGATCGACGATGAAGCCGCGATGCTTGCATTCGGCGCAAGCGTGGCGCAGCAATTTCCCAGCGGTGGCTTGATCACCTTGCACGGTGATTTGGGGGCGGGCAAAACCACGCTGGTACGCGGTTTATTACGTACATTAGGGCATACCGGCAATGTCAAAAGCCCCACTTATACCCTAGTTGAACCCTATCATCTGGCGGGGCGCGACATTTTTCACTTCGATCTGTACCGTTTAGCTGAACCAGAGGAGTTGGAATACATGGGCATCCGCGATTATTTACGCCCGGATGCACTCTGTCTCGTGGAATGGCCTGAAAAGGCCGCCGGGGTATTGCCAGTAGCGGATTTGCGCATTCACATCCGCTACTGCGGTGAGGCGCGTGAAATTTTACTAGAAGAGTTTAACCGTTTTTAATCATTGGGTTAGCACGTAATAGTAAAAATTCACTTGAAAAGCACGCCACTCTGTATTAATACTTATAACTAAGATACGTTTTTCCACCCATTGCGAACCGATCAATGAACAGCAAACAATTGAGCCGCAGAGGTTTTATCCTGAAATTAGGTGCACTCGCCGGAGCGGTCGCCAGCGGATTCAATAGCGTGCCAGCGTGGGCTGCTGAAGCCGTTGCTGGGCGCTTAACCGGGGCAAACCTGACCGGAACTGCCGATAAATTGAATTTCCTGCTGCAATTGGATGCACCGATTGCCTACAAGGTGTTCACCCTCGACAAGCCGGATCGGGTGGTCATTGACTTAAAAAATACCACGATGCAAGGCAAGCTCAAGCAGGGGGCGCATGACCGTAAGCCTATCACCGGCATTCGCTATTCTGAGCGTGATGATGGCAGTTTGCGTGTGGTGTTGGACGTGGCGGAACAAGTCGCCATCAAATCTTCATTAGCCGCAGAAAGTAACGGTCATTTGCTGACCGTCAGCCTCAACCCCACGGGGAAAGGCAGCAGCGGCAATAAACCGAAAAAGCCTAAAAAATCTACCCAAGAATCGGATAAATCGGACAGCCCGGCGACACCTGCGCCATCCAAAGGTAAGTTTATTGTGGTGATCGACCCCGGTCATGGCGGTAGAGACCCCGGTGCAGTAGGGGCTAATGGCACGCAGGAAAAAGAGGTGGTGTTACAAGTTGCCCGCAAACTGAAAGCACGGATTGACCGCGAAAAAGGCATGAAAGCCATCCTCACCCGTGACAGCGATAAATTCATCCCGCTGCGCGAACGCATGGATATTGCGCATAAACACAAAGCCGACTTGTTTGTTTCGGTACACGCTGATGCGAACCCCAGCACGCGGGTAAGTGGCTCTTCGGTTTATATTCTGTCTGAAAATGGCGCATCCAGTGAAGCGGCACGTTTGCTTGCAGAAAGCGAAAACTCTTACGAATTAAAATTTGGTGGGCGCAATACCAGCGACAAGATTGCTTCCGTGCTGCTCGATTTGAGCCAGAATGCGATGATGGATCGCAGCCTAAGTCTGGCAAAAGGCATCTTGAACGAACTCGCCAAGGTGAATAACCCCTTACGCCGTCGTGTTGAAAGCGCCCGCTTTGTGGTGTTACGCTCACCCGACATTCCGTCGATGTTGGTAGAAACTGCTTTTATCAGCAATCCGACGGAGGAGAAGCGCCTGCGTACTGCTGAATACCAACAAAAGTTGGCTAGTGCGATGTTCCAAGGGATCAAACGCTACCAAATTGCGTATGCGGAAAGTGGGCGAGCCAATACCTGAGCATTCTGGCGTTTGCTTGCCAGTGGATAATCGTAAAATCATGAACAAAGCCATTACTATCCCGCTGATCAAAGTTCCGCTCACGGCACACATTGAAGCCCTGAATCCGCACTACAGCCCTGAGCAAAAGCTGCGGGTTAAAGCGCAAATCAAGCAAAAACTCAAGGAGCAAGACGCGGTATTGGTGGCGCACTACTACGTCGAACGCGATTTGCAGGAATTAGCCGAAGAAACCGGTGGTTACGTTTCCGACTCATTGGATATGGCACGCTTTGGCAATGAACACCCCGCGAAAACCCTGATTGTGGCGGGTGTGCGTTTCATGGGCGAAACCGCCAAAATTCTCAATCCAGAAAAGCGCGTGTTAATGCCAACCTTGGAAGCCGAATGTTCCTTGGATTTGGAATGCCCCGCTGAACAGTTTATTGCATTTTGTGACGAACACCCCGATCGTACCGTGGTGGTGTATTCCAACACCAGCGCTGAAGTCAAAGCACGCGCCGATTACGTGGTAACGTCGAGTATTGCGGTCGATTTGGTCACTTGGCTGGATGAACAAGGCAAGAAAATCCTCTGGGCCCCCGATAAGCATTTGGGGCGCTATATCCAACGCCTCACCGGGGCGGATATGTTGCTGTGGCAAGCCGCTTGCGTGGTGCATGACGAATTCAAGTTTCGGGCGCTGGGGGAGATGCTGGATAAATACCCCGATGCGGGTGTGCTGGTGCATCCCGAATCACCGGAAGACATTATCCGGTTGGCAGATGCGGTAGGTTCCACGTCGCAATTGATCAAAGCCGCGCAAACTTTGCCGCATCAGCGTTTTATTGTGGCGACGGATAGCGGGATTTTCTACAAGATGCAGCAAGCCGCACCCGATAAGACATTCATTGCTGCCCCGACCATGGGCGAAGGGGCAACCTGCAAAAGTTGCGCCCATTGCCCTTGGATGGCGATGAATGGCTTACACAATCTGTTAAGCGTCTTGGAAACCGGGGGCAATGAGATCTTTGTGGAAGAAAGTGTGCGCGTAAAAGCCTTGCGCTCAACCCAGCGGATGTTGGATTTTGCCAAGATGCGCCGTGATTCAGGTCATTAAATACACTATTGGATAGAGCATTTACTCCCCTAATCCTGCTACATTTGTTCAGTACGCTAGAGAGGCGCGTATTTTAAAACAATTGTCCCATTCGGAATTAGGAGGAGTTAAATATGGTTAACACCATCACAAAAAGTGCCTTGGCAACGTTAATCAGTGCTGCGCTGAGCACGACGGTTCAAGCAGCGGGTTTTGCACTGGCAAACCAGTCTGGTTCTGGGGCGGGGAATGCCTATTCAGGTTCAGCCGTAGCGGTTGATGATGCGTCCGTGGTTTGGTTCAACCCAGCGGGGATGACGGCTTTGGCGGCGGGGACGCATACCAGCGCCGCAGGGCATTTGATTGCGCCCAAAGCCGATTTCACCGACAAAGCCTCACGGGTAAACCCCGCGCTGACCGGCGGTAATCTGGATGTCGCCGCGACCACCTTGACGGGGACAAATGCTGATGGCGGCAATCCGGCATTGGTGCCGAATGCGTATGTGGTACACAGCTATGGCGATAAACTCAGTGCCGGTATTGGCGTCAATGCGCCATTTGGCTTGGGTACGGAATACGATGAGGATTGGATCGGGCGTTACAATGCGCTCGAATCCAGCATTCAAACGGTCAATGTCAACCCCGCGATTGCTTACCAAGTGAATGACAAACTCAGTGTGGGGGCGGGGGTGAGTGCGCAATACCTGCACGTTGAATTGCAAACGGCGATTGATTCGGCAGCCGCTTGCCGCAGCATTGCGAGCGCGGCGAACAGTGGCGCGTTGCTGACCCAATGCTTGGCGCGTTTGCCTGCTTTATCGAATGCGGCAACCGATATACCTCACAGCGCCAAGACTTGAACATTTTTAAAGGTTTGAAAGTTTGTTGTCATCAACTGTGCCAGTTCTTTCTTGTGATCAGTATCCAGCTTGTCGAGACAGTTGGTGATGGCCGACTTGAAAGCGGGAAACTTATCATAGTACTTCGAGTACAAGCATTTTTTCTTGACGAACTTCCACAACCGTTCAATCAGATTGAGGTTGGGTGAATAGGTCGGTAAAAACAATAGTTCAATATTGAGCCTTTTCGCACAGGCAAACACGGCTTCACAGCGTTGATACTTGGCATTATCCAAGACCAACGTGATCGGTATTTTGAGTGCTAACGCTGCAATTTTTTCCAATAATTCACACACGCTGCCAGCGTTGATATAGGTATCGTTAGTGAGGGTGATCAGTTGCAGTGTTATCACATTGAGTGCGCCCAATACGTTGTAACGTTGTCGACCACAGGGCGCTTTGATGAATACGCGGGAAAATGACCACAAAAATCCCAGAAACGGTGCTAAAACGAAGTGGGCGGCATCGACAAAAAAAGGGCGCGTTTACCTTCTTGAGCTTCTTGAATGCGCGGTTTAAGTTCATTTTCCAAGAACTTTTCTTGTGCTTCCACATCAGCTTTGGCGGGTATCATCCCCACTTTACGGATGTCCATCCCTATTTTCTTCATAAAGATACGTACCCTGTCCTCGCTGCGTTTGATGCCTGTCAGCTCCTCAATCTTGGCGGCTGCTGCCTTGCTGGTCGCGGGTGGATATTCACGAAAATAGGTCTCAATCTTGTCTTTATATGCCATCAAATCACTCTTTGGTTTATTGAAGCGTATTTCTTTAAGAGCTTCTAAACCGTTAGGTTGTTGGTAGGCGTTTAGGTAGGCAAGCAGCGTGGCTTCTGTAATCCTTTCCAATCGTTTGATTTCCTTATGCGTCAACTGTTGGGATTTCAGGTACAGCACGGACATTTTCTTACGGACTCTGGGATGAGGGTGGCGCTCCTTCCAGTAGAACAGCTCCGCTACCTCATCATCAGTGAAGGTGATTTTTAATGTCATACATTACTCATAGTTGCCTTTATTGACCGTCAGTTAACCATATTTACTTGATTACTGATGTTACGCACTCCCTAGCCGAGTCGTCTATATTCCAGTGATGAACCAGAACCGCCTAGACCTCTACACCGACTACCTGAGCGTGACGTTTGGTTACGCCACGGCGACAGGCTTATCTCAAATGCTGGATGGTCAAGTCAGCCATGATGCGATCAGCCGCTTCCTGTCCGAACGCGACTACACCTCGAAAGACCTTTGGAAACAGGTCAAAAGTCTCGTCCGTGAGGTTGAATCGGATGATGGGGTTCTCATCATTGATGACACGGTGGAAGAAAAGCCCCATATGGACGAAAACGACCTGATTTGCTGGCATT
This sequence comes from Thiothrix subterranea, assembly GCF_016772315.1. Classification (NCBI taxonomy): domain Bacteria; kingdom Pseudomonadati; phylum Pseudomonadota; class Gammaproteobacteria; order Thiotrichales; family Thiotrichaceae; genus Thiothrix; species Thiothrix subterranea. Next base: position 1,735,067 of record NZ_CP053482.1, on the reverse strand, counting down.
ATGACCACTGCCTAGGACGGAACATCAAGGGCATCAATTTAGTGAACTGCCTCTACCACGCGAACGACACCTCCATTCCGGTTGCGTTTGAACTGGTACGTAAACCACTGCGTTATTGTGACCTCAAAACCCGGCAAGAAAAGCGGTGCAGTGACATCACCAAGAATGAACAGATGCGGGCTATGATTGATGCCACTATCCAGAATCAGGTGAAATTTTCATGGATTCTGACAGACATCTGGTTCGCATCCAGCGAAAACATGGAACACATCAAGCAAACCCGGCACAAGGACTTCATCATGGCACTGAAAAGCAATCGGCTGGTGGCCTTGAGCGAAGCTGCTCGCAAGGAAAAACGTTACACCCGGCTCGACCAACTGGAATGGTCAGAACAACACGCCGTCACGGGCTGGCTGAAGGGGCTGAATTTCCCCGTCAGGCTTGTCCGGCAAGTCTTTACAAACAAGGATGGCAGCAGCGGCATTTTGTATCTGGTCTGTAGCAAGCTGGACGCTGAGTGGGACGAAATCACCTCACTCTACCAAAAACGGTGGAAAGTGGAGGTCTTTCACAAATCGCTCAAGTCCAATGCCGCCTTTGCCAAGTCGCCTGCCCACACACCCAGGACACAAGCCAACCATCTATTTGCCTCGATTGTTGCCGTGTTCAAGATGGAATGTTTGACTGTGAGGAAAAAACTTAACCACTTTGCCCTCAAAGCAAAACTCTACCGCAAAGCCATCAAGGCGGCTTTTGAGGAGTTGCTCGCTTTTCGGGCTACTGCGTAACATCAGTTGATTACTAGAAAGCCATTTTATGGCACTGATTGGTATAGCAAGGCAACCATCAGTGGTGATGACATTTCTTTCGGGGTGAATGCGGGGGTGCTGTACCAAGCAACTCCGGCTACCCGTGTGGGGGCGAGCTACCGTTCAGCGCTGGATCATGAGTTGGAAGGCGAGGTTGAATATGACATTGATCCGGGTTTGCAACCGATTGTGACGGCGACCGGCATTACGCGCTTTAATACGGCGGATGCGACTGCCGAGGCTAATTTGCCTGCCAGCTTGTCGGTGTCGGCGGCGCATAAGGTCAATGAGCGTTTGGAAGTCATGGGCGATGTGACCCGCACCAACTGGAGCAGTTTTGAAAGCTTGACCGTGAAAAAGGTCGCGGACAGTTCGTTGGTCACGGATACCCGCCAAGACTGGGAAGATGTGAACCGTTATGCGCTGGGAGCCAATTACCAATACAACGACCGCCTAAAGGTGCGCGGTGGGGTGGCGTTTGATGAAACCCCCGTGCCTAGCCCGCAATTGCGTACCCCACGTACCCCGGATACCGATCGAACTTGGGTGTCGGCGGGTGCAAATTACAAGCTGAAAAAGAATATGGATGTGGATGTCGGTTATACCCACATTTTCATGGATGAAACCCCGATTGATAACGTGAACCCGGATAATGGTTACGCCATTCGTGGGCTGTACGATTCCAGTGTGGACATCGTAAGCGCCCAACTTAACTGGTCATTCTAAGAGGAGGTTGCCATGAAACGGCATTATTTATCACACAGTATCGTGCTGGCAGTGACTTTATTGGGCTTGGGCGCGTGCAGCAATTCCAGCGACTATGATTTCAGTGCAAACGCGAACGCCACCAGCGGCAGCGCGGCAGTGGCGCGTTTCGACCCACGTAATGGGGTGATTCCGCAAACCAACGATCTGTTGTTGGCTGGCACGACCGATGGCACGTTAAATATTCCCACCGCCACGATCACCAACCCCGGTCAATTGGGCTTGGTGAATAACCTGAATACGCTGGACGGTTTTGGGCTGACAGCGCCAATTACAGCGGCGTTTGGGGCAAGCCTGAAGGCGAGTTCCCTGCAACTTGGCAGCAGTGTGCGCGTGTTTGAAGTGCGCAAAGATGCCGCGACGCAAGCCATTACCGGCGTGACTCGCGAAGTCACTGCCAGTGAATTATTCGCCACCGCAGCAGGCGCGGCGCAAGATACCTTGGCGTTAGTGCCATTGACACCGCTAAAGGAAAGCACCAGTTACCTTGTGGTGTTGACCAATGGCATTCGTGGGGCGGATGACCGCGCTGCCAGCAGTGATTCGGCGTATCTACTCGCGAAAAGCACCACCGCTTTGACAGGCGAATACGCGGCATTAGAACCTTTGCGCCAATTGATTAACAATCAAGAAGCCGTTGCCGCCAGTCAAGGTGTTAACGCGGCAAGCATTGTATTGAGCTGGAGTTTTACTACCCAGTCGGTAACGCCGGTATTGACGGCGCTGCAAACCCAAGCCGCCGCTGGCAGCATCGCCATTTCCCCGGCATTGGGTGCAACCAATACGTTTGTGCCAGCACTCGCGGGTAAAGCCAATGTGCACATTGGAACGCTGGCTGTGCCGTATTATTTGACCGCACCGAGTAGCGCTGATCCCACTGCGCCGCTGACAACGTTTTGGACCGGGGCGGCGGGGAGCTTTTTGACACGCTTTAACCCCACGCCACAGGCAACTTCGACGCAAACCATTCCGGTGTTGCTGAGTGTGCCGAATGCCAGTGCCGTAGCCGGGGGAACGCCGCCCGCGAGTGGCTGGCCGGTGGTGATTTTCCAGCACGGCATTACCCGTAATCGTCAAGATTTATTGGCAGTGGCGGATACCTTGGCGGATGCCGGTTATGTGGGCGTGGCGATTGATTTGCCCTTGCATGGCGTGACGGAAGACACGAATCCTCTGCGTGCTGATGTGAATCCGGCGTTTGCGAACGATGTGGAGCGCACCTTTAATCTGGATGTGCAAAATGCGTCGACAGGTACCGCCGGGGCGGATGGCATTATTGATACCTCAGGGACGCATTTCATTAATCTGAGCAGTTTGCCGACCTCGCGTGACAATATCCGCCAAGGCATTGCCGACTTGTTGGTATTGCGGCGCAGTTTGGGCAATATCAGTGCGGTGCGTTTGAATACCGCGCAAGTGGGTTTTGTGGGGCATTCGCTCGGTGGCATTGTAGGTACGGGGTATTTGGCTGTTGAAAGTACCGCAACGCCCGCTTCCTTGGTGACTACCGGCGGTGGCATTGCGCGGTTGTTGGACGGTTCGGAACGCTTTGGCCCGGTGATTCAGGCCGGTTTAGGCAATGTGGGGCTGACACCGGGGTCGGCAGCGTATGATGCTTACATGGTGGTGGCGCAAACAGTGTTGGATGCGGCGGATCCGGTGGTGTTGGGGGCGCGAGCAGCGGCAGCGCATCCTGTGCACATGATCGAAGTGTTGGGGGATAAGGTCATTCCCAACCGAGTGGCTAACGCGCCGTTGTCTGGCACTGAGCCATTGGCAAGTGTGATGCAATTGAGCAGCAGAACCGCGACGGCGGCTGGCGCGGATGGCATGGTGCGTTTTAATAGCGGCGAACACGGTTCGGTGCTGGACCCTACCGCGAGCATGGCGGTGACGGTGGAAATGCAGCGGCAGATTGCGGCGTTCCAGCTTGCCAGAGGTGCCGCGATTACGTTGACCGACACCAGTGTGATTGCTGGGGCAGCACCCTAAGGCTTGTGGCCAGTGTGAGTATTGACAGACACTACCCCTTTATCAGTAAAATACCTTACTAAATTACTAGGCAATTTGAGGAGACTTAAACAATGAGCGTAGAAATCCCTGCCCGTGACGGCGACGGCTATTTAGTTAGCATGGATGACTGGACACCGGAAATCGGTAAAGCCATGGCGGAAGTCGATGGTGTCGATCTGACCGATGCCAAATGGGAACAGATCATGAAAGCGCGTGAATATTACGACGATCAAGCGGTCGTACCACCGATTCGCAAGTTCTCTAAATTCATTAACATGGATCAAAAAGAACTGTTTGCGCAATGGAAAACCGGCCCGATGAAGCCGATTACCAAATACGGCGGTTTGCCGAAGCCGACTGGCTGCGTGTAAGTCTTTGGGGTGCGGGGTTAAGCATACGTGCTGACCCTGCACACCTTAAAGCGCTTGCCTGTAGTCGATTGCGGCTGGCTGTTGCTGCATTTCCGTTTGTAATCGCGTATATACTAAGTCTCGTTAATTTTTGACTTACCCCCTCATGTCCGAAAACAGTCTCAACAACCACAGTGATCTTGTCTGGAAAATTGCTGAATTACTCCGTGGTACTTACCGCCCTCCTCAATACCGGCGGGTCATGATCCCCCTGATTGTGTTGCGCCGTCTGGATTGTGTGCTGGAGTCCACGCGGGAACAGGTAAAAGCGGAACTTACCAAGCCGATTTACCAGACCATGCCGCCCGCCAAAATGGAAGAAACCATCCATGCAAAGCTGGGTATCCCCTTCCATAACCGCAGTGATTTTACCTTCAAAAAACTGCTGGATGATGCGGACAAGCTGGAAACCAACCTGAACAAGTTCATCGGTAGTTTTTCGGTCACGGCGCGGCGGATTCTGGAAAAGTTCGAGTTCGATAAAGAAATCACCAAGATGGAAGATGCCAACCGCCTGTATGAGGTGGTCAAGGCATTTGCCGATATGGATTTGCACCCCGACCGCCTCAGCAATCTGGAAATGGGCTACATCTTTGAGGACTTGGTACGGCGTTTCAATGAACAGGCGAATGAAGAAGCCGGGGATCACTTCACCCCTCGCGAAGTCATCAACCTGATGGTGAATTTGGTATTTGCCAGTGGTGGCGACCAAGGCACTGCGTTTGCAGACGGCAAACGTATCACGGTGTATGACCCGACGTGTGGGACGGGCGGGATGTTGTCCGAGGCGGAAAAGTTCATCAAGGCATTAAACGGCAAAGCCAACATCGAACTGTTCGGGCAAGAATACAACGCCGAATCTTACGCCATTTGCGGTTCTGACCTGATGATTAAGAACGAGCCAACCCAAAACATTGTCTACGGTGACACCTTGGGTACGGGGCGTTCTAAGCCGGACAGTGATTTTGTGGATGGTGATGGGCATCCCAACCAGAAATTCCATTACCTGCTGGCGAATCCGCCGTTTGGGGTGGAGTGGAAGAATCAGCAGAAGCATGTCACAGACGAATACAAAACAGGTGGCTTCAACGGGCGTTTTGGGGCGGGTTTGCCGCGTATCAATGATGGCGCATTGCTGTTTTTACTGCACATGATTTCCAAGATGCGCCCGGTGCAAGCAAGGGATAACGGCGCACGCATTGCAGTAGTCTTCAACGGCTCCCCCCTGTTTACCGGCGATGCGGGCAGCGGTGAAAGCAATATCCGCCGCTGGATTATTGAAAATGACTGGCTGGAGGCGGTGGTAGGCTTGCCCGATCAGTTGTTTTACAACACCGGCATTTATACCTATGTCTGGATTCTCAACAATAACAAAGCACCCGCGCGGTGCGGCAAGGTGCAACTGATTAACGCTACCCAATTTTTTGTAAAGATGAAGAAAAGTTTGGGCAACAAGCGTAATGAAATCGGTAATGGGCAGGGTAACAAACCCGATCATATCGCGGAAATCACCCGTATCTACAACGACTGTCAAGACGATGATAGCCGTGTATTGGTGGTGGGTGACAAGCCGGTGAAAGTCAGCAAGGTGTTTCGCAATCAGGAATTTGCTTACCTGAAACTGACGGTGGAGCGTCCGTTACGGCTGAATTTCCGAGTGGATGATGCACGTATCCAGCGGTTTAAGGAGGGCAGTTATTTCATCGGTTTGCCCCTGTCAGGCAAGCGCGTGGATTTGCAGGGGCGGCAAGCGGATATTGCAGCGGGCAAGGAACGGCAGGCAGAAATTTTGTCCGTGCTGGTGGGGATGAAGGCGGCGTTTGCTGACGGTCGGTTAGTGCTGGAACGTGTCGAATTCAGCAAACAACTGAAAGCGGCGTTTATCAAAGCGGAAGTGAAAACCGATGCGGCCTTATTGAAAGCCTTGTTGTTGCCGAGTGCGTTGGGGGAGCGTGACCCGCAAGCCAAGCCGTGCATTGCCAGCCTTGGCGGGTTTGAGCCTGACCCTGAATTGCGCGATACCGAACAAGTGCCGCTGCCTGCGGCTATAGCGTTACCTTTGCCTATCGGTTACGACGAAAAGGACAGCAAGGCGAAACTGATTGCGTTGGTGCGGGAACATTGCAATGCCTACCTCAAGCGCGAGGTGTTGCCGTACCGTGCGGATGCGTGGATTGATTTTGAGAAAATCAAAGTCGGCTATGAAATCCCCTTCACGCGGCATTTTTACGAGTATGCCCCGCCGCGTCCGCTGGCTATGATTGGGCAGGAAGTCAAAGACCTTGAAGCCGAGATTGCGCGGATGCTGGAAGGAGTCATTTAATGGACTACCCCGCGTATCCCGTCTACCGCGAATCTGGCATCGAATGGCTCGGCAAAATCCCCGACCACTGGGAAGTCCGCCGCCTGAAATTCGTTGCTGAAATTCAGAATGGTCGTGATTATAAGGAAGTCGAAAGTTCTGAGGGTTATCCTGTTTTTGGGTCTGGTGGTGTCTTCAGGTTTGCTACTGAATATTTGTATGATGGTGAGTCGGTGCTTTTTGGTCGAAAAGGTACTATTGACAAGCCGTTGTATGTAAATGAAAAATTCTGGACTGTAGACACCATGTTTTACAGTGTGATCTTAGAGCAAACACATGGGCGGTTTTTATATTTTTTCGCCACAACCCTGCAATTTAATTTGTTGGCGACTCAAACGGCATTGCCTAGCATTACCCAAACTGATTTAGGCAACTATTTAATTTCATACCCAACCTATCAAGAACAGCAAACCATTGCGCAATTTCTTGACTACAAAACCCAGCAAATCGACCAGCTTATTGCCAAGAAAAGAACCCTGATCGACAGGCTCAACGAGCAGCGGATTGCATTGATTACCCACGCTGTCACCAAAGGCTTGAACCCCGCTGTAACGCTGAAAGATTCCGGCGTTGAGTGGCTGGGGAAAGTGCCGAAGCATTGGCAACAACGTCGATTAAAGTTTGTAGTGCAAAATATTACTGATACAGAACACAAAACAGCAGAGTATTTTGAAGATGGCGAATACTTAGTTGTGCGTACAACAAATGTTAGAAATGGAAAACTGATACTCGATAAAGCTAAGTATACAAACCAAGATACTTATGAGGAATGGACAAGACGTGCCAAGCCAAAAGCGGGTGATATTCTCTTTACGCGAGAAGCACCAGCGGGAGAAACCTGTATTGTTCCTGATGATATAAAACTCTGTATAGGTCAAAGAATGGTGCTATTTCAGTTTGATAAAACCAGCATGAATCCTATTTTTTTGTTGAACTCTCTACATGCGGGTTTAGCTGATGAGTTTATAAAAAAATTATCACTTGGGAGTACGGTTGCTCACTTCAATATGTCGGATATACAAAACATTCCAGTTTTTGTTCCGAATATCAAAGAACAAAATGATATTGCAGTGTATTTGGATAAGGAGACGGCGCGGATTGATCGAATGGTGGAGCTGAATAAGCAGACGATTGATAAGCTCAAGGAGTACCGTACTGCGCTGATTACGGCGGCGGTCACGGGTAAAATTGATCTGCGCAACTGGCAGCAGGAGGCTAACCATGCAAACCCATGAATTACCCCCTCACGAAACCCTCACCATCGAATTCAAAAGCGACCGCAAGAAACTACCCGATAGCGATTTGCTGGCAGCAGTAATTTGCCTTGCCAATACCGAAGGCGGCGAACTGTGGCTAGGTGTTGAGGATGACGGTACGCCGACTGGCTTGCACCCCGACCACCAGATGGCAAATGCGTTAGTTGGCCTGATTGCCGCCCGCACCTCCCCTTCGCTGGCTGTGATGGTGGAGGTTGTGGATGTGCAAGGTATCCGCGTTGCCCGCATCAGCGTACCCCAAGCCCATTCAGCAACCGCCACCACCGCAGGTGTTTATTTACGGCGGCGGCTCAAGTTTGACGGTTCGCCCGAATGTGTCCCGCTGTTGCCGCATGATTTCATCAGCCGCTCAACCACCTTAGGCCAGTTGGATTTGTCGGCTCAGCCGGTGCAAGGGGCGCAACTCAGCGATTTTGACCCGCTGGAACGGGAACGCTTGCGCCAGAATATCCAGCATTACGGTGGCGACCGGATATTACTGGAACTGGATGACGAAGCCTTGGACGGCGCATTGGGTTTGACCCGCCGCACCCCTGACGGTAGCCGCATACCTACCCTGCTGGGCTTATTGTTGCTGGGGCGCGAGGCCGCCTTACGCCAGTTTGTCCCCACCCACGAACTGGCGTTTCAGGTGTTGGAACGTGAGGCCGTGCGTTTCAATGAGTTCCGGCGTTTCCCGTTGCTGAAACTGTTGGATTGGTTGGAAACCAGTTTTCGCCCTTTCAATCCAGAGCGTGAGCTGCAAGTGGGTCTGTTCCGTGTACCCGTGCCGCAGGTCGATAGAGCGGCATTCCGTGAAGCCATCGCCAATGCCATTATTCACCGTGATTACACCCGTTTGGGTGCGGTGCATGTGCGGCTGGATGATGAGGGTTTAACCATCAGTAATCCCGGTGGCTTGGTTGAAGGGGTAACGCTGCATAACCTGCTGACCACCGAACCCCGCCCGCGCAATCCCGCCTTGGCGGATGCCATGAAGCGGATTGGTTTGGTGGAGCGTTCCGGGCGTGGGGTGGATCTGATTTACCGGGGTTTGTTGCGCTTTGGTCGTCCGCAACCGGATTATCGGCGTACCGATGCGGTCAATGTTGTGCTGAAGTTGAGTACGGCGGAAGCTGACCTGAATTTCCTGAAAATGGTGGTTGATGAAGAAAGTCAGCGGGGTAGCCAGTTACCGATTGATAGCCTGATCACCTTGGCAGTGTTGCGCGAATACCGGCGTATCACCAGTGAAGAGCTGGCACAGCATTTACAAAAAGACCTGGATCAGGCCAAGCGGGTGCTGGAAACTTTGCATGAAGCAGGCTTGGTTCAAGCACATGGCGTGACCAAAGGGCGTTCTTACACACTGTCGGCTGGGCTATACCAAGCATTGGGCGATAAAGCGGCTTACACGCGCCAAGTCGGTTTTTCCAGCTTGCAGAATGAGCAACTCATTTTGAATTACGTGGCACAACACGGGCAAATCAGCCGCAGTGAGGCAATGGAGTTATGCCGGTTGTCTGAAGGACAAGCCAAAGCCTTGCTGAGAAAGCTAACACAATCAAAGCAGTTACAGATGAAAGGTGCGAGTATTGCTACTTTTTACACCAAACCGGATGAATGCGGATGAATGCGGATGAATGCGGATGAATGCGGATGAATGCGGATGAAGATGTAAGCAATTAATGGTAATTTATCGCCACTTATGCGCTTGCTGTTTACCCTAAAGGACACCCCATGCCAGCCGGAAAAACCCATACCGAAGACCGTTTTGAAGCCGCCATTGAAGCGGATTTGCTGGAATTGGGCGGTTATGTTGCCGATGACACCCCTTATGACAAGGCTTACGCCTTCAAGCCTGATAGCGTGCTGCGTTTCATCGAAGCAACCCAGCCCAAACAATGGCAGGCATTCCGGCGCATCCACGCTGACAACAGCCGCAAGCACCTGCTGGAAAGCCTGCACAAAGAACTTGCCAATAAGGGCATGTTGCACGTCCTGCGCCACGGTTATAAGTGTTTTGGCAAACCGTTTCGGGTGGCTTACTTCGCCCCCAATAACCAACTGAACCCCGATACGTGGGAGCTATACGCGGAAAACCGCCTCAGTGTCACCCGCCAGCTTTATTTCAGCGCACAGGACAAAAAATCACTGGATATGGTGCTGTTCCTGAACGGTTTACCCATCGCCACGCTGGAACTCAAAAATGAAATGTCAGGCAGTGAGACGGTGGAGGATGCGAAAAAGCAGTACAAAGAACGCCGCAATCCCAAGGAATTGCTGTTTACCTTCAAGCAACGGGCATTAGTGCATTTTGCCGTTGATACCACCCGCGTATTCATGACCACGCGCCTTGATGGTCAGCGCACCCATTTCCTGCCATTCAACCGTGGGTACAAACACGGTGCGGGTAATCCACCTGTTGAAAATGGTTATGCCACCACGTATTTGTGGCGGGAAGTATTGACGCGTGACAGCCTGTTGTCGATTCTCGGCAAATTCATGCACCTGCAAGTGGAAGAGAAAAAGCTGTATAGCCCGACAGGGATCACCCGCATCCAGAAAGAAACGCTGATTTTCCCACGTTACCACCAACTGGATGTGGTGCGTAAACTGGTGATGCATACCCGCACTGTGGGTGCGGGGCGTAATTACCTGATCCAGCATTCTGCCGGTTCGGGTAAATCCAATTCCATCGCGTGGTTGGCGCACCATCTGGCGAGTTTGCACAATGCCGCCGATAAAAAAGTGTTTGATACCACCATCGTGGTCACAGACCGGCGGGTATTGGATCAGCAGCTACAAAAAACCATCTACCAGTTTGAACACAAAGAAGGGGTCATCAAGCGCATCGACGAAAATACCCGCCAATTGGTGGATGCACTGACCAGCCACACCCCAATCATTATTTGCACCTTGCAGAAATTCCCGTTTGTGGTCGAAACCATCGACAAGCTCAACCAAGAAAAAGCTGAACAGGTGGATGGTGATCAAGGTGCTTATCAGCCTTTGATATGGACGAGCAAGGGCAAACGTTTTGCCGTGATCGTTGACGAGGCGCACAGTTCCCAAACGGGTGAAAACGCGATGGACTTGAAAGGTATCCTCAACAAGGAAGGTATTCAGGAAGCCGCCCAGCAGTACTTGGAAGCGCATCGCGATGAATACGGCGATGTGGAAGGCGATATTGACCCGCTGGAATCTGCCGTGCGTACCCTAATGAAACGCGGTAAGCAGGAAAACATCAGCTTTTTCGGTTTTACCGCTACCCCCAAATACAAGACCAAGTATATTTTTGATGAGCCGGGGGAAGATGGCAAAGCGCCGTTTCATAAGTACACCATGAAACAAGCGATTGAAGAGAAATTCATCCTTGATGTGTTGGCGAATTACACCACTTACGACACGTTCTACCAGCTCAAACTGAAAAGTGAAGATGACCCGGAAGTGGTACGCACCCCAACCACCAAAGCATTAATGCGTTTTGCTTCGTTGCACCCAACCGTCATCCAACAAAAAACTGAAATCATCATTGAACATTTCCGTCAACACGTCCGGGCTAAAATCGCGGGACGTGCCAAGGCGATGGTCGTCACAGAATCGCGTTTACACGCAGTACGCTACAAACGCGCTTTTGATGCTTACATCCAGAAAAAAGGCTACACCGACGTGCGTACCTTGGTGGCCTTTTCGGGTACGGTCAATGATAAGGACATACCGGGAAGCAGCTTTACCGAAGTGCGAATGAATAAGGGCATCAAGGAACAGGAATTGCCCGAACAATTCGACAGCAATGAATATCAGGTATTACTGGTAGCCGAAAAATACCAAACGGGTTTTGACCAGCCCTACCTACACACCCTGTACGTGGACAAAAGCCTATCCGGGATTCAGGCAGTCCAAACCCTGTCACGCCTCAACCGAACCTGTGCGGGCAAAACCGATACCTTTGTGTTGGATTTCAGGAATAAAACCGATGACATCTACAAGGCTTTCAAGCCCTTTTACGAAGTCACCCAAGCAGAAGATTTGCTAGATGCCCAAAAGCTCTATGATTTACAACATCAGGTCATGGAATATCACCTGTTCACGCTGGAAGATACCTTGGTGTTCTACCAATGTTTTGACCCACTCAAGGACAAAATCAATCAGAAAGACCACGCCAAAATGAATAGCTTGCTAGACAAAGCTGTCGTGCGTTTTGGTGAGCAGGAGGAAGCCCAACAAGACCAATTCAAAAGCCAGTTGGTCAATTTCCGCAATACTTACGCTTTTTTATCGCAGGTTATCCCGTTTCAAGATCAAGAGTTGGAACTGCTGTACGTCTATGCCCGCTTTTTGCTAACCAAACTGCCACGCCGACCCTTTGCCGATACCGAGCGTGTTGATGATCTGGTTGACCTTGAATTTTATCGCGCTGAGAAACAAGAAACACGGCGAATCCACTTGAATGATGGCGCAGCGGCTGACCCACTGAAAGCACCTACCGATGTGGGAACGGGTGGGGGGAAAGAGGAAAGGGTTGCCCTGTCGTGCCTGATTGACTTGCTGAATGAGCGTTTCGGTGGCGATTTTACCCAAGCCGATGAGCTTTTCTTTAACCAGATTCAACAGCAGGCAGTGGAAGATACTACCCTGCAACAAGCTGCTAAGGTCAATAGCTTCGAGGACTTCAAAAGCCTGCTGAAAGATGCTTTGAATGGGCTAATTGTCGAGCGCATGGATGACAATGAAGCCCTGTTTGCCCGTATGATGGCTGACGATGAATTCAACTCAACCGCTTTCGAGTGGATGGCAGAACGGATTTATCGGCAATTGGATCCGCCAGATGGCGGGGATGATGTTAAGCATACTGCCCCGCACACCAACCCGACGCCCACGCCCACTGAAAATTATACCCCCCAACCAGCCGGTGACATCCACGGTTTCACCAATGAAATACAGCCCCGGCACTTTGCGGACTTCCAGCGTTTTAGACGATAATTCGCGCGTATCCACCCCACCCAAGCTCACTTCAGCCGTGCGCATTCCTTCTGTACCCGCCGGGGTTAATTCCCATGCGTGCAATTGCGCGGCAATCGACTGAAGCATTTTATCGCCGTATTGCCCCAACGGACGGTTAGGAAACAAGGTTTCGCACAAGCGTTGCGCCAAGCGATTGGGCAAGACTTCGGCTAACAACGTTTTCAATTCCGCTTTCGGGCGTTGCTGTTGCACGCTTTGTAGCCACGCATAAGCATCTAGCCCCGGTAGCAAGTCAATTTGTACTGCTGCTCCTTTTTGCCAATACGATGAAATTTGCAACATTGCCGGGCCACTCAAGCCCCGATGCGTAAACAGCATCTGTTCGCGAAAATAACCGTCCCCGCAACTGACCGCCACGGGCGTACTAACACCTGCCAAGCCCGCGAATAAGCCTTCTAATAAAGTCTGGTCAAACGTGAACGGCACAAGTGCGGGCGAAAACGGAATGTTTTTCAAGCCAAACTGTTTGGCGATGTGGCTGCCGAAATCGGTTGCTCCCATGCGTGGAATCGAGGGGCCGCCGGTGGCAATCACCAGTGACGCTGCTTGGAATGCCCCTTGCGTGGTGTGCAGGTGGAATTGCGCGTCTGCTCGCTGAATCTGGGTGACGTCGGTATTGAGGCGCAAGGTGACAGCGGCTTGCTGACACTCTGTCCACAACATCTCCACGATCGCGGGGGCTTTTTGGTCACAAAACAGTTGCCCCAAGGTTTTTTCATGCCAGCTCAAGTGGTAGTGACGCATCAAATCAAGGAAATCGTTGGCGGTGTAGCGTGCCAGTGCGGATTTACAAAAGTGGGGATTCTGAGACAAATAAGCGGCTGGGTTGACGTGCAGATTGGTGAAATTACAACGTCCGCCGCCGGAGATGAGAATTTTTTTACCGATTTTGTCGGCTTTGTCGAGCAATAGCACGCGCCGCCCGCGTTTTCCGGCCATCGCTGCACACATTAATCCCGCCGCGCCTGCGCCGAGAATCACAACATCATAAGTTTCTGGGGTTTGCATGGGCGCATAATAAGCGTTTGTTTGCTAAGAAAAAAGCCCGCGATAGGTGCGGGCTTTCGGAAATCTTTCGATCGAAGAGGGGATTTTACCAGTGAATGCTCACGGTGCGTCTTCCCCAGCGTTTTGCTTTGTGGACATCTCTTCCCATGTAGATGTCGATTTTTTTGCGCCAGCGTGAGTGCATTTTGTCCATAACGACGTATTCGCCGTCGAGGTATTCACCATCTGGGCTTTTGATTTTTACCTTGTCACCGTAGCTAAGGCCATGCTTTTTCAACAGATCTCTGGAAATAGCGATGGCTTTCATGCCAGGTGTTAGGCGGTCGCCCCATGCGGCGATGTCTGGAGTACTATCAGTTTGCTTGGAAACCGAGTTATAAGCGGTAGCGGTTACATTAAGGCTGTTCGGCCGTTTCTGCCCAGCCGAGGCGATTCCAACCATGCTAATGGTTAGAAGAACCACTGTTAGGAGACGTTTTACAGTAAACATAAATTAACCTAAGTTTTTAATTTAAAAAGAAATTTTACTAAAGTTGATCGAAAGATTAAAAAGATATTAGCATATCAATATATTCTAATGAAGAAGATTTTGACGTGCGACTGACAAACGGTAAGGTTTGGGGTGATGAATGATTGGCGACACTAATCAACTTCACTGTATCTATATAACAACATAGTATAAGGTAACTGAGTGTATATCAGAGACACAGTATTGTCATTTTTTTGCTGATAAAAATTTCGCTGGTTAATTAAATTAATCAATAATCATCATTTATGAGCCATGTAAAACAATGGTTTGAAAATAATGGTGATGCTAATTGCTAATTAATCAGAAATTTAAATGGATAAAATACGATTTTAATTATGGTAAACACTATTATTATTGCCACTTTGAATGCGCGCTACACCCATGCGTCGTTGGGTTTACGCTACTTATTAGCCAATCAGGGTGAGTGGCAAGCGCAAACAAAAATCATGGAATTTACGATTGCAATGCGCCCGTTGGATATTGCTGAGCAATTATTAATCGGTCGACCGCGTATCATCGGTTTGGGGGTGTATATCTGGAATATCACCGAAACCACCGCCTTAGTAGCGTTGCTCAAAGCACTCGCCCCGGACGTGGTGATTGTGTTAGGCGGCCCGGAAGTCAGTTACGAAACCGCGCAACAAACGATTGTGCAGCAGGCGGATTACGTGATTACCGGGGCGGGCGAGGTGAGTTTCCGGCAATTGTGCGGGCAATTGCTGCACGGGCAAAAGCCCTTAAACAAGATTATTGCTGGCGAACAAGTGCCGTTGGCGCAGTTGACGCTACCGTATACGCAATACACCGAGGATGATTTAGCAACACGCTCAATTTACGTGGAAGCCTCACGCGGGTGTCCGTTTAAATGCGAGTTTTGCTTATCTGCCTTG
This sequence comes from Thiothrix subterranea, assembly GCF_016772315.1. Classification (NCBI taxonomy): domain Bacteria; kingdom Pseudomonadati; phylum Pseudomonadota; class Gammaproteobacteria; order Thiotrichales; family Thiotrichaceae; genus Thiothrix; species Thiothrix subterranea. Next base: position 1,719,997 of record NZ_CP053482.1, on the reverse strand, counting down.
GATAAAACCGCGTTGCCGTTTGAACTACAACACTTTTTGGCGGAAATGGATCGGCTGTGGCAGCGGGGTTTGCGTCAGTTTCGCTTTGTGGATCGCACCTTTAACTTGAAAATTGCCACGACGGTGGCGATTCTGGACTTTTTCTTGGAACGCTTGGATGCGGCAACGTTTTTGCATTTTGAGCTGATTCCCGACCATTTGCCGGACGCGCTTAAGGAACGGATTACCCGTTTTCCACCCGGTTCTTTGCAGTTTGAAATTGGCATTCAAACCTTTAACCCAGAGGTGCAGGCGCTGATTAGCCGCAAGCAAGACAATGCAAAATCGGCGGAAAATATCCGTTGGTTGCGGGAACATTCTGCCGCGCATTTGCACACCGATCTGATTTTTGGGTTGCCGGGGGAGGATTTGCCGAGTTTTGGGGCGGGTTTTGACCGTTTGATGGCCTTGAATCCGCATGAAATTCAGGTGGGTATCCTCAAACGCTTACGTGGTACGCCGATTATTCGCCATACCGAGGCGTTTGGGATGGTGTACAACCCGCAGCCGCCGTACAACATTTTGCGTACCGATCGGGTGGATTTCGACACCATGCAACAGATGAATCGGTTTGCCCGCTATTGGGACATGATCGCCAATTCCGGGCGGTTTGCGCATACCTTGCCGTTGTTGTTGGGGGATGCGCCGTTTGCGCGTTTCTGGGCATTGTCGGCTTGGATTTATGCGCAAGTGCAACAAACGCATCAAATTGCGTTGCCACGTTTATTCGTGCTGGTACATGGCGCTGGGCAGGCAGTGCTGGGGATTGAGCCAAGCGTGTTGGAAGACGCTTTGCTGCAAGATTATGCAGTGACGGGGCAGAAAGGGCAGATTCCGTTTTTGAGCGAAGCCCGTAAAAACCGGGCAACGCCACAGGATGGCGGTAAAAGTGGCAATCAGCGCCAATTACGCTTTCTGAATTAAGACTTGCTGCACACTTCTTTGGCAAACGTGGGGTAATCAACGATTTTGGCGCTTTCGCAGGCAATCTTGCAGCGCCGTGCGAACGATTCACCGACAAAACCGGGGTGTTCACCTACCGCCGCGACCCCGCGTGTTAGGTAGCCGGGGAAACTGGCTTGCGGGTCGGCGCAGTTGCCATCGGTTTCGCGGTGTTCTTTGCACGCGCCTAGGGCTTCTTCGTACAACCAGCGGCAGTTTTCTTCGCCAACAAAGCTTTTGGGCACGGTTTCGAGTTCAATGCCCAATTGACTGCCTTGCAGTACCGCATTTTTGTGTTTGCCCGCTTGGAAACCCAGATCCAGCAATAAGCGTTCGCCATCGACATTCACGGTGAGATCTTCTGGCACGGCGTTGAAATCGGCATGGCTCACCATGATGGGGTCAGCGTCTTCCTCCAACAGCAGGAAATGGAACTGGTTTTGCGGGCAAGCCGTGCCGCCGCAATTCGTACCAAACAGCACCACATCGCGGTTATTTTGTTTAATGTAGTAGTGCAGCGACAGGTAAAAACCTTCTTGTTGGAAAATCTTCTTATCATTCAGCATCAAGGAGTCTGGGGGGGAGTCGGGCTGGCTGTGGGTGATTTGTAATTTGCCAAACCGGGTATCCAGCGTCTCATTTTCCAGTTCCAAGGCTTGGATATAGGTTTCCAAGACGGTGACGTTGGAGGAGGGCGAGGCTGCTGGGTTTTCGGGAGCGTTATCGCAGCTTGTTAACAGTAACAACAGGCTACAGGCGCTTACCCAACTTAAATGTGCCAGATACTTCAGCATAATAATCATTAATCCGGTGAGGTTCAGGTTTGGATACTAATGGATAGCCATCCGTTCGGCAATTCCTTGTTTCCAAACGGTTTGCATCCGTTCACCGATCGCAGTGAAGGTGGGGTTTTGGTGGTTATGCATTGTATATTATTCATAACTTAAAATATTGTGCACTCTATCGTCTTGATTTCCTTTCTGTTAAATTGATATTCGTCAGTTGATCATTGAGGAATAATAAACATGTCTGCATTAGATTTGGCAGATTACTTGCGGTTGCGTCTGCGTGCCATGCAGATGACGACTACGGAAGCTGCAAAACGCTCTGGTATTTCACGTCAAACATGGCATAAGTTGTTACGTGCAGAAATTGGTGAGGCCAGATTATCCACCCTGACTCAGGTGGCGGATACGCTGGAAACTCACCCGTTAAGCATGTTACGTATCTTTTTTAATGGACGTGAGGTGTCACAAGCCGGGCGCAGAGGCGGTAGTACCGCGTTTGTGCTGGGCTTTGTGGCGGATGTAACCTTCCCCGACAATAGTCAGGTTCGCGCCGGGGAAGAATTTGAGAAAATCTGGGAAGTCACCAATTTAGGCAAAGAAGCTTGGATTGGTTGGCACTTGCAATGCGTGAGTATTGATGGCGACACCAAACTCTTACCAGCGAGTGAAAGTGTGCCGATTCCCGATACCAAGCCGGGCGAGCAGGTGCGTTTAGCGGTGCGTTTGCGTGCACCCAATACGCCGTGCAGTGCGGTGATTTCGCATTGGAAATGTGTCAATGCGGCGGGCGAAATGGCGATTCCTTCTCATGCTGGGCTGTATTGCATGGTTAAAGTGATACCGTGAGCTAGACATCCCAGTCATGGCAGGTCGTCTGCCAGCGTAGAGACGCAAGATTTTGCGTCTCTACATTAGGCTGATTTACAAATGCAATAATCCGGCTAAATAGAACAATCTATCCCGATTAATCCCCCCTAATTTATCGCGCAGTTTATCCAGCACCTTGCTGGCGTAGCGATACGAAATCCCCGTGTGATCTTGAATGTTTTTGAAGGGCTTACCCGTGGCAGCGTAACGCAAAATGGTGATTTCGGTTTCATTTAAGCTTGGCAAAAACGGCGAGGTAAACCGCGTACAGGTTTGCGGGTCGGATAATACCAAACTGTGGAATATCTGCGTCATCTGCAACAACAGTTCGGCGCGTTCGCGCATTAAATGGTTAAAAATATCAGGGTGTTCGCTGCTGATAATATTGATGGTGGAAATGCCGATTGCCCCCGCAGCGGGAATACTGAGGGCATTCACGCAGCCGTATAATTGCGTGGCTAACTTATCAAAACGATTTTCATCAGGTTTCAGCCCGATGGTTTCAGCGTGTTCGCGGTAGTTTGTCAGGGAAAAATCGTGGTTTTTGATTTTTTTGACGCTGATGTCGCAGCGATCCAAGTTTTCAGCGACGTAGTGTTGCAGAAAATTAACCGGGTAATCATTCGTATGCGTGAATTCTGGCGGTGCTGGGAATAGCTTGCCTTCACGTTCCATGCTCAACAGCGGCAAGTAGGTGTAGACAACCCGCCCTTCAAACCCCAACGTTTCGATGAAGTTGACGTAAAGCGTGAAGCGTTCTTGAAACGAGGGTTTGGAAAACAGTGTATTAACAAAGTCACCGAGTAAATATTGATGAGGGCGCATAAATCCAGACTTCCCAGCAACGGGGCTTTGGGTGTTAGTACCACTAGTCTAACGGCAGTCGACTGCCACGCTCAAGCGGCATCGTCAAGGGTGGAAATTTCTACCTTGTTGCCCCACGCCCAAACCGTGAAACTCAATGCCATTATTGGGTATTATCGAGGGAACAGGGGATGTCATCAATGGATTTAGCCAACTACGTGCAACGCCGGATGCAGGTGTTGGGTCTCAGCATCAAAGACGTGGCAGAGCGTTCGGGGCTTTCGCGGCAAACCTGGCACAAGCTGATGCGGGCAGAGATTCAGGAGGCGAAAGTGTCGACCTTAATCAAAGTGGCAGCAACGTTACGGACTTCGGTTCCCGATTTATTGGAGGTGTATTTCCAGTCGAATGGGGCATCGAATCATCAGTGGAAGCAGTATTCGGCAGGTGGCGCGACAGTCTAATTGCAAGCTGGGGATGGAGGGGTAGCGCATGAATTTGTTGCCAGGGTCTGCCAATGTAGAGACGCAAAATTTTGCGTCTCTACGGTGGTGTGGTATTTGCACTTTTAGGGGGTTAATTTTTAATTGGCTTCACCCGACTTGCCGCTTCCGCCGCTCGCGCCCGCGCTTCATCGGTATCCTTACCCCGCGCTAACGCCACGCCCATGCGCCGCCGCTCGAACGCCACCGGCTTGCCAAACAAACGCACGTCGCTTTCTGGCACTTGCAGCGCGTGTTCCACGCCTTCAAACGCAATGCCTTCCGCTTCCATCCCGCCGTAAATTACCGCACTTGCGCCTGTGGAATGCAATGCGGTATTCACAGGCAAACCGAGGATGGCGCGGGCGTGTAGCTCGAATTCGTTCTGGAATTGTGTTGCCATCGTCACCATGCCGGTGTCGTGCGGACGCGGGCTGACTTCGGAGAAATACACGTCATCGCCGCGCACGAATAATTCCACCCCAAACAAGCCGCGCCCGCCGAGGTTATCCGTAATTTTCGCGGCAATGTCCTGCGCTTTGGCAAGGGCACTGGTGCTCATGGCTTGCGGCTGCCAGCTTTCGACGTAATCGCCTTTGACTTGGCGATGCCCAATCGGGTCGCAGAAATGGGTGGCAATTGCGCCGTTTTCCCCCACAGCTCGCACGGTGAGTAGGGTGATTTCGTAATCAAAATGGATGCATTCTTCCACGATTACCCGCCCATGATTCACCCGCCCCGCTGACAGTGCGTATTCCCACGCGGCTTCCACCTCGTCTGCGCTTTTTAGCATCGACTGGCCTTTGCCTGAGGATGACATCACCGGCTTGACGAAACAGGGGTAGCCCACGTCATCGGCGGCAGTTTGCATCTCTGCCAAACTGGAGGCGAAGTGGTAGCGCGAAGTCGGCAAACCCAAGGTTTCCGCTGCCAACCGGCGGATGCCTTCGCGGTTCATGGTCAGTTGCGTGGCACGAGCGGTGGGGATGACGGTGGCTAAGCCATCCGCTTCAATAGCCGCGAGTTCGTCGGTGGCAATCGCTTCGATTTCCGGCACGATAAAATGCGGTTGTTCGGCTTTCACCAAGGCGCGTAAGGCTTGCGGGTCTGCCATATTGATGGCGTGGGCGCGGTGTGCGACGTGATGCCCCGGTGCATCGGCGTAACGGTCGACCGCGATTACTTCCACGCCTAAGCGTTGCAGGGCAATGATGACTTCTTTGCCGAGTTCGCCGCTGCCGAGCAGCATGACGCGGGTGGCTGAGGGGGAAAGCGGGGTTCCGATGCGCATGAATGGCCTCCGAGCGGGCAACAAGTGGGTGGAAAAATCTGGAGAATAGCACAAGCGATTCCTGCGCGTTACACTCTGCCGATTCGAGACTTTCATGGATACAGCAATGACTTTCAAGGTAACGGTTCAGCCTTCGGGACACACATTTTGGGCAGAAGCTAACGAGGCAATTTTGGAGGCGGGTTTGCGCCAAGGCGTGGCGTTGCCCTACGGTTGTCGCGGCGGGGTATGTGGTTCGTGTGCTGCCACGGTGCTGAGTGGGCAGGTGCATTACCCGTTTGGTGAACCGCAAGGGCTTGCGCCGTATGACGAAGAACGCGGCAAGGCGTTTTTGTGCATGGCAGCCGCTATGAGCGATGTGGAATTGGATGCGCCGCGTGTGGGTTCTGAGCCGGACATTGAAATCAAAGCCTTGCCGGTGCGGGTCGAAAAGCTGCGTAAATTGGCGGCGGATGTGATGGAGTTGACGCTGAAATTGCCCGCGTCCGAACGCTTGCGGTTTCGGGCGGGGCAATACATCGACATTTTGCTGAAAGATGGCAAACGCCGTGGTTTTTCGCTGGCGAATGCGCCGTTTAACGATCAGTTTTTGGAATTGCATATTCGGCATGTGCCGGGTGGTTATTTCACCAGCCATGTGTTCAATGAGATGAAGGAAAAGGCTTTGTTGCGCATTGAGGGGCCGTTGGGGAGTTTCTATATCCGCGAATCCGAACGTCCGCTGATTCTGATGGGCGGTGGCACGGGGTTTGCGCCGCTAAAAGGCATGTTGGAACAGATGATGGCGCAAGGGCTGGATAAGCCAGTGCAGTTGTATTGGGGCGTGCGGGCTAAGGCGGATTTGTACATGGATAGTGTGGTGCGTAGCTGGGTAGCACGTCACCCATTGTTGACTTACGTGCCGGTGTTGTCGGAGCCGTTGCCGGAAGATGCTTGGGCAGGGCGCACGGGCTGGGTGCATGATGCGGTGGCACGTGATTTCCCCGATTTGTCGGGGCATGATGTGTATTTGAGCGGGCCGCCACCGATGGTGAATGCGGCGCAAACGGCGTTTTTGGCGCAGGGCTTGCCGGAAGCGCAGTTGTTTTACGATTCGTTTGAATACAGCCCGGATACGCTGAAGGCGATGCAGGGGTAATGGTGAATAGATGTTATGAAAATAGTGTATCGTGCTGCCAATTTAATCGAGGCTGATATTGTCGCGGGCATGTTGCAGAGTCGCGGAATTGAAGCGGAAGTGGGTGGTCGTTACCTGCAATCGGCGGTAGGCGATGCGGCTGTGCATGATTTCGCACGGGTGCTGGTCAGCGAGCAGCAATACGACGCGGCGTTGGCGGTGGTGGCGGAATATGACAGCACGTCAGTGGGTAGTGTTTCGAGCGACGATAAAGACCCGTCATTTGCAGCGCTGGGGATTTTTAGTAAGCCAGTGTTGTTTTGGTTGGTGTTGCTGTTGTTCATGCTCTGGTTTGTGCTGGGCATTCCGGGTTTTCAGTCATGGGTGGCGATGTGAGGGCGTTCTGCCATGAAATCAGCGTCGGCACTGGGAATGTCGGCAAACGATGTCCAGCTTTTGCGCTTGGGGGTGATGATGAGTGCATCGCCTTCGCGCCGAATCAGCATTTCATCAATGCCTTCAAACTGGAAAATGCGCGGGATGCGGACGGCTTGGCCTTGTCCGTTTTTGCATAATCTGGCGGCTATGGCAGTCACGGCGATACCCTCTTGCGGGGGTTCAAGGCTCTACTGGATTACGAATGTTTGCGCCTGTATCATCAATTGAAGGCCATTGCGTAAATTGAGTAAATGTCGTCATCATGAAAAACAGATACACCTCTATCGAGATTTGTGCCGGAGCAGGCGGGCAAGCCCTTGGGCTTCATTTGGCTGGTTTTAGGCATCAAGTGCTCATCGAAATAGACTTACCTGCGTGCAAAACACTCAAACATAACAATGAACACCATAATTTAGGGTGGGGCGATATTATTGAAGGGTGTGTGGAACAATTTGCCAAATTTACCTCCCACCGCTACAAAGGCATTGATCTGGTTGCCGGTGGCGTTCCTTGTCCGCCCTTCTCGAAAGCAGGCAAGCAACTTGGTCAGAAGGATGAGCGGGATTTGTTTCCGGCAGCATTGGAGATTGTAAAAAATACTACTCCCAAAGCGGTCTTGCTTGAAAATGTCTCTGGCTTGCTGGATGCAAAATTTGATGATTACAGAGCTGACATTGAAGCCTGTTTAGAAAAAATGGGTTATACGGTTTTCTGGAAATTGCTCAATGCTTCTGATTTTGGCGTGCCTCAATTGCGCCCACGGGTTGTGTTGGTGGCGTTGAAATCTGAATTTTCCCGCTATTTTACTTGGCCTGAAAATAAAACAGTTCCTCCTACCGTTGGTGAAATGCTGTATGACTTAATGGCTTCACAAGGTTGGGAGGGGGCAGCAGAATGGAAACAGAAAGCTAACAAAATTGCCCCTACGTTAGTTGGTGGCTCTAAAAAACATGGTGGGCCTGATCTTGGTCCCACTCGCGCTAGACGTGCATGGCAAGAACTGCATGTGAATGGCAATCTGCTGGGTGAGCATCCACCAGAAAAGGGGTTTGTCGGTTATAAAAATAAGATTGGCTATGAAAACATGCCGTTGCTGACGGTTAGGATGGCAGCCAGAATCCAAGGCTTTCCTGATTGGTGGGAATTTTACGGCAAAAAAACACCCGCCTATAGGCAAGTGGGTAATGCGTTCCCTCCGCCTGTAGCAGAAGCCGTGGGTAAGCAAATTATTGCTGCACTGGATATGGCTAATAGTGAACGTTTGGCGGCTTAACTGTTTTCTTGCTCATCAAGATAGTAGTTTGCTGCCGTTTCCATGATGTTATCAGGGCTTTGGCCTGTTTGAGCGGCGTATTTATCCACTCGGCGCAGGGTGGCTTCGTTGATGGAAAACATCGCTCTTACCCCGTGTTTTTCAGGAAAAGCCCAAGAGCATGTCCCGCAATCCAGTGAACATCCTTCACACGCTCTTCTTTTGCCGACATTGCAGTTGTTGCACATCGGTTGCCAATTCGACAGTTCATTACCGCCACCACGGGAAAGTGGCACTTTATGATCAGCTTGTAAGCCTCTGACACCGGGCTGAAGTTGCACACCGCAAGTAGAGCAAGTGAACGTAGCCTCTTGGAATAGTTTGTTCTTCTGGCTTTGAGTCAAATACTCACGGTCTTGTGCATCTGCCAGTTCTGCGGAATGGATGCGCCATGCGTGACCAGAACATGATTCTAGGTATGCCGTTTCAATGTCGCAACCCAGTTGATCGCGGAGTTCTCTGGTGCGTCTATCGAAATATTTCTGACCTGTCAGTTCCAGCAGTTCGGCAGAGGAAACCCACGGTTTCGGGAAGCTGTCGGACGTGTTACCCCATAAGCGTCGAATGATCTTTTCTTTTACATCGCTGATTTTCTTACGTTCATTCAGTGAGTTGAGATAGTCGTCTACGTTCATAATAGCCCTTGGTTAATCTTATTCAACATGCATAGTGCTTGATAATACTACGCATGTTGGGTGATTAGCCATCTACCGTCCGCGCTGTGGAAGGATGCCTAATGGCGTTAGGGTGCAAGAAAGAAATACCTGTTAAGGCAACGATTGCATCACCGTCTGCATTGGAATGAACAGCGTCAGCGGTTTGGTCGTATAGGGCGTAAACCCATACTTCAGATAAAAGCGTTGCGCCTGCTCGTGTTTGGCATCCACGATAATGCCGACCGTACCGATTTCCCCCGCAATTCTGGCGCAGCGTGCCAATGCATTCATCAGCAAGAGTTCACCCATGCGTTGCCCTTGGCAGGTTTTGTCTACTGCCAAGCGGCTCAAGCGGGCGACGGGAACGGGGTATTGTGGGGGCAATTTCTTGCGGGTAGCGGCAGGCAAATCTTCCAATTGCGATTCCGCCATGCTCAGGCTGTAGAAGCCTGTCACGGTGTCGTTATCAATGGCAACGAAAGTACGGCTGACGTTTTTGCGGCTGTGTTGCCCTGCCAGTTGTTGCAAGTAGTGGTTCAAAGCAGATTCGCCGCAATCGAACGCATCCCGCGCTATCGCGGGGTTGAAGGGAATAATTTGCATCCGGCTCAATCCAGCAAGGTATGATGGCGTTGCATGGCGGCACGTAGGGCGGCATTGGGTGGCGGTGGGTTATCCAGCAAGTCCATGAAACGATCCCATTCCTGCTGGTTCAGGGTGATTTGGCGGGATTCTGCCAGCACTGTTTCGGCGGCTTTGCGGGCGGCATTCAACAGGAAATCGGTCATGGAAATGTTGGAAACAGCCGCAGCCGCAATCAGCATCCGCTTCAGTTCGGGTGGGGTGCGGATGCTGATGCGGTCATCTTTGGCGGCGGTGCTGGGCATGGGGCGTTCCTCGTTAGGCTATGTGGATAGTCTAGGAGGAATGACGTGATTTGTACATCCAATGGCAACCCAAATCTTGAATTCAAAATCAATCGAGTCTGACCCGCTTTGATTTATCGTTGTATTTTTGCAGGCAAGCGTATATTCCTGTTATGATGGCTATCATCTGCTGATAATAAAGATGATGGTATGGCATACGATGACGGACTGAGCATCCTGCTGGAACTGAATGGCACGGAATACACGGAAGAAAACGGTTATTGGTACAAAATTGAGGCGTACTTAACCAGATTTTGAATGAGGTGAGCAAACCATGAATACCGTTTTGAATGTTGGAATCATGCCCCGCGAACAGTTCCAGCAACGGGTACTGGCGATTGCAGCCGGACGTTACACACCGCAACAGGGCGAACCCAAAATTTGGTTCAGTTCCATGAAATCCCTGAGTGAAGTGTTGAGCGACAACAACATGCGCCTGCTGAGAATGATTGAGGAAAACCAGCCGGAAACCTTGAAAGCCTTGGCGACTCTGAGCGGGCGGCAAACCAGCAACCTCAGCCGTACTTTGAAGACGATGGAACGCTACGGCATTGTGGAACTGTGCAAGCAGAACCGATCTGTGCGTCCGGTGGTGAAGGCTACGGCGTTTAATATCCAGTATGCGATTTGAGTTCTAGAACGATGAAAAGTGAGTATACCTCTATCGAATTGTGCGCCGGAGCAGGCGGACAGGCACTTGGTTTACACTTGGCAGGTTTTCAGCACCAGCTATTGATGGATATAGACAAGCCAGCGTGTCAGACACTCAGACATAACAATGCGTTACATGACTTGGGCTGGGGTCAAATCGTTGAGGGTTGCATAGAAGAGTTTTCTAAATATTCCTCTCATCAATACAAAGGCGTTGATCTTGTTGCAGGCGGTGTTCCCTGCCCACCCTTTTCAACAGCAGGCAAGCAACTTGGCAAGCAGGATGAGCGGGATTTATTTCCTGCCGCATTAGACATTGTGAACAACACTCAGCCCAAAGCAGTCATGTTGGAAAACGTGGCTGGTCTGTTGGATGCAAAATTTGATGCTTACCGCGCTGAAATTGAATCTCGATTGATACGCATGGGTTACAAGGTTTTCTGGAAATTGCTCAATGCTTGTGATTTTGGCGTACCTCAATTGCGCCCACGAGTCATTTTGGTGGCATTAAAAGCAGAATATGCAAACTACTTTGCATGGCCTGTCTACAAGATTACTCCCCCAACAGTTGGTGAAGCCTTATATGATTTAATGGCATCCCAAGGCTGGGAATATGCAGCAGAGTGGAAACAAAAGGCTAACAAAATTGCTCCTACCTTAGTTGGTGGCTCTAAAAAACACGGTGGGCCTGATCTTGGACCAACCCGTGCCAGACGCGCATGGCAGGCTTTGCACGTAAACGGTAATCTGGTTGGTGAGCATCCACCGGAAAAGGGTTTCGTTGGCTACAAAAATAAGATTGGCTACGAATACATGCCGTTATTGACGGTGAGGATGGCTGCTAGAATTCAAGGTTTCCCTGATTGGTGGGAGTTTTACGGCAAGAAAACGCCAGCTTATAGACAAGTAGGTAATGCTTTGCCACCACCCGTAGCTGAAGCGGTAGGCAGACAAATTATTTATGCGCTTGATATAGCGAATAGCAGCCGTTTAGCCGCTTAATCTTTTTCCCGCTTATCCAGATATTCATTAGCCGCCGACTCCATGATTTGGTCGCGGCTTTTGCCCATCCGGTTGGCGTATCCGGTCACTCTTCTCAGGGTTTGTTCACTGATCGAAAACATGGCTCGTACCCCATGTTTTTCAGGGAAAGCCCAAGAACAGGTTTGGCAATCCAGCGAACATCCTTCACACGCTCTGCGTTTGCCCACATTGCAGTTGTTGCACATGGGTTGCCAATTGTGAAGTTCGTTGCCACCACCACGCGAGAGCGGTACTTTGTGGTCGGCTTGCAAGCCTCTGACACCGGGTTGGATATGCACGCCACAGGTGACGCAGGTGAAACCATTGTCTTGAAATAGCTTGTTTTTCTGGCTTTGGGTCAAGTATTCACGGTCTTGTGCATCTGCCAGTTCTGGAGAATGGATGCGCCATGCGTGACCAGAAAATGCGTCAAGGTAAATCGTTTCAATGTTGCAGCCCAATTGGTCGCGGAGTTCTCTGGTGCGTCGGTCAAAGTATTTCTGACCTGTCAGTTCTAGTAATTCGGCAGAAGATACCCAAGGTTTCGGGAAACTGTCAGATTCGTTACCCCACAATCGCCGAATGATTTTTTCTTTTACATCACTGATTTTCTTGCGATCGTTCAGCAATTGGAGGTATTCGTCTACTTTCATAACAGCCCCGATGAATTGTTGTTAGGGCGATAATACTACGCTTGTTGGATGATTAGCCATTACCGTCCTCGCTTGGATTTGTTGGTCGGTCTCGGCTTACCGCCAAAATCCGCCCGCGCCTTCGGCGGCAACCCCGTATGCTGCGTCAACATTTTCCCACCCTGCGGCTTACCCGCATTCGGTTTGGCGGCAGCAGGCTTGGCATTCACCACAGGCTTCCCCACCCGCTTCTGATGCTCCCCGCCCTTATTCTTGCGCCGATGTGCCTCATACACCAACTGTTCCTCACCTGCCTTGTAATGCGGGATCAACTGGTTCTCCCCATCGCCAATCAGTTCCTGCCGCCCCATCTCTGCCATCGCTTTGCGCAGCAGCGGCCAGTTCTTGGGGTCGTGCCAGCGCAAGAACGCTTTGTGCAGCTTGCGCTGTTCCGGTGATTTGGCGGTGGCTACTTTTTCGCTTTTGTAGGTGACTTTGTGCAGCGGGTTTTTGTCGGTGTGGTACATGGTGGTGGCGGATGCCATCGGTGAGGGGTAAAACGCTTGCACTTGGTCGGCGCGGAAGCCGTTTTTCTTCAGCCACAGCGCGAGGTTGAGCATGTCTTCGTCGGACGTGCCGGGGTGGGCGGCGATGAAATACGGGATCAAATATTGTTCTTTGCCTGCTTCCTTGGTGTATTTCTCGAACAGGCGTTTGAATTCGTCATACGCGCCGATGCCCGGTTTCATCATTTTGGACAGGGGGCCGGACTCGGTGTGTTCCGGTGCGATTTTTAAATAGCCGCCGACGTGGTGCGTCACCAATTCTTTGACGTATTCGGGGTCTTTGATGGCAAGGTCATAGCGCACCCCTGAACCGATTAGGATTTTCTTGATACCGGGCAGGGTACGCGCTTCGCGGTACAATTCCTTCAAGGCAGCGTGGTCGGTATTGAGGTTGTGGCACACATCGGGGTAGACGCAGGCGGGTTTGCGGCACGCGGCTTCGATCTTCGGGTCTTTGCAGGCAAGGCGGTACATATTCGCGGTGGGGCCGCCAAGGTCGGAAATCACCCCGGTAAATCCCGGCACTTTGTCGCGGATTTCCTCAACTTCGCGGATGATGGATTCTTTGGAACGGCTTTGGATAATGCGCCCTTCGTGTTCGGTAATCGAACAGAAGGTGCAGCCACCAAAGCAACCGCGCATGATATTCACCGAGAAACGGATCATGTCATAGGCGGGGATTTTTACGCCGTTATAGGACGGGTGCGGCAAGCGTGCGTAGGGTAGCCCGAACACGAAATCCATTTCCGGCGTGGTTAGCGGAATCGGTGGCGGATTCAGCCACACGTCAATATTGCCGTGTTTTTGCACCAAAGCGCGGGCGTTGCCGGGGTTGGTTTCCAAGTGCAGCACGCGGTTGGCGTGGGCATACAAGGCTTTGTCTTTGCTGACTTTTTCGTAAGACGGCAAGCGGATAACGGTGGTGTCGCGGTCTAAACGGGCGCGGGGATGGAAGATCAGCTTGTGTTCGTCGGGGCGTTTGCTGCGCGGGTCTTCGTATTCAAACCATTGCACATTGCGCTTTTCGACTTCGCATTCACTCATCTCGGTGGTGTTGAGGTAGGGGTTGATAATGCGGTCGATTTTGCCCGGTTGGTCGATGCGACTGGAGTCGATTTCCATCCAGCCCTGCGGGGTGTCGCGGCGCACGAAGGCGGTGCCGCGCACGTCGGTGATTTGGGAAACGGGTTCGCCGGAAGCGATGCGGTGCGCGACTTCGACCACGGCGCGTTCGGCATTGCCGTATAGCAATAGGTCGGCGGCGGCATCCAGCAGGATCGAGGTGCGGACTTTTTCCTGCCAGTAATCGAAGTGCGCAATGCGCCGCAACGAGGCTTCGATCCCGCCGATAATGATCGGCACGTCGGGGTAGGCTTCGCGGCAGCGGTGCGTGTACACCAGCGTGGCGCGGTCGGGGCGTTTGCCTGCCATGCCGCCGGGGGTGTAAACGTCGTCAGAGCGCGTTTTGCGGTCGGCGGTGTAGCGGTTGATCATCGAGTCCATATTGCCCGCTGCCACGCCGAAGAACAGGTTGGGTGCGCCCAGTGCCATGAACGGCTCTTTGGAATGCCAATCGGGTTGCGCAATGATGCCGACGCGAAAACCTTGCGCTTCCAACATCCGCCCGATGACTGCCATGCCGAACGAGGGGTGGTTGAACGGTGATAAGCGCGTGAGTTATTTTCCGGTTTGCAAGCGATTGATCGAAAGTTTCCAATCGGGTTCTATATCTGTACCACGAATGGAATTTTCTTGTGACTGAAGATAAGTCAACAATTCGGTTCGTGTGGTCGGTGGTATGTCAGCAAGTGCAATATTACCATCTTCTTTTAACAAGAATGTGAGTGATTGATTTAAATCCGGTGAGGGAGAAGCTAATATTAAACGAGTAGCTTGATCGGAACTCTTAGATTGAGAAAGAAGATTTTTCAATGTTGAATGATAGAGTTGTAGGGAATTTGCTGGGTTAGATGCAGATATTGCTTGTATTGTAGATGACAGTTCTTCCATTTCATTCGAAGTAGCATGAGATGCGTATAAGTCGATAGCAAAACCTGTTAGGTTTTGTGCCTCATCACTCTCGTTAGTCATTCTGATTTGATCTAGTAGTAATTCTTTAGCTGATGGGATACTTTTAACATATTGTTGTTTAGCTGCGTTATCAAGCGTATTATTGTCTACATTTAGTATGCCATCAACTATTTCCAACAAATCATGGCGACTTTCTAACGTCTTATTTCCATTCGATGCCCATGTTTGATAGGTGGCACGAATTTCGTCGGTCAAGCCAAACGGAGTCATGCTCGCCAAATTATCTTGAACAATTGCCTGTAGAGCGTTGTTATTCCCTAACCATGTAGTGTTAGTGTATATGTCCCATAAAATATGATCTTTTTCATTTTTTGATAGAAAATTGTTATTAACAATCTCATCCTGTAGTCGTTGATTGAATGCCTGTAAAGCTTGTTGTACATCATCTGGATTTGCACCGAGGATAGAACGAGTGGTTTCCTGAGGGAATGGAAATTCGCTTACCCACTGTCTAACTTTTGCAGTCCATTCTGCTATTTTCTTATCATCATAAGATTTTATTTCATTATGAGATTCATATTGATTTTTTTTGTTGGTGGAAATGACTTCTTGCGATTGAAATGATGGCTTTTCATTGTTTTGGTCATTAGAGGTATTTTGTGAACCATCTGATTTACCAAGAATGTCTGGGGAATTTTTTGGGTATAATAAAAACAATGAACCACTGACAAAACTAATGACTAAAGCAATCAATAGAATGAAGTGCTTCTTTAAAAAAATCATGAATTTACTCCTGAAACAATTGAACAATTAACTGTTAATTACTAAAGTGGAAGTCACTCACTTCATTAGAAAATAGAAACCTGACATTACAAGTAACTTCCACATTATTTTTCATCTGCGATATTCGCTAGGACGATACACATAGAATGCAGGTTCTGGTGACCACCAAAAATACCCACTATTCTCTGACCAAATGTCACCCAAACCTCTATCAGTACTGTTTGATGTTTGATAGGTTAATCTAATTGCATTATATTTTGACTTTTGAATTATATTCCACCAACTCAAAGGTTTTACTTCAGTAACGATCATTGTGTGGTCTACATCATTGCCGTAGAAAACAGTACTGAAATTAAAATCAGCAAAAATAATATCTCCCACTTTAACTTTCGTGTGATCAAGTGGTGTCAGTTTTCCATTAACAAGTGCTGTTTTTGTGACCTGCGCCATCCTAAGAGCTTTTCCATTGGATTGATCACGGGAAAAAACAAACATTGATTGTGCTCCACGCCAAGATGGGCTTTGACATGTATTGCCTACTGAATTACATCCAAAAAACCACTCTTTTCTGGTAGAGCTGGGAAACTTTTTATCTTTAACTAGTGCGTCATTGAGAGACTTTGGTGTTGTTTTGGATAATAAACCTGAACTGATAACTTGATTCCCAAAATTAGTACAATTACCTCCAACATCTGAAACATTAGGAAAAGGATTCTGTGATGTTCCTGTTCCGTAAGATTTACTGTAATGTGAGGTTGCATAACTTTTTGCAGTTGTTGCCGTATAACTCTCCGCATGAGCGGGGGCTATATAGCAAAATCCAAGTGGAAGCAAGGTCAATAAGCACTTTTTGATAATATGGTTGTGTGAAGAAGCAGAAAAAGCCAGCATGATAGAACCCCCGTTGTGTCAAGCGTAAGATGTGTTTAATTTCTTGTCTAATAAGAAATTAAACACAGTCTTTTTTTTTTTTTAATGACTTGTCAACGTTTTTCATCACGTCATGTGAAATTATCTTTACGATGTCGTTTTGCTTTGGTTGCATTTGACTTCTGCCCATCCGCTCGCGCCTTCGGCGGCAACCCCGTATGCTGCGTCAACACCTTCCCACCCTGCGGCTTCCCCGCATTCGGCTTACCCGCCATTGCAGCCGCATTCGGCTTCCCCACCCGCTTCTGATGCTCCCCACCCTTATTCTTGCGCCGATGCGCCTCATACACCAACTGTTCCTCGCCCGCCTTGTAATGCGGGATCAACTGGTTCTCGCCATCGCCAATCAGTTCCTGCCGCCCCATCTCCACTATCGCCTTACGCAGCAGCGGCCAGTTTTTCGGGTCGTGCCAGCGCAAAAATGCTTTGTGCAGCTTGCGCTGTTCCGGTGATTTTGCGGTGGCGACTTTTTCGCTTTTGTAAGTGACTTTGTGCAGCGGGTTTTTGTCGGTGTGGTACATGGTGGTGGCGGATGCCATCGGTGAGGGGTAAAACGCTTGCACTTGGTCGGCGCGGAAGCCGTTTTTCTTCAGCCACAGCGCGAGGTTGAGCATGTCTTCGTCGGACGTGCCGGGGTGGGCGGCGATGAAATACGGGATCAAATATTGTTCTTTGCCCGCTTCCTTGGTGTATTTCTCGAACAGGAGTTTGAATTCGTCATACGCGCCGATGCCCGGTTTCATCATTTTGGACAGGGGGCCGGACTCGGTGTGTTCCGGCGCAATTTTTAAATAGCCGCCGACGTGGTGCGTCACCAATTCTTTGACGTATTCGGGGTCTTTGATGGCAAGGTCATAGCGCACCCCTGAACCAATCAGGATTTTCTTGATACCGGGTAAGGTACGCGCTTCGCGGTACAATTCCTTCAAGGCGGCGTGGTCGGTATTGAGGTTGTGGCACACGTCGGGGTAAACGCACGCGGGTTTGCGGCACGCGGCTTCGATCTTCGGGTCTTTGCAGGCGAGGCGGTACATATTCGCGGTGGGGCCGCCAAGGTCGGAAATCACCCCGGTAAATCCCGGCACTTTGTCGCGGATTTCCTCGACTTCGCGAATGATGGATTCTTTGGAACGGCTTTGGATAATGCGCCCTTCGTGTTCGGTAATCGAACAGAAGGTGCAGCCACCAAAGCAGCCGCGCATGATATTCACCGAGAAACGGATCATGTCATAGGCAGGGATTTTCGCGCCGTTATAGGACGGGTGCGGCAAGCGAGCGTAGGGCAGCCCGAACACGAAATCCATTTCCGGCGTGGTCAGCGGAATCGGGGGCGGGTTCAGCCACACGTCAATATTGCCGTGTTTTTGCACCAAGGCGCGGGCATTGCCGGGGTTGGTTTCCAAATGCAGCACGCGGTTGGCGTGGGCGTACAAGGCTTTGTCTTTGCTGACTTTTTCGTAAGACGGCAGGCGGATCACGGTGGTGTCGCGGTCTAAACGGGCGCGGGGGTGGAAGATCAGTTTGTGTTCGTCGGGGCGTTTGCTGCGCGGGTCTTCGTATTCAAACCATTGCACGTTGCGCTTTTCGACTTCGCATTCGCTCATCTCGGTGGTGTTGAGGTAGGGGTTGATAATGCGGTCGATTTTGCCTGGTTGGTCGATACGGCTGGAGTCTATTTCCATCCAGCCCTGCGGGGTGTCGCGGCGGATGAAGGCGGTGCCGCGCACGTCGGTGATGCTGGAAACGGGTTCGCCGGAGGCAAGGCGGTGCGCGACTTCGACCACGGCGCGTTCGGCATTGCCGTACAGCAACAGGTCAGCGGCGGCATCCAGCAGGATCGAGGTGCGGACTTTTTCCTGCCAGTAATCGAAGTGTGCAATGCGCCGCAACGAGGCTTCGATGCCGCCTGTTATCAATTTTTTATATAAATAGCTTTTGCTTGTAGCGGAATCATGGCTTGCCCTGCTTTACAGCAAGGTTGCGCTGGCTCTGGCGTAATCTGGAAACATATATTCATTCCTACATCTATAGAGGGTTTTCCTTGACACTCACTTACCCAAGTAACCCGTGAATTATCGGCTATCATATACTCCTCACTTGTGGCAAGCAGTTCATTTGTCTGGTTATTATACAAATATACGTAACCATATTCATCTATAGGATGTATTCGGGTAACTAGGCGGTAATAACCTTTAGGACTAATTTTTTCCATTCCATATGATGATAACCATCGTCCTCCATTTTGCCACAATGACATAGATAATATTATAAACAAAAAGGTCGCCATTAAAAAAAATAATATAGATCTGTGTTGGTAAAACCATGTGGTCATGGTAATTGTACCGGTGCAACATTTACGGGCATCCACATAACATCAGAGTAAACGACGAAATCTCCACCTGTACCTGTTGTTGCCTGCCAGTCCCTAAAATGACGATTGTAGATAGGAATAAAACCAGGGTATTTCAAGCTTCTTGTAACGGGGGATGGCATTGGTAGAATTACTGGAGTAGCAGCATAGTCAATTGATTCAATTTTGGACAAGCAACGCTCGTGATTCCAAATGCCAAGCGGAACAATTTTTTCAAACATGCCACTGTTAAAGTCAAATGTATCTTTTACATAAATGCCGATTCGTTCAACATCAAAGGCGGCAGATGTTGCTGAAGACCATAGGACTGAACCAGTAACTGCTAGATAAAAATTGGCAATTCCCAATGCACCATAAAGATCATCTAATGTGTCTAATTTGCTTCCAAAGCCGCGAAAATTAACTTGACAAATAGAATTTAGTTCCCGTGCTGTACTAATATTCTGTCCCAATCTAAATGGGGCAGAACTATTCGGTTGCCAACCTGCTTTCAAGAGTTGTTTTTTAAGCTCAGCTTTTCCCGCATCAGACATCCAATTGTTGTAAAGATCTTCAAAAGCATCCACAACTCTTGGAAACTGCAATACCCAATCCATTTTGATGATTTGGTCATTGTACTGACTAGACTTTAGTGTTAATGAATCAATTTCCCCCGTTTTAATCAGAATTGGCATGTCATCAGGTGGCGTTGGCCATGCAGGTTTTATTGAAAACCAATGGCGCATGGTTTGCGCTGCAATTTTCCAACCCATTTTATCCATTGCATCAGGAATTTCATTAAGGCGCATTGGTTTTGAAGGATTGACCGCCACCAAATATGCTTGTGCGCCGGGATGGTCAAGGGCGATCATGTCATATCCATTGGTGGAAGAGGCAAGACCTTCTCCATAAACTTGAATGTCATAAACGGGAACATTGTAGTTCTTACCCGCCGCTTCCATCATGACCCAGCGGATAGGTGTTCCATGCCACATCGTATCAAGGTCAGGGATTTTTTTTATCCAAACCTGTTGGGGACTACCAACCTGTTGGTTAGCAGATACGCAATCCACTGTACAGGATGATCCATTATTTTCTGTTAGTAACGCCATGATGGTTTCCTTGCTTATGGGGTTTGGGTGGTAATAACAATGGTTGGGTCGTCGAAGCGTAATGTGTAGCTGCCCATTGGCACATCTTTCATTGAAACACTGCCGTCAGCCCCCGTTGTGCCGGAATAGTTTTTGGTAGGATCAGTATCCAGTGTCAGGATGTATTTTTCCCCTGCAACAGGCTGCTGGGTGTCAATGTCCGTAATCACCACGTTAATCACACCCGTTGAACCTTGCCCACCTGTCTCAGGATTCGGGTTGGGCACAAGATTCGCCAAATCCCCCGACTCGACCAGCCATTTGAGCATTGCCTCACGCCGCGCATTGTATCCGCCAAGGTCATACAACGGCACAACCTTACCGTGCTTGATGGCAATACGCTTCATCGTAAAGCTGCGTATGGCGGTTTCCTGCAAGTCTGCCAACCTAGTGTCGAGAAAGACGGCAGCATTACCTTGCAAAGCCGTTTTTGCCTTTAACAACATATCCCGTACACCAAACGCTTTGGGGTCTTGCTGTTCAGGGCTAGGAGCAGGCAACGGGCTATCAGGTGGTATCCGTTGCCCACTGGAATATTCCTGATAACGCAAATTGACCCACGCCACCATCTGGTCATACCCCCACTTGTCCCTGCTAATGAAATCCCGCAACGTCCAACGGCTACATGCCTCAAAATACCCGTCGTAGTTAAAGTCGGTCAAGCCAACGCCCATTTTGCTAAACTCTAGTGGCAGTTCTTTGCGCAAGTCCTCCACCTTTATGGCTTCAACGCCACCACCCAACCGGATGACCTTATTACCGCTATCTACCACATT
Organism: Thiothrix subterranea; assembly: GCF_016772315.1. NCBI lineage: Bacteria > Pseudomonadati > Pseudomonadota > Gammaproteobacteria > Thiotrichales > Thiotrichaceae > Thiothrix > Thiothrix subterranea. The sequence continues at coordinate 1,699,442 of NZ_CP053482.1, read as the reverse complement.
CCCATAGCTGACGCTGTTGCCTGCGGCAAAGCTAAAAATACAGACCACGCCATCATCTGCCATGTTGCCGCCAATTCGCAGCGGGAATAGACGGATGCGGGGTGGTAATTGGGCTTGCTTCTTGGCTGGCGGAATAGGCTCAGGCACAGCCACTTCATGCAGGGTGTTCCCCGTGATGTTGCCGGACAAGACACCCGCCAACGAAATGGCATGTGCGCCTTGTATGGTAATATCATTGTTAGTGATAGTGGCATTGCGGCATAAACCATCGCTCATGAATATGCCCTGTAACGGCCCCGTTGGTGCGTGGACTTTGCATTGGTTGACCGTTGGGTTTTCGAGAATTGTGCCTACCATCTGGTCAGCCAATTTAATTTTGGTCGTTTTGCCATCCGTACCTATTTTGTCCTCGTATTTAGGCGGAGGAATAAGCTGGATACCGTCACGATGGGCTTCAGTGTAGCTGCGTGGATCGGTGATTTGTAGGTTATTCAACGTGACATTGTGATTCCAGATACGCACCGCATCAGTTTGTTTGACTCCGGTGTAGCTGATGGCACGATTGGAAAAAGTGAAGGTCGGTTCACCTGCTGGCAGGGCGGGTAACGGCATTCCCCACTTGCCCGACTGACAGGCTGCGGCAACGGTTTGCCAATTGGTGCGGGTAGAGGTACAGGTTTCCTCCTCAAGGATGTACATGTATTCGTCGTATTTACCTGCTGGGGCTTCCCAGAAATTTTCGCTGCTCTCCAAGGCTTGTAACTGAGGCAGATATTTACCAACCAAGGCGCGGGCATCCAGCTCTGTTTGTTTGAAAGTGGCGAGTTGGGTTTCAGCCGTGGCGATCTTGGCATCAATACCTACAGGGGTGTGGATGAAGCCTTGAGTTTTCTCAGATTGTTAAGATAAGTTTCATAATTGTTGGGCGATGCTGGGTCAAGGTATTTTTTAACATTCTGCAAGTCTTCATTTGCCTTTTTCAACATACGGGCGCAATGTGCGTAAGAAGTATGCGTTCTGATGGTTTCGTCAACCATAATCTGCTCCTTTGGTCGTTATTGTGTGGTTGCCCGATGATGTTTCAAGGGTGTTGGACATCCGTTGGTCAGTCACTATAGACCATTGAGGGGTTTTTTTTCAAGTCAATTTTATGAAGAAAATGTAACATTACTAAATTCGTACTAAATTAACATTACAGTGTAAATAAGGAGCTATTGAATGCAAGACATCTGTTCACGGGGAATTTCTACGCTGAGTTTGATTGTCAGCTTGGTGTTGTTGACAGGCTGCAATGCCAGCACGCCGATAAAGGCAGACACCTCAACCGCCGCATTAACCGGACAAAAACCGATCAAAGGCAACCCGCCCCAATCCCTCAATATCTCCCCTACCAATGCAAAGTTTGCCTTTGGTTACGATTTCAACCGCGACGGTGTGCCGGATTGGGTGACAAGCGGCAGTTTCAGTGTTCACCTGAGTCAGCCCAGTGGAACATTCCAGCGGGTGGCAACCAGCAGCTTTGACCCTAGTGGTGAAATACCGTGGCTCATGTCGGCAATGCTCACCGATAGCGGCGATTTGCGCATCACCAACAACAAGTACACCCCAATGGGAGGCAGCGATAACCAAAACAGTTACCGCTTCCGCTTCATCAACGGTGAGTTTGTGTTGCAGGAATACAGCTTCGGGTACGGTTCAAGCACCCGTGGCAGTACCTTTATGTTTGACCTTGCCAACCATGTTTACCGTAAGCAGGATGCAGGTCGTTGTGACTACGAGCCAAAACCGCCCTGCGAAGGTACACAGGATGCAAAGATGCTGAATGTCCCCAAATTGACACTGACGGATTTTGGCAGTGCTTATGGGGCTAACCCCGACAATACCGATTATTTCGAGAAGTATATTGTTGGGGGTGATATGTTTTTGAGAAATGCAGCACCACGCACGAGCCGATAGGCTTACTTGCTACGCCGTTTGCTGTGCGGCGGCGTGGATTTATTGGGTGTATTTTGTGGCTTCGGCGGCAACCCCGTATGCTGCGTCAATACCTTCCCACCCTGCGGCTTCGCATTCGGTTTACTCGCTGCCGTTTGCGCAGGCTTCCCCACCCGCTTTTGATGCTCCCCGCCCTTATTCTTCCGCCGATGCGCCTCATACACCAACTGTTCCTCACCCGCCTTGTAATGCGGGATCAACTGGTTTTCGCCATCGCCAATCAGTTCCTGCCGCCCCATCTCCGCCATCGCTTTGCGCAGCAACGGCCAGTTCTTGGGGTCGTGCCAGCGCAAAAACGCTTTGTGCAGTTTGCGCTGTTCCGGTGATTTTGCGGTGGCGACCTTTTCGCTTTTGTAGGTAACTTTGTGCAGCGGGTTTTTGTCGGTGTGGTACATGGTGGTGGCGGATGCCATCGGTGAGGGGTAAAACGCTTGCACTTGGTCAGCGCGGAAGCCGTTTTTCTTCAGCCACAGCGCGAGGTTGAGCATGTCTTCGTCGGACGTGCCGGGGTGGGCGGCGATGAAATACGGGATCAAATATTGTTCTTTGCCTGCTTCCTTGGTGTATTTCTCGAACAGGCGTTTGAATTCATCATACGCGCCAATGCCCGGTTTCATCATTTTGGACAGGGGACCGGACTCGGTGTGTTCCGGCGCGATTTTTAAATAGCCGCCGACGTGGTGCGTCACCAATTCTTTGACGTATTCGGGATCTTTGATGGCAAGATCATAGCGCACCCCTGAACCGATCAGGATTTTTTTGATACCGGGCAAGGTACGCGCTTCGCGGTACAATTCCTTCAAGGCGGCGTGGTCGGTGTTGAGGTTGTGGCACACATCGGGGTAAACGCACGCGGGTTTGCGGCACGCGGCTTCTATCTTCGGGTCTTTGCAGGCGAGGCGGTACATATTCGCGGTGGGGCCGCCAAGGTCGGAAATTACCCCGGTAAATCCCGGCACTTTGTCGCGGATTTCCTCGACTTCGCGGATGATGGATTCTTTGGAACGGCTTTGGATAATGCGCCCTTCGTGTTCGGTAATCGAACAGAAGGTGCAGCCGCCAAAGCAGCCGCGCATGATATTCACCGAGAAACGGATCATGTCATACGCGGGGATTTTTACGCCGTTATAGGACGGGTGTGGCAAGCGAGCGTAGGGCAGCCCGAACACGAAATCCATTTCCGGCGTGGTCAGCGGAATCGGTGGCGGGTTCAGCCACACGTCGATGTTGCCGTGTTTTTGCACCAAGGCGCGGGCGTTGCCGGGGTTGGTTTCCAAGTGCAGCACGCGGTTGGCGTGGGCGTACAAGGCTTTGTCTTTGCTGACTTTTTCGTAAGACGGCAGGCGGATCACGGTGGTGTCGCGATCTAAACGGGCGCGGGGGTGGAAGATCAGCTTGTGTTCGTCGGGGCGTTTGCTGCGCGGGTCTTCGTATTCAAACCATTGCACATTGCGTTTTTCGACTTCGCATTCGCTCATCTCGGTGGTGTTGAGGCATAAGGCAACGTCTAAAAACTATCAATTCTGATAGAAGACGCTGTGCCAATTCTTTGTTACTGTTAAGTAGTGTTAGAAAATCAAAGGATTTGATTATGGATAATGGCGTTAAATCTGACTTGGCGGTTTTTAATTAATGAAAGTTATTTCAAATACTCAAAAAGGAATTTTTTTTGCTCTATGTGCTGCGGCACTCAATGGAACAATTGGAGTTTTCTCAAAATTTTTGATCTATAAAAGCCTATCGCCATCATGGATTGCACTGCTGAAAACGATACTTGGCGCTTCAATTATATTAATATTTTTTATGGCAATTAATAAGTTGGAATTAAAAAAGAATATATTTGGAACTAATTTTATTCTACCCGCTTTTTTCGGAATATTTTGTTTGTTTTTTTTTGAAACACATGCCTACGAAACAATGAGTGCTGCCAATGTCACTGTTATTCTGATGTCATGTAGTACATTTTCGGCAATATTGTTCACCAAATTAATACTGAAGGATTCATTGGGTAGTCGTCAATTGATTGGATTTTTTTTCGCGGCTATTGGCATATCAATAATTCTTGGTCTTAATGAAAACATTACATTTATCGGATCAATCAATGCTTTGTTGGCGGGATGTGGCTATGGATTATTTACGGTATTGCTAAAAAGCAATAACATAGAAGGAGGCATGTTAACAACTTTTAAACTTCTTTTTTGGGGAGGGGTTTTTTTATCCATACCCGCTTATGGCACTCCCTTTCCCATAAACGATTTTTTTACTAAGGAAATTATCTTTGCTATTATGGGCTTGGCTATTTTTCCAAGTATTCTTGGTTTTTTTTGCACCACAAAATCTGTCACGTATATTTCACCTGCAAAGGTTCAGATTATTGAATTAACTGAACCTGTTTTCGCATCAATTTTTGCTTTTATTGTTTTAGGTGAAGGTATTACTCTCGTGACATTAATCGGAGCTATTATTACTTTATTTGGTGTATATATTGGTGCAATTAAGTCTAGCTAGATCAGTGTTTCGCTGGGGCATTTGCTGTGCGGGTCTTGGTAGGTGAACTACGGCACCTCGGTAATGCGCAAAACTATCAATTCTGATAGGAGACACTGCATAGATTTCTTGTTAGTGTCTTAGGGGTGTTGGAATATCAAAGGATTGGATTATGGAACATAGGATTGAGTCTGATTTGAATGTATCTAAGCAAGAAACTGAGAGGTTGTATGCTCTTCTTGCCAATGCAGGCTATCAAATGGAAGATTGTGCTACCATTGCGCCACTCACGGAAGAAATTAATATATTAAAACAAATAGATGGAGTCATGGCTCTTGCCCATCATTACATGACTCCAGACATTACTTTTGCCATTGCTGATTATGCTGAAGACGCACTCGGTCTTATTCGACGGGCTGAGAGTTCAAATTCCAATGTGATTCTTATGTGCAGTGTTGTTTCTCTTGCGGAATGCGTCAAGATTGCCTGTCCAGACAAAAAAGTCTTATGCTCGGAAAAACAAGCAGGCTGTTCAGTTGCAGATAGCATTACTGCCGAAGATGTTGCTGGGTTAAAAGCTAAATATCCCAATGCTCCGGCGGTTGCTTATGTGACTACCAGTGCTGAGGTAAAAGCCGTATCAGATTTCGTTGTCACTTCTGCAAATGTACGGGATGTTATTGGCACTTTACCAGCCAAACAAATATTATTTTATCCAGATCATTCAATGGCGCAGTCATTGGCTGCTGACTTTCCAGATAAGGAAATTATAGGGTGGGAAGGAACATGTGTCGTGCATGACAATTATACCATAGAACAAGTCGTTAACTTTAGAAAGCAACATCCTGACGCTCATGTATTATTCCATTCAGAAGTAAACCCAGATTTATATGTTCATGGCGAATTGACAGGTGGAACTAACGCCATGATGAAATATGTTGCCGATCACCCCGAAGTTAACAGTTTTTTCATGGTAACGGAGTGTGGATTATCAGACCAATTAAGAACAAGGTATCCGGGCAAAAAATTTATAGGAACATGTTCACTTTGTCCCTTTATGAAAATGATCTCACTTGAAAATATATTGGACTGTTTACGCACACGGGATAGTGCAAAGTATGAAATCACTATTCCCGATCATGTATTAGTTGGTGCAGTGAAGGCATATAAAAATACTGAGCAGTTGTTAGGACACACCCATGATGGATGCTAATAACAGAGAACAGATGTTATCTGGAATTGATGCCATTGATGTTATCAATAAAAATATTGGACAGTTTGTCATTGTACGCTTTTGGGCACCTTGGTGTAGTTCATGTCGCGCCAACGAAGTGACCGTTAAAAGTGTCCTGAATCAAAAGGCGGATATTTGCACCGCTTTTAAAGTCAATGTGGACAGAGAACCAGAGCTGACTCGTCATTTAAATGTCCAATACCTTCCTGAACTGATTATTTTTGATAGAGAAGGAAAAGCACATCATTTGACGGGTGAAGTAACAGAGCAAGTCATGTTAAGCCATATAAGTTGAAGGGGAGTAATTGAATGAAAACGTATTTTAGCTATTTTCGTACCATTGGCTTTTTCTTAATGGTCTGCTTTTTATGTGGAACGACGCAAGCCGATAACCAACCTCAGAAACGCGGCGCGATTACGGGGGGCATTGAACACTCCATGCCTGATTGGTTTAAAGAAAGTTTTTTGGATATTCAAAATGATGTTAAAGAAGCCAGCGACAGCAAAAAACACGTCATGCTGTTTTTTCATCTCAATGAATGCCCGTACTGCGATAAAATGCTGAAAGAGAGTTTTTCCAAGCCACAGCTAAAAGATTTTATTCAAACACATTTTGATGTCATCGCCATTAACACCAAAGGCGATCGTGAGGTGGCGTTTAGTAAAGATCAATCATTTACTGAAAAAGCACTATCGCAACAGTTAAAAGTGCAATACACACCCACCATTTTATTTCTTGATGGCAACAACAATGCCGTAGCACGATTAAATGGCTACCGCTCACCAACAAAATTTGAGCATATTCTAAAATATGTTAATGATGCAGCTTATAAGAATACCACATTGGAAGCCTATCTTGATCAACACATTGAAAAAAGTGTTTATACGTTAAGGGATAATTCGCTGTTTAAGCCATTATCCGATTTTTCCACTATTAAAACCCCATTGGCGGTGATTTTTGAAGATAGTGGATGTGATGAATGCGCTAACTTGCACGATAAGTTATTGAGCCGTGATGATGTACAAAAGGAATTGAAAGCATTCACTGTGGTGAGGTTGGATGCGAGGTCAACGACTGCCATTACCGACAATGAAGGCAACAAAACCACCGCTAAAGACTGGGCAACAAAATTGGGGCTAACTTATCGCCCCGGCATTATCCTGTTTAATCAAGGTAAAGAAGTCACCCGTATTGATGGTTTGTTGTTTAGCTTTCATTTCAAAGAAGTATTTCGTTATGTCAGTGGCAACTATTACACCCACTTTAAAACGTATAATGATTATTTAGCAGAACGACAAAATGAATTGCTGGATAAGGGCATCAACATTGATATTGCGGAGTAATACTATGTTTTCCAGATTAAAACAGGTGGTCACTATTTTAGTAGGCTGGTTGGCGATATTGCTTTGTTTGAGCTATCCGTTGCAAGCGGCTGATGGGCAGATTCCCATTGGCAATGCGGATATTCAGGGGGTGGATGAATCCAACGGCACGGGTGGCGCATTACCACCGGAACAGGCATTTACTTTCGCCGCGCCGCGTTATGATGGTGAGGCATTGCATTTGCATTGGGCAATTGCCCCTAAGCATTATTTGTATCGGGATAAATGGGTGGTGCGCTTGCCACAAACTAACGGCGTGACGGCGGGGAATGTGGAACTTCCCGTAGGGCAAATCAAACAGGATAATTTTTTTGGTGAGGTAAAAGCCGTGTATGGGCAGGCGGATATACGTATCCCACTCAAACGGGCTGATCTTAATCAACCAGCAGAATTGTTACTGGAAATCGGCTGGCAAGGGTGTGCTGAAGGGCTGGTGTGCTATCCACCGGAAACCAAAGGCTTCAAGGTGGCGTTACCCGCAATACAGGCGGGACAACCCAAGGATGCGTTCACCCTGACTGAAGTACCTGTGCCGGATGCCGCCCCTGTTGATATTTCCGAGCAAGACCGGATTGCATCCACGTTGGCGCAAGGTAATGTGATGCTGACGTTGTTAAGTTTTTTGGGTTTTGGGCTGTTATTGGCTTTTACCCCCTGTGTGTTCCCGATGATCCCGATCCTCTCCGGTATCATCGTGGGACAACAGGATTTAACCCCACGTAAGGCATTTTTATTGTCCTTGACGTATGTATTGGCGATGGCGTTGACATACACCTTAGCGGGAGTCATGGCGGGTTTGTTTGGGCAAAATCTGCAAGCCACTTTTCAGAACCCGTGGGTGCTGGGCGTATTTAGCGGGATTTTTGTGTTGTTGGCATTGTCCATGTTTGGTTTTTACGAGTTGCAGATGCCAGCCGGTATCCAATCACGCTTGACCACCATCAGCAATCAGCAGGCGGGTGGTTCATTGTTGGGCGTTGCCTTGATGGGCGCGTTATCAGCCTTGATTGTGGGGCCGTGTGTCGCTGCGCCATTGGCGGGGGCATTGGTTTATATCGGGCAAAGTGGGGATGCGGTACTGGGTGGCGCTGCGTTATTTGCCTTGAGCTTGGGGATGGGCATTCCGTTATTGCTGATCGGTACGTCAGCCGGTAAATGGTTGCCGAAAGCAGGGGGATGGATGGAAACTGTTCGTGCCGCGTTCGGGGTGCTGTTGCTGGCTGTGGCTATTTGGTTGTTGGAACGGGTATTGCCTGCGTCCGCCACCTTGTTGTTATGGGCGGCGTTATTGGTGGTGTCATCTGTTTACATGGGCGTATTCAGCCATTTGCCAGAAGGTGGCGGTGGTTGGCGCAAATTCTGGAAAGGTATCGGAATTTTGCTGCTGTTGCAGGGCAGTTTATTGGTGGCAGGCAGTGCCATCGGCAGCGGACATGCCAGCATTTTGCATCCCTTGAAAGGCTTGGGATTGGGGCATACGCAGGCAAGCCCTACGCTCGCTTTCCAGACGGTTGCTAATCTCGATGCGTTACAACAGGCATTGCAAGGGGCTAACGGTAAGCCTGTCATGTTGGATTTCTATGCCGACTGGTGTACCAGTTGCAAGGAGATGGAAGCGAATACTTTCCCTGATGCTGCGGTACAAGCAGCTTTGCAGGGCGTGGTATTGTTGAAAGCGGATGTTACCCACAATACGGCAGATGATAAGGCGATGATGCGCCAGTTTAAGGTAGTGGGGCCACCAGCCACGCTATTTTTTGGTAGTAATAGTGAGGAGCGTATTGGCAGCCGTCAGGTTGGTTTTTTGGCAGCAGATGCCTTTGCCGCACATATCCGCAAGGCGGTACAGTAATGTTAAAAGTTCAGCAAATGCAACGCGAAAGCCTTGGCAATCAAGTGGTGTTTATTGGCTACATTGAGTTTACGGCGCAGGCTGTTAAGGTGAAACAAAATGGTGTTGCGGGAAAGCTTCAGGATGTCCGCAATATCATCACTGGTTTTGCCGAGGGCAGTCCATTTCAACACTTCTTGTTCGCGCTGGCTCAAGGGGTTGTTTAGCTGTTGGGCAGTGTAAAGGCGTTCGATATGCGTGTGGACGTGCGTTGCCCATGCTTCCAACAATGGGATAGGCGCAAGTTCATCCTCTACATAAGCACCTTCGTAAGCAATACACAACATACTTTTAGTACCGCCCATTCCACGGATAGGAATGGTTACGCCATCCCCTAGCCCCATGTCCAGTGTATCTTGCCAAAACAGTTGATCTTGTTGGGGAATATGTTGGCTGGTGATTTTTTTTCCAATGGTATCAGCATTCCAGCTTGTCGGATGTCGGTGTTCGTTGCAGTAGCGGATTTTGGGATCGTTTTCCCCGAAACCTTGGCAAGCGTAACGCTCAAGCCATAGATCAGGGCAGGTTAGAAATTCAATCTGTTTGGAGGATGTGATAAGTGTAGGGGGAAGCCACTGGTATTTATAGTAGCGCCCGCCAAGGGAACACAAATACTCCCCGCACACGGCTTGGATTTGCTGGGTATCGGTGCATTTGCTTAGTCGTAGCACTTGCTCGTAGAAGTGGGAAGAAATGGCACTATTCATATCCTGTAATTCTAGTGCTATTTGGCGGATTGTCAATTAAATATAGGAATCAGCTTCTGTCTGAGAATAGAAGGCTTTGGTCTCTAAAGATGCTGTGTAGGATAAAAACTATCAATTCTGATAGGAGACCTTTTCTCGATAATCAGTTAAGGTGTGCTACATATGTATACGCGACAAGATTAATCGCTTATAGATGGGCTAGTGATTTCTTATCAACATATCTCAATCAATAAAGGAGTTTTACCTTATGAAGTTTGTTTCAAGTGTTGCAGCATTACTGCTGTTGTCTTCTGCTGCTAGTTACGCGGATACCCCAGACATATTGGGTTCGGTTTCGCAAGATTCTGTTCAGGTTATGGCAAAAGATGATGCTGCTAGTGCCAGAGGTGGGTATTGGCAGTGCATCAGGCAATCCAGTGGATGGGCGTGCGGGGAGACTCGGTATTATAGCAAAGTGAGCAATTATGCCAACAGCATAGCAACCCGGACCTACCTTAGAACGGTAACGAATAATGGGCCAAAATATTATGTAGCACGGTAGAATGATATGAGAGTACCTAGGTGCTATAGCCTTGCACCTAGGTGTCTACTCTAATCTTTTGATAATTATTTTTGAGCAGAGTAAGGAAGTCAAATATGAAAGTATTATTTACCATGATGATTGCATTAATGTTGTATGCTTGCTCAGATGATGGGTTAATTGTTAGGGACTATAAGTTTGATTCTCAAGATATTAATCAAGTAAAGACGGCTGCTGCTCAGGGGGATGCTGGCGCAATGTTTGAATTGGGGATGGGGTATATGGGGACAGGGATGGTTGAGGAGGATTACAAACAGGGCATGAGTTGGCTCACAAAATCTGCGGAAAAAGGTGATGTCTTAGCACAATCAACATTGGGCAACTTGTATCTAAGTGACAAGATTCCTGTGAAGGGTGCTCAAAATCATGTGCAGGATTTCTCAAAAGCACGTTATTGGTTTGAAAAAGGTGCAGAGAAAAATGATGGAATGTCCCAGCTAGGATTGGCTACGATATACTCAAAAGGATTAGGGGTAGCTAAAGATGACAAAATTGCATCTGAATGGCTGCGGAAAGCTAAAGCGAATAGGGATAATGTTACTATATCGTCAGACTTGATGTATACCAGTGGTAAATGAAAATTCGGTAAAGTTACACTCCCCCCATCCTCAATAACGCTCAAGGATGTTACCGATGTTGGATTACACACTTTCCGTTGCAGAATTGGCAACGCTTCGCCAAGCTCACCGTAAAATGAAGGAAAAACGCCTAGCCGATAGGCTCAAAGCGGTTTACTTACTGGGCAGCGGTTGGACAGCCAAAACAGTCTCCGAAGCGCTGTTAGTAGATGAAGATACGGTGCGCAACTGGTTTCACCTGTACCAAGCGGGTGGTCAAACACAACTGTTGCATTGGAAAGTGGGCGGTAGCCAACCGTACCTGAGCGTGGGGCAACAAGTAACCCTCAAACAGCATGTGACGGAAACGTTGCATAGCACTGGTAAAGCGGTCGGGCAGTATATCCAGCAACAGTTTCAAGTGACTTATGCGGTGCGCAGCGTGTCAGCCCTACTGGGACGCTTGGGATTTTCCCATAAGAAACCCAAAGTCGTGCCGGGTAAAGCCGATGCTGCCGCCCAAACCCAATTCATTGCCCATTGGGAAACGCTCAAAACGAATCTTGGCGAGCAGGATGACGTGTATTTTATGGATGCAATGCACCCTCAACACAACACTCAAGCAGGCTATGGCTGGATACTCAAAGGCAAAGATTATAACTTACGTTCTAACACGGGGCGGCAACGCCTGAATATCAATGGTGTGTTTTCTTTCAAGCAGTTACGTCCCCTCATCCGCACGGAAGAGACCATCAATGCTCAAGCCGCCATCCGTTTACTGGAAGACCTCGAAGCTGCTCAACCTGAGGGGAAAATCCACATCATCGCGGATAATGCACGGTACTATCGCTCAAAACTAGTGCAAGCGTATCTGGCAACAGAAAACTGCCGTATTCAGATACATTTTTTGCCACCTTACTCGCCGAATCTCAACTTGATTGAACGCTTATGGGGATTTTTCAAACGTAAGGTGGTGTACGGCACTTACTACGAGACCTTTCCGAAATTTAAGAATGCCACCCTAAATTTCTTCCGTGACATCGGCGAATATCACCAAGAATTAAGCAGCCTGATGACTGATAATGTTAGAGTCGTCAAAATATGAAAACCGAATTTTCAATTGCCGATGGTATATCTATTGAAATAGATTCGTTATCTGTTTCGGGATGGCATCGTCAATCTCAGCGTAAACAAAGTGCTGATGACGGCATTTAAATATGGGCATCAGCTTCTGTCTGAGAATAGAAGGCGTTGATCTCTAAAGATGCTGTGTAGGATAAAAACTATCAATTCTGATAGGAGACCTTTTCTCTGTAATCAGTTAATCTATGCTGCATATCTGCACAAGAAGAAATTAATCGCTTACTAGTGATCTATGATTATTATCAACATGTTCTAATCAATACAAGGAGTTTTACCTTATGAAATTTGCTTCAAGTGTTGTTGCATTATTGCTTTTATCTTCTGCCACTAGTTATGCGGATACTCCAGACATACGAAACTCAGTTTCCCAAGATTCTGTCCAGATATTTGTTTGTCAAAACTGATCAATTAAATGAAACGAATTGTTCATCGGTTAAATTTATTCATGCATCTTTTTATTTATGGAGATTTAAATGAAACCAAATATTATTAATTGGGCTTATTTGGGCTTGGCTTATGTATTGCTGAACAATTTGCTTATACTTAAAGGCGTCCCAGATAATAGTTCTTGGTATAATGTGAGCTTGCCAATTATTATCACTATATTGGCAATAATTGCTTTTTTTGGATTGTTAAGTTTAGCTTCGTGGTCGAGAATTACTGCTGCTATTGTTATTGGCGTTGAAGCATTTAAAACTCTATTGATAGATGCTTATATAATTACTTATGTTGGATTTGATGGAGGAAGTGTATTAATTTCTGCGCTAATATTTAGTATTCCGCTTTTGATTCTTTCTTATAAGCTGCATACAAGCATTTCTTTTAAGGGATAGTTATTTGATTTTTCCTCATAATCATGGGGCATGGATGCTTTTTCTTTGAGGATTTGAAAGGTTTTGTTATCAATTCTTAATTGGTATTTTGATGGCAAGAAGTGCGATTCTTTATCTTGATTAAATCGCGAAATTAACTTTAACGTGGAGAATTTTTTGTGAAATTAAAAGTATCGTTAGCAATGGCATCCTTGGTATTTATTTCATCATCTTTGTTTGCCGATACGGGAACTCCTGATATATTGTCGTCTATTTCTTCTGGTGAGGCTCAGGAGTTATCTAATGCAGAATCTGCAAAAGTCAGAGGTGAATACCGTTATTGTTTTAAATGGTCAGGCTCTTGCAGTGACTTGTTTTATTCAAGCAAGAAGCCAACTCTAGCAAATACGTATGCTCCTCCAGGCACGTATCTTGTTACCTATGGGCCGTACTTTGGTTATTACGCTTCTCGGTAAATAGTTCGACTCTCTCTTGCTCTTCAGATATTTTTGAAGAGCAAGATTATGTTATAAAATATTGCCGCTAATCTTGGTATTCAACTATGCTGGTATTTGTTCATGCTTTCTTTTAGAAATTGCTTAAAGTTCTTCATTTTTTTAGCCATTGCCTTTGATGTTATGTCGGTATCTGCTGAAGATGGTTTAGAATCATCAACCATAGGCAAGAAAAATAAGAATGCCAAAAGCCACCTGCTATTCCTGCGCGAATCTGAAATACTCCTTAAGCCTAAAGATATGTACATTTCATTGGGTTTCAATTACAGCACAGATGAGAACCAAATCAACTTCAGAAAAAGGAAAGTCAGGTCTTTTTCCATTCCACTCAGTATTGGCTATGGTGTAACCCAAGACACTGAAGTCAATGCTTCAATTGCGCTAATCCAAAATAAATCCGAAACGGCAACCATTAACAGTGTCGTCAGCAGCAATGGTTCAGGCGTTGGAAATGTTTCTGTCGGGGCAATGCACAAGCTGAAAGCTGAATCAAGCACCTCCCCATCAATAACCGCTTCTGCAAACCTTAGTTTTCCGATAGATAAAAGATCAACGTCCAATGATTCAACCGAATTGCCCATAGGTTCAAACTTCAAGACAGCTTCCGTAGGTATGGGCGTATCCAAATCCATAGATCCTGCCGTTGTATTTTTAAATGTTGGTTATAACCATACCTTTGCAGATGATCAGGACGGTATTCGCACCCAACCGGGAAAAGCACTCACCTACAGCATAGGTTCAGGTCTTGCCGTCAACCGCTCCATCAGTATGTCAGGCAGAATCTCAGGGCAATACCAGACAGAAACAAAATACGGTGGAACGGCGTTAAATGGGTCAAGTTCTGAGCCTATTTCACTGGGTGGAACAGTGGATTATCGGCTAGATGATAAAACCCGCCTTGAAACCAGCTTTGATGTTGGTCTGACCAATGACGCAAGCGATGTTGGCATGGGGCTAACGCTTATCCGTAATGTCCAATGATTTATAAAGTGCGGCACAATCTCCCCATCCTATTGGCTATTTTCTTGAGTGCTTGTACGGTCGAACCCATCGTTAGCAATATGGGCTATGCCGTTAATGCCTCTGGCGACCATTTTAAAAGCTGGAAAGAGCTTAATGATCAAAGTGTGGTCATGCAGCAATACGACTACTCCTGTGGTGCGGCAGCGTTAGCAACTGTCATGAAATATTACTTTCAGGATGATGTCACTGAAAAGTCACTGCTCGATTACATCAAGAAAACCTTAACAGTCAAAGAATATGCCGTTGTGGAAGAGCACGGCTTGTCCTTCCTTGAACTGGAAAAGATAAGCCATTCATTGGGTTATCAATCAGCCAGTGTACGTTTGCAGTTATCCGCATTAAAAGAGTTGGCGGGGCCTGTTGTTGTCTATGTCAGCACCAAGGATTACCAACATTTCGCGGTGTTCCGTGGTGTCAGGGAAGACCGGGTATTTCTGGCAGACCCAAGCCGTGGCAACATGATTTTAACGGTGGATGAGTTTTTAGAAGAATGGAAAGGCGAAACATTTATCTTGGGTAAAAAAGGGTTTGGCACACCCGCACAACACCCTTTGGCAGTCATGTTATCGCCTAAATTCAGAAACGAAATGGAATTGATCCGCGCCTCAGCATTAAAACCTGCCGCATCAGCAACAAAAATGGTTGTGGAATGAAGAATAAGTTGAATTATTTTCTGGTGATAGCTATGGCTACATTAGGTGGTTTGGCACTCTTTTCTGAAAGTGCTATGGCTGATGATGTTAATGCAGCGACATTGATCAGACAAAAAACGCTTACTGACAAGCAAAGCAAAATCAGGCATGAATTATTGTCATTAACAAATCATGCTGAACGGCAATCCTCATTATCAGAGGCAAACCATGCAGTAATTATTGATGTCATCGCTAAAGGCGATCCCCAAGCCTTGCTAACGCTACTCATCCAGCATGGGATGAAGCCATTGGCAGTTAATGGCAGGATTATTTCAGGTCAAATGCCTACTCAACGGTTAGGTGAATTGGATGCCCTTGAGGATGCGAATGAGGTCAAGTTAAGCAAAATAATAACTTCACAAGGAAGCATTACTACCCAAGGTGATATAGCCACAGAATCCAGTATTGCCCGTCCCGCTTTTGGGGTTGATGGTAGTGGCATAACCGTAGGGGTTATTTCCGATAGTTATAATTGCCTTGGCGGGGCTACACAAGACCAAAGCACTCAAGATTTACCTCCTCAAGTAATTATTATGGCAGATACGCTTGATTGCACCGGGAGAACAGACGAAGGTAGGGCATTGATGCAAATTGTGCATGATATTGCGCCGGGTGCAAAGCTGTTATTCCATAGTGGCGAGAATGGCACTGCCACCACTGCGAATGCTATTCTGAAAATGGTGTCCGATTATAAGGCCGATATTATTGTAGATGATTTCAAGGCAATCTCCGCCAACTTTTTCCAAGAGGATGCCGTAACCCAAGCCACCCAAAAAGCAGTGAAGGCAGGGGTTGTTTATGTGACCGCAGCGGGTAATGAAGGGCGCAATGCTTACCAAAGTGCTTATCACGAATACACCAATAAGGTGTTAAAATTGAATGCCCATAATTTTGCGCCAGATGGCAGCAGCGACATTTATCAACGCATCACCGTTCCTGAAGGCGTGGGTTTTAATCTCATGCTGCAATGGGATTCTCCCGCCTATTCCATCAGTGGTTCGCCCGGTTCACAGAGTGATCTGGATATTTTTATTTTCAACAAAAACCACACCCGAATCCTTGCCTCATCAACCTTTGATAATATCGGCAAAGACCCTATTGAAGACTTGTACTTTTTCAATGATATGGGGTCAGGTGAGACAGAATTTGATATTGTCATTACCAAGGCATCTGGGGCTTCACCTCAGTTAATGAAATACATCATATTAAACAGTATTGATGGCATAATTGGTGAATATGCCACCAATAGCAGCGGGATTTTTGGTCATGCTGATTCTGCTTCCGTTATCACGGTGGGAGCAAGCAATTATATGAATACGCCTAAGTATGGTCAATTTCCAGCATTAGTTGAGTATTATTCTTCGGCGGGTGGTGGCTCAATACGGTTTGATATTAACGGCAAACGGTTAAACACTCCCGTTGCCAACAATAAACCTGATATTACCGCGCCAGATGATGTGGATACTACTTTTTTTGGCAGGCAAGATACAGACAATAATGGTTTCCCTAATATTGCTGGCACATCAGCCGCGGCTCCCCACGTTGCAGGCATTGCCGCCTTACTCTTGCAAATTAAACCAGCATTGCAACCTGTCGATATAAAACACATTCTTAATGAAACGGCTATTGATATAATCCAGATAAACAACAAAGCTAAAAACACCTTATCCACAGGTTTTGACTTTGATAGTGGGTATGGCTTAGTTAATGCGGAAGCTGCCATCAATTTGGCAAAGAACTATCAGCCGTCCATTCCCCCCGATAATTCTGATGGAAATATGGGGGATATTACCGTTAATGACCCTAATCAGCTTGGTGGCGGCGGGGCATTTGATTTATTTTATATTGTTGCACTCTTTATTTTGCTGACTCATGGATGTTTTAGGGCGGGAAATAAAAACATGGAATTATTCCCAAAAAATAAGCGCAACTTGTTATTAAGGTGATGTTACTTGCCGCGCCGTTTTGCCCCATTGGTAGTTGATTTTCGTCCACTTAAATCAGCCTTGGGCTTCGGCGGCAACCCCGTATGCTGCGTCAACACCTTCCCCCCCTGCGGCTTACCCGCATTCGGTTTGGTAGATGCTGGTTTGGCAGCAGCAGGCTTGGCATTCACCACAGGCTTCCCCACCCGCTTCTGATGCTCCCCGCCCTTATTCTTGCGCCGATGCGCCTCATACACCAACTGTTCCTCACCCGCTTTGTAATGCGGGATCAACTGATTTTCGCCATCGCCAATCAGTTCCTGCCGCCCCATCTCCGCCATCGCTTTGCGCAGCAGCGGCCAGTTCTTCGGGTCGTGCCAGCGCAAAAAGGCTTTGTGCAGCTTGCGCTGTTCCGGTGATTTGGCGGTGGCGACCTTTTCGCTCTTGTAAGTGACTTTGTGCAGCGGGTTTTTGTCGGTGTGGTACATGGTGGTGGCGGATGCCATCGGTGAGGGGTAAAACGCTTGCACTTGGTCGGCGCGGAAGCCGTTTTTCTTCAGCCACAGCGCGAGGTTGAGCATGTCTTCGTCGGACGTGCCGGGGTGGGCGGCGATGAAATACGGGATCAAATATTGTTCTTTGCCTGCTTCCTTGGTGTATTTCTCGAACAGGCGTTTGAATTCGTCATACGCGCCGATGCCCGGTTTCATCATTTTGGACAGGGGGCCGGACTCGGTGTGTTCCGGTGCGATTTTTAAATAGCCGCCGACGTGGTGCGTCACCAATTCTTTGACGTATTCGGGGTCTTTGATGGCAAGGTCATAGCGCACCCCTGAACCGATTAGGATTTTCTTGATACCGGGCAGGGTACGCGCTTCGCGGTACAATTCCTTCAAGGCAGCGTGGTCGGTATTGAGGTTGTGGCACACATCGGGGTAGACGCAGGCGGGTTTGCGGCACGCGGCTTCGATCTTCGGGTCTTTGCAGGCAAGGCGGTACATATTCGCGGTGGGGCCGCCAAGGTCGGAAATCACCCCGGTAAATCCCGGCACTTTGTCGCGGATTTCCTCAACTTCGCGGATGATGGATTCTTTGGAACGGCTTTGGATAATGCGCCCTTCGTGTTCGGTAATCGAACAGAAGGTGCAGCCACCAAAGCAACCGCGCATGATATTCACCGAGAAACGGATCATGTCATAGGCGGGGATTTTTACGCCGTTATAGGACGGGTGCGGCAAGCGTGCGTAGGGTAGCCCGAACACGAAATCCATTTCCGGCGTGGTTAGCGGAATCGGTGGCGGATTCAGCCACACGTCAATATTGCCGTGTTTTTGCACCAAAGCGCGGGCGTTGCCGGGGTTGGTTTCCAAGTGCAGCACGCGGTTGGCGTGGGCATACAAGGCTTTGTCTTTGCTGACTTTTTCGTAAGACGGCAAGCGGATAACGGTGGTGTCGCGGTCTAAACGGGCGCGGGGATGGAAGATCAGCTTGTGTTCGTCGGGGCGTTTGCTGCGCGGGTCTTCGTATTCAAACCATTGCACATTGCGCTTTTCGACTTCGCATTCACTCATCTCGGTGGTGTTGAGGTAGGGGTTGATAATGCGGTCGATTTTGCCCGGTTGGTCGATGCGACTGGAGTCGATTTCCATCCAGCCCTGCGGGGTGTCGCGGCGCACGAAGGCGGTGCCGCGCACGTCGGTGATTTGGGAAACGGGTTCGCCGGAAGCGATGCGGTGCGCGACTTCGACCACGGCGCGTTCGGCATTGCCGTATAGCAATAGGTCGGCGGCGGCATCCAGCAGGATCGAGGTGCGGACTTTTTCCTGCCAGTAATCGAAGTGCGCAATGCGCCGCAACGAGGCTTCGATCCCGCCGATAATGATCGGCACGTCGGGGTAGGCTTCGCGGCAGCGGTGCGTGTACACCAGCGTGGCGCGGTCGGGGCGTTTGCCTGCCATGCCGCCGGGGGTGTAAACGTCGTCAGAGCGCGTTTTGCGGTCGGCGGTGTAGCGGTTGATCATCGAGTCCATATTGCCCGCTGCCACGCCGAAGAACAGGTTGGGTGCGCCCAGTGCCATGAACGGGTCTTTGGAATGCCAGTCCGGTTGCGCAATGATGCCGACGCGGAAACCTTGCGCTTCCAGCATCCGCCCGATCACTGCCATGCCGAACGAGGGGTGGTCTACATAAGCGTCGCCCGTGACGATAATAATGTCGCAAGAATCCCAGCCCAGCGCGTCCATTTCCGCACGACTCATGGGGAGATACGGCGAGGTGTCGTAGCATTCCGCCCAGTATTTAGGGTGGTCGAATAGGGCGACGGGGGCATGGGGGCTGGCGTTGGGCGGCATGGGGTGGCTTCAGTAACGGGTGAAAGCGGCTATTCTAGCGCAGTTTGTGCGGTGCGTGTGGTTTGCTTATTATTGGTGTGGAGTAAACAACGAGAAGATGAAACAACCATGAGCAGCCACATCCAGTCACTCCAACAAAAAAAGCTCCTGCCCAGCCCGCCGGATTTTCTCAGCAGTGCCGTGCAGTACGAAGTCATCATGGGTTCGGTGGCGTATGGGGTCAGCAACGACAGTTCGGACATGGACATCTACGCCTTTGCGATTCCGCCCAAAACCATGATGTTTCCGCATTTGCGCGGCGAAATTCCGGGCTTTGATAATTACTCGGTGCAATTCGAGCAGTACCAGCAGCACCATATCCGCGATGCGGCAGCACTCGGTGGCAAGGGGCGGGTGTATGACGTGACGGTGTTTGCGATTGCCAAGTATTTCCGCCTGCTGGCTGACAATAACCCCAACATTATCGACAGCCTGTATGTGCCGGAAAATTGCGTGCTGTATGCCTCGCCCATCGGCAAGCTGGTGCGCGAGCGGCGGCAATTGTTCCTGCACAAGGGCTGCTGGGCGAAGTTCAAGGGTTATGCCTACGGGCAGATGCACAAAATCCGTACCAAACAGCCGGAGGGCAAGCGCAAGGCGCTGACGGAGCAATTCGGTTATGACGTGAAATTCGCCTATCACGTGGTGCGCTTGCTGGGCGAGGTTGAGCAATTGCTGATGCATCAGGACATGGATTTGCAGCGCGATGCCGAGCAGATGAAGGCGATCCGCCGGGGTGAATGGACGCTGCCGCAACTGGAAGATTACTTTGCCCGCAAGGAAGCCGATCTGGAACGGGTGTATCTCGCCAGCCGCTTGCCGAATGCGCCGGATACGGATGCCATCCGCCAGTTGCTGACGGATTGTCTGGAACAGCATTTCGGCTCGATCAGCGAGGCGGTGAGCCGTCCACACGCGGCGGAGCGGGCGTTGGAGGAGATTGGGCAGGTGTTGCAGCGTTATCAGGGAAACGACGTAGCATAACTCTCACGATGGATGTACCGGACATTGTATTTGTACATATTCTCGACGAAACTAAATTCTTATTGCAAAAAGTAGGTGAGTTTCTGAAATAAGAAAAATCCTATTGCAAATGAAGCTACCTTTCCGGGAATAACCCCGGCATCCACCGCATTGCCAACGCCGCCGGGAAATTCAACAGCAGCGGTGCGCGTGTCGATTCCGCAGCAAGCACGCCCCGTTCCAGCAACGCCGAAGTCACGCGGCGTGCATTGCGGTCGCCAGTACCGAGCAGTCCCGCGATTTCCCCACGCGGCACAGCCCCACGATACAAAATAGCTTCTAGCACCATGCCTGACTTGTGTGGCAAACGACCCGCGCGGATTTCTTCCTCAGTCCAGATAAAAATACGCTCCCGCAAGCCTTGCGGGTTGACCAGCGTCTCCATAAAATCGACTTGATCAATACAGGTTTCAAGAAAAAATACCGCAAACTCAGCAAGCGCCTCTTCACTCAGATTGCCGCGACCATCCAAATCATTACGGCGCGGTAAATCGCATTGCGCCAACAGGCGCTTGTATTGCGCTTCGTTTCTGGCAAGCCCTCGCGCTACCGACCAGATGCCACCGGTATCCAGTGCTTCCCGCAGCATGGCGTAGGACATCAACCGCGCCACTCGACCATTGCCATCCAGAAACGGGTGCATCCACAACAAGCGGTGATGGGCGCAGGCGGCTGCAACAATCGCATCGACTTTCCCCGTATGGCGGTAAGCCGCCTGAAAGCGTTCCATGAATCGGTGTAATGCGCCAGGGCTGATGGCGATATGCCGCCCAACGATGACATCACGCTGACGCAGTTCACCCGGAATGAGCGATTCCCGTGTGCCAGAATCCGGGTTTTCCACCCACAATAATTCGTCTGGGAGCAGTTCACAAAAGCGGCGATGTGTTTCCAGAATGCCATCGCGGGTGGTAGCTCGACCCTTCAGCCCATCATGGTCAATCCATTGCTGAACCGCGATATGGGCTTTGGCTTCCCGTTGCAAATCACGCTTTTGGGGGTCTGCGCTGTAGTCTTCGTTGAGGGCGCGTTCAATATCAATCGGGTGGGTGTCATGCCCTTCAATCAGGTTGCTGTAATAGCAATTCATGGAACGCACCAGATCAGACAATGCCCGCACAATACCTTCCGGCAGGCTTTTACGTAGCGCGGTGGATTTGGCGGTCAGATCCAAAGCCAAATCAGCTAATTCAGGGCGAAAACGGGAGGTTGCAGAAATCAGCAGCGGCTCTATCATGGTAATGGATTCGCCTCGGTCTTCCGCACGCTTGTCCGCTTTCATGTCCGGTTCTTTAGTACTCATTAAGTAAAATATATCAGTAGGTTATTGCTTAAGATAAGCTATTCTACACGTTTTGGATGTCCTCATGCTGGAAACCGTTTTAAAAGGCGCGATGATCGCCAGCGGTCTAATCGTCGCCATCGGCGCACAAAACGCCTTCGTGCTGAAGCAAGGCTTAGCCCGCCACCACATTTTCTGGGTCGCGCTGATCTGCTTCCTGTGCGATGCCGTATTAATGTCGGCAGGGGTATTAGGCTTAGGTACGCTGATCAACACCAGCACAACGGCAACGTGCAGCCTTGCGCTGCTGGGGGCTGCATTCTTATTTTGGTACGGCGTCAAAGCCTTTCGCAGTGCTTATCAAGCCACCAGCTATTTGGAAGCGGCAAGCAATGCCAACACCGCCAGCCTCGCAGCCGTGATCACCACTACCCTGGCGATGACCTTGCTCAATCCGCATGTATACCTCGATACTGTGGTCATCCTCGGCAGTGTTGCTGGCACATTGCCTTCACACGACAAGTATTGGTTTCTGCTCGGCGCAGTCAGCGTATCGGGCATCTGGTTTTTCGGGCTAGGTTACGGCGCAAGACTGCTTTCACCCCTCTTCCGAAAGCCCAGAACATGGCAAATCCTCGACATCCTAATCGGCATCATTATGTGGACGATCGCGTGGGGATTACTTCAAGCCGACCTGTGTTGGTAAGCATTCAGACGCTTTTCCAGTAGCCGGAAGCCATACACCAGCACATACGTCATGATCAGGTACAACACCGCAGCGGTGAGATACATTTCATACACCGCAAAGGTTTTCGAGCGGATCAAATCCGCCGCCCCCGTCAGGTCAATCACCGTAATCGCGCTCACCAACGAGGTGGCTTGCAGCAAAAACACCACCTCATTGCCATACGCAGGCAACGCAATGCGGAACGCTTTCGGCAAAGTCACGCGCCGAAACAATAACCAGCCGGACATGCCGAACGCCTTGCCCGCCTCAATCTCGCCACGCGGCACGGCTTGAATGGCTCCACGGAAAATTTCCGCCGTATACGCCGCCGTATTCAGCGTCAGGGTCAGCACCGCGCAAAACCACGCATTGCGAAAATACGTCCACAAACCCATGTCACTCAGCACGTCACGGAATTGCCCACTGCCGTAATAAATCAGGAACAATTGCACCAGTAACGGCGTACCCCGAAAATAAAACACAAACCCCGCCGTCGGATACTTCAGCAAGGGATTGTGTGACAACCGCGCCAATGCCAGCGGCACAGCCAACAGCAAACCAATCGCAATGCTGAACAAGGTCAGTTGCACAGTGACCCCCGTACCCGCCAGTAATTTCGGTAAACTCTCGCCGATCAATTCCCAGTTCATACCCGCACCCCACGTTTTGCCCAGGTTTCGGCACGTTTCAACACCAGCATCGACACCAAGGTAATCGCGAGGAACAGCAGGGAGGCAAGGAAGTAAAAGGTAAACGGTTGATGCGTGGCGGTGGCGGCAAGTTTGGCGTTACGCATCAATTCATCCAACTGAATCAAGGAAATCAGCGCGGTGGCTTTGATCAACACCATCCACACATTGCCCAACCCCGGCAACGCCATGCGCATCGCCAGCGGCAATTGCACCCGCCGGAATGCCAGCGTTTTGCTCATGCCAATCGCTCGCGCCGCTTCCATCTGCCCACGCGGCACGGACAAAAACGCCCCGCGCAGCACTTCGGTGCAAAATGCGCCGTAGATAAAGCCAATGGTCATAAAGCCCGCCACAAACGGGTTGAGGTCGAGCCGCAACTCGTACCCCAACGCCGCCGCGCCATCCTGAATCAGCTTCGGCACACCGTAATACACCAGCAACAGCAGGATCAGCTCCGGCACGCCGCGCACCACGGTGGTATACGTATCCGCCGCCCAATTCGCCAAGCGTGAGTGCGAAAACTTGCCCCACGCGCCCAGTAACCCGAACAGGATTGCCACGAACATAGCGCACAATCCCACCAGCACGGTCATTTGCAGACCTTGCAGCAGCAACCAGCCGTAACCTTGTAAATCCAGCAAGGCTTATTCCCCGTACAGGTCGAAGTCGAAATATTTCTTGTTGATCTCGGCGTAAGTGCCATCTTCACGGATTTTAGCAATCGCCTTATTCAGCTTCTCCGCGAGTGCCGTATCACCTTTGCGGATACCAATGCCGACACCTTCCCCGACGAATTCAACGTCCTTGAAATCGCCGCCGACGAATTCGATTTTACCCGCGTTTTTCTCATCCTTGATCACGGGCGCAAGCACCACCGAATCCGCACACACCAAATCCACGCGCCCAGAGAGCAAATCCAGATTGGCTTCGTCTTGGGTTTTGTACGCAGTGACTTCCACGATGTCTTTGAATTTGCCGCGCACGAAATTATCAGCAACCACGCCGCTTTGCACGCCGACCATTTTGCCTTTGAGTTTAGCGGTGTCGGTCGGGTCAACGTCCGTGCCGACAGCGCGGATGCACTGAATCGGGGTGGTGTAATATTTTTTGGTGAAGTCGATTTTTTCCTTGCGTTCCGCCGTGATCGACATGGAGGCAACAATCGCATCAAACTTTTTCGCATCCAACGCCGGAATCAATCCGTCCCAATCCGATGTCACCCATTCGCATTCAGTTGCCATTGCTTTGCACAGCGCGTTGCCGATGTCGATGTCAAAACCTGCCAGCTTACCGTCTTTATCCACGGTGTTGAACGGGGCATACGCGCCTTCCGTACCGAGACGCAGTTTGTCTTCGGCTTGGGCAGTCCCGGCAACAGCCAATGCCAGTACAGCGCTCGACAGTAAGGTGGTGAGTAGTTTCATGGTTGTCTCCTATTGGGTTATTTGAGCTGAGTGGCGAGAAATTGTTGGCAACGTTCCGAACGCGGGTTATTGAAGACTTGTGCGGGGCTGCCCTGTTCTTCGATTTGCCCTTGGTGCAAAAAGATCACTTGTGAGGATACTTCGCGGGCAAAGCCCATTTCGTGGGTGACGACCAGCATGGTCATGCCTTCGTCGGCAAGCTGGCGCATGACGCGCAATACTTCGCCGACTAGTTCGGGGTCAAGCGCGGAAGTCGGTTCATCGAACAGCATCACGGCGGGTTTCATCGCCAGTGCTCGCGCAATCGCCACCCGCTGTTGCTGTCCGCCGGATAAATGATCGGGGTAACTGTCAGCTTTATTGGCAATGCCGACTTTGTGCAGCAATTCGAGGGCGTATTCTTTGGCTTCGGCTTTGGGAATGCCGAGGACATGCACGGGTGCTTCGATAATGTTTTCCAAAATGGTGCGGTGGCTCCACAGGTTGAAGCCTTGGAAGACCATGCCTAAACGGGTGCGGATGTGATCAACTTGTTTCTGGCTTTTGGGAACGGTTTTGCCTTGGCGGTCGCGGGTCATGTCGATCAATTCGCCGGTGACATAGACCTCGCCTTCATCAGGTGTTTCGAGCAGATTGATGCAGCGTAGCAGGGTGCTTTTGCCTGAACCGCTTGATCCTAATAGGGAAATCACGTCGCCTTTGTGGGCTGTGAGTGAAATGCCATTGAGGACGGCTAAATCACCGAAGCGTTTTTTGATATTACGGACGACAAGGGCATGTTCCGGGGGCATTTATCACGTTTCTCGCTGGGCTAATCACGAATGCACAAAGCAATAATCCAATCTGATCAATAAAGCAAGCGATTGGCTGCCATTCACCTAGAAATTGCTTGAATTGCGGTTGCTAGAACAGGCATAAAGACTACCTGCCTCGAAATGGTGCGAGATGCGCTTGGTGTGCACATATCTGATGCTGAATATTCGCAGTGGCTAATGCTGGCATGGATATTGCTTTGGATTTGGCAGCCAATACCCTGTTACTTTTCAAGGTGATGTGGTTGGTTCCTATTTATAATTACGTTTGAGGTGTTGTATGCATACTAAAAAAACGCTTGCTAGTAGTCTTCTGGTGATGTTGTCTGCGGCTGTGTTGGCTGCACCCGCTGCACATGCGGGTTCTGGTGCAGAAGTCTCGGCTTCCGCTGGCGTTGCCAACATGTATTTGTGGCGTGGTTACGATCTGGGTGATGGCGATGCGGCTGTTTATGGTGATCTGAAAGTAAAACACGGTTCTGGTGCATATGCAGGTATCTGGGGTTCTTCCGGCGATGCTACCTTGGGTACAGAGTATGATTTGTACGCTGGTTGGGGCGGTAAAGTAGGCGCTTTGGATGTGGATGCAAGCCTCTGGACTTATGTTTACCCTGATGCTGGCAAAGGCAATATCGGCGCGGGTGATCTGGTTGATGCCGTGGTTTCCGTTGGCGCAGGCCCTGCAAACGTCACGTTGTATGAAGCACTGGAAGGTGACGATGCCAATGAATACCGCTATGTCACCGCGAAATACACCAAAGACAAATACTCCGCCATGTACGGGCAGCACATGTATGACGAAGGTGCCAGCCCTGGTCATATTCAGCTCGGCTATCAGTATAATGACAACCTCGGCTTTGCTGTGAGCCAGTTTGTCGTCGACAATGACACAGTAGACGATAACCCACAGTTTTTGGTGAACTACACCTTGCCACTGACTAAATAAATTCCACTTGATGGTTTTGAAGAGGGATGCTACGGCATCCCTTTTTTATGCCCGTCGTTTTCGCAAACGTCATTAATGGTGCAAACGTTGTTTTTTTGCATCAGCTTGGTGCGCAAATACAACGACCGTACTATCTGGCACGCTTTGTGCTTATTCCTGAACAGATTACACCTTTCATCCATCATTCAGGAGTGACCCAATGTTTCTTAAAAACGTTTTCAAACAAACTTTGTTGGTTGTGAGTATGGCTGCGGCGCTGGGTACATCCAGCTTGGCAATGGCTGCCGATGACACCATCAAGGTTGGCGTATTGCATTCCCTCTCCGGCACCATGGCGATCAGCGAAACCACGCTGAAAGACACCATGCTGATGTTGATTGATGAGCAAAACAAAAAAGGTGGCGTACTGGGCAAGCAACTGGAAGCCGTGGTGGTTGACCCGGCTTCCAACTGGCCTTTGTTTGCGGAAAAAGCGCGTGACCTGATCGAGAAAGACAAAGTAGCGGCGACCTTCGGTTGCTGGACATCCGTTTCCCGCAAATCCGTATTGCCGGTGTTTGAAGAGAAAAACAGCCTGCTGTTCTACCCTGTACAGTACGAAGGTGAAGAGTCTTCCAAAAACGTGTTCTATACCGGTGCAGCGCCGAACCAACAAGCAATTCCAGCGGTTGATTACCTGATGAAAGAAGGCGAAGTGAAACGCTGGGTCTTGGCAGGTACGGACTATGTTTACCCGCGCACCACCAACAAGATTCTGGAAGCGTATTTGAAATCCAAAGGTGTCGATGAAAAAGACATCATGATCAACTACACCCCGTTCGGTCATTCCGACTGGCAGTCCATCGTGGCTGACATCAAGAAATTCGGCGGCGAAGGCAAGAAAACTGCCGTGGTTTCCACCATCAACGGCGATGCCAACGTACCGTTCTACAAAGAACTGGGCAACCAAGGCATTTCTGCGGAAGACATCCCCGTGGTCGCCTTCTCCGTGGGTGAAGAGGAACTCTCCGGTATCGACACCAAGCCACTGGTCGGTCACTTGGCGGCATGGAACTACTTCATGAGCGTCGAAAACGACGGCAATAAAGAGTTCATCAAGCAGTGGAAGGCATACACCAAGAACGACAAGCGCGTCACCAACGACCCAATGGAAGCGCACGTCATCGGCTTCAATATGTGGGTAAAAGCGGTTGAACAAGCCAAATCCACCGACACCGATAAAGTAGCTGAAGCCATGATTGGTCAGGAAGTCCCGAACCTCACAGGCGGCACGGCGAAAATGCTGCCAAACCACCATTTGACCAAACCGGTGCTGATTGGCGAAATTCAAGAAAACGGTCAATTTGAAGTCGTTTCCAAAACCCCAGAAGTACCGGGCGACGCATGGTCTGACTTCCTGCCGGATTCCAAAAACATCGTCGCGGATTGGACAGGCAAGGAAACCGACGGCAAGCCTTGCGGCAACTTCAATACCGAAACCAAGAAGTGCTCTGGGCAGAAGTACGAATAAATAGGTTTAGAAAACTGTTTTTCACAGGGGTATCTGTCGCTGCTCTCCTCCACAGTCTCTCTGACAGATGCCCCGTTTTTTCACGGTATTCAGGTACACGTATGCTGAAAACGTATGATTTCACCCGCCTGTTGCTATTGAGCGTGTTGTTGTGGGTTTGCCCACCGCTACAAGCTGAGCAGCAAAGCGCAACCCTCACCCAAGCCGCGCCCTTGTTTCAGGAAGCTTCTTTCGACAAAACCCGCGAAGCGGTGGATTTGTTGGCAGCCAGCGGCGACCCGGAAGCAGTGCCGTATTTGCAAGCCTTGTTAGATGGCAAGCTCTATCAAGACAAAGCACAAGGAACGCTAGTCATCGCCAAGGATGGCAACACCGGCGATGAATTGCGCAAAATTCCCACCAATAACAGTTTGCGCAAATACGTGCGCGGCGCAATTGGACAACTCAGTTTAAGCCACCCCGATGCCGCAGTACGCCTCACATCCGCTAATGGTTTGCTGGAAACGGTCACGCCGGAAATGGCAGGACAATTACGCGGCTTGCTGGAAAAAGAAACGGATTCTGCCGTCAAAGAAGCCTTGTCACTCGGCTTGGCAATGGCGGATTTGAATGCCGCAGAAAAGCCTGTGCGATTGGCAGCGATTGCTTCACTCGCAGGCAATTTACACCCCGGTGTACGCAATCGCTTGACTACGATGACCACCGATAGCGATGCCGAGGTTGCCAAAGCCGCACAGGAAGCCTTGCGCAGTATTGAAGACACCGCCGCGTTGTACGGGCATGTCGAAACGCTGTTTTTCGGCTTGAGCCTCGGTTCGGTGCTGGTGCTGGCGGCGATTGGCTTGGCGATTACCTTTGGGGTGATGGGCGTAATCAATATGGCGCATGGCGAGCTGATCATGTTGGGGGCGTATACCACTTACATCGTGCAGCAGCTCATGCCCAACTTTATTGATTACTCGCTGTTTGTGGCAGTGCCTGCGGCGTTCATCGTGTCGGGGTTAATGGGGATTTTGATCGAGCGCACCGTGATCCGCCATTTGTACGGGCGACCGCTGGAAACTTTGCTGGCAACCTTTGGTATCAGCCTGATCCTGCAACAACTGGTGCGCACGGTGATTTCGCCGCAAAACGTACCGGTGTCCAACCCGTCGTGGATGTCGGGTTCGCTGGAAATCAATAGCGTGCTCTCGCTGACCTACAACCGCCTCTACATTGTGCTGTTTTGCCTGATGGTGTTTGCGCTGCTGTATTTCGTATTGCGCAATACCAATCTGGGCTTGCAGGTACGCGCGGTATCGCAGAATCGGGCAATGGCGCGGGCAATGGGGGTGCGTTCGGCGCGGGTTGATGCGTTGACCTTCGGTCTGGGTTCGGGGATTGCGGGTGTCGCGGGTGTCGCGCTCAGTCAGTTGACCAACGTGGGGCCGAATCTGGGGCAGGCTTACATCATTGATTCGTTCATGGTGGTGGTGTTCGGCGGGGTCGGCAATTTGTGGGGAACGCTGGTGGCAGGTTTGTCGCTGGGCGTGGTCAACAAGGTGCTTGAACCGTGGGCGGGGGCAGTGCTTGCCAAAATTCTGGTGCTGGTTTTCATCATTTTATTCATCCAGAAACGACCGCGTGGGCTATTCCCACAAAAAGGTCGGGCAGCGGGGGATTAGACCATGTTCATCACACGTATTCTGCAAAACGATCGGGGTGGGCAAATCATGCTGGCGGTATTGGCGCTGGTGTTGGTGCTTGTTCCTGTCTTGAATTTGCTCGTGCCGGAAGGCAGTTTTCTGCACATGCCGACGTATTTGGTGACGTTGCTCGGCAAGTATTTGACCTACGCATTGTTAGCCGTGGCGGTGGATTTGGTGTGGGGGTATCTGGGAATCCTCAGCCTCGGACACGGGGCATTCTTTGCGCTCGGCGGTTACGCAATGGGCATGTATTTGATGCGCCAAATCGGTGATCGTGGCGTGTATGGCAATCCAGAACTGCCGGATTTCATGGTGTTTTTGAGCTGGAAAGAACTGCCGTGGTTTTGGCAGGGCTTTGATATGTTCTGGTTTGCGATGCTGATGGTGTTGCTCGTACCGGGGCTGCTGGCGTTTGTGTTTGGCTGGTTGGCGTTTCGCTCACGGGTGACGGGGGTGTATTTGTCGATCATTACCCAAGCGCTGACTTACGCGCTGTTGCTGGCGTTTTTCCGCAATGAAATGGGCTTTGGCGGTAATAATGGGCTGACCGATTTCAAGGATATTCTCGGTTTCAGCCTGCAATCGGACAATACGCGCATGACCTTGTTCGTGCTGTCAGGGTTGGCGTTGGCGGGCGGGTATTTGCTGTGTCGTTACATTATCAACTCCAAGCTGGGGCGGATTGTGGTGGCGATTCGGGATGCGGAAAGCCGTACCCGTTTCGTTGGCTACCGCGTCGAACACTACAAGGTGTGGGTGTTTACCGTGTCGGCAATGCTGGCAGGTGTCGCGGGCGCGTTGTATGTACCGCAAGTCGGCATTATCAACCCCGGCGAATTTTCCCCGCTCAACTCGATTGAAATCGTCATTTGGGTAGCGATTGGTGGGCGTGCCACGCTCTACGGCGCGGTGCTAGGCGCGATTCTGGTCAACTACGCCAAAACGGTGTTCACCGGACTGATGCCGGAATCGTGGATTTTTATGTTAGGTGCGTTATTCGTGCTGGTCACGCTGTATTTGCCGCAAGGCTTGGCAGGGCTGGTGCAACAGTTTCAAGCAAAAGGCTGGTTACAACGGAGGGCTGCGGCATGAGCGAAGGCGCACATTTACGCCAAGCGGAAGCGGGGCAACCGGATGCCAGCCACAAGGCGATTCTGTATCTGGAAGGGTTAAACGTCAGCTTTGACGGTTTCAAAGCCATTAACGATCTGACGTTGTACATCGACTCCGGCGAATTGCGTTGCATCATCGGCCCCAACGGCGCGGGCAAAACCACCATGATGGACATTATCACCGGCAAAACCCGCCCCAACAGCGGGCAGGCGTGGTTCGGGCAAACCGTGGATTTGCTGAAACTCTCCGAACCCGAAATCGCTAACGCGGGTATCGGGCGCAAATTCCAGAAACCCACCGTATTCGAGTCGCACAGCGTCGCCGAAAATCTGGAACTGGCGATGCACGGCAATAAAAGCGTGTGGTACAGCCTCCGCGCCCGTTTGAGCGGCGAACAGCAAGCCTTGATTGATGAAACCTTGCACACCATCGGCTTGACCGAAAACTACCATCAGCAAGCAGGTGCGTTATCGCACGGGCAAAAGCAATGGCTGGAAATCGGCATGTTGCTGGTGCAAAAGCCGTATTTGCTGCTGGTTGACGAGCCTGTGGCGGGAATGACGCATCAGGAAATGGAGCGTACTGCCGAATTGCTCACCTCTCTGGCAGGCAAGCATTCGGTGGTAGTGGTGGAACATGACATGGATTTTGTGCGTTCCATCGCCAACAAGGTCACGGTGCTACACCAAGGCAGCGTGTTAGCCGAAGGCACAATGGATGAAGTGCAAAACGATCAGCGCGTGATCGAAGTGTATTTGGGGGAATAAATGCTCAAAGTCGAACAACTCAATCAGTATTACGGCGAGAGCCACACGCTGTGGGATCTGGAAATGCACGTCCCGGAAGGGCAATGCACCGTGCTGATGGGGCGCAATGGCGTGGGCAAAACCACCTTGCTCCAGTGCATTATGGGCTTGATCAAAGCGCGGGCTGGCGTGATTCAGTATCAGGGGCAAAACCTGCGGGGGTGGATGCGGAAAAGCGTGCCAACCTTGGCATTGGTTACGTGCCACAAGGGCGGCAGATTTTTCCGCTGCTGACGGTGGAAGAGAATTTGCTGATCGGTTTACCAGCGCGGCGCGATAAGGTGCGTAGTATTTCGCCGTTCATTTTTGAGCTATTCCCAGTGTTGAAGGAAATGCTGGGGCGACGTGGCGGCGACTTGTCCGGCGGGCAACAGCAACAGTTGGCGATTGGGCGGGCGTTGGTGCTTGACCCGAAATTACTGATTCTCGACGAACCGACCGAAGGCATTCAGCCGAATATTGTGGCGGAAATCGGCGACATTATCCGCAAGCTCAACAAAGACATTGGGCTGACGGTGTTGCTGGTGGAACAGAAACTGCCGTTTGCGCGGAAAGTGGGCGATCGGTTTTGTATTCTGGATCGCGGGCGGCGCGTGGCGGAGGGGGAGATGCACACGCTGGATGATGGGTTGATTCAGCGGTATTTGACGGTGTAACGCCGCCAAATCCGTCTATTCTGTGGGCAACGTTTGTGCATAAATGGTTAGACACAGTTCCAGATCACTGATCGACTCGTATTTCGGCAATTTACCAGACAGTTTCTCACTTTCCCGCAGCAGCATTTCGACCCCGAAACCGCGCCTATCCATCAGGTAGCTTTTGCCCAAGCCGACTTCATCAACCGGGTAATAACGCGAAAACAGGCTGGCGAGGATTTCGTTACGCGGCACAGACAAACGGCTCATCGACTCCAACGATAAGGTGTTAGGCAATGCGCCCGGTGAATGGATTTCCAGCCGATCGGCGAACATGAACAAGCGAATACGTTGCGCGTGCAGGGAGTAATCCCGATGTGCGACAGCGTTCACAATCGCCTCAAACACTGCGCCCAAATGGTATTGCGGATAATCCACGCGCCCCAAGGGTTTACGTGCCGCCGTGGTCATGTTACGACGCACAAAGTGGAAAGCATCCAGTATTTGCCTATCCAATGGCCCCCGGATTTCCTGTGCATCCAGTTGCTCATTCGGGTCATTCCGCAAGCCGCTATGGGCGACAGCAAGAATTTCAGCATTACGTAACCATTTGGTTGGGTCTAACGTGCAGAGCAATACCCCCGCAATGGTGGGCAGGGCTTCACCCTCACGATTGTCAATCAAATGCAGCCGTGCCAATTGGGTAATCACATCACCTTGGTCGGGCTTGAGAAAACGGCGTAATAACAATGCGTCAAGATCATCGAAACTGGCTTTAGGGACGACTTGCTCCTCAAAACGCACAATCCGCGCCTGACTGCGTTGCTGGAATAAACGCGCCAACATATCCGGTTGCATTTCGCGTTTGGCGTGACCAATGCGTTTGAAATAGCCATTCGCACTTTGGTGTACCCACAAACTACGCGGCACTTCCACCACGATCACGGCTTGTAACTGTCCTTGTGTATCCGGTAGTTCGAGGTGATGGGTGACAACTTCCAGCGGTGGCTTAATACGATCCGTGCAAATGGCAGTTAGCCATGTTTCTGCCCGATCCAGATGTTCGGCGGGAATCCCTGTGACAGCACGGGTTTTATCGTCGACCCCAAACACCATCAAGCCGCCATTGGCATTCCCCATTGCCGCCAATTCATCCGATAAACCATCGGGATGTGGCTCAAGATTTTTGCCAGCGTCTTTGATAGTGATCTGTTTGAGTTCCAGCGTGGAATCTTCGCCCAAACGAATGCGCTGCATGAGGTGGGTGAGGTTCATCGGTTGTCTCCAAACAGGCTGTTTCTTGAATGCTTGCAGTATAGCGTAATGTGAACGCTGTCACCGCTATGCTATAACACATGCCCGCGACTGTTGAACAAGGTAAATCGATGCAAAACACCTCACTCCCCCCAAGCTGGCAAACTGCCATCGGTGCAGAATTCACCAAACCCTACATGCTCACTTTGAGCCACTTTCTGCAAGCCGAAGCTGCGGCTGGCAAACACATCCTACCCCCGCCAGAACAGCGTTTCAACGCCCTGCAAAGCACACCGCTGGATCAGGTCAACGTGGTGATTCTCGGTCAAGACCCATACCCCACGCCCGGACACGCCCACGGACTGGCATTTTCAGTGCAACCCGATGTTACCCCGTTGCCGCGTTCGCTGCTCAATATCAACCGCGAATTGCAAGACGACCTCGGCATCGACAACCGCCATACCGGTTGCTTGCAAGCGTGGGCAGCGCAGGGCGTGTTGCTGCTCAATACCGTGCTGACGGTAGAGGCAGGCAATGCAGGTAGCCATCAAAAACGCGGCTGGGAAACCTTCACCGATACCATTATCCAAGCCGTTAGCACCCAAACCCAACCCGTGGTGTTTATTCTGTGGGGCAATCACGCGCAGAAAAAAACCGCACTGATCGACACCACGCGCCATTGCATCATTGCCAGTGTGCACCCGTCGCCCTTGTCAGCACGGCGTGGTTTTTTCGGTAGCCAGCCGTTTTCCCGCGCCAATGCATTTTTGCTTGCCAATGGTAGAATTCCTATCAATTGGTCACTGCCGGTGCGTTGCAAATCCCTTTAATAAATAATTACTTGCTAATATTCACTCCATGCGGGGATATGGCATTTCTGCCCGCTTCTCGGTACTCTTTGCGCCATCACCCACAGTTAGCACACCAACGAGAGCAGCCCTACATGAATATGGAACAATCCTTGGGTTTGGGTAAGTTACGCCCAGACACTGATGCCGAGCGCCGCCGCTTACAGCTTTACATCAACCTCAAACTCTCCTCCACTGGGCAACCCGCCTCCCATGCCGGAGACAACGAATTCCTCTCCATCGCCGACGACTTGCTCGCCAGTTACCGCGAAAAAAACCGTTTGTTGGCAGGCTATCTTTGCCCAGCCGACCAGCGTATTCAAGATTTCCTCGACAGCTATCTCGCGGATTGTGGCGCGGAAAAAGTCCGCCTGCCCGGTAACAGCATCGTCCTCGACCGCTACGGCGTGGCGCGGGAACTCTCCTTACCGTCTGATGGCGATGCCTTCAAATCCGACATCGTATCGAGCTATCGCATCAAGCAAGGCATTTTGCACAACCCGGCGAATGACCGCCGCACCACCAAAGGCTCGTTCCACATTGCCGAAGGCGGCTTGCCGATCCCCGGTGACAAAAAAGCCGTGCCGAAAATAGCGTATGCGCGGATGTTGCAACACGCCCTCAACCCGCCGGACGACTTGCTGGCACTGCCTTTTACCGCCAATGAAGAACACAAAGCGCGTCTATTCGTATCGCTATTATTACGCCCCGTAGTTTGCCCCGAAATCCCCGGTAGCGAAGCCGAAAAGAGCATGGAAATCCGCTTTTTTGCCCCCGGCAATCTGGTCAGCAACCTCGATTTTGTCGAAAGCATTTTCGGCAATGCAGGCAACCCCTACCTGCCCAAACACGATGCCGCGCTCGACGTGGAGCATTGGACAGGGCATACCGGCTGCGTGATTCTTGCCCCGCATTTGACCCGCCTGACCAAACAGGAATTGGGTTTGCCGCATTACGATCAAGCCAGCGCACGCCAGCGCAAAGACGGCATGTGCTGGAAAGAAGAGGGCGAACGTTACAACGACGGCAGTGCTTTCAAAATTGTGGCACGCGATAAACGCGGCGTGATTGTCACCATCCTCGCCG
Source organism: Thiothrix subterranea (assembly GCF_016772315.1). Classification (NCBI taxonomy): domain Bacteria; kingdom Pseudomonadati; phylum Pseudomonadota; class Gammaproteobacteria; order Thiotrichales; family Thiotrichaceae; genus Thiothrix; species Thiothrix subterranea. The sequence continues at coordinate 1,664,262 of NZ_CP053482.1, read as the reverse complement.
ACAACTATTACGGCTATTGCAAGAAAGAAGTCAAAACCCAGATCAGCTATTCCGCCAACCTGTTCGGGCTGGCTGAAGAAGAACACGCAGGCGGCGCACTCGCGTTCCAACGCCGTAACCACGGCGAAGAATACGGCACGGATAGCCGCACCCGCAAACGTCCTGACGTTTACAATTTCGACAGCATGGTGACGCAATTTGGCGCGGTGATGGACGTGCAACCCGAAGGCTACGCCATCGACAAGGTACACCCCGATCTGATCTATTTGCCGCTCGACATCCGCATGGATTTGCGCACCCAAAGCATTCGCTGGAAAAATGCCAGCGGCGAACACAGCCTTAAATTGCGCCCGAATAAAGTCTATATGCAGCCCAACGGCTACAAGACCGAGATGCAGAAACACCCGTCTGCTCCAAGCTGGCGGATTATTGGTACGGATGCGGAAGGCACGTTTTGCCACAAGCCCTGCACGGTATCCGGTGGCGGCAAGTCCGAAATTTCCAAATCGCTGAATGATGCGGTGATTTACGGCCCAGTATTCGTGCAAGATTTCGAGACGGATATGGATCAAGTCGCGGCGATTTTCGACTACGATTACAGCACCCGCTTCAAGCCCGAATGCGCAGACGAAGACCGTGACCCTTCCCGCCAACCGCTCAGTGAAGAACGCAGCCTTGGCTCGGTGATCAAGTTGTTTACGCCATCACCCAGCCATACCGATGCCTACAATGCGTGGCTGTCGGCGATTCCTGCGCGGATTTTGTCGCAAGCTTTCATTATCAAGCGCATGTACAAACCAGAATGGGGCAATGATTGGCGCAGCCATTTCTCGGTGGACGTGATCAACGGGATGCCGGGGAACGCGCTCAAGCAGGAGGGGCGCGATTTGGTCGCCTCGTATTTGCGGGTCGGCTTGGGCAAGGGCGGCAACTGGCGCACCTACAAAGTCCGTCAAGATTTTATCGCCACCGAAAAAGTGCAGATGGAAGACGATATTAGCGCGTCGGTCGTAGTCAGCGCGGCAGCATTACCCAACACGTCGCCGAAATCCTCCAACCCCAGCGTAAAACTGGTGAAAAACTGCGAATATCGCCTGTTCCAACGCCCTGATGAAGCGATTCATCGCGGTTTTGACAAGCAAACCGAGTTCGACATGGCGCAAATGGGCAATTTCATTGCCAATTTCGAGCCGCTCAAGGGCGATAACCTCACCGAAATCGTTGAGGATGTGGTCGAGTTCCAGAAATACACCGCGCCAATGGCTAATCTGCTGCAAGCGGCGTGTGAGTCCGGCGAATACGTGGTGTCGTCCGCCAACCCGCGTTTGGTGAATGGTAAGCCCAGCGAAAACCCGCGTTATTTGCAAATCCGCCCTGATTTGCAACAGCCGATGCGTAAATACATTGCGGAAATGGGGGCGCGTTTCCTGCGGCGCGTGCCGTTGGATCAGCCGCTGATGACACCCGTGGATGCAGTGCTGACCGGGCGGCGCAACAATCCGCCGGGTAAGGGGATTCGTCCGCTGGCAGTTTTTAACCCGATCCATTATCAGGAATTGCCGGAACTGTTCATGGATTTCATCTGTAGCGTCACCGGCAAATCGCCGTCCACCACTGGCGCGGGCAGCGAAGGTGCGTTGACCAAAGCACCGTTCAATGCGTTGCGTACCACGGCGGATTTGAACAATGCGCTGGTGTCGTTCATGATCAGCGGCTACGCGGGCTTTTCCAGCGCGGCGGGCTATATCGGCGCGAATTTGCGCGTTGACCACGACATCAGTTTGCTGATTCCCGAAATCTGGTCACGGCTGCGTGAAAACGAGCGTGATCCGGCGTATTTGATTGAACACGGCTATCTGGAAGCCTTGAGCGATTTCGAGCATCACGGGCAATGGGTGCAAGCCAGCCGCTTGGGGTATCGGATTACCGACCGCTTTGTCGCCACCTTCATGGGCAAAATCTTCGACAATCCGGCGGTGGTGTTCGGCGAAGACATCCTCAAACCCGAAACGCAGGGCATGGATGTGTTCGTGGATGGCGTGAACAATATCGTCGAAGCGCAGCAGCAGGTGGCGCAGGCGTATTTGGACGATGGCAGTATTGAAGATGCTTGCCCGCCGCTGAAAGCTTTGCTGCATATCATGGCAACGGGGCAGTATGAGGGCAAGGATGCGCACCATCCTGAGATTCGCGCATTGTTTACCCGCGAGGCATTGCTGGCATCCGATTGGTATCAGCAGCGGTTGGAAACCAAGCAGCAGCGTGATGCGGAACTGTGGGAACGGCATTGTGCGTATCTGCAAGCGTTTCTCGCCAAAGAAACCCATCAGGATGTGGCGGAACGGCTGGATATTGCCGGACGGTTGCAACAGGCGCAGGATAAGCTGGCGCGGATTCGCACAGCGGGGTATTTGGAGAGCTTGCAGGGGACGATAGGCGCGGATTTGTTGAGCTAGTGACATGACGTTTGCTCCGTCCGATCATGGGCGGAGCAAACCGTTGAGTGACTTATTGTTCGAGTTTGTCTTCTTTGGTGGCATCCGACAAGGTGTCCTTACCTGGGCCACCCCGCAAAATGTCACGTCCAGGGCCACCGGACAATAGATCGTCTCCATCTCCACCGTAGAGAATGTCCTTGCCATCACCACCCGATAGCTTGTCATTCCCCGCGTCGCCACAAATGAGGTCGTTACCCTCTTTGCCGTCGATAGAATCATTGCCACCTAATCCGACGATGACATCATCGCCTGCGGTACCAACAAGGTTATCCGCGCCTGTAGTGCCTAGAATAGTGGCAAGCTTGCCATCGCAGTACCAAGCTTGGGGCGGAGAAATTTTATCTACGGCACGTAGCGCATCCACGAATCCGTAACCCGTTCCATAATCGAAGCCCCGATCAAAATTTGCGGTATTGGGATCATTCATATCCCGTGCGGTGCTTTTTATGGCGTTGTAAACATGATCCGGCGAGGCAAACGGATTCCTTTCCCGCATCAGGGCGGCGACACCCGCCAAGTGTGGGGCGGACGCAGACGTACCAAAGAAATCAGGATACCCGGAATTATCCAAGTCAGGGCCACTGAAAAACGATGTGTCCACACCGTCAGGGCCAATGATCGCAGGTTGTTCGCGTTGTTCCGGTTTTGCTAAGCGATTGCCTTTGCTATCAAACAGAATGGGGGTTCCACCTGCGGATGAGTAACTTTCTACAAGGGCTGGACTCTGCCCAAATTTTGGGGTTTCACGATAATAGGCCGCTCCCACGCCCATACCGCCACGGCTATTGGCGTGACTGGTTATTGTACTGCTGTTGGTGTCGTTTTGATCCGTGATGGTTGCGCCATAAACAATGGTTTTCAATTTGCCGGGTTTATTGCCTTCCAACCTAGCAATACGGACACTTACCGTGAATGGTCGGTCGGGGAATGGATTGGCTGTAGCAAAGCCATCCAGTGCATCCATGCCTATATTGGGTATATTGCTGTAGAACTGAAACGCCTCACAATTACTGCCCGCATAGAGCAGCAGACCAAGATCATTGGTAGCACCTGCGCCACCGGCTGAAGTAAACGGTTCATCCCATTGCAGTAACAATTGGAACGTAGCGCCGGGAGGAATTTCAATTTCAAAACAACTATCCACCGCCGCACTCGGATCGAAATCGACAAGAGGCAATCCCAATGAGGTATCTTCTGCATAGTCCGTGAATTCCGCTGAATCGCGCCCGCTGTTACCGGCAGAACTGAAATAGGTTACTCCCCGGCTTTTTACCTGATCAATGGCTTGAGAAATGACACCATCTTGAAAGTATGGTTCAGTCAGATAGAAAGCATCATCGACAATAACTTTCGCCCCTGCATCTGCCAGATTAATGATGGCTTGCGCATAATTGGCTTCTCCTCCTTGGGCAGTATGGAATAACAAGGGAGCATCAGGGGCAACGTCGTGGATAACTTCCATGAGGGCGCGACCTTCATCTACAGGGACTGTGTTACCGCATACCTTTTCGACTATGAGTTCGGTCTGAGGGTCTTTCTCAAAAATAAAATATTCTTTTAAAAGATTAACATTGCGGGGTAATTCACCCTTGCTTACGCCCAATGCTGCACCGCCTAGACAGTTATAGCTATCAGAGATCACCCCGACAGGGACGTTTTTACCGGTTACGTTCAGTTGACGTCGGGCTTTGTCCGCTTGAATGGCTTGATCACCCTGACTTTTTACTTTTCCCTGCGTTGCGTCCCCGTGGTTATTACGAAAGGTTGAAGAACGGGCGAAATTCAATTCGGCGACGCCTTCCATCTCTGCCAATTTATCGACCGGAAAACTACCTGACACCATCTTCCCAAACGTGGCGATACCGTTCATGCCCAATGCCTTCAATTTCGTCGCTAACGCCGTGGTATTACCATCGGTGGCAACGGCATCAATAACCACGTAGCCGTTAGCGGTAGGTGGCAAGAGGGTACTCATTAGAGCGTTTGGCGCTGCAAGACTTCTGGTGGTACGGGCATTGCTAGAGGCTGCAAGCTGGTCTAACCCACCTTGGAGCTTGCTTGGGCTGCGCGGTGACTGCATAAGTTGTTGTAAGGCGGCTGGTGTTTGTGTTGTCGCTGTTTCCGCGCAAACCGTGCTCCCCACGTTGAAACCGGCTGCAATCATGCAACCTGTCAGAATGTTTTTTAACATAAATGAACTCTCTGTTACCCATTACAAGAGCCTTAGATATTAGTTTTTTATTTTTTTGTTTATAGAATAAATGGATTGGTGTGTATCAAACAGTGGACGAATGGAATGAGAACGCAGGCTTAGTGAAAGAATTCGCATGAAATGCCGTACAATAGGCAAGTGTCTTAAACAGGCGCTTGCCTTTTGTAAATATTGTGATGGAACAATGGGATGAAACTCAAGCAACTGACCTTGGAAAACTTCCGGGGTTTCAAAAAACTCGAACTTGCGTTAGACCCGCAACTGACTGTATTGGTGGGGACTAATGGAGCGGGCAAGTCGTCAGTGCTGGATGCGTTGGCGATTTTATTATCGTGGGTGGTTGCCCGTGTTCGGCGTGCTGGTGGTTCTGGTCGAGCGATTAGTGAGCTGGATATTTATAATCGGGCAAGCTATGGGATGCTCAACGTTGATACTAATAGTGCTAGTCCATTTCATTGGCAATTGGTGAAAGGTAAAGCAGGTCATGTTCGTTCCGATTCTGTAACCGTGTTAGACAAGCTGTCCGAATATGCCAAAACCATTCAGCAACAGATTACTGATACAGATGAACAGTGTTCTATCCCATTGTTCGCCTATTACCCAGTAAACCGGGCAGTGCTTGATATTCCTTTGCGTATCCGTACTTCTCATGAATTTGGATTGCTGGATGCTTGGGATGAGGCTTTGACCAGTGCTTCCAATTTCCGCAGTTTTTTCGAGTGGTTTCGCAATCGGGAAGATGTGGAACATGAAAAAGAGATCCGTAAACTCTTGGATACTATGTGGGAAGTTGATGATGTTTACGCCCGCAATAGAAAAAAAACTAACTATCAGGATATTCAGTTACAGGCTGTTCGCAGGGCGTTAGAGGTTTTTCTTCCTGATTTTTCGGAATTTGCAGTGCGGCGCAGTCCGTTGCGGATGACTGTTAATAAGCATGGGCAAGAGGTGCGGGTCGATCAGCTTTCCGACGGTGAGAAATGTTTGATTGCTTTGGTTGCCGATCTTGCCCGTCGTTTGGCGATTGCCAATCCTCCGCTGAAAAATCCATTGGAAGGTGAAGGGATTGTGTTGATTGATGAAGTGGATTTGCACTTGCACCCTAGTTGGCAGCGAATGGTACTGCCGAAGCTCACTGCGACTTTCCCCAATTGCCAGTTCATCGTATCCACCCATTCGCCGCAAATATTGGGTGAAGTGGATGCCAGTCAAATCCGTATTCTGACGCAGGATGAGAACAACGACATCCATTACAGCATTCCGCAACAGGCCAAGGGTTTGACCAGCAATGAGGTGCTGGATGAATTGATGAGTACCTCGGATGGTTTACAAACACTCTCGCGGAATGCGGGAGTTGAAAAGCAGTTGGATACATTGTTCCGGCTGATTGATGACGAGAAATTCGATCAGGCAAAAATTGAAATTGCCCGAATGAAGGCAGAACTGCACGGTGACATCCCGGATATTGTGCGTGCTGAAGCACTAATGACGATGTTGGGTGCAGAATCTGAAGATGAGGCTGCATGAGGGCAATTCAAAAGCAGCAGGAACCGGATGAACTGACCCAATACCGCTTACAACCCTGTGCGATGTATGACGGTGATGCCAGTTTTACCCCAGTAAAAGCTAAAATCCGTGAGCATTTGTTGGGAGAACAAGGGCATTTGTGTGCAGACTGTATGCAGCGGATTCGCGTGGATACGATGAAAATTGAACATTGGCAGTGTCAAGACAATCACCCCAATGCCCAGCTTGATTACAAAAATATGTTGGGTGTTTGCACCGGAAATGAAGGTCAGCCTCCAAAAAACCAGACATGCGACACCAGAAAGGGCAATGCTGATCTTAAATACCACCCCGCAAATCCTACTCATCGCATTGATAGCCAGATTAAGTACTTGGGTAACGGCAAAGTTCTTGCAGATGATCCAGAATTTGACCAGCAGTTAAACACTGTTTTGAACTTGAACTATTCACGTCTGGTGCAAAATCGTAAAAGAATTGTCGATGATGTCATTAGACTGCTCGGTAAAAAAGATGGCAGCCGCACTCCTGCACAAATTCAGAAAATACTGGAACATTGGCTTGTCCCCAATCGAGATAATCAGCTTCAGCCTTACAGCGGCGTTGCCGTTTACTTCCTCACTAAACGCTTAAAACAGGCATCAAGGAACAACTAAATATGGAACAGGAACTCGAACAGGCACAGGCTGTTCCCACCTTTACAGACTTCGCACTCGCCGCGCCGCTGTTACAAGCTGCGCAAAAAATGGGCTTTGTGCAACCCCGCCCTGTACAGTTAGCCGCGATTCCACGCGCCATGACGCGCCGCGATTTGCTGGTCAGCGCTGAAACCGGCAGTGGCAAAACCGCCGCGTTTTTGCTGCCGACCTTGCACCATTTGCTAACAAACCCATCCGAATATTTCGGTACTCGCGCCTTGGTACTCGTGCCGACGCGCGAATTGGCAAAGCAAATTCACCAGCAATGCCTACAATTGACCGAATTCACCGGGCTAAAAGTGGGGCTGATCACGGGCGGCGCAGATTTTCGCGTGCAGCAAAACATGTTGCTCAACAATGCCGAAATCGTCATCGCCACACCGGGGCGCGTGCTGGAATTAATGGCGGCGCAAACCCCTGAGTTTTCGCGTTTAGAAGTGCTGATCCTCGACGAAGCCGACCGGATGCTGGAAATGGGCTTCAGCCAAGAACTAGAAACCATTGCGGCGGCGTGTAATCCCGAACGCCAAACGCTGCTATTTTCTGCCACGCTTCAGCAATACGGCATGATTAAAATCGCCGAAAAGCTGTTGCGTGACCCCGATATGTTGCGCTTGAATACGCTGCAAGACGAACACGCAAACCTTGAGCAACAAGTGATTATTGCTGATGATATTGCGCACAAACAACGTTTGCTGGCGTGGTTGCTGCTGAATGAAACGTTTGCGAAAGCGGTGGTATTCACCAATAGCCGAGCGCGTGCGAGTGAATTGGTCGGCGGTTTGCAAGCCAAGGGCGTGCGTTGTGGCGTGTTGCATGGCGAGATGGATCAGAAAGAGCGCAACCGCATTATGGCGTTTTTCCGTGATGGCACGATCAAGGCGCTGATTTCGACCGACCTTGCGGCGCGGGGTTTGGACATTGCCGGTGTGGAATTGGTGATCAATGTGGATGTGCCGCGCACCGGCGTGCATTACATCCACCGCATTGGGCGCACCGGGCGCGGCGATGCGAAGGGTACAGCGATTACCCTCGTGCAAAGTTCCGAATGGAATTTAATGGTGAATATCGAGCGGTTTTTGAAACAGCGTTTTAATCGACGCACCATCGCAGGCTTGGTCGGCACATACACCGGCCCTCAGAAACTCAAAGCTTCTGGTAAGGCGGCGGGCAGCAAAAAGAAAAAACTCGCGAAAAAAGCGGCGGCAGCCAAAAAAGGCAAAAAGCGCTAAGGTTCGCGATAGGGCAGATGCTCACTGGCGGAACGCATGTAGTCCGCCACACTGCCTTTTTCATACTCCGCATGACGCGCCACGGCTTGCCGGAAGGTCTCTTCCCGCAACCAATGCGCCGAACGGGTCAGGGTCGGGATAAACCCACGCGGAATCTTGTGTTCCCCCTGCGCTCCCGGTTCAAATACCTGCAAACCCTGGCGGATACAATATTCAATGCCTTGGTAATAACACGCCTCAAAATGCAGGCTGTCGATGTCTTGGGTGCAGCCCCAATGCCGCCCGTACAAGCGCGTGGCACTGGCAAACATTAACGAACCAGCGATGCATTCGCCCTCACGGTTATCCGCTAAAATCAGGAAAACTTGTTCGCCCAACGCCGCCGCCATTTCACGGAAAAAACCGACGTTTAGGGTGGGAATGCCCCATTTGCTTTCAAACGTGTGTTGGTAGAAAAACGCGAAACGCGCCCAATCCTCTGCCGTTGCGGTAGTGCCATCGAGCAGGCGTAAATTAACCCCGGCATCTACCACTTTACGGCGTTCCTGCTTAATGTTTTTGCGCTTTTTCGAGGTAAGGGCAGCGAGGAAATCGTCAAAGCTGTGGTAATCCGCATTGCGCCAATGAAACTGGCAATCGTGCCGCACGGTTAGCCCTTGCTCTGCCAACCATTCCAATTGCTCGGCGGGGGAAAACAGGCAATGAAAACTGCTGCATTGCAAGGCTTCTGCCACTTGCGCCACTGCCGAGAGTAAATAGGGAAACAGTTCCGCCTCGCGCCCGACTTGCACCAATAAGCGTTGCCCGCTGGCAGGCGTGTAGGGAATCGCGGAAACCAATTTGGGGAAATATTTCATTCCCTCACGCTCATACGCTTGCGCCCAGGCATGATCAAACACAAATTCGCCATACGTATTGTATTTTTCGTACAGGGGCATGGCGGCAACCAACACACCGTCCTCGTAAACCACAATATGGCGTGGCAACCAGCCAAATTCTTCGCCAACACAGCCGTGGTGTTCCAGCGCTGCCAAAAATTCGTGGCGTAAAAACGGGTTATTGTCCTGCACCAGCGCATTCCACTGGTCGGCTGCCACTGAATCGAGGTTAGGGAGAATTTCAATTTTCATGGGGCGGATGCTACCCCGTTCAGGCGGGGCGAACAATTTCCCCGGTAATCCCGTGGCGGATTTCGGTGGGTTGCGCTTGATCGCCTAAGGGCGCATCCACAATCGCATCCAATTGCGCACCGAATTGCTGGTGTACTTCAGCGGCGCTGCGGGCGGGGGGGTGATCACTCAAATTGGCGCTGGTGGAAATCAGCGGGTGGCCCAGTTGTTGGCAAAGGGCGCGGCAAATCGGGTGGGCGCTAATGCGTACTGCCAGCGTGTCGTGATTGCCGCGTATCAGTGGGGAAACCTCTGGGCGCACTGGCAACAACCACGTTACTGCCCCCGGCCATGTGGGGAGGATGCGGGCTTGCAACGTCGCATCCAGCGGTAACAGATACGGCTCCAGTTGTGACAGGTCAGAGGCAATTAAGATTAACCCTTTATCGGCGGCGCGTTGCTTGAGGGTGAGGATGCGTTGCACGGCGACTAGATCAGCGGGGTTGCAGCCGAGACCGAAGACAGCTTCGGTGGGGTAAGCAATCACGCCGCCGGATTGGACGGCGTGAAGGGCAACGGATGAATCGCGGGTCAACATGCGTTAGCTCGCTGATTTTTTCGGGCTAGGCGCTTTTTTGCTTGCCGTCGGTTTCTTCGCGGCGGGCTTTTTGGCTGCGGCGGCTTTTTTCGGCGCGGCTTTGGCTTTCGCCGGTTTTGCCGGGGCATCGGCGGCTGGCTGTTCTGCCGATTCTGCGGCGGGCGTAGCGGCGGCTTTCTTCGCACCTTTCTTGGCAGTTTTGGCTTCGGCAACGACCGCAATCAAGGCTTCGCATTCTTCCAAGGTCATGCTATCCGGTTCACGGTCTTTGGGCAGACGTGCTTGCACTTTGACGCGCTTGATGACTTTGTTGATGTACGGCCCCCAGCGGCCTTTGAGGATTTGCACCCCATTGCCGAAATCCACCAGAATCTTTTCCGCATCCTTGATTTTTTTCTCGGCAATCAGCTCCAACGCCCGCTCCAAGGTAATGGTGTGCGGGTCGTCTTCCTTTTTCAGCGAGGCGAATTGGTCGCCGTATTTGACGTAAGCCCCGAAGCGCCCGACATTGGTGCTGATGGCTTTGCCGTCTTCGGTGTCGCCTAATTGGCGGGGTAGTTTGAAGAGTTCCAGCGCTTCTTCGAGCGTGACTGTATCCAGCTTCATGCCGGGGCGTAAGCCCGCGAAGACCGGCTTTTCTTCATCGTCTTTGGTGCCAATTTGCACCATCGGCCCAAAGCGCCCTAAACGCACCGACACGGGTCTGCCAGTGGCGGGGTCAATGCCGATTTCACGCGATTGCAGCACGTCGCTGCGGTTGACGCTTTCCATTTTTTCGTCAACCAGCGTGTGGAACGGTTGCCAGAAAGCATCCATCACCGGAACCCAAGCTTTTTCACCGCGTGAAATTTCATCCAGCTCGTTTTCAAGGTTGGCGGTGAAATCGTAGTCCACGTATTGGGTGAAATGCTCCGTCAAAAACCTGATTACAATGCGCCCAATATCGGTCGGGGTGAAACGGCGGCTTTCCAGCTCGACGTATTCACGCGCCAACAGGGTCGAAATAATGCTGGCATAGGTGGATGGTCGCCCAATGCCATATTCTTCCAAGACTTTGACCAAAGAGGCTTCCGAGTAGCGCGGTGGCGGTTCGGTGAAATGTTGTTCGGCGGCAATGTCATTGAGGGTGACGCTTTCGCCTTCTTCCAACGGTGGCAGCGGGTTTTCCTTTTCGCTGGCACGGTCATCCAAGCCTTCCTCATACACCAGCAAGAAACCGGCATCGCGGATGGTAGAGCCGGACGCACGGAAAAAACTGCCTGCGGCGGCGGTCAAATCCGCCGACACCGTATCCAGCGTGGCGTAGATCATTTGGCAGGCAACCGTGCGTTTCCAGATCAATTCGTACAGCTTGAACTGTTCTTCATTGAGGTGGCTTTTGACCTGTTCCGGGGTGCGGTATGCCGAGGTCGGGCGTACCGCTTCGTGCGCTTCTTGCGCGTTTTTGGATTTGGTTTTGTAGAAATTCGGCGTTTCCGGCAATTTATCTTGTCCGTAACGTTGTTCGATCAAACCGCGCAATTCGCCAATGGCTTCGTTTGCCAGCGTTACCGAGTCGGTACGCATGTAGGTGATTAAACCCACCGGGCCGCTGCCCAAATCAATGCCTTCGTACAATTGCTGGGCAACCCGCATGGCGCGTTGGGTGGAAAACTTGAGTTTGCGTACTGCTTCTTGCTGCAAGGTAGACGTGGTGAAAGGCGGCGCGGGGTAACGCTTGCGCTGTTTTTTCTCGACTTTGCTGACGAGGAGTTTGCCATTAGCGGCTTGCAATAAATGCTCACGCACTTCGGTTGCTTGCGCTTCATTATTAATGTCGAATTGGTCGAGTTTGTGATTATCCAGCGTGTGCAAACGGGCATTGAAGGCTTGCCCGTTCTTGGCATTTTGCGCGGTCATCGTCCAGTATTCTTGGCGGATGAAGCGTTCGATTTCGTCTTCCCGTTCCACAATCAGACGCAAGGCGGGGCTTTGCACCCGTCCGGCGGACAGGCTGGGTTTGATTTTGCGCCACAGCAACGGGGAGAGGTTGAAACCGACCAGATAATCCAAGGCGCGGCGGGCTTGCTGCGCATCCACCAAGTCGTAGGCGAGGTCACGCGGGTTGGCAATGGCTTCTTGCACGGCGCGTTTGGTGATTTCGTGGAAGACCACGCGCTGCACGTTTTTGCCCTTGAGTGCGCCGCGTTCGTTCAATAATTCGTATAAGTGCCAAGAGATGGCTTCGCCTTCGCGATCCGGGTCAGTCGCGAGATAAAGGTTGTCGGCTTTTTTGAGCGCCCGCGCAATCGCATCGACGTGCTTTTGGTTGCGGTCGATGATTTCATAACGCATCGCGTAGCCGTTGTCGGGGTCGACTGCGCCTTCCTTGGGGATCAAATCACGCACATGCCCGTAAGAGGCGAGTACTTCAAACCCGTTACCCAAGTACTTTTGGATGGTTTTCCCCTTCGCAGGAGATTCGACAATTACTAGATTTTCGCTCATTTCTTATGCTTCCAAGCAACGCTGCCCGTGTTTCGATTAGTCACAAGGCGGCATTTTATGCTTGTAAGCGGGGTGAAAGTAAAGTTTTGCGGCGGTAAAAGGTGAAATTAGCCACGACAGCCAGCCCTATTGTGTGGCAATAGCGTCCAGCAGGCGTTGTATGCTGGCTTCAAATTGATCATCGTAAATGCGGATGCCGTTTTTGCGTGACAGCGTTTGCAGGGTTTCCGGCAATGCGGCGGCGGTGGGCATTTGTGCATTTTTTAATAAGACAGGAATCACGCGAATGTTGCGCTGCAAGGCTTTGGCGATTTCCATGCGCACAAAATCGTTGGGGTCATCCAAGCGTCGTCCATTGGCATTGGCGGCGTTTAGCCATTGCTCCCCAATCATCACTAACACGGTATTGGCTTTGGTTAGCACTTTGTCGAGGTGTACGACAAAATCTTCCCCATGCGGAATATCATCCACATCCATAAACACTGCGTTATCGCCCAACGCCCGCTTGAGTTGCTCGTAAATCGCCAAGGTATAACCGCTGCTATCGTCACGCCGATAACTGATGAAAACGGCTTCATCCCCGAACGCTTGTATGACTTTTTACCACCCCGTAACGCCCTTACCACAAAAAACGCTACGATTGCCGCAAACAGCAGTAGCACCAGCAACTGCCAATTTTCTGTTAACCCTTTGAGCACGGCGCTTTTGCCATCCACATCAATGGTGATCGGTTGTGAATACACCAGCTTGTTTTTCAGGCCAGAGTCAAAGTGAATGCTGACTTTTAGGGTTAAACGCTGATCTTTAGCGGCTTGTAAAGGGGTCACGTCAAATGACCACTCGGTGTAGCCGCTGGCTTCCAGCAATTGCTGTTCATCCGTAATGGGTATGACGTTAAATTTGTCGCCGTATAGCGATACCGACATCCGTTCACTGACCCGTACAGTGTCTTTGATTACGTCGCCAGTGCCGATCAAGCCGCTGGCATCAATCGCATCGCGGCTAATGCGCACTTCGATACGCTCGGTTTTGTCCCGAATCATGTGCGTGGGCGGGTTGAATAAAATGTTGCCGAATTCAGGTTCTGGAGAGCTATCCATCGTGGCAGCAGATGCCATTGCCGCAGTATCATCCGACGCGGGTTCACCGCCGATGATCAAGGTTGGCTCTTCTTGCATCGAATAGGCAATAGGCTCTTCACTCGCCATGGTTTGTGTTTGTTCTGTGGTGGGAGCGGGGGCTTGCTCTGACAGTTTCCCGCACGACATCAGCCAGTAACCGATGATGAGTAATAAGCCAATACGACTTAAAAACTTAAGTGATTTTGTGGTTAACACCGTTTATTCCCCGCAAGCCCGCTAACGTTACTGCAATTATAGTCGTTACTGCGCCGTCTGCCGGTTATTACATGACAATACCGTTACAGTTCAGGCGAATCCGCGTAAAATCGTTCCACGTATTTTGAAGGACAGCATTGCCATGATTGAATTACTCCCCCCGCCCAGTATTGTGCCACTGGAACACATTCTGCCCGATGAGCCGTTATTAATGATGGGCGCGGGGCCTGTGCCGATCCCGCAAAAAGTCGCAGCAGCCAATTCCATTGTTATTAATCACTTGGGCGAAACCATGAGCCGCGTGATTGAGCAGGTCAAGGACATGGGGCGCTATGTGTTTCAAACCGAATCCAGCCATGTGATGGCAGTCAGTGGCCCCGGTTCCGCCGCGATGGAAATGGCGGTTGCCAATCTGGTGACACCCGGTTCACGGGTGCTGTGCATTACCAATGGTTATTTCAGCCAACGCATGGCAGAAATGGTGCGGCGGGTACGGGGAGAGCCGACCATTTTGGAAGCTGTCCACAACGAAGGTGCGGATGTGGCTTTGGTCGAGCGTGCGTTGCAGCAAGGGCAATTTGATGTTGTCACCCTAGTGCAAGGCGAAACATCTAACACCGTGTGCAACAAAAACCTTAACCAAATCGCCAAGCTTGCCAAACGCTACGGCTGTTTGGTGATTGTCGATGCGGTGTGCACCCTCAGCACCATGCCATTGGCAATGGATAGCTGGCAGGTAGATGCGATTATTACCGGCGGGCAAAAGGGCTTGTCGTCGATTCCGGGCGTGTCCTTGCTGGCCTTTTCCGAATCCGCTTGGGCGAAAAAGATTGCGCCGCGCAAAGAGTTGCCATTCCACTGGTGTTTGGATGCGCAATTGGCGGATAAATTCTGGAATCAAAAATCCTACCATTACACCGCGCCAGTTTCCGGCATCCTCGCCTTGCACGAAGCGTTGCGCTTGGTATGTGAGGAAACCTTGCCGCAACGTTTTGAGCGCCATTTACGCTGTTCCGAAGCCTTGCAAGCGGGTATCGAAACCATGGGTTTGCAGCTTTTGATCGAAAAGCAGCACCGCTTGAATTCGGTCGTGGGGATTGTCGTACCCGATCATGTGTCTGCCGATGTCGTCCGTGCACACATGTCGAAAGTGCATAAAGTGGAAATTTCCGGCGCGTTTGGGCTGAATATCTTGCGTATCGGGCAAATGGGCGAACAAAGCCGCGCTTACAACCTGTTCCGCACCTTGCACGCACTCGGTTCGAGTATGCGGGCAGCGGGAGCGGAATTGGACTTGCCAGCGGGGATGGCAGAAATGGAACGGGTATTGTCGGGCGAAGGTTAGGCTTTTTTCACGATAAAAATCACCCCGTCTACGCCGGTAACACGTACCCGTGTGCCGGAAGGCAGATCGTCACCGCGCACCCGCCAAGCAGTGTCGCCCACGCGCATCGTGCCGCGTCCGTTGATAATCGCCTCGGTCAGGGTGTATTCCTTGCCGAGGTGACTGTGCAAACGGTTATTGAGATCGGGCGTGTCGGAATGAATATTCGCTTCACTGAAGCGCGATTTACGCCAACCAAATACGCTTACCAGCGACACCAGCGCGAAAATCAGGATTTGCCCACTCAGCGGCAATGAGGGGATTAGCCACAGGGCGATACCGGCGACGATTGCGCCAAATCCGAACCACATGACCAGCATCGCGGGAATGAAGATTTCCAGCGCCATGAGCAACACGCCGAAAATCAGCCAATGCCAGAATTCCAGTGCTAGTGTCTCCATCAGGTTTTATCCTTCATCGCTTTCCAGAGTTCATTGATGCTGCCGATGGAACCCATCAAACCACTGGTATCCAGCGGCATGAAAATGGTTTTTTGCTGGTTGGAATCGGCAAATTTGCCCAGCGCTTCGACGTATTTTTGCGCGACGAAGTAATTGAGGGCTTGCACATCACCCTCTGCCACGGCTTTGGACACCATTTGGGTGGCTTTCGCTTCGGCAAGTGCTTCGCGTTCACGGGCTTCGGCACGCAGGAAGGCGGCAGTTTTCATGCCTTCGGCTTCGAGGATTTGCGCTTGCTTTTTGCCTTCGGACTCGGTGATTTGGGCGCGTTTTTGGCGTTCGGCGGTCATTTGCAGGTTCATGGCGCGTACCAGTTCGGCGGGCGGCTCGATGTCTTTGATTTCGACGCGCAGCACTTTGACACCCCAAGCGTTGGTGGCTTCGTCCACAATGGTGAGCACCCGGATGCCGATTTCATCACGCTTGCTTAGCAGGTGGTCAAGCTCTAAACCGCCGCACACCGAACGCAAGTTGGTCATGATCAGGTTTAAAATCGCGTGTTGCAGGTTCGACACTTCATACGACGCTTTCGCGGGGTCAAACACTTGGTAGAACACCACGCCGTCAATGTTGACGTTGGCATTGTCGGCGGTAATGACTTGTTGGGGGAGGATGTCGAGCACCTGCTCCATCATGTTCACTTTGCGCCCGACGCGGTAGATCATCGGAATGAGTAAGCCCAGACCGGGTTGCATGGTGGTGACATAACGCCCAAAGCGCTCGACGGTGTAGTTGTAACCTTGCGGTACCATTTTAACGCCCATGAAGATGAGCGCGGCGATGAAGATTAGGATAGCGATGGCAAATTCAGTCATGAATAGCTCCTTGCAGATGCGGTGGATTTGTTGTTGGTATTACGTATTAGTGTAGTCCTGCGAATGGCAAAGGGCGACTATTTCCAGATGAAGATGGGGTTACTTTGGTGCTTGTTGTTTCAGCTCTTGCAGCATGGATTCACGCAAAATCGCATTCAAGCGCGTTTGGTAGCCGCTTCCTTTGGATTTGAGCCATGCCAAAATATCGGCATCCAATCTGACGGTGGTGGTTTGTTTGTTGGGGCGGTATAACGGGTTTAATGCTGCACGATACCATTCTGCTCCGGGTGCTGCGGGTGGTGCATCGCTGTAATCAATCGCGGCATCGGGTTTGGCTGCCAAGGTTGCCAGCATTTGCTGTTGTTCGACAGACAATACTGGCAGATTAGCAGGGTCAACTGTTCGCTTGATGGTACGCTCGTGTTTCGCTTTCATTGGCTTTTCTCGCTGAAATTAACCGGATGATTTCATCGTCCTGACCGCGCAGGGTGTAGACCACATATAGCAACGCAGGGTTGACTAGCCCAATGGTTATCCACCTATCCTCATTGTATTGTTCGCGCCCGTCGTAGCGTTCGATTCGCAGTGGGTCAAAAAATACCAAGCTGGCAAGGTCAAAATTGATGCCGTGTTTGCGTTGGTTGCTGGCATCCTTGGCATCGTCCCACTCAAACTGCATCGTTGCTCCTATGTTACTACAAGTATGTAAATACTGACAAAGCCAAGTATAGAACGTTTTGTGTCGTAGTACCGCCGTATTGCTACAACCTACTTCAATCATAAAAATAAACATTAAAGAAAAATTTATATTGATTGCCATGATTCGTTTGGTAAACTTTACGAGTATCTATGTCATTCGCTGCATGAGATTTGCTATGGAATTGGAAAATGTTACTTCTTGGATCGAACATCTCAATAAGCCATTTCTAGTTCTCCCGCTGATAAAGAGAAACGTAATGCCTAGTTGAAGCGGCTGGGTGGTTAGATGGTATTTTTCTGATGAAGTGGAAAACTGAATTTTCATTTCCCGTGGGTATAACTATGAAACACCTCCTTGTCGACATCTCCGCCCACGGCTTCGGTCACGTGGCGCAAACCTCAGCGGTATTGAACGCACTCGATTGCACCAACATCCGCCTCACCATCCGCTCCAGCGCCGCTGAAAAAATGCTGCGCGAACGCATCCGCCATCCCTTCACCCTGATTCCCTACCAGCAGGATGCAGGCATGGTGATGCACGATGCGCTGCGGGTCGATATTGCTGCGAGTATGCGTTGGTATGCCGATTTCCACGCCAATTATGCGGCTCGCAAAGCGCAAGCCGCCCGCGAACTGGCACAATTGCAACCCGACTTGCTGTTCGCGAATGTGCCGTATCTGAGTCTGGACGCTGCCGGAGAATGCGGTGTGCCTGCCATTGCGTTGTGTTCGCTGAATTGGGCAGATGTGTTCCACACCTACTGTGGCGGATTGCCGGGCGCGGCGCAGATTCGTGAGGAAATCTTACACGCTTACACGCAAGCCGAATGCTTTCTACAACCCACACCGTCAATGGATATGCACCCCGCCATTCGCACCCAGCCCATTGCTCCCATTGCAGCGCAGGGCAAACGCAATCCCGCTGGGTTACGGCAGCAATCAGGGTTGCCGGATCATACCCGTTTCGTGTTGGTAGCACTCGGTGGTTTGGGCATGGAATACCCGCTGGAAAATTGGCCGCGAATCCCCGGCGTTTGTTGGATTTTTCCCGATGTGGCGCTGACACAAGCGCGTGCTGACTTTTTGCCAGCTTCGCTATTCGCCTTGCCTTATGTGGATTTGCTGGCATCGTGTGATGCGGTGATTACCAAAACGGGCTATGGCACGCAGACCGAAGCGGTCGTCAATCAAGTACCGACTTTATGCATTACTCGCCCCGGCTGGCCGGAAGAACCCAATTTACCCGATTGGCACGCGCAACACGGCGAGCTGACACTGATTGATTGGAAAACGCTGCAAACCGGGGGATTTACCCATCAGATTCGGGCATTACTGGAAATGCCGTGGCGAAAACCGCTAGTATTCCCTACTGGAGCGCAGCAAGCAGCCGAGCGCCTGCTAAATCGAATAACCTCACCCTAAGGAGCAAACACCATGCAAGACGGCATCATTCAAGATGGCATGAAAGGTATTTCCAATATTGTTGATAACCCTTACAAGCATTTGCAAAAAATCGCGGGTGAACTGGACAGTTACGATACCCGCGACAAAATTGATCGGGTATTGGACGAGTTGGATTTCATCCACGAGCTGATTGACCCCGAAGCGCAGTCCATGGTGTCACAAGTGACCAAGACGCTGATGGAACGTTACCGTGCACTGGCCTAATTATTGCCAATAAAAAATTTAATCTATTCATAAATAAAAATATTTTCATTGACCCTCAGTGGCTTCTTGCTTAAAACGTTTACTTTGAGTAAAGAGTGTCCACCTCATGAGAAAAATCATCCCCCGCGCCGTCAGCGTGTTGCTGGCGTGTGCTTCGCCTTTTGCCCATGCCGCAGGCTGCCAAACCCTCAGCAGCGACAACTTGCAAGCCAGAGCCAGTGCGTATAAACCCTTGATTCACAATGCCGCGACGCAACACGGCGTAAGTTCCAGTCTGGTGAAAGCGGTGATTACGGTGGAAAGTTGTTTTCGTCCTAAAGCGCGTGGCTCGCTAGGGGAAAAAGGCTTGATGCAACTCATGCCCGCCACGGCACGCCGCTTCAATATTCGCAATGGGTATAACGCCCAGCAAAATATCCACGGTGGCACCCGTTATCTGGGCTATTTGCAGCAACGCTACAGCGGTGATTTACCGCGCATGGTTGCGGCTTATAACGCAGGCGAAGGCCGCATTAAACCGGGCGGGCGCATTCCGAATA
This sequence comes from Thiothrix subterranea, assembly GCF_016772315.1. Classification (NCBI taxonomy): domain Bacteria; kingdom Pseudomonadati; phylum Pseudomonadota; class Gammaproteobacteria; order Thiotrichales; family Thiotrichaceae; genus Thiothrix; species Thiothrix subterranea. Next base: position 1,645,001 of record NZ_CP053482.1, on the reverse strand, counting down.
AAGCGTATGTGAGTAAAGTGATGCAAGCTTACAGCAAATTTTCTGGCAAAAGCGCCAGTGCCGAAGTGAGTGTGAAACAAGCCACGTTCAAAACCCTTGAAAAATCAGCCGCTAAACGGGTTAGTCACGGCTTGCCTTGGGCGGATTTGCATACCGGCACGTATCAAGTGAAAGCGGGTGATACCGTGTACGAAGCGATGCGTCAAACCGGCGTGCCGGTCAAAAAATTGGTACGTTTGAATAACCTGTCCGCGCCTTACACCATTAAGGCGGGACAGGTATTGCAGCTAAATTAAGCCTTAGCTATTGTTGCCACCAAAGCTGGCACGCCCGACGATCAGCGGGTCAGCTTGGCTGATATTGCGAAGATCTTTGCCGGTGTAGTCCATCTTATTCAGCACGTAACGCATGGCGTTGAGACGCGCCCGCTTTTTACAGTCTGATTTCACGATAATCCACGGGCATTCGGAGGTGTCGGTGTGGAAGAACATGGCTTCTTTTGCCTTGCCGTATTCATCCCATTTTTCGAGGGATGCTAAGTCAATCGGGCTAAGTTTCCACTGTTTGAGCGGGTGAATTTCGCGCTCTTTAAAGCGACGGCGCTGCTCTTTGCGGCTGACGGAGAACCAGAATTTAATCAAGTGAATGCCACTGTTCACTAAATGGCGTTCCAATTCCGGGGCTTGGCGCATGAAAGACAGGTATTCCGCTTCGTTACAGAAGCCCATTACGCGCTCAACACCGGCACGGTTGTACCAAGAGCGATCCATCAGCACGATTTCACCGGCAGACGGTAAGTGTTGGATATAACGCTGGAAATACCATTGCCCCCGTTCCATTTCGGTGGGCTTTTCCAGTGCCACTACCCGCGCACCCCGTGGATTGAGGTGTTCCATGAAACGTTTGATCGCGCCGCCTTTACCCGCTGCATCGCGGCCTTCAAACAGAATCACAACCCGTTGCCCGGTCTCGCGTACCCATGCTTGCAGCTTGAGTAATTCCACTTGCAGGTGGTATTTCTGTTTTTCGTAAGATTTGCGTGAGAGGCGATTTTTATAGGGATAAACCGCTGAGCGCCAGTCATCGACCAATTCATCATCGGGGCTGACGGGCATTCTGGCTTCGTATTTTTGCCAGCGCAACAGCGCGGTTTTGAGAGCGGCAGCATCATCGGGGGATGCACCTTCCAAAATAGACTCCAGCGCTTTGAAGGCGGCGGCGCTATCGGTCGGTTTGGGGGTAATGTGTTCCAAAATGTCTTCGGCGGCACTGATTTGCGCATCAGACGCTTCCGCACTGGCTTGCAGCACGGCAAACGTTTCCACCGCCTCGGCAGTAATCGGGTCAGTTTCCATCGGTTCGCTTGCGTTAATTTGCTCTTTATCCATTAGGCACTCCACGTTTTTGTCATCAAATTTTAACGTTTCCATGTTAGCAAACCTAGGGCAAACAATTGCTGACAAATGTCAGGGCAGCGGGGTGTTGCGCAAGCGTGCCAATACCGCAGCGGCTTGTTCGCGGGCGTGCTGGGCAGGTGGCAAGTCGCCGTTGAGGTAGGCATCAATGTCTTGCTGAGCCTGCATTTGGTCGTCAAAAGCATGGTGGCGTTGGCGAATACGTTCTAACGAATCTTGCATTCGCGCAAATTTGTCGCTGTGGACGTTGGCATGGCGGGAGAGTTTGCCAACCGCTTGCTGGGCGTGTTGGGTCGCTTGTGCCATGCGCAATTCCGCGCGGTAATGTTCCAGCTTGTTGGCGGTGCTTTTCAGGGTTTGCAACAGCCGCTGTTCGTAAGCGTGCAATTGCGCGTGTTGGCGCTGCTGCTGTTCTAAGCGCACTTCGTGTTGGCTGAAATCTTCTGCCAGTGACAGCGCGGCGGCTTCATCGCCTTGTTCGAGGTAGCGGCGAATCTCTGCCTCTTTCGTTGCCAGTTGGTTTTTCTGCGCCTCAAGCTGGCGTTGCAGGCGTAATTTGTCAGCCATCACTTGTGCAAGGTGTTGCTTGGCTTCGCGTAAATGGCTTTCGGATTCGTAAATCTCCTGCCCCAGAATGCGGGTGGCGTTGGCATCTACCGCCGTTTCGAGCACTTCGCGAGTGCCACCCCGTACCGCCGTGGCGAGTTTTTCGATTAAGTAAAACATGCGGATTGCCTCCCTTACTCGGCGTATTCTTTGAGGATTTTGTTGGTTTTGGCTTCGCTAATGCGATTCAGCAAACGTTGCGCTTCGTGTTCGTCCCGCAGGGTTTTCGATAGCATAATAGTGGAGCTGACAAGAAACAGGGAATTTAGGGCGAGATAGCCTTTGGTGAGCAGATTGCCTTCGAGGAAGAAGATGAAAGCTGCCATCCCTACCAACGCAATGCCGAAGGTGAGTTTGACGAAGAATAACCAGCTACTGGAGTTGGGCAGGGTGATATTGTCGTTCATGGGGTGTTCCTCTGGTTGCGATTAACAGTTGTTATGCTCTGAGAGGAAGATTAGGGGATGGTTGCGCTTGGCGCAACGTGAATGGGAGAAGTTGAATTGGGTACGGCTCAGGGTATTGTTAGGCAATACTCATTAGGTGTATTGATGTTTAATTACCCGCAACACATTCCCATAATACAAATCCTTACCCGTGCTGGTCTGCATCCACAACTCACGCACCTCGCACTGTTGCGGTTTGAAATACTGATGCGCCAAGCGGGTAATTTCCGCCAAGCCAATCGTGGGCGAATACGTGTTGAGAATTAGAAATCCGCGTTGCGTTAACAAGCCTTGCACGCCTTCCAATAACGCTTCCAGCTTATTGTCGAGCTTCCATTTTTCGCCTTTTTTACCCAAGCCCCACGCGGGCGGATCCATAATAATGCCGTCGTAATGCCGCCCGCGTTTGAGTTCGCGCTCCACGAATTTGAGTGCATCTTCACGCACCCATTTAATATCCGCGAGTTTGCTGCGCTCCATATTGGAATGCGCCCACGTCAGCAATGGTTTGACGGAATCGACGTGCAAGGTTTCCGCGCCGGTTTGCCGTGCGATGCACGACGCCGCGCCGGTATACGCAAACAGGTTGAGAAAGCGGCCTTCAGTGGGCAAGTGTTCCGCAATAAAATCCCAATTGCAGCGTTGTTCGGGGAATAAGCCGAGGTGTTTAAAGCGGGTTAATTCGAGCTGGAAACGCAGCCGCTGGTAGCCGATTTCCCAGCTTGTCGGGGCAGCGTCGCGTAAGGGATGCCACACGCCGCTGTGCTTATCGGCCTCGATAAATTCCCAATGCGCCAGCGTGTGCCATTCGCTGTGGGGCTTGCCGGGTTTGAAATAGGCTTGCACGTCGGGGCGAATGGTGAGGATTTTGCCCCAGCGTTCCAGCTTTTTGCCATCGCCTGCGTCGAGCAGTTCGTAGTCATCCCAGCCGTGGGTGTAGAGGCGTTGTTGCGTCATTTAGGGGAAGTCTTGTTGGAAAAAGAGGAACGGTAGGTGGCTAGTTTGTGCAATTGTGCCTCAATCACCCGCTTACTGTCATGCACCGGCATCAACGCCAAGATCGGCAAGCTGTAACGGCTAAGCGTTGTCGATGTCGACGGATTCGCTTTATCGGCGCTTAGCTCGTTCGTAACGGGCGGCGCTGTTGGTGGTTGTTCCGCTTGCCGAGGGTTCAGGACAATCGTGGTATCAACGGGCGGTACCGCCGTGGCACTGACAATTTTGCCAATAATTTCCACCCGTTCTTCTGAGGAAAACTGGGTGATGACATCCAGCACCTTCATGCGTACTTCATGCGTCAGGTGGCGCTCTTCCAGATTGTATTGATGGCATTGTTTGAGGTGCATAATTTCCACCCTAGAACGCCGCCAGATAAGAAATAAGACGGCTCCCGACCCTGATAACACTAAAATTATCGCGACACCTGCGCCGGATACGAGGTAAATACGGCTTTCGATGCTTTCTGCCTTTTGTTTTTGCATGGTGGCATCGTGCGTCAATTTCATGCCCAATTGCGCATTATCGGCGGTCAGTTTTTGCTGGTTAAGGGTGTATTTCGTGGTGGATTCAAGCTGTTTGATGGCAATATCGGCTTGCTGCTTCTGTTGCTCGGCTTGGGTTTTTTGGTTTAATTCCCATTGTTCGGTGGCAAGTTGCCGCTGAATGCGTAACTGTTCCAACTGTACGTCATGGTTTAAGGTTTGCTGCTGGAGGTAAGTTTGGTAATTGAGTTGTTGCTGATTCAAGGCCAAATCACGGTCTAAATCGAGTTCTTTTATCTGCACTTCATGTTGTTGCTTATCGTCATCCAATTGCAACTGCATTCTTACTTCATCAGCAGTACGTGGCTTATTGTCTTTAATCAAAGCGTAGCCAAGGAAGACGCTAAACAAGCCAATTATAAATATTATAAGCACAGCAATGGGTTTCATAAATAGTCTGCGCCAAGGACACTCAAAGTAAAATGAACAAGATGTTTTGGTTTAAAAATACAGAGTATCTCAGTCAATTTCAAGGAAAAATGACTGGTGGATACCACACATTGATCAATGGGCGCTACATCCGGGGCAGTAGCTTGCGCTGATCACCGAATAGGCGTTCGTAATCCCAGTCGCGTATCGCCAGCAGCACAGTCGACCCTTTGCGTTCGCCAATCGGTAGGCTGGCATCATCCTTGCTTAGGGTATCGAAATCTTTGGCTAATTGTGTCATTTTGCGTTGGAACAGGGCGTTACTGGCATCGCTCAACATGCCGTTGAGTACCACCAGTTTTTCGTTGTCTTTGATGAAACGGGCGCGGAAAAATTCGGTTTCGATTTTGGCGAGAAACAACTTCATGATCGGGCCATCATCGCGCCATTTGAAATTGGGGGCAACCAATAGCTTAATCCGATTGCCCGGTTGCAATTCAATAATGTGCAAACGGTCGAGGTGCGCAAGGTAGCGGATCACTTGCGCTTCGCTAAAGTTGTAACGGTTGGTAATGTCTTGCCATGACCAGCGATTCAGCACTAGCACGGTGACGAGCAATAGGTGCAAATCGTCGGCAATTTCTTTTTCCTGTGAATGGCTTAACTCGCTGATCGGCTTGGCGTGTTCGGAGCGCATTTCATGAACAAGATCGGAGATTTCCATGCCCATTAAGGTACAGATTTTATCCAGACGTTGCAGCGATAAATCTTGTTCGGAAAACAGGCGTTTGACGCTGGCTTCGGAGAGTTGCAGGCAAGCGGCGACATCAATATAGGTTTTATTGTGGCGCTTGAGTAGCTTTTTCAGGGTGGTGATGAGTTCGGTGGTTTGCGGCATGTGGATAAATTACCGCATTGTCAGCCGTTTGGGTAGGTAGAGACGCAAAATCTTGTGTCTCTACGGGGAAGCGTGCCGAGGGTTATTTTTTGGTGGATTTTTTGACGGTTTTTTTGGCTTTCTTTTTTGCCTTGGCTTTGGTGACGGCTTTGAAGTCGGAGGCGGTGTAATGCATTTCCTCGTCAGCCATCTGTAAGTTTTGGTCGATGCTGATTGAGAGTGGGCGACCATTATCCAAATCGTATTGCACGCTGATACGGGCAGCTTTGCTGTCAACAGCTTTGCGGATAATGTCGAACAAATCTTCCACGGTTAAGGCATCAGCGCGGCGTTCCAGTGCGAGGGCTACGCCGTCTACGGTTGATTGGGTGACCGTGTTGCCTGATACTTCAATGGCAATCGGTTTGCGAAATTCAGCGGTGCAGAAACACGAGCGTTGCAAGGTGTAGCGGTAATGCGCGGGTTTGTGTAGCCGCCATTTGGTTTCAGCCGCCAGCAGGTCGCGGTTGGCAAGAAAATAGCTGTCGGTAGACGGCGCAGGGTGTTGCACCACCGCGCTGGTATTATCGGTTAAGGCTGGATTGGTTGCGACACAACCACTCAGCAAGCCCGCGCAGAGTGTGGTCAGCAATGTGTATTTCATGGTAATAATCCCCTTGTGGTTGCCGGTGTTGATACAAGCAAATGACCGCTGGAATAGGGGAAAGTTCAGCTAGTCTATGCCAGAATCAAGCCGCCAGCAGACGCTGGTTATTTGCATGAGAATAAAAATATGACACACCGCACATGGTTTCTCTCGCTGCTCGGATTATTTCTGCTACTCGCTATTGCGCTCGGCATTGCCCCACTGTATCGCCATGATTGGATGTTGGAAAATGTCCTCACCCTGGTCGCCGTGCTGCTGTTGTGGAGCACGAGTCAAGCGTTTCCGCTGTCACGCCTTTCCTATACCTTAATCTTTTTGTTTCTGGCTTTGCATGAAGTCGGTTCGCATTACACCTATGCCGAAGTGCCGTATGATCAGTGGTGGCAAGCGGCGTTTGGCTATTCACTCAATGAAGCGCTGGGGTTTGAACGCAACCATTTTGACCGGCTGGTGCATTTTCTGTATGGCTTGTTGTTGGCTTACCCTGTGCGTGAAATGTTTATTCGAGTGGCGGATTTGAAAGGTTTTTGGAGTTATTTTCTGCCGCTGGATTTAACCATGTCCACGTCAATGTTGTACGAATTGGTGGAATGGGTCGTTGCCGTAGGCTTCGGTGGTGAGCTGGGGATGGCGTATCTGGGCACGCAAGGCGACGTGTGGGATGCGCACAAAGACATGGCGCTTGCCAGTGGCGGTGCATTGCTGGCAATGGGGCTGACGGTGGGAATCAATCTGTGGTTGCAACGCGATTTTGCCCGCGAATGGAATGCCAGTTTGCGGGTCAAACATAAGCAGCCGTTAGGCGAAGATGAAATCCGGCGGATGCTGGCGGAAATGTCCATTGACGATAGAGGGTAACGATGAAAGATCAAGATTTTGCTTTGCACCCGCAATTAGCACAAGACACGTATGCGGTCACTGACTTGGGGTTATGCCGCGTATTGCTGATGAATGAAGCGCGTTACCCTTGGCTGATTCTGGTGCCACGTCGTGCCGGAATCCGCGAAATCCACGCGCTCACCCACGCCGAACGCCAACAGTTATGGGCGGAATCGGATCAGGTCAGTCAGGCGTTAATGACGCTGTTCCAGCCGGATAAGCTCAATATTGCGGCATTGGGGAATATAGTGGCGCAATTGCATGTGCATCATATTGCACGGTTTCAAAACGATGCGGCTTGGCCTGCGCCAGTGTGGGGAAAGTTTCCCCCAGAGCCTTATGCGCCGGAGGTCGCCACGACTCATTGCGAATCGTTACGCATGTATTTGCAACGCTAACCTAGGCCCCTCTCGCCGTGAGGAAGAGGGGTTGAAGTGGGTTTAAACCTTCTTCTTGGTCTCAATCATATCGTGAATGATTGGGTTCAGGATCAGCTCCATCGCCAATACCATTTTGCCACCCGGCACCACAATGCTGTTGCGGCGTGACATAAAAGAATCGTGGATCATGGAAAGCAAGAACGGGAAATCCACATTAAACGCTTTGGGATCAGCAAAACGGATAATCACGAAACTTTCATCGGCGGTTGGAATATCCCGCGCAATAAACGGGTTGGACGTATCCACGGTCGGCACCCGCTGGAAGTTGATGTGGGTGCGCGAAAATTGCGGGGTGATGTGGTTAATGTAATCCGGCATCCGGCGCATAATGGTATCGACGGTGGCTTCGGGTGAATAGCCGCGTTCGGCGTGGTCACGCGAAATTTTCTGAATCCATTCCAAGTTGACGCTAGGCACGACACCAATGCCGAGATCCACGTATTTGGCAACGTCATAACCGCCGTATTTTTTATCGGCGCTCGTGTCTTTCACCAAGCCATGCAAGCCTTCGTAGAACAGAATGTCGGTATTGGCTTCGGTATCTTCCCAAGGGGTGAATTCGCCGGAACCCGCGCTGCAAGTGACACCCATATCCGCCAAACGCTTATTGTGGTGCGTGGCTTCGGCATCGTTGTGCAGGTAGTAACGCTTTTTGCCGCTGCCGGTTTCGCCGTAGCTTTTAAACAAAGCTTCCAGCGCGTGGAAATCGTTGGCTGTTGGCCCAAAATGGCTGAAATTGGTTTCTACCGCAGAGCGTTGCTTGAATTCAGTGCGGGTAACGCTGTGAAAGCTGTCACCTTCGACCACGGCTGCCGTGATTTTTTCACGGAAGAAAATGTGCTCAAACGCACGTTTGACGAAGGTGGTGCCTGCACCAGAGGAACCTGTTACAGCGATAACTGGGTGTTTTTTGGACATCGGATCTTCTCCTCTCAGAATATGAATGCGCAATCGACCAACATTCTAACCAAACGGACAGGTTGCCTGTATATGCCTTTCGATAGGGATACGCTAAATAGGGTTTTCACAAAAACTTAATATTAACTTAATCAGGCGTTTAGGTGAGTTATCCCCACATCCTGTGGATAAGTCTGTGGAGAGTTGGTAAAAACAGGTGCAAGAGCGCTTGTTGTATAAGGATTTTTCCCAGATTGCTTAAAAATAAATCAAGTAAATTACCTTTTAAAATCAATTAGTTGAAAATTTCGCAGGGTTGTACTGGGGCATTTCAATGGGATGTTGAAGGGCTTTCACCATATCTTGTGCCATGTGCATAACTCTGTAGCCACTGCGAAAAGTGCTTGACACAAGATGTAGTGTTGCAGCCAATTTGCGCGGATACCAGCGCATAATGTGTCGGAATCCGCTATCATTACCGGCTTTCCAATCACTTACCCATTATTTGTTATGAAACAAGCTCAGCCCCGTGTCGGTTTTGTCAGTCTCGGTTGCCCTAAGGCGTTGGTGGATTCCGAACGCATCCTTACCCAATTGCGTGCCGAAGGTTATGAAATCAGCGGCAGTTATGACGATGCCGATTTGGTGGTGGTGAATACCTGCGGTTTTATTGATTCTGCGGTAGAAGAGTCGCTGGAAGCCATCGGCGAAGCACTCGATGAAAACGGCAAAGTGATTGTGACCGGCTGCTTGGGGGCAAATGCAAGCACGGTGCTGGACGCTTACCCCAATGTGCTTGCCGTGACCGGCCCACATGCGTATGAAGCGGTGATGCAATCGGTGCATCAGCATTTACCGCCCTTGCATGACCCGTACACGCACCTGATTCCACCGCAAGGGGTGCGCCTGACGCCGCGCCATTACGCTTACCTGAAAATTTCGGAAGGCTGTAACCACCGTTGTTCGTTTTGCATTATTCCCTCCTTGCGTGGCGATTTGGTGTCGCGCCCGATTGGGGATGTATTGCAGGAAGCCGAAAATCTGGTGAATGCCGGGGTGAAAGAGTTATTGGTGATTTCGCAAGACACCAGCGCGTATGGAATTGATGTGAAATACCGCACGGGTTTTTGGCAAGGTCGCCCGATCAAAACGCATTCGCAGCAATTGGCGGAAGCCTTGGGTGACATGGGCGTGTGGGTGCGCTTGCATTATGTCTACCCGTATCCGCATGTCGATAACCTGCTGCCGTTGATGGCGGAAGGCAAAATTTTGCCGTATCTGGATATTCCCTTCCAGCACGCCAGCCCCACCGTGTTGAAAAACATGCGCCGCCCAGCTCATGCGGAAAAAGTGCTGGAACGTTTGGGCAAATGGCGGGCAACCTGCCCGGAGATTGCAGTACGCAGTACCTTTATTGTGGGTTTCCCCGGTGAAACGGAAGATGATTTTGAAACCTTGCTGGATTTCCTAGAGGAAGCGCAACTCGACCGCGTAGGCGCATTCACTTATTCGCCGGTTAAGGGCGCAGACGCTAACGCTATCGACGGCGCAGTGCCGGAAGAAGTCAAAGAGGAGCGTCTGGAACGTTTCATGGAATTACAAGCCGAAATCAGCGCTGCCAAGCTCAGCCGCTTGATTGGCAAGACCATGACGGTACTGGTGGATGAAGCGGGTGACGGGCAAAGCATTGCACGTACTCACCGTGACGCGCCTGAAATTGACGGGCAGGTCATCATCGAAGGCGTCGAATTACCGGTCGGTGAATTTGTGCAAGTGCACATTACTCATGCTGATGAACATGACTTGTGGGCAAAAATTTAATCATTATCAATAAGATAATTTAGTTTGCCCAACATGCTTTATTTATTTACCCTGAGAATTGAACTCTCGGCAAGAAAAGTTGCCTAAAAATAGAACGATTCAATGACGGCGCTATGCGATTAGTTTTTGTGTATAAAGTGATCATTATCACTGTATTATACCCAGACTATCCATTAAAATAGCTAATGACTATTTAATGATGCGCCTGCACAAGGGCTAAACAGATGATTAAGGCATTCAACCAATTATGCAGTGCTATCCTCGCAAATTTGCACGATGCACTGCCAGTACTTGTTATTATTATTTTTTATCAAATGACGATTCTTGAAATTCCACTCGCCGAGATTGTGGGCATGTTGGGTTGGGTGGTATTCGTGTCATTTGGGATGGTAATGATTTTATAAATAAAAAACCCCCGATCAGGCGGGGGTTTAGTCTGGCTAATAATACAAATTATTGCGCACTGGCTACGCTATTTTGCGCACCGTAATACACCCATTCCACCAGATCATCATGCGCTTCTTTGGCAGTAGCACGGATGCTGGCATCGTTGTGTAATAGCGCCACCACGTAAGTTTGCCCATTTGCCGCCGTCAAATACCCCGCCAGTGCGCGTACATCACGCAAGGTGCCGGTCTTGAACTTACCGCGCCCCGCCAGATTTTTCAGGCGACTTTTCACCGTGCCATCCACGCCCAGCACCGCCATTGAGCGCATTAATTCATCGCGATAGGGGCTGTTGTAAGCGTCGACTAGCATTTCGCCCATTTCACGGGTGGAAATGCGTTCTACACGGCTGAGGCCAGAGCCATTTTCGATTTTCAGGTTGGAAAAGCGTAAGCCCCGGCTTTCCATGAATTGTCCCACTGCACCCGCGCCTTTTTGAGTCGTGCCGGGAGCGCCGAATTGCTTAGCCCCCATTGAGAGCAATACTTGGCGGGCTTTGACGTTGTTGCTTTCTTTGTTGATTTCGACCAACACATTACTCAAGGGTTGGGAATGGTGCGTGCTGACCAGTTGCGCTCCGGCGGGTACGGCTTGCACTTGCAGGCCACCGCTCAGATTCCCGCTCATTTCACCGACCCAGATTTTCCAGAAGTCCCCGAACAAGTTGGCATTTAAGTCACTGCCGTTGCGGGGCGCAATCGGGCAGATTTTTTGGATTTGCCCGGCTTTATTGCGCATTTCATAGCAACTGCCGCGTTCGTTATAGAGCAAGGCTTCCGGTTGCGCGTTGTAGTCTGCCCCGGCGTTGCCATCAATCGCGGCTTGTGGCGGAACGTTAAAGTAGCTTTTGTCGACCACGAAATTCCCGGCGATCGTGCGGATACCCCGCGCCCGCAATGCTTGCAGCAATTGCCGGAAATCGGCTTCACGGAAGTCAGGGTTGCCGTAACCTTTAATAATGACATCGCCTTGCAAGGTGTCACCCACCACATTGCCTGCGGTGTAAATTTCGGTCGGCCAGCGGTAAGTTGGCCCTAATACGCCCAACGCGGCGTAGCTGGTCACCAGTTTCATGGTGGAAGCCGGGTTGCGCGGCGTATCAGCATACGCCACCAGCAACGGTTGACCGCCACTGACTGGGCGCACATAAGCCCCAAGGTTTTGTTCTGACAAGCCGCGTAGCCGCAAGCTGCTGGCAATATTGTCAGGCAAGCGGTTGAGTTTGCCTGCACCCCGGTAAGTTTTATCGCCACCCGCTGATTGGAGTTGCGTGGGGGAAATTTGTGCCGTCGGTGGGGTTTGCTGCTCAGGCGCGTTAAATGCAACAGCCTGTTGTGGGTTTTGGGTGCGGTTGGTAATCGCTGCCTGCTGGCGGGAAGGCGCTGGCGCTGTGTCTCCAAATAATTCGCTTTGTGAATGCGTGGCGACCGCTGTACCCGGCTGCACATTTTGTGAACTGCAAGCCGCCATCGAAACCGATAATGCTAGTAACGCGCTAATGTGCAAAATTCGCATAGATTCCCCGTTCTTCATGATTCCTGTCCCTAATAATTCTAGCGCCCCGTTTAAAAACAGGTGAGATAATAAAGTAAATATTGTAAGCCCTGTTGCCCGATAAGTCTGTCATAACCTGCATAAATAGAGACTTAATTTGCCCAAAAAGTTCAATCGTCAACTGAAATTGTCCGGGTACGTTGGTATGGGAATAGCTTTACAATTATAGACAGCGTGCTATGATTTTTAACGACTTATTCTTTTTAGTCGGAGGAATTGATATAACAATGAAAATACAACAACCCAAATGGTCAAGCGTGACACGCAGTGTCAGCATTGGCATGACAGCATTGGCTTTAGCCGTGACATTTAGTTTACCCAGCGCAGCGTTAGCCAAAGAGAAAGCGGCGACCGCTAAAGTCTCGAAACACAAGGCGGCGAAAACCGCCAGCCACCGTTCCGTTAAAACCAAGCTGAAGGTAAAGGCGAAAACCAAGGCCAGCAAACCTGCCAAAAAGCGTTTAGTGAGTAAAAAACGCCAGCTATCCAAGAACCGCAACGCCCGCGATTCATCAGCCCCGCTGGTCTGGAATGCTGCCCATGAACCAAAACAGGCGTATTACGTGATGCCTGATTCGCTAGGGGGCAAGGTCGCTACCCCGCAACCCCAGCCCGGTTATCTGCAAGTCAGCGCTCATCAGAATTCCGCCAAAACGTCCCCTCCCGCTCCCGCCCGCGATACCGACGCTCCCGCCAAACCTCACCAAGTCGGCACTGCTTCTTATTACAGTGATAAGTTTGACGGGGGCAGAACCGCCAGTGGCGAACGTTTCGATCAGGACGGTTTGACGTGCGCCCACGGCAGTTTACCGTTTGGTTGCCGCATTCGTGTCACGAATTTGCGCAATAACAAAGCTGTTGAAGTCAAGGTGAATGACCGTGGTGGTTTCAGCAAGCATGGGCGTGTGGTCGATTTATCCAAAGCAGCAGCAAAAGAAATTGGCATGGTTGGCACCGGAACCGCCAAAGTCAAAGTCGAGGTATTGGAATAAACCATTCTTGGCGTTCCCGCGTACACAGTCGCACGGTTGCGTTAGTGGCAATCGTGCTGTTGGCAACGCTCACTTTAGCCACGGTTTATTACGCGGTACACCAAAACGCCGCTGAACGTTTGCAGCAAAAAACCGAGGCGTTATCCCAACAATTGGTGGGGCAACTCATTGCCGAATTGGAAAAACACGGTTATCTGCCCGAATTATTGGGGCAAGCCCCCGCCGCCCGTGCGCTCCTAGCCAGCGCCACTCCCGATCCTGAACGTTTAGCGGCTTTCAACCGTACCCTGGAAACGGCGAACCGGATTGCTAGAACAGCGGATATTTACCTGATGCGAGCCGATGGCATGACCATTGCCGCGAGTAATTGGAATACCCAAGCCTCCTTTATCGGTAAAAACTTTGCATTTCGGCAATATTTTCAACAGGCGATGCAAGGGCAACTGGGGCGTTATTATGCCTTGGGGACAACCTCGAAAAAACGCGGCTATTATTTCGCTCATGCCATCCCGGATGCACAGGGTAAGCCCTTGGGCGTGATGGTGGTTAAAGTGGACATCAATACCCAAGAAGCGCAATGGCAGCAAGACAGTGCCGAATTCATGGTGACGGATTTAAACGGTGTGGTGTTTATGTCCAGCCAAGAAGCATGGCGTTTGCAAACCTTGCAGCCGTTGTCAGCGTTGACGCAAGCGGCCTTATTTCATAATCAGCGTTACGATCAGCAAGCCCTTAACCCTTTGCCTTGGCGCTCGCGGATTGACCCTGCGTTGGAATTGCAACGGGTGGATACCGGCACACACGATTATTTAGTGCACAAACGCGCCATGCCGTTTATTGATTGGAATGTTTACATTCTCACCGATTGGCGCAGCGTTACCCGTCCGGTAGTGGTAACGGTGGCGATGACGGCTTTCATGCTGTTGTTGACTTTATTGCTGGTGTACGTGCTGTGGAAAAATCAACGGCAACGCCGTGAATACGAGCAAAAAGCCCGCGAAGATTTGGAGGCAAAAGTCGCCGAACGCACCCGCGAATTGCAGCATACCCAAGAAGAATTGGTGCAAGCGGCGAAAATGGCCGCCTTGGGGCAGCTTTCCGCTGGCATCAATCACGAACTCAATAACCCGCTGACCGCGATTCGGGCGTATGCCGACAATGCCACGCAATTTCTCGCCATTGGCAAGCCGGAAATGGCGCATCACAATTTGCTGGAAATTGTCAGCCTGACCGAGCGCATGGCGACCATTACCCGCCAATTGAAAACCTTTTCGCGCAAAAGTGCTGGTCAAATTGAAACCTGTGATTTGCACTGGGCCTTGGATTCGGCATTAAGCATTGTGCAGCCCAAATTGGCGCAAACCCGCATTGTATTGGAACAGCAGCGCGACCCCGCAACGCGCTACGTGCAAGCCGATTTGGTGTGGTTAGAACAAATTCTGGTGAATTTAATCAGCAATGCCGCCGAAGCCGTGGAAGAGCAAGCCGAACCACGGGTGTGGGTAACATTGCAAGCCCACGCCGGGCAAGTGGACATTAGCGTGCGTGATAACGGCACGGGGATTAGCGAAGCCGCCATGCCGCATGTATTTGAAGCGTTTTTCACCACCAAAATCATTGGCAAAGGCTTGGGGCTGGGCTTGTCGATTTCTTACCGGCTGGCACGTGATATGAACGGGCAGTTACGGGTAGCTAATGCACCGCAAGGTGGTGCAATATTCACGCTCACCTTGCAACAAGCCGCCGCCGGAGAGACCGAATGATTGCCCCGAATGTTCTGTTGGTTGATGATGAAAAAACAGTCCGCGATGCCACGGCGCAATCGCTGCTGCTGGCGGGGTACGAAGTGCAAACGTTTAGCCGTGCCGCTGACGCTTTGCCATTGATCACGGCGGAATTCGAGGGCGTGATTATTTCCGACATCCGAATGCCGGAAATGGATGGCTTGGAATTTCTGCAACACGTCTTGCGCATTGACCGCGACTTGCCAGTGATTTTGATTAGCGGACACGCGGATGTGGCAACGGCAGTCAGCGCGATTCGCAACGGCGGTTACGATTTGCTGGAAAAACCGTTTTCCAATACGCAATTGGTGGAAGTGTTGAAACGCGCCAGTGACAAGCGCCGCCTCACCTTAGAAAATCGCGCCTTGAAAGAAGCACTCGCTAATCAAACCCGCCCCGGCCCGCGCATTATTGGGCAAACCCCGGCGATTATGTTGTTGCGCAAAATGATTACCCGCATTGCGAATGTGAATGCCGATGTGTTGGTCATGGGCGAAACCGGCACGGGCAAAGAGTTGGTGGCGCGTTCGATCCACGAACAAAGCCAGCGCCGCGATCACAATTACGTGGCGATTAACTGCGCGGCGATTCCCGCCAGTTTGTTGGACAGTGAGTTATTCGGGCATGAAGCGGGCGCATTCACCGGCGCAAAAGGCAAACGCATTGGCAAGTTTGAACACGCCAACGGCGGCACGCTGTTTCTGGATGAAATCGAAGGAATGCCGCTGACCACACAAGCGCCGTTATTGCGGGTGCTGCAAGAACGCCAGATTGAACGGCTGGGGTCGAACAAGCTGATTCCGCTGGATATTCGGGTGATCGCCGCCACTAAAGTCGATTTGAAGGATGCTGCCGAACGTGCGGAATTTCGCCGCGATTTGTATTACCGCTTGAATGTGGTGACGCTGGAAATTCCCCCGCTGCGAGCGCGACGTGAAGACATTCCGTTGCTGTTTCAGCATTTCGTGTTGATTGCGGCGGCGCGTTGTGAAACCGAAGTACCGCCGCTGAATAGCCGTGCGCTGCACGTGTTGATGGGGCATGACTGGCCGGGGAATATCCGCGAATTGCGCAATATTGCCGAGCGTTATGTGCTATTGGGGGAGGCTTACAACTTTGATCTGGCAACCTTGATGAACGCGGGTGATCGGCTGGAAGGGCTGTCCTTGACCGAACAAGTGGCGTGTTTCGAGAAAACTTTGATTGTGCAGGCATTAAACCACCATCAGGGCAATACCCGTGCGGTGATGGAGGCGTTGGATGTGCCGCGCAAAACCCTGACCGACAAAATGAAAAAGTACGGCTTAGAGCGCGAACAGTTTCGGGAATAGCGTCGGGAATAACGAACGCGCCCAGAAACCGCTATACTCTGGCTTTTACCCAGCGTCATGCAAACCCCTATGCCAAGCAATAGCCGTAAACCGCTCGTCCTCGTGGACGGTTCATCCTACCTATTCCGCGCTTTCCACGCGCTGCCACCGCTGACCAATGCACACGGCGAACCCACCGGCGCGATGCACGGCGTGCTGAATATGCTGGATAAATTGCGTAAGGATTACGACCCCGAACACATGGCGGTGATTTTCGACGCACCCGGCAAAACCTTCCGCGATGACCTTTACCCGCAATACAAAGCCAACCGCCCGCCGATGCCGGAGGACTTGCGCTGCCAAATTGAACCGTTGCTGACGATTATCCGGGCGCAAGGCTATCCGCTGCTGATTATTCCCGACGTGGAAGCCGACGACGTAATCGGTACGTTAGCGGCGCAATACGACGGCAAGGTGATTATTTCCACCGGCGACAAAGACATGGCGCAATTGGTGGATGAGCGCGTTCACCTGATCAATACCATGAGCGGGCATTACGCCGACCCCGCTGGTGTGGTGGAAAAATTCGGGGTCGCGCCGGAACGCATCCGCGATTACCTCGCGCTGATTGGCGATACGGTAGATAACGTCCCCGGTGTCAACAAAGTTGGCCCTAAAACAGCGGTCAAATGGCTGGAGGAATACGGTTCGCTGGAAAACATTATGGCGCGAGCAGCCGAATTCAAAGGCAAAATCGGCGAAAACTTGCGCGAAGCCTTGGCGCATTTGCCGCTGTCTTTCGAGCTGGTCACGATTAAGTGCGATGTGGAACTGGATTTGCAGCCGGAAACGCTGGCGTTTGATCCGCCGGACGTGGAAACCTTGCGGGCGTTGTACGAGCGGTATGGGTTTCGGACAAGATTGGCGGGGTTGGATTCCCCTGTAGGGGCGACCGGCCGGTCGCCCTCTGTATCATTATCCTCAGTTGCTATCGAGGATACGCCGCAGGTAGAGGAGAGGGCGACCGGCCGGTCGCCCCTACGGTATACGACAATTCTCACCCAACCCGACCTAGACGCTTGGCTAACCCGCCTGCAAACCGCCGCCGAATTCGCCTTCGACACCGAAACCACCAGCCTCGATTACATGGAAGCGCAAATCGTCGGCGTGTCGTTTGCCATCGCAGCGGGCGAAGCGGCTTATTTGCCATTGGCGCACGATTATCTCGGCGCACCGCCACAACTCAACCGTGAAGCGGTGCTGGCGCAACTCAAGCCCCTGCTGGAAGACTCTGCTATTCGCAAGATCGGGCAAAACCTCAAATACGACCGCAGCGTATTGCTGAATCACGGAATTACCTTGCGCGGCATTGCTCACGACACCATGTTGCAATCGTATGTGCTGGATTCGACCGCCAGCCGCCACGATTTCGACACGCTGTGTGCCAAGCACCTCAACCACACCACCATCAGCTTTGCGGACATTGCCGGTAAGGGCAAAAACCAACTGACGTTCAACCAAGTCGCGCTGGAACAAGCGACACCGTATGCGGCGGAAGATGCCGATTACACCTTGCGCCTGCATCAACATTTCTGGGCGCAACTGCAAGCCCTCGACGGGCAGCGCAAGCTCTATGAAAGCGTGGAAGTGCCGCTGGTGAGCGTGCTGTCGACGATTGAGCGCAATGGGGTGAAAGTCGACGCGGCGATGTTGGCGCGTCACAGCCAAGAACTCGAAACGCGGATGCATTCGGTGATGTTGGAGGCTTACGCGGCGGCGGGGCAGGAATTTAACCTTGCCTCACCCAAGCAATTGGGGGAAATCCTTTACACCAAACTCGGTTTGACCGCGCCGCGCAAAACCCCCAAGGGGCAGCCGTCTACTGCTGAGGACGTGTTGGAAGAACTGGCGGACATGGGGCATGAATTGCCCAAGCTGATTTTAGTGCATCGTGGGTTGGCGAAGCTCAAATCCACCTACACCGACAAATTGCCGCAGCAAATTAACCCGCGTACCGGGCGGGTGCATACCTCTTACCATCAGGCGGTGGCTTCGACGGGGCGATTGTCGTCGTCAGACCCGAATTTGCAGAATATCCCGATCCGCAATGAGGAGGGGCGGCGCATTCGCCAAGCGTTTATCGCGGAAAGCGGCTGTCAATTGCTGGCGGCGGATTATTCCCAGATCGAATTACGCATTATGGCGCATTTGTCCCGTGATGCCGGTTTGTTGAATGCGTTTGCGCAAGGGTTGGATGTGCATCGTGCCACGGCTGCGGAAGTCTTCGGCACACCATTGGCGGAAGTGACCACGGAACAACGTCGGGCGGCGAAGGCGATTAACTTCGGGCTGATGTACGGAATGTCGGCATTTGGCTTGGCAAAACAGTTGGGTGTGGATCGGCGTGATGCGCAAGATTACGTCAATCTGTATTTTGCTCGTTACCCCGGCGTGAAACAGTACATGGATGACACCCGCGAACAAGCACGCGCCCAAGGCTATGTGGAAACGCTGTTCGGGCGGCGTTTGTTCCTGCCGGATATTCATTCAAAAAATGCCGCTACCCGCCAGTATGCCGAACGCACTGCGATTAATGCGCCAATGCAAGGCACGGCGGCGGATATTATTAAGAAAGCAATGTTGGCGGTGGATGCGTGGCTGCAAGGCAGCGGCTTGCGCACCAAAATGATTATGCAAGTGCACGATGAACTGGTGTTTGAAGTGCCGGAAAACGAGATGGCAACGGTGCGCGAACACGTGGTTGCGCTGATGACGAATGCCGCAGTGTTAGCAGTGCCATTGTTAGTGGAAAGTGGGGTGGGGAATAATTGGGATGAGGCACATTAAGGGCGCATCCCGCCGATGAATCAAAGGAGAATGTTATGTTTAAAGCCCTAATACTGAATCAGGTGGAAGGCAAAACCCACGCGGAAGTGCGCCACCTTAACGTGAGCGACTTGCCGGAAGGCGAGGTGTTGGTGGATGTTGCTTATTCCTCGCTCAATTACAAAGACGGCTTGGCAGTGACGGGAACGGGCAAAATTATTCGCGCGTTTCCGATGGTTCCCGGCATTGATTTCGCGGGGACAGTGGCGGAATCCGCTGATGCGCGTTTCAAGGCGGGCGATCCGGTTATCCTCACGGGTTGGGGTGTGGGTGAACGGTATTGGGGCGGTTTTGCGCAAAAAGCACGGGTGAAAGCGGATTGGTTAGTGCCAATGCCTGCGGGCTTGGATGCGAAACAAGCGATGATCATTGGCACGGCAGGCTTTACCGCGATGCTGTGCGTAATGGCGCTGGAAGAGGCGGGCGTGACGCCGGATTCCGGCAAAGTTGTGGTGACAGGTGCGGCAGGGGGCGTGGGCAGCGTGTCGGTATTGCTGTTGGCGCAACTCGGCTATCACGTCGTGGCGGTGTCGGGTCGCCCGGAAACGCAAGATTTCCTCACCGCCTTGGGTGCAAAAGAATTCATGACCCGCGAAGAAATGAGTCGCCCAGCACACCCGTTGGAAAGCCAGAATTGGGCAGGTGCGGTGGATGTTGTTGGCGGTAGCACGTTGGCGCGGGTACTGGCAGAAATGCAGTACGGCGGCACGGTGGCGGCGTGTGGGTTGGCAGGTGGTTTCGAGCTGAATACCACGGTGATGCCGTTTATTTTGCGCAATGTGAGTTTGCGCGGGGTGGATTCGGTGAGTTGCCCGCAGGAACGGCGCGTGAAGGTGTGGGAACGTCTTGCGGCGGCGATGCCGCCGAGTGCGTATGCCGAGCTGGGTTGCGCGATTGCGTTGGAAGAAGTGCCGCAAGCTGCCAAGGATATTTTGGCGGGGCGGATTCAGGGGCGGTTGTTGGTGAATTTGAATTTGTAATGGAGGATGTGACATGACTGCTGTTCACTTTATGTTTACTCCACCGGCGCTGGAATGCCGCGATGCGCTGTCTGCCATTGTGCAAATCGGCGACACGTTGTGGGTTGCCAACGACGAAAGCGTCCATCTGGAACGCCTCAGTGTTCAAGGTTCGGATGTGGATGGAAACCCGCTGTATGCTGCGCATACCCGCTTTGCTTTGCACGATTATTTGTCATTGCCGGTTGCGGCAGATGCTGACGATAACGAAGTCGATGTGGAAGGCTTGGCATATCACGACGGGTATTTGTGGGTGGTGGGTTCGCACAGCCTCAAGCGCAAAAAGCCGCAGTCGGATAAATCCACCGAAAAAGGCATTGAGCGGCTGGTGAAGATTGTCCCTGACCCAAACCGTTACCTGATTGCTCGTATTCCGCTGAACGTGGTAGACGGCATTCCAACATTGCAAACACCGGGCGCACAGTTACCGCTGCACACTAACGGCAATGCGCTGATGGAAGCCTTGCGCGATGATCCGCATATCAAGCATTTCCTGAAAATCCCCGGCAAAGACAACGGCTTTGATGTGGAAGGTTTGGCGGTGATTGGCACACGTTTGTTCCTCGGTTTGCGCGGGCCAGTTTTGCGCGGCTGGGCGATGTTGCTGGAAATCGAGTGTCTGGAAGATGACGACGATCCCACCGTGTTGAAGTTGGCGCAGATTGGCGAGGAAGATCGCCCCTACCGCAAACATTTCCTGCAATTGGATGGTTTGGGAATCCGCGATTTGTGCGTGCAAGGCGAGGATTTACTGATCTTGGCAGGGCCTACCATGAGTCTGGATGGTCCGGTACGGGTTTACCGTTGGCAGGATGGGGCTAAGCCGGATGGGGAAAGCCTGATTCCCCGCGATGTGCTGGAGGTGGTGGCGGAAGTTCCGCACGGTCACGGTGATGATCACGCTGAGGGGTTGTGTTTGTTTACGCAAGATAATGCAGAAACTGCCTTGCTGGTGGTGTATGACAATGCGGCGCAAGGGCGTAAGCGTGGGGAGGATGGGGTGTTGGGGGATGTGTTTACGTTGCCCTCCAGCACATATACCGCATGAATGCTCGCACATCAATCATGTCTCTGGGTTGCAGTTCTTTCAATTCTGCCTTGAGGTGTTCCGCAAAGTTGAGGATGAGCTTGTAAAGTAGCGGGTTTGCATTAGGGTACACCACCAGACCACGGAAGTCGGAAAAATTGCCTGTGCATAAGGTGCTGAATGTGTCTACAAATAAGTATTTTTCTGGTTGCAGCAGAAATGGAAAATAGGTTGCTGTTGTCCACTTGCCTGTGCGGATGCTGAGGAGAAACCACAGAAAACTCCCGAAGCGGGTGGGTAAACTGTATTCCCCATACAGTAAGTTGTGCAATCCCTGTGCGAATACGAAGCTGCCCGGTTCAATACTTAGCCCTCTGATCAAAAATCTTTTTTCATTAGGGGAGAGCATATCGGTGGCATCCACGACTTGTGAAACCCGTTTAACGATTTCCTGATGGTTTTTCTCATCCAGTAATGTTGTTATGGCTTCCTTGCCCAATAAGGTTTGCGCCAGATGCTGGACTTTCAGTATCGGGTTGCGTTCCTGTTTGAGATATTGCTCATCGTAAAAGCCGTCGGGGAATTTGGACAGGAACATCGCTATGCTGGTTGGCAAGTGGCGGCGGATAGTGGGCGTTTGGTTCGGCAGGTCGAATTGCGCAAGCATGTAATCGGAGAGGTGGTCTGCGTCAGCCATGACCAATTCGTCCTGTTCTAGAGAGAGTCTTTTTCTTCCTGCATCGCTGAAAAACACCCGTACTGTGGAGCCGTTTGAATCCTCCAATACCTCGCCAAGACCCCATCCCACATTACTGAAATGTAGTACTTGGTCGTGTTTTTTGTATTTCATCATATTATAGGTAGCCTGCTGGAATAGCGTCCACTTCCTGCGAGAGCGGCACATCGGTTTCGCGCAGGCAGATGACCGCGCCATGCCCTACTTGCCTACCCAACGTTTCCAGCACGGGAAAGTATTTGGCAGCGCTCATGTTCGGGCTGGCAGTTTTCTTGAATTCTACCGGATATAGCGTGTTGTCACGCTCAATCAGCAGGTCGATTTCACGTTGTTCCTTATCACGGTAAAAATACACCGCTGGCGTTTGTCCGTTGTGCCACCAGCTTTTGAGAATTTCTACCAACAGCCAGTTTTCGAGAATTGCGCCGGACATCGCACCCGCTTCCAGCGTTTCCGGCGATGACCATTGGGTGAGGTAAGCGCACAAACCCGTGTCGAGGAAATACAGCTTGGGGGTTTTTAGCAGGCGTTTCGTCACGTTGTTGTGATAGGGCTGTAACAGGTAGACGATGCCGGAAGTTTCCAGAATCGACAGCCATGCTTTGGCGGTTTTCTGGTCGATGTCCACGTCCCGTGCAAGATCGGCGTAGTTGAGCAATTGCCCGGTGCGGGCGGCGGCGGCTCGCAGGAACAGCAGGAAAGCGCGTTCGTCACCTACGCGGGTCAGGTCACGCACATCGCGTTGCAAATAGGTTTGCAGGTAAGCGTTGTAAAACAGGTCACGCGGCAGGGTGTCATCCAGCGCCATGCGCGGGTATGAGCCGCGCCAGATACGGCGGTAAATATCGGGTAGAGGCAGCGGTTTGCCTGCTTGTTGGCGGGCTTGTTCCAGCCATGCGGGAGTGGGCAGGAACGGTTGCGCGGTGTCCGTTTTGCCGTTGATTTCAGCCTGCGAAAGCCCCAACAAATCCAGCACCGCAACCCGCCCCGCCAGACTTTCGGTGATGCCCTGCATGAGGTGGAATTTCTGCGAACCGGTCAGCCAGAACATACCCGGTTGTTTGGCTTTATCCACCAGCAGTTTGATGGCACGGAATAATTCCGGCGCGTACTGGATTTCATCTACGATCACCGGCGGCGGATGGCGTTGGAAGAAGAGCGCGGGGTCGGTACGGGCAAGTGCTGCTTGTTCGGGGTCGTCGAGGGTGACGTAGCGGCGGGTGGGTTCGGCGCAGGCTTCCAGTAGCGTGGTTTTGCCTACCTGGCGTGCGCCGGTTAGCAGCAAGACAGGGAAGGATTGGGAGGCTAGCTGGATGGTTTTCTGCAAAGTTCTGTGTGTAAACATGGGGTTGACCAATCTGGAATATGATTCCAGTTTAGTCGAGCTGTCGAAGGTGAGCAATCAGTATGTTTTTATCATGTCCTTTCGAGTAAATTTAGATATTTTTACCATAAATAAATAGTATAAATTTATCAAAAATTAATTGATGAATGCTCTGCTTCTCCCTATGATGCATTCCATAGAAGTTGAAACAGGAACAGCACAAAATGAAAGTCACTACAGATAAGCCGAAACCGACTAAATTGGTATGTAATATATGGAGACCTCTCATCAGCAGATTGGAGGTAAAAATCAAAGATGCATGTTTGAATAGGGATGCCTTCCTTGATCGGGTTCTAAAATATGAAGCCAAAATGCTAGAAAAAGAAATAACCCAGCCAAACTCGTTAAAGGCAAAACGATATATTTCAGACTCTCTAACAAGAGATATGGTTAAACCTGTAACTTTTTATCTAAGCGAAGAAACAATCACGATTATCAATGAGAAATGCAAAAAATTCAATATACTGAGGGACTGTTTTATTAATCGGGTTATTTTCTTGATGATCGTCCCGGAGAATATAATTAATAACATTTTCTTTAAATTCAATGATGGTGATTATGAGTACGATCAAAAAATGAGTGATTATTGTGATTACACAAGCGATTGTGATGAGAAGTACATATCATGGCAATCTAGCTTGATTGGCATAATTAATGATTATATTGAAGCTGATCCTTTCTGGTACTTACGAAGTTGTCTTTACGGAAAGCAAGAGGAATATAAACTAGAGGGAGCTTCACTATTGCATAGTAAGTCTATTGGTCGTGGAGCACTTGCTAAGTTGCCGGAAGACCAATCATTAGAAACAGCTAACGCCCTCTTTTTGAACTGCTTCCTATCCGATTTTGAGTTGGATATGTATACGTTATTTTATCCGGTTAGTCCAGTTGACCTGCAAAAGGAAAAAGAGGAGCGGAAACAGAAACGCGAACAGATGAAGATGGAACAGAATGATCAAGTAAACAGAAGGATAGTATCCAAATGAACATGACACATCACGCGGCAGCCCGTACCCAGCAACGTTGTATTCCGCCATTGATTGACCAATGGCTCGATCAGTTTGGCGAGAAATCCTATGACGGTCATGGCGGTGTGCGCCTTTACTTTAGCCAATCCAGTGTTCGTACAATGGAACGGACATACGGACGCGAGCCAATTCATAAACTGTTACCCGACTACCGTAATGTGTACAAAGTGGTCAGTACACAAGATGGTCGCACAATCACTGTTGGACATCTTACAAAACGCATCAAGAGAGGCTGATTATCATGCAAGCAGTAACATTAAAATCTACTGATCCAGTGTCAGTAAAGTTCGTCGAACTAATTCACTCGTTAAGCAACATTGCAGATGATTTGAAAATGGCCTGTGCAGAAGCAAGTTTGGAAGGCAATTTCTCTAGAGTTCTTGAACTATCCAAATCTTCAATGGAACTACAAGCTTTTGCTAAAGATACCAGTTTTTTGATGGAGCGCTGGCAAATAGGTATTTCACCACAAACAGTAAAGCCTAAAAAGCCGATAACCCACTCCAAACACCGTGATCATGTTAGTTCCCGTAAACAACTCCATGTAACTTTAGAGGGTAAGGTTTTCCAAAAACCTAAGGCAACAGATACTTTTGTGGATGTTTTAGAGTTTATTGGTCTTGAACGTATTGCTAAGTTGAACAAGCGTTTGTCAGGAGTTTCATTAGTTTCAAAAACAGCCACAATAGACTACCAAAGTCAAAGAAGAGTGGGGATGTGGTATATTACGACTCATTCGTCAGTCAATGATATGAAAAAGCTACTTGATGAAATTGGTAGAGATCTTAACTTATTGATGTCGACAAAGGTGCTAGAACCATCAGTAAAGTAAGTATTATTATAATGCTGACGGCTAAAATAAAACGCTTGCTGATAGGGAAAGTAGCAGGTGTAAGAAGTACGACATACTGCCTCCTTATTGTAGATTCTCCAGCACTTTCTGACATAAGGAAATCTATATTGCAGAAAGTCTTCTTCTTTGATGGCGTGTTGAGCAATATTTGCGCCGCCAATGCCATTTTCATAAAGTAAGGGTTATTTTTGCCAGTTTTCGTCACAAAGTAAGGGATAAATCCGCTCATTTTCGGCACAAAGTAAACCATAACCGTATTAATCTTACCGCCCAACATACTGATCAATCGCCTCCAAACTAAACCCCTGATACGCAAACGCATACCCCGCAAACGCCTGTTCCAGCTTCGCCGCCTTGTGCTGCAATGCTGGAATGCGGATACGCTCAGGGTTCATTTTCACTTCCCCGACCAGCACTTGCTTGTCCAGATCGTTGACCGCGACCACATCAATTTCATTCTGGTTGCCGCGTTCCCAATAGCTGCCAATCTGGTTGTAACGGCCTGTGCCTGCCAACAGGACGTGAAACAGGCGTTCCAATACCATGCCGCTGTAAGTGGAGAGGTCACGTTCCAGAATGCGTTTGATATACGCGAAGTTTTCCGCTTCCACTGCGCTGTTGTTGCGATAAATGAAACGGAACCAGAAATTCAGGAAATTATCCTTGATGAAGTATTTCTGAACTTTGCTGCCTGGCTTGGCGTTGATGGGTTTGCGCACGGCGATGACATCGTATTCATCCTGTAAGCGCACCAGATAACCGCTGACATTGGTGGCAAGGATGGATTCCAGTTCCCCACGCCCGGTTTTGCCGCTCGCCAGCAATTCCAGAATGGAGAAATAAGTGGCGTATTCCTTGCCGAATTCTTCGATCAGCACATGCTTGCCTTCCTCCAAAAACGGCGAGTTTTTGCTGAACACAAAATCCATGATGGCATCGCGCCCATACACGGCATTGTCGTGCAGGATTTCGAGGTAGCGCGGAATGCCGCCCGTCAACAGATACGCATAAAACAGGTTTTCAGGTGTGTATTGCTGCGCATGTTGCAGGATTTCGTAGATGGTTTGCGGCTTGAAGGGTTTCAGGTACAGGAGGCGGTCAGCCCGCCCGAACAGGGGTTCTTTGTTGTTTTGGAAGATTTTGACCATCAGCGAATGCACCGAGCCGACAAACATCAGGTGGATGCGGGTTTGCTGGCGGTACTGATCCCACAGGTTCTGGATTTCTGAATACACCGCCGGAGGTGGCTTGTGCGGTTATCGTCCGCAATTGGGCGAGTTCGTCTTCCCTGCCGTAGAATTGCATTATAGTAACCTAGGTTATCGTAATGCAGGTTACTATAGTTGCTTTTGTGAGAATCCGCGAGTCCCCTAGGCATTTTCCAGCCGAATACGTTAGGATGCGCTTTTTAGCATCTTGGGAGCAGACGGCATGGGTTATCAGCGTCGAGCAGTGATTTGGGTAACGCTAGGCGTAGTCGCTATCGGGTTAGTGGCTTGTAAGCCTGCGCCCGATAATCCTAAACCAAACGCTGGCAAAACAAGCACTGGCGCTGAGTCCGTCACTTGCCCCTCACACCAGTGGGTCAAGGCAAGCAATGGTGTCGAGGTCAATTACGCGCATATCTTTTGCGGCGAGTTGAACAATAAGGGGCGGGTAGTCGGTTTCCATTCGCGCCCGCAAGGTAGTGACCCGCAAACGGTAGCCAAGGTGCGCATCACCCAAAAGCCCAATAAACAAGGGCTTTACGCCGGGCAATGGGAATGGGGTGGCAAGCAGAACGAGAACAAATTTTCCACCTTCTACCCTGACCATTGCACCCCAAGCCAAGTGATTAATACCATCGGGTATGCCGCTCGCAATCAGCAAAATTGCCCGAAAAGTGCGCCCAATTGGGCATGGTGTGGTTTCAATGCGCCGAAACAGGGTGATGCGGCGGCTTACTGCCAGAGTGCCGACGGCACACCGTTTCTGATTGCCGGAGCATCGTCGTCACGCGGCGGTGTTAATACCGCTTTTCCCCTACGCTAAACGCTGCTTGAGGAACAATACCGATGATACATGAACACGAATGGCAGCAATGGCAACAGCAAAGCGCAGGCCACGCCGCCACTGCCGCTTTTTTGTTGCTGGACGTACAAACCAACCTGACGATGCTGGAAACCTTGCAGGCAGCACTCGACAAGATTAAAGAAAATCCCGATGCGGAGCCTTATGTCATCAGTGGTAACAGCTATTTCATCCAACTACAGCCGCAGCAAGTCTTGATTGAAGAACTGTATGGCGATGATTACGCCGAACCTATCGCCATCAGTTTGGATGATTTTGGTGACGCCTTGGGGTATTGGCATACCCAAATCTAGCCATTCGGAATAATCAACACCGGCACTTTGCTATGCTGCGTCACCGTCCGCGCCGTTGACCCTAGCATGGTATGCCCGCTGGCTTGGCGCGTATGGCTACCAATCACGATCAAATCCACCCCGTGCGTTTCGGCGTAATGGTTAATCACATCCGCCGGATTGCCCGCGCTGACCGCAATTTTGTCGATCAGCTCATCCTTGTCCTTGCAAATGTCATCCTCTTCGGCGCAGTAGTTTTTCAGGCGTTCGCGCATGGTTTCAATCACTTGATTCATGCTTTCCTGCTCAATGTCGTGGATTTCCTTGCCCGGCATGTACATCGACAAAATCGCTGTCCCGGTCGAGCCAATCGGCGCAACCGCGTGCAACATAATGATTTTCGCCTTGTGGATACGTGCCAGATTGATCGCCTGCCGGAACACTGGGCGCATGTGCGTACCCAGATTGGTGGCGTACAAAATGGTTTGGAACGGTTTTATTTCACTCATCGTAGATTCCTTACAACATGCCCATCAAGCGCGGCAACCACAAGCTAATAGCGGGCACATACGTGACCAACACCAAGAACCCCAACATGGTCAGCAACCAAGGCCAGACCGCGATGGTCAGCTCGGTAATCCCCATTTTGGTAATTCCCGAAGCCACGTACAGGTTCAAACCCACCGGCGGATGGCACATGCCCACTTCCATATTAACCACCATCAGGATGCCGAAATGCACCGGATCAATCCCCAGCTTCATCGCCATTGGGAATAAAATCGGCGCGAAAATCAGCACGATGCTGGACGGTTCCATGAAGTTACCCGCCATCAACAGCAGCACATTCACTGCCAACAAGAAGATGATCGGCCCCATGCCTTGCGCCAACATCCACTCCGCCAACGATTGCGGAATCTGCTCATTGGTCATAATGAACGAGAACATGACCGCGTTGGTGATGATGTACAGCAACATCGCCGACATGCTGGCAGAATTCAGCAGCACTTTCGGCACATCCTTCAAGCCCATGTCCTTGTACACGAACACCGCCACGATAAACGCATACACCGCACTCATCGCAGCTGCTTCCGTCGGGGTGAAAATGCCGGTGTAAATCCCGCCCATCACCACCACGATCAGCAGCAAGCCCCACATGGACTCGCGGAACGCTTTCGCACGCATCGCAAAACTGGCTTTGGGTTGACGCGGGTAATTGTTTTTCCGCGCCCGATACCAAGTGGTTAAGCCCAAAAACATGGCCAGCAAAAAGCCGGGGACAACCCCCGCCATGAACAGCGCACCCACCGAGGTATTGGTTGCTACCGAATACATTACCATCACGATGGACGGCGGAATCAAAATCCCCAACGCACCCGACGTGGTAATAACACCCGCACCAAATTGCTTCGGGAAACCCGCTTTCACCATCGCAGGCAACAAAATGGCCCCAATCGCCACCACCGTTGCAGGGCTAGAACCGGATACTGCCGCGAACAACGCACAAGCCAATACACCCGCCAGCCCTAAGCCGCCGTGCCAATGCCCGACCATCGACGAGGCAAACACAATCATGCGTTTCGCCACCCCCCCGTGCGTGAGGAAATTGCCCGCGAGGATAAAGAATGGAATCGCCATGATCTCGAACTTCTCAATGCCGGTGAATAGCTTCAACGCCACCGCCTCAATCGGCACGGATGTCATGGTAAACAAGAAGGTCAACACAGTCAGACCAAGCGCGATGGAAATCGGCATCCCGGTCAACATTAGCAGAATTAACAAGCCAAAAATGATTAATGCGCTCATGGTTTTTGCTCCACGACGGGGAAGGGTTCAAGCTCATCCAACCCGTCCACATGCCCGTGGTCGTGGTGGGGCAAATCGCCCGTGCGCCAGAAATTCAGCAACACTTGCACAAAGCGGAAGCACATCAGCGACGAACCCAACGGCACAGCCATGTACACTATCCACGTCGGCCATTCGAGATCAGGGGTGGTCGGGCCTTCATAATGACCCGCTGCGTCCAGCCCCAATGCATTCAGCGCCACATACGCCAGCCCGTTTTCCCACACCATGCGAGCACCCAACATGGCTACAATCCCGGTAAACAAAATACCTGCGGAAAGTGCAACACTGGTCATAATGCGTTGTCTATCCGGTGACAAGCGATTCACCAGCACATCCACCCCAACGTGAATGCCTTGACGCACCCCGTAAGCCGCGCCAAATTTCGCCATCCACACGAACATAATAATGCACAGCTCCTGCGCCCAGCCCATGTTAATGTCGAGTAAAAAATCCTGAAACGCACTCAACGGAAAGCCGGAAGCGTAGCGATGCACCACAGCCACAAAAATCACCAGCGTGGCGGCGGCAATCAAAAACGTAATCAATATTTCTTCGAGATGATCGAGCCACTTCATACATTTCTCCTCCAAAATGTATTAGGGGGAAAGGTAGAGACGCAAGATTTTGCGTCTCTACGGGGGAGGAATGAGCGGGATTATTTGGACGGATCAAACCCAGTCGCTTTGTAAACCGCGTCGATGGTGTCCTTGCCGATCCGCTCTGCCATTTCAGCATGGACAGGTGCAAGGGCTTTTTGCATCGCTTTGGTTTCGTCTTCGGTCGGGGTATAGATTTCGGTTTTGCCAGAGGCTTTTACGGCTTCCAGTGCCTTGTCGTTTTCTTCCTTGGCGATTTGATTGGCGTAGTCGGTGGATTCTTTCAGTGCTTCATCCAGACCTTTGCGCACGTCTTCTGGCAGTTTTTCCCAGAAATCTTTGTTGGTGATGACCGCATAGCCGAGGTAGCCGTGGTTGGTCAACGTGGCGTTTTTCTGCACTTCGTGCATCTTCTGGGTGTAGAGGTTGGAAGGTGGGTTTTCCGTGCCGTCCACAACGCCGGTTTGCAGGGCTTGGTAGGTTTCGCCGAACGCGATCACTTGCGGGTTAACGCCGAGGGCTTTCATTTGCGCTTCCAAGACTTTGGAAGACTGGATGCGCATTTTTAGACCTTTATAATCTTCTGGCGTTTTCAGCGGTTTGTTCGCGCTCATAATTTTGAAACCGTTGTCCCAGAACGCCAGCCCTTTCACGCCTTTGGCTTCGAGTTTGGTCAGTAAGCCAGCACCTACGTCACCTTGGGTGATTTTATGCAGATCATCGTAGCCACGGAAAATGTAAGGCAGGTCGAATACTTCAAAATCTTTCACACCCAATGGGCCGAATTTTGCCAGTGACGGCGCGAGCATCTGGACTGCACCCATTTGCAGGGCTTCCATTTCTTCCTTGTCTTTGTAGAGGGTGCTGTTCGGGTAAACTTCAACCTTGACCGCGCCTTTGGTTTTTTCTTCAGCCAGTGTTTTGAATTTGTCAGCCGCTTTGCCCTTTGGAGTATCCGGTGCAACCACGTGGCTGAACTTGATTACGATGGGGTCAGCAGCGTAGGAATACATACTGAACAAGCCAAGGGCAACAGCGGTAGTTAGGGTTAACAGTGTCTTTTTCATCTCTCTCTCCAAACGAATTACGGTTAAACACCCCATTTGTATTGGAAGAAACGTGCCAACGGCATTGATCGCGGAAAAATCTTTTTATTTTTCTTAATAAACAATGGCTTGATCTGATTGCGTTCGTTGATTTGCGGGGTTGATAAGCCGACGAGCGGCGGATTTCCGCCGAATGCCTAGGAATGAGCTGGCGGATTTCCGCCGCTTAGGTGAGTTGCTGGAAGGTTAGCCCGTATTTCTGCAAATACACCCGCAGGCGGTGCGAATCGTTCGCGCTGGCGCGTTGGGTGCGGCTGACGTTGAACAAGCTGCGCCCCGCATCTGCAAGACTTTTGGCGGTGCGGCACACGCGGATGACTTCAGCCAATTGCACCCGGTCGAAATGGTCGATGGTTTCCAGCACCTCAGCCGCCACGAATTCGCGCAATACGCTATCGGTATTGTTGATGGCTGCCGCCTCCTGAAAACTGCCCCAATCGTAGCGCAAGCGGCGGATTTCCTCCGTCACGCTTTCTTCGGTAATGCGTCCGCCATTCGCCAGCGTTGCCATGCGCGTAATGCTGGAATTGAGGTCGCGGAAATTCGCCCGCCAGGTTGCCGCTGGGGTTTGCGCAAACGCGAGGTATTGTTCCCGCGCCGCTTTGTTGAAGCTGACTTTGTGCCCGACTTTGCGGGTGAATTGCTGCAATTCGTATTCGAGATTCGCCTCCAAATCTTCGAGGCGGTGGCGCAAACCGGGGAGTTCGTATGTCCACAAATTGATGCGTGCCAGCAAGTCTTCGCGGAATTTGCCGTCACGCACGCGCTGGAACAGGTCGCGGTTGGTTCCGGCAATCAGTTGGAAATCGCTGCTGGTTTCCTTGTCGCTGCCGAACGGGGTAAATACTTTGTCTTCGATGGCGCGGAGTAGCATCGCTTGTTCGTCCAGCCCTAGTTCGCCGATTTCATCCAGAAACAACAAACCCTTATCGGCTTCACGCAACAAGCCGCTGCGGGCGGTGAGTGCGCCGGTGAACGCGCCTTTCACATGCCCAAACAGCGCGGACATGGCATTGTCGCCGCGCAAGGTAGCGCAGTTGACTTCCACCAGTTTGCCGCTGACTTGCCCACGCTGCTTTTTCAGTTCGTAAATGCGTTTGGCGAGGCGTGATTTTCCGACACCTGTAGCACCCGTGAGTAGGATGGGCGCGGCGGAGCGGATGGAGACTTGTTCGAGTTGCGCAATCAGGGCGTTGAAAGCGGGGTTGCGGGTGTCGATGCCGCCTTTCAGGTATGCCATGCCTTCCTGTGCTTCGCGCTCGAAGCGGCTGGCAATCTGGTCGTAGCGCGACAGATCGAGGTCGATGATTTGCAGTGTGCCTTGCGTGCTTTCCTTGCTGGGCGAGGTTTGCAAGAGTTTGCCGGGGATGTAATTGGCTTCCGTCAGCAAGAACAGGCAGATTTGTGCGACGTGCGTACCCGTGGTGATGTGGACGTAGTAGTGGTTTTGTTCCGGGTCGAAACGGTAGTGGCGGGTGAAATCGTGGAGCTGGCTGTAAACTTCGCCGAAATCCCACGGGTTGGCGTAGTTGACGACGTGGCTGGTGAAGCGCGTATCGGGGGCAAGTTCGCGCATGTCGCGTAGGGTGATGCCTGCCAGTTCGGCCTCGTCTGCGTGGTGGATTAGCACGAATTCATTCACCGGAAAATCGGGGTGCATGAGGATGCCGACGGAAGGCCGCCAGCGCGAGTGGCGGCGTTTGCCTAAGCCTTGGTGGTCAAGGCGCGAGCCGAGGATGCCGATGACGGTGGTATTCATTTTTGCTGGCATCATTCCCCAGCAATCACTAACGCTTTGTCGATCAGTTTGGGGCTGAGATGAGCATCGGTTTGCTGAATAATTTGCAGATACGGTTTAATAGTGGAAATGAGTTGGTTTTCTTTGGCTAACAGCAAGATACCGACGCTGCCGATAATGTGAATGTCGTTACGCAATGCCGCTTTTCGCGCCCGTAAGTCATCAATGAGCAAGCGGTCGGCATGTTGCTTTTTATACAATGCCATTGCTTGCAGTTCACCATTACCTAACCCTTCGGTGGTAATCACGAAATCGTGTAGATCAATCGTCAACACTTTATCTTGCAAGTAGTGCTGTAGCCTGTCTGCTTGGGGTTTGCCTTGAACAGTTGCTTCCTGAAACACGGCGGGAGGTACACGTACTTCTGCAAACAAAGTGTCCAGCCAGCTCAAACCATCGCACGCGGCTATGGCAACCAGTGGTGAGGTATCGGCAATGACTAGCATCAGCAGGCTAACCGAAAATCAGCCAGCTCGGCTTCCAAGTCTTCGGGCGTGTAGTTGATGGTCGGAATGTCGTGTTTTTTGCACTCTGCCATAAAAGTGTGGCGGTCAACGCCTGCCAGTTCGGTTGCCGCACCAGCGGACAGTTTTCCGGCTTGGAATAGCGCAAGAGCGGCGTATAGCTTGAGAATACTGGCAATTTCCGGCTTGGTTTTATCTACCCCGAAGTATTCGGGGATGTCCATTGTGATTTGCATGTCATTATTCCTAGTGGAAATGTACTGTTTCCATTCTATAGCGGCAACGCCGTCTTATCCACCACCCGCCGCAATACAAAGCTGGAATGCACCCCACTCACCCCCGGTATGCGCGTAATGCGGTTGAGCAGCAATTCCTGATACGCATCCATATCCTTCACCACCACCTTGAGCTGGTAATCGGCGGATTGTCCGGTAATCAGCAGGCATTCGAGGATTTCGGGAATGTCGGCGATACGCGCTTCAAAGGTGTCGAAACGTTCTGGTGTATGCTGATCCATCGAGATGTGGATTAACGCCATCAGCGACAGACCGAGCTTTTTCGCATCCAGCAACGCCCGATAGCCAGTGATGAAACCCGCCTCTTGCAGCAAGCGTACCCGCCGCAAACAGGGCGAAGGCGAAAGCCCAATGCGGTCAGCCAGATCCTGATTGCTGATACAGCCGTTGTCTTGCAGCACTTGCAGGATGTGCCAGTCGTAGCGGTCAAGCTGCATGATTCTTCCATTATTGAGTTGATTTAAGCAATTTACTGCCAATACGATAGGTTTTTACCCCGCAAAACGCAATCGCCTGCCACGCGCTTTATTTTAAACTAAGCGCATTAACCACTAGAGCAGCGTGCCATGTTGAAACAGCCTTCCACCAAATATAAGCCGTTCCCGCCCGTCGTCTTGACTGACCGCCAATGGCCGAGCCGCACTATTACCCATCCACCAATTTGGATGAGTACCGATTTGCGCGACGGCAATCAGGCGCTGTTCGAGCCGATGAATGTTGAACGCAAAATGCGCATGTTCCACACCTTGTGTGACATCGGTTTCAAGGAAATCGAAGTGGCGTTCCCGTCCGCGTCGCAAACCGATTTCGATTTTGTGCGCGAATTGATCGAAGGCAAACACATCCCTGCCGATGTCACTATCGAAGTGCTGACGCAAGCGCGGGAACACCTGATTCGGCGCACGATGGAATCCTTACGCGGCGCACGGCGGGCGATTGTGCATGTCTACAATGCGACTTCCCAGCCGTTCCGCGACACCGTGTTTGGCATGAGCAAGGCGGATGTGTTGGGCATGGCAGTGTCGGCAGTGGAATTGATCAAGCACTTGGCAGCCGACCAACCGGAAACCGAATGGGTGTTGGAATACAGCCCCGAAACCTTTAGCGCCACCGAGTTGGACTTTGCCCGCGAGGTGTGCGATGCCGTGACCGCTGCATGGGGTGCGACACCTGCGAATCCGGTGATTATCAATTTGCCCGCGACGGTCGAAATGGCAACGCCGAATGTGTACGCCGACCAGATTGAATGGATGCACCGCCACCTTGCCCGCCGCGACAGCGTGATTCTCAGCGTGCATCCGCACAACGATCGTGGCACAGCCGTTGCCGCTGCTGAATTGGCGCTGTTAGCCGGGGCCGATCGGGTGGAAGGTTGCTTGTTCGGCAGCGGCGAACGCACTGGCAACGTCGACATTGTGACCTTGGCGTTAAACCTTTACACCCAAGGCATAGCGTCCGGTTTGGACTTTTCCGACATCAACGCAGTGGCACGCACGGCGGAATATTGCACGCAATTGCCGATTCACCCGCGTCACCCGTATGTGGGCGACTTGGTGTTTACCGCGTTTTCTGGCTCGCATCAGGATGCAATCAAGAAAGGCTTGGCGGTGCAAACGCCAGAGTCGTTCTGGAACGTGCCGTACTTGCCGATTGATCCGGCGGACGTGGGCCGCAGTTACGATTCAGTGATTCGCGTCAACAGCCAGTCGGGTAAAGGCGGCATTGCGTATTTGCTGGAAAGTGCTTATGGCATTGTGATGCCGCGCCGCTTGCAGGTCGAATTTTCCAGCGTGGTAAAAGACCACACCGACCAACACGGCTGCGAAGTGAACGCCAGCGACATCTGGGGCATTTTTGCGGCGACGTATTTGCAAACCGCCAAGCCCGTGCGTTATTGCGAACACCATTTGTTTGAACAGGGTAACGCACAAGGCATCCGCTTGGTGATTGAGCGGGATGGCATTCAGCACGAATTGACAGGTACGGGTAATGGGCCAATTGATGCGGCAGTTCATGCCTTGCAGGGGGCGGGGATTCGGGTGCAAGTGCGGAGTTACGAGGAGCGTTCTATTGGTGCAAGCGTGGATGCGGGTGATGCGCAAGCCTGCGCTTTCATTGAATTGCGGCAGGCAGGCGCGGGCAGCAGTGCCGAATGTTACGGCGTGGGCATTGACGGCAATATTATTACCGCGTCCATCAAAGCCTTGGTCAGCGGGGTGAATCGTTTGGTGAAGGAAGTGGGTTAACCAACGATGTCCAGTTGTACGTCAGCAGTGCCATTGAGGAGCAATCCTAACTGTTCAGCGGCGGCTTGCGAAACATCCACGATACGACCCGGTTTGAGTGGGCCACGATCATTGACACGCACAATGACGGATTGTCCGCTTTGCAGGTTGGTAACACGAATGTGTGTACCGAAAGGCAGGTTAGGGTGTGCAGCAGTCATGGCATACATATCGTAGGTTTCCCCACTGGAGGTTGGGCGACCATGGTATTGAATGCCGTAATATGAAGCTTTGCCAATAGTCGATGAGCGGTTGGTTTGTTCTGGGGCGGGCTGATAAACGGCTTGCGGTTTTTCATAGAGGTCGTAGTGCTGCACGTTACTCACTTGGTAAACAAGGTAGTCGGCACTGGCGACACTGCCAAACAATTGAAAGAAAACAAAAATGCATCCAATTAAATGTGCTAAGTAATTGATTGATTTGTTATTTTTCATGATGTTGTTCTCTTCTTGTGTGTTTGTTATTTGATGACTCCATATTTTCATAAAGCAGGTTAATAGAAACGCGCCCCCTAGACAGGCGCAAAAACGCGGGCGATAACCGTAACTGACGGTTGTTATTGGCAGACAAGCGGTAGAAAAAAAGCCGCAAATGACGGACGAACGGCGCTACCAAGCTGCCTATAATTCAAATGGGCATTCTTGACGTATGATGATATATTTGTCTTATAGACAATACGCTTAATGGCTGAAGAGGGTTGCTGTCAATGGCTTTAGCATGGCAGTATGTGTATAAATATATAATAACAATGAGGTTTAGATAATGTTCGTCGATACTTTTCTCATTGATAAGGCACGATTAGGGCTGTCGTGTTTATTGATCTGTGCAATGGCTGGCGAGGTAACACTGGCTGCTGAGGACACCTATAACTGCATTCCCATGAAGGGCGACGCGAATTCAATAAATTCTCTGTATTTTGATCAGTTTCGTTCCGATCAGTCGATGGTTTCTCCACCAACTGCCGCTGCTGCCAATGCGCCAAGCGCTGCCGACAATTTTTACATCGTGCAAAAGGGAGATACTTTGTATGCGATCATGCGTAAATCCGGCATCCCCATCGAGAACCTGATTGTCCTTAACCAACTTCCCTCTAGCCATGAACTAAAAGCCGGTCAAGCCTTGAAGTTACCTGAGTTGGCAAGTACCGCACTGCCTCGGAAACTGCCTGAAATAAGTGCTACCCAACCTTGGTTGTTGCCCAGGGAAGTGACGTCAACCACTACCGGTGGTTCTTCAGAAGCGGTGGATCGTTACGTGGTGAGGGTTGGCGATACACTGTATGCCATTTCCCGCCAAACAGGTGTCAGCATCGAGCGGCTGGTTTCCCTTAATCAGTTGACCGCTTCCAATAACATTAACGCGGGGCAGCAGTTGAGGTTACGTTAGCCACCCGCCCGTTGCCGATTCAGGCGGGCGCATACTTGCGCACCAATGCGGCAAACGAGCTGGGGTTGCGCGAACAAATATGCACCTTGCCGCGACCGCTAAAGCGCAGCACCATGCCTTCGCCGCTGGTAACGCTATTGACCAGATTGCCGAACATACCACCCAAACCGCCGCCGGAACTGCTGGTGGTGACGGAAATTTCGTAATGCAAGGTGCTGTCCCAGCACACGACGTGGGCATTATCAATGGTGAGGTCTTTACCCGGTTCAACGTCCAGCGAGAACATTGAGCCAAAACCGGATACCACCACTTGCCCCGTCCCTGACGTTTCCATGACGAAAAAGCCGCCGGATTGTGCAAATAAGGCATTGCCGATACTTTGGGTACGCACTTTCATTTCTGTGCCGGAGGTAGCGGCGACGAACGCGCCATCATTCAGCAAGTATTGGCGTGCGCCCACGTCGATGATTTCCATGCCACCGGGCAGCGCGGGGGAAAGCAGGCAATCGCCGTCGCCGCGTGTCGCTTCGATGTGTTGCTGGAACAAGGTTTCGCCGTTAGTGAAACGCCGCATCAAAGCGCTGCCTAGCCCGCCGGTCATGCGTCCTTTTAGCTCAAGGTTAGTTTCCATCATCACCATTGCGCCGGATTCGCAATAAATTTTGTCGCCTTTCTGCATGGCAACGTGGAGGAAGGGGTCAACGTCGCCAGTGATGGTAAATACGGTCATGGTGTCGCTCTCTGTTTGAAGGAATGGCTTACCAACGATACGCTGCGCCTGCG
The DNA here is from genome assembly GCF_016772315.1 of Thiothrix subterranea. Taxonomy (NCBI): domain Bacteria; kingdom Pseudomonadati; phylum Pseudomonadota; class Gammaproteobacteria; order Thiotrichales; family Thiotrichaceae; genus Thiothrix; species Thiothrix subterranea. The sequence continues at coordinate 1,607,122 of NZ_CP053482.1, read as the reverse complement.
TACCCGCCCCACACCGTGCTGCTGTCGATGATCGGGCTGTCCGCAATGGCGCTGCCATAGCTGTTGGCGCTCACACTGCCCACCAAGGTCAAGCGGCGGCTGAGTGGTTTTTCCATTTTAACGCCAACTTTTAGGGCGAGTGAATCATCTGCCTGATAAGCGGGGCGATCGGCTTTGGCTTCAGCCGCATCCACGCCCACGTAGTAGTCGGTGAGGTCGGCGGAAAGCCATTGCAATTCCGCATACGGGCGCAGGTTGAGCGGCGTGTCGGGGTGATGGGTGTAACGCAGTTTGGCTTGTGCGCCTTCGTGGGCGGCGACATCTTGGGCAAGGTCGGCGGAAACCGTGCCGTTGGCGAGTTTCCATGCGCCGCCTACCCGCAGGTTGATGGCACGATCCAGCTTTGCCATGTCTTGCAACACCGCGCTATCGCCGCGTTCGTGATCCCATTCGTCCAGCCCTGCACCGATATAAAACTCGCGTGCGGGCGTGGCGCTGAATGACCACGCAGGGCCTACAATATCAAAGCCGTTTTCTTTGATGATCACAGGTTTGACACCGATTTGCGTGTCGCCACCTACAAATGGCGATTGATCCGCAGTAGCGGCAAGGCCGACATTCCACTGGCGTGGTTCGGCGCTGACAGCGGGCGTTTGCGCGGTTGCTAAGAGAGCGAGTGCGGCACACAATGCGTTCTTCATGTCATATCCTCGGTTCACATTCAATGAAATCTAGCAGCACCGCCCTGACCTTGCCAATACTTCAACAACATTTGGGGACGGGCGTTGCGATTGCGCGTATAGACGCTGCCAGCGGCGGCTGTATCAATCAAACCAGTACGGTAACACTTGCCGATGGCAGTCGCTATTTCCTCACTGATGTTACGCACTCCCTAGCCGAGTCGTCTATATTCCAGTGATGAACCAGAACCGCCTAGACCTCTACACCGACTACCTGAGCGTGACGTTTGGTTACGCCACGGCGACAGGCTTATCTCAAATGCTGGATGGTCAAGTCAGCCATGATGCGATCAGCCGCTTCCTGTCCGAACGCGACTACACCTCGAAAGACCTTTGGAAACAGGTCAAAAGTCTCGTCCGTGAGGTTGAATCGGATGATGGGGTTCTCATCATTGATGACACGGTGGAAGAAAAGCCCCATATGGACGAAAACGACCTGATTTGCTGGCATTATGACCACTGCCTAGGACGGAACATCAAGGGCATCAATTTAGTGAACTGCCTCTACCACGCGAACGACACCTCCATTCCGGTTGCGTTTGAACTGGTACGTAAACCACTGCGTTATTGTGACCTCAAAACCCGGCAAGAAAAGCGGTGCAGTGACATCACCAAGAATGAACAGATGCGGGCTATGATTGATGCCACTATCCAGAATCAGGTGAAATTTTCATGGATTCTGACAGACATCTGGTTCGCATCCAGCGAAAACATGGAACACATCAAGCAAACCCGGCACAAGGACTTCATCATGGCACTGAAAAGCAATCGGCTGGTGGCCTTGAGCGAAGCTGCTCGCAAGGAAAAACGTTACACCCGGCTCGACCAACTGGAATGGTCAGAACAACACGCCGTCACGGGCTGGCTGAAGGGGCTGAATTTCCCCGTCAGGCTTGTCCGGCAAGTCTTTACAAACAAGGATGGCAGCAGCGGCATTTTGTATCTGGTCTGTAGCAAGCTGGACGCTGAGTGGGACGAAATCACCTCACTCTACCAAAAACGGTGGAAAGTGGAGGTCTTTCACAAATCGCTCAAGTCCAATGCCGCCTTTGCCAAGTCGCCTGCCCACACACCCAGGACACAAGCCAACCATCTATTTGCCTCGATTGTTGCCGTGTTCAAGATGGAATGTTTGACTGTGAGGAAAAAACTTAACCACTTTGCCCTCAAAGCAAAACTCTACCGCAAAGCCATCAAGGCGGCTTTTGAGGAGTTGCTCGCTTTTCGGGCTACTGCGTAACATCAGTTCCTCAAAATAAATCAGGCGAGTTTGCTTGAAATGTTCGCTGCGGAAGCGGATGGGTTGAATGCAATCCGTGCGAGCGCCAGCCTGAGTGCGCCTGAGTCGCTGGGCTATGGGGTGCAAGGACAACAGGCGTATCTATTGCTGGAATATTTGCCGCTGCAAAATCACGGTGATCAGCCACAGGCGGGTACGCAACTCGCTGCGCTGCACCGTCATACTGCTGCGCAACACGGGTGGTTTCGTAGCAATACCATCGGTGCCAGCCCGCAACGTAATACCCAAACGCATGACTGGGTGCAATTCTGGCAACAGGAACGGCTAGGGTTTCAGCTTGAACGGGCGCGGCGGAATGGTTATCCGCCGCGTTCTTATGAGCAAGGGTTGCGCTTGAAAGAAAGCATCAGCGCATTGTTTATGGATTATCAGCCCGTAGCTTCGTTGTTGCACGGCGATTTGTGGGGTGGGAATCTGGCGTATTTGCCCGATGGCAGCCCGGTGGTGTACGACCCGGCGGTGTATTACGGCGACCGCGAAACCGATCTGGCGATGACTGAGCTGTTTGGCGGGTTTGGGGCGGACTTTTATGCAGCGTATAACGCGGCGTGGGCGTTGGATGCGGGTTATGCGGTGCGCAAGACGCTGTATAACTTGTACCACATTCTTAACCACTTCAACCTGTTTGGCAGTGGTTATGGGGAACAGGCGGCGCGGATGACGGAGAAGCTTTTGGTGGAGATAGGCTAATATTGGCGTAATATCCTATACTCTACTTATCAATTTTACGCCGATATTGTAACACTATGCATAATCGAACCATCACCCAACGCTTGCAACACAAAGCCGCCTCCCGTTTTGGGCGCATTACGGTGTTAACTGGCGCACGCCAAACGGGCAAAACCACACTGGTGCGAGCCTTGTTTCCTGATTACACCTACCTAACCCTGGATGACCCGATCACGCGCCCGGATTACGCCCGTCTGTCGGCGGCGCAATGGCAAGAGCGTTACCCGTTGGTGATTTTGGATGAAGTGCAAAAGTTGCCTGCACTGCTGGATTCCGTCAAAGCAACCTATGACCAATATCCAGATACCCGCTACATCCTGCTGGGGTCTAGCCAGATATTGTTGCTGGAAAAGGTGCAGGAAAGTTTGGCAGGACGCGCCGCTTTAATAGAGCTTTACCCGTTGACGTTACCGGAGCGGCAAACCGCGACTGCCGACGAAGCCATTATTCCGTCGCGGCTGGTGCGTTTGCTCATGGGTGAACCTGCCAGTATTTTGCAGGGCATCCCGCTCACCGATACCCGTTACGCCAAGGCAGAAAATGCGTGGGCGGATTACCTGGAATACGGTGCAATGCCTGCGATTGTGGATAGCAGCGTGGAAAAGTCAGAAAAACGCGAATGGTTACAGGATTACATTCGGACGTACTTGCAGCGCGATGTGCGTGATTTGGGGAATATGCGTGAACTTGAGCCGTTTGTACGGGCACAAAAAGCCCTCGCCGCATTGAGCGGTCAGTTGCTGAATGTCAGCGAGTTGGCAAAACAGGCGGGTATTTCGGCGGTGACGGCGAAACGTTTCATCAGCTATTTGGAAATCAGTTATCAGGCGATTCAGCTTGCGCCGTGGTTTCGCAACCTCCATAAGCGTTTGAGTAAATCCCCCAAGGTACATTTTCTTGACCCCGGCATTCAGCGCGTCTTACTCAACCGCACAGGCACATTCACCGGGCATGAGTTTGAAAGTGCTGTGGTGGCGGAGATTTACAAGCAAATCAAAACGCACGCGCTGGCTGTGGATTGTTTCCATTTGCGCACGGTGGATGGGCGTGAGGTTGACCTGTTGCTGGAGCTGGAAAACGGTTATATCGCCATCGAAGTCAAAATGTCTGCCCATGTGAGTGCTGCCGATGCGCGGCATTTGCATGACTTGGCGGAATTGTTGGATAAGCCATTGTTGCACGCGCTGGTGGTGTCGAATGATCCGCAGGTGCAGCAGTGGGGGAAGGTGATGGCTGTACCTGTGGCGTGGTTATTGGGTTGAGGTGTTTACAATGTTACCTCATGCATCATGCCCGCCTGTTCCAACAGTCGTGCTACCTGTTGCCGGATACTGTGTTGTAAAGCCGCTGCGAATTGCTGTTCTGCCGTGGTGTGCCATGTTTCTTTTGCGCACACGAATGGCAATTGTTCCACGACCTGTTTGCACAGAGCGGTAAGGGTAGCTTGCACCAAAGGACGCGACAAGCCACAGCTTTCTGCAAAATCGGCCAATTGGAATGCCGAGATGTGGGTATCGAAATCATCCCCCAGCGCCATCGCTAATTCCTGTTGGTAGTCGGGGTAGACGGCGATATTCACCAAGTCGTAGTAGGGTGCAGGCTCGATACCCTGTTTGCCGACGAAAAAGCTGATATTTTTGCCGTGAGCATCCCAGTTGCTGATGATGAGGTTGAACAATACCCAGTCCAGCAAGGTTTTACGCGCTAGGGCAGGTGAACGGCATTGGTCACAGAAGACGAATAAGCGCGGCAGGCTTGCGCCCTCGCGAATATTGGCTACGTCGCGGCTGTTGCCGAAATTGCGTTCGTATTTGTATTCGGGCGGCAAATCGAGTACTTGGCAACCGTCAAGCAAATGGCGGCGCAATACCGTATCGCCTTGGCGTTTACGGTCGAAGCGTGTCACCAGCAATGCACGATGTTGCCCAAAACGCCGCAATTCCACTTCAGCAACGTTTAAGCCAACGGCTTTGGCAAGCTGCATCAACAAATATTCATTCAGCACTACATGGTTTTGGTTGGCGGGTTCAAACTTCAGAATATGGGTCGAGCATAACTTGCCTTCACCAAAGGCTAACTCGCCTTGCGTATCGGCTAACACGTTGATTTTGTGTTGTACGCCTGCGACGGATAGGCGGGGTTTGCCATCCCAGACAATCAGGTTGCGGGTGGGCAGGTTGTTGAGGCGTTCCTGCAATTCGGTGGGGGCAATGCGGCGTAAACTGGTCGGTGTCGATGGGGCGTTTTCGGGCAGAAATTGCAATGCGCCGGGGGTATCTGCACCTAATGCGCGGATGATGCCGAAAGTGTTGGCGCGGCTCAGTTGCTGATGTTCCAGCAGGATGTCGAAGCCTTGACCTTCTGGCAGCAAGTTGCGTAAGAAGCGTTGCACTGTTGGATGGCTTGCGACTGAGGTGAGCGGCAAGTGTGGCGAAATCGCAAAGCCGCTTGCCTGCCATGCGGCGGTGTATGCCAGCGTTAATTGCCCCTGTGCGTCGGTTTGCAGAAAACCAATGAGCTGTTCCCCAAGGCAAATCTGTAGGCGGTGTTCATACCCAGTCATCGCTCTCGCCCTCCGCCCACGCTTCCACGGTTAGTATGATGCCTAGCCCGTTTAATACTTGCAGTAATGTGCCGAGTTGTGCGCCGTGGTGTCCGCGTTCCAGCTTGCTTAGGGTGTCTTTGGCAACGCCGAGTAAGGCGGCGGCATCGTCAATGCGTAAGCCTGATTGGGTGCGTTTGGCGCGGATGAACTGCCCTAGCAGTTCGGGAGTGAGTGCGCCGGATTGCTGGGGTGTGGGAAGTGGTGTGAGCGGTCTTGCCATTGTGCGTTACCATTGTTCCTGCTACCCAAGGAATAATAGCGTATGGCGGGCAATATGCAAGGTTGTTCCTGCTAACGCAGGAATAAATGAAAAGATAGGGATTTTATCTTTTTAGATAGTAAGTTGAGTTTGGTTGTTTGGGTGGCAAGACTAAGTAAATAGTTTTAGTATTTTACTTTCAATAACTTGATTGATTTTTCTTTTGACTGGCACACCCTTTGCAGTATCGTAAGCGTAACTAATGACAAGCAAGGAACACACCATGAGCACTGCTGCCACTCCCTACGAAGTCCTCCACGAAGCAGGCCACGCGCCCGTTAAGGCGTGGACAAAAGGCGTGCCTTTCGACGATAACTCCAAAAAGCAATTGCTGAACATTGCGCAGATGCCGTTTATTCACCAATGGGTAGCGGCGATGCCAGACGTGCATTTGGGAAAAGGTGCAACCATTGGCAGCGTGATTCCGACCGTGGGGGCGATTATTCCGGCGGCGGTGGGCGTGGATTTGGGTTGCGGGATGATGGCGGCGAAAACCACGTTGAAAGCCAGCGATTTACCCGATTCCTTGGAGGCGATGCGTAGCAAGATCGAAAAAGTTGTTCCGCATGGGCGTGTGGCGACTCGCGGTAAACGCGATACCGGCAGTTGGGGTGATCCGCCGGATGATGTGCTGGATAAATGGCTGGCGTTGAGTGCGGGTTTCCAGCGTTTGTGCGAGAAGCATCCATTCCTGAAAAACACCAATAACTTGAAGCACTTGGGAACACTGGGTACGGGCAACCATTTCATCGAGGTGTGTCTGGATGAAACCCAAACCGTGTGGGTGATGTTGCACAGCGGGTCACGCGGGGTGGGGAATGCCATCGGTACGCACTTTATCGAGCAGGCGAAAAAGGACATGGAACGCTATTTCATTCACTTGCCGGATAAGGATTTGGCGTACATCCCCGAGGGTAGCCCGCATTTCCGCGACTACGTGGAGGCGGTGGCGTGGGCGCAGGATTTTGCGCAAGCCAACCGCGAGTTGATGATGGCGCGTACTTTGCAGGCGATCCGCGAGGTGTTGCCGATCCCGTTCACGGCGGATGTGGAGGCGGTGAATTGCCACCACAACTACATCAGCCGCGAACACCATTACGGCAAGGATGTGTGGGTGACGCGCAAAGGTGCGGTGAGTGCGCAAAAAGGTCAGCTTGGGATTATTCCGGGCAGCATGGGGGCGAAATCGTTCATCGTGCGCGGGCTGGGTAATGCCGAAAGTTTTTGCAGTTGCAGCCACGGCGCGGGGCGCGTGATGTCGCGTACTGAGGCGAAACGCCGCGTGTCGCTGGATGAACATAAACGCGCTGTTGCCGGGGTGGAATGCCGCGTGGATGAAAGCGTGATCGACGAAACGCCGTCCGCTTATAAGCCGATTGACAAAGTGATGGCGGCGCAGAGCGATTTGGTGGAAGTGCTGCATACGCTGAAGCAGGTGGTGTGTGTGAAGGGGTAAATTTTATTTTTCACTGTATGAACAATAAGCACTTTGTGTGGTCATATATATGGCTTATCATCTAGCACGACAAAAATATTCAAGGAGAAATCAGTAAATGTCCGGGCTTAAACAATTTGCAATGGCGGAAGCACGCCCTCTACCCATTATTGTGTTGGCAGATACCAGCGGCAGTATGGAAGGGGCTGATAAAATTGGTGCATTGAATGCGGCACTTAAAGAGATGATTGATTCTCTTGCTAAAGAAAGTCGTCTACGTGCTGACATTCATGTTGGTATTGTGTCTTTTGGGGGAACAGTCACGCAACATCTTCCACTGACCAGCGCACAGATCATACCTGCATTGCCTGAGTTAAAAGCACATGGTGCAACACCTATGGGAGAAGCTTTCACATTAGTTCATGGTTGGCTGGAAGATAAAAACTTGATTCCGTCGAGGGCTTACCGCCCAGTCATTATTCTCCTTTCCGATGGTCAACCCACTGATGCTTGGGAAGAGCCGTTTAAGCAGTTATGTGCTTCAGATCGAGCGCAAAAAGCAACCCGTTTAGCAATGGCTATCGGTGCAGATGCGGATGAAGTCATGCTCAAGCAATTCATTAACGATAAGGAAGCACCGCTCTTCTACGCCCATAATGCCCATGACATTCACCGCTTTTTCAGGGCAGTGACCATGAGTGTTTCGGCACGTTCCACCAGTCCGAACCCCAATCAAGCTTTGCCGATTGCCCTGTCTATTCCTACGGATGATTTGGATCTCGATTTCTGATGGTATTGAAAGCATTCGGTGCAAGTGTCATAGGGCCTGCTCATCTTCTTAGCCATGCTTCCAATCAGGATGCACTTTCTGTGCGTGGCAGAAAGTGGGGATGGATTACCGCTGTTTGCGATGGCGTAGGTTCTTGTGTGCATAGTGACATTGGGGCAAGAGCTGCAAGTAAGGCTGTTCAGCATACTCTGCGAGAAAACAGAATGCTGATGCCTCATGAGGCGACTAATGCTGATATTCATGCCAAATGGTTACAACACATCAAGCCTTATGCCGTGCATGAAGTAGCCACAACCTGTTTATACGGGCAGGTGTTACCCAGTGGGGAAGCAATCGTGGGGCAATTAGGCGATGGGCTAATTCTGTATCGGGAAAACGGTGTTTTTCATCAATTTACCCCCAATCGCATGGGGTACGGCAATCAAACAGCAGCACTCTGGAAGCAACACGCCCCAGAACAGTGGTTAAACGCACGCTTCACGCTGCAAAAGCCCGGCGATGGGGTGATTCTGATGACGGATGGTATATCCGACGACCTGATCGCTGATGCCTTGCCAGCATTTTTTGAAGTGATTTATCAAACGGCTTTACGCTGTAGCCGCCGTCAGGCAAAACGTTGGCTACAGAAAGAATTGGGCGACTGGGCTACGCCAAAACATGGCGATGACAAAACATTGGCGGCTATTTTCAGGGGATAAGCACAGTGGAAAAAAAGGCGGCTAAAAAGCCAAATCGTACCGTAGTAGATGCTCACGGCTCTCATTACGAGTTAACGGGAAAGTTAGGGGAAGGTGGACAAGGTACGGTTTGTACGACGAACTATCCCAATGTACTGGTGAAAATATCGAAACCACTATCACCAGAAGCGAAACACCGAACAGATGAGCATTTGACATGGCTGATGCGCCAACATCTTGATGCGCTCTATATTGCCCGTCCAGTCGCCCTAATCAATAGCGCCAACCGAAGTGGTTATGTAATGGAGTTAATGGATGGACTGACTCCATTAACCGAAGCTCTAAAAGCCATGCAGGAAGAAGGTGCAGAGGGATTTCTGCGTACCGGAGGGTTACACCGCAGACTGAGATTGTTAGCAAAACTTGCTCGTACACTCGCCAAACTACATGGACGTGGCTTAGCTTATGGTGACTTATCGCCCGCCAATATTTTCGTGTCTAAAGACGTGGAATTTGCGGAGGTGTGGCTGATTGACTGTGACAATATCTCATACCATTCCCGATCCAGTGACATAAAATTATATACCCCTGACTACGGCGCACCCGAAATTCTGAGAGGGATTTCTGGCATTAATACATTCACTGATAGCTGGAGTTTTGCTGTCATTGCTTACCAGTTATTGACAATGAAACACCCGTTAAAAGGTGATCTGGTCAATGACGGAGAACCAGAACTGGAAGAGCAAGCATTACAGGGTGAATTACCGTGGGTAGAGCATCCAGATGATGAACAAAATCAATGTTCCGGCGGAATTCCCAGTGAGCTTGTTTTCACCAAACGATTGAGGGAATTGATGGATCAGTGTTTCCGATTGGGAATGAATGACCCTGACGAACGTCCTAGTCTTGCTGCATGGAGTGAGGCTTTTGATGAGGCATTGACGAGACTACTTGACTGTGAAAATTGCCATAGCACTTTTTATTACAACAAAACCAAGCAATGCCCCTTCTGCGACCATGAACAAGCAAAGCACTCTAGTTTGTTCCTAAAGGAATATTTCTGGCTGCCAGCGGATGTTTTGCCTGAAGGGGCGAATAGCATGACTGATTGTTGGATACCAACTGGGCGCATTTCCGTGATTCAGCAAGGAAGTCGATTGCCCTTTACTCCCATTATGGATAGTTCAATTGAACTAGATTCAGAGCCATTCTGCCATGTCGAGCTTGCAGAGGATGGTTTGTGGATAGAACCATTTATGAAAACACATATTGTTCTACAGCGTGGCAGTACGCTAGTACCGATCAGTCGTAAAACGCCTTTAAAACTAGAGAGCAGTACAAGCACCAACTTTATGTTGCATTTAGGTGATATGACACAAGCACACCCTGTTTGGCGGTTTGTATGGTAAAGCCAATGATTCCAATAAAACCGATGCAACTTGAAGATTTCCCTTGGTTGTCAGAGGACATTCTGACCGTTGATTGTATAGATGATCCTAAGGGGTTTAAAAAAGGTGAAATACGACTCTATCAAAGTGGTAGCCATTGGTACGTCACACAAGACGCTAACACTAAGCGTGTCGAATTCAAACAAGACGTATCGTCGTTGGAAACACTGGGAAGGCGACGGGAAACACTTTGGGTATACCTTAAACGTGATCACAATACATTGTACTTGCAATACTTGAGTGTCATTGAGCGTATTGAGCTTGATCTTCAGATTGGCGTAACAGAAAAAATAGCTGATGATTTGTATAACAAAAAAGCAATTGATCAAGCCAACATCACAAAAGCCTGTGAATGGCTAACGGCAACGTTTTTGCTACCCACAGATGGTAAGCATCGCCTTATTATTGCTTATTTTGATAATGCTACCACCAAGGCTACCACTAAGCAGTTTCTAGCCATTGGCAATGGGTGGCAAATCAACATCAGCAGAGATGATCAACAAGTTTCAGTCAAAAGCCTGACCCGCGTAAGTAAGGAACGTCCGGCGCTATCTTTAATTGAAGGAAAACTTGAGTTCTATGATGCTGGCATTGCCCAACGCTTGCTTGACCCTGCTCAACAGGCGTTGCTGGGTGATGCATTGCGTGACCACGGTAGCTATTTGGCGTTGTGGAAATTGTACAGTGATCGAGAATGGGAACGCGCGAATCAGCAAGCCAGTGAATTGGGCGCTTTGCGGTTCATTAGCAGGAAAGCGCGAGATGGGGAGAAATTGGAATGGCAATTCTTTCCCGAAAGTGCCGAGAAATTCGCAGAGTTTCGAGAGAAATGGAAAACATTGGAACTCAATGGCGCTAATCAGGTTGAAATTTCTAAGGATTCACCTGACTGGGGCGTGACTGAATTAGACTCACCCGAATCTTCACATACTTACGATCCAGATGTTTTTCGTGGGCAGTTATTTTTTGAGCGTGATGGCACAATCACCGTTTATCCCGATGAGCAAAGGAAAAATAAAAGCCCTCCTGACAAGGGATATATTTCGTACTCATTAGCTGGTGAAAAGGCGGTACGTCGTAGACGTGAGCAAGCAAAGGAAGCTATCGACAAAGGGAGAGGATTACCACAATTAACCCATTTACTACATGGTGTAACCGTACCCGTTGTTTCCTATAAAAAGCTCAAAGCCCTTACGGCCTACGCCAAAGAAAGCTTTAAAGGGAAACCTACCGAACGTCAAGCGCAAGCCTTGGATGTTGCTCTCAATACCCCTGACATTGCTCTGATTATTGGCCCGCCGGGTACAGGAAAAACACAAGTGATTGCTGCGCTCCAACGGCGTTTGGCAGAAGAAAATAATGGTGAAAAAATTCAGCATGAAGTATTGATTAGTAGTTACCAGCATGATGCGGTTGATAATGCGCTTAACCGTAGTGATGTGTACGGCTTGCCTGCCATAAAAGTAGGTGGACGTGCTAACCGTAATAATGACACACCTCCCATTACTTTTTGGTGTGATCAACGCCGTGAACAGATGGCGAAAGCACTGGATAAACTTCATCGTGAAGAGCCACATGTGGCTTTGCTTGCTGAATTACAAGGGCTATTCCATGAATTGAAATTGTCTAGCATGGCACCGAGTGTGCGTTATCAGCAATTGGGACATATTTCAGGGATTTTGGAACAACTAGATATCATGAATATTCGCCTGCCTAGTGATATTCGGCACGATTGGGCGACCTACACTAAGCCTAGGCAGGCTGATATGCACGTAGAAAGCAGAAATGCTGATGTTGAATTACTACGTCGAGTAAGAGCGTTACGAGTTACGCCTATCAGTTTTGCGGATGATGGTGCTGAACGCGCCTACGATTTGGTCAGTTTGCTACAGCGTAAAAAAATGAAGTTAGAATCGGAAGAGCAAGCATTGCTAAATACCGCTGCTGACCAATCCATTCTGGCGGATGAATCTTACGCCCAACTACGAACCCTGAAAAATACGCTGTTAGATCGATTTATTGCCGATTATCGCCCTCCTGAAATCAGGAATCATTTGGAAGCAGAGGGCGTTGCCATTCTGCGACGGATGGAAGATTCACTGCGCGAAAGGACGGCAACATCACGTAAGGGAATTGCCGCCGTTGTCAGCCGTTATTATGAAGCTTTAGCGTATTCTCCCAAAGAAACGGAACGAGCAGTGAAAGCCTACTCCGCTATTGTTGGTGCAACTTGTCAACAGTCTGCTGGCGAACAGATGAAAGGTTTGAAGTCCCTTTCTGGTCTTGATGATACAATGGGTATTCAGTTTGAAACAGTGGTGATTGATGAAGCGGCTAGAGCTAATCCGCTTGACCTATTCGTGCCAATGGCAATGGCACGCCGCCGTATTGTATTGGTTGGAGATGATCGTCAGCTACCCCATTTACTAGAACCTGAAGTAGAAAAAGAAATAGTAGAACAACATGAACTGACAAAAAGACAGAGTGATGCATTAAAACAGAGCTTGTTTGAGCGTTTGCGGCAGCAATTTGTGGAAATGGAAAAGAAGGATGGTATTCGCAGGGTTGTCATGTTGGATAGACAGTTCCGTATGCATCCACTATTGGGAGACTTCATCAGCCAGAATTTTTACGAATCTGAGGGTATGGATGTGCTGAAGTCGGGTCGTCCCGCTGAAGATTTCGTTCACCAATTACCCGGTTATGCCGGAAAAGTGGCGGCTTGGATTGATGTGCCATTAGATGATGGTGGGGAATCTCGTCATAAAACCAGCCGTATCCGAGAAGCAGAAGCGGAGATTATTGCAAGGGAAACCAAACGTTTGCTAGATGCTACTGGTGATGCTGCATCTATCGGGGTCATCACCTTTTACAGCGCCCAACGCGATTTGATTCTGGAAAAATTGGCTCGGCTTGGTGTGGTTGAAAACGGAGAAATCACGCCAGAATACAGCCGTAACCGTCATGGCGAGGAACGCTTGCGGGTCGGCACTGTGGATGCTTTCCAAGGCAAAGAATTTGACGTGGTGTTGCTGTCGATTGTTCGTGCCAGCAAAAAAGCCATACCAACGAATGCAGAAATGGAAAAACGGGAAGCAGCACTTAACAGCAAATACGGGCATTTGCGCCTAAGTAATCGCATGAATGTGGCAATGAGTCGTCAGCGTAATTTGCTGATTACTGTCGGAGCCATCGCTATGGCGAATACGCAAGAAGCTAAAGAAGCCGTACCCGCCCTTCACAACTTTTTGACATTGTGCGGAGGTCAACATGGCTGCATTCTCTAAACGGTACTTGCGCTTTGGTAAGAAAAATCTGCGTAATGATGAAGTTCATGTGTTATGGCCGATATATGTTTATCGTGTTATGTACCCTGTTCCCAAAGCTAAACCTCTCAATTTATTTCAAGAGGCAATCCTTGGCTTGTGTCGCGCTCAATGCACTGATCGCCAAGAAATTAGCCGTTTATTGGACATTGACCATGAGTTGGTTGCCTATATTATTATCGAACTAAGGGCGCAAGGCTGGTTAAATGACAAAGGGAAAATCACTAGGCAGGGGGAGAATATGTTGGATGAAGATCGTGGTCGAAAAGGTGAACTTTCGGTATCAAGATCAGAGTCCTCTCAGCAAGAATTAAAAATGGGTTATGCTTTTTGGGATACTATTAGCCAAAAGTGGTTGCCACGTTTTATGTCTGTTTTGCCGGAGATTGAGCCACCCGAAGAAAAAAATGGCTTTCCTTCTTTTGTCATGAATCGTGAGAGCGGTAAGACAATAAGTCCTTACCAACTTCACGGCGATATTCTGAATTTGAAAAATATCAATGATAAAGTCAAACAGCAACTATTCGATGCGCATCGTATTTATCAGTTAGATATACATCATGCTAAACAATTAAAGCTGAATGATGATTTTTCACGAGAACAAGAAGTTCACATGGGCAGCATTGAATTTGTCAGTGATCAGCCTGACCCAATGTATCTATGGGTTTCCATTTTTCGTAACCCAAATGCAGACGAGCTATGGTCAATACGTGATCCCTTCGAGATTCGCATCAATGCCTCATGGTTACGTAAATCACTTCTAGAAGTAATCAATCGTGAAAAAGGGTTAATCACGAAATTGAGCAAACTCATTGGTGAACCGCAACCCGAAAAACAGACGGCAGAACAATGGCTAACCCTGTTGGATGAACGCATTCGCATGGAAATGTTGCTGGAATATCCTTATCTGGAAAAACATCCTGATATTGCCCGTTACATGACTGCCTTAAAACGCCGCCAAGCGAAAGTACAGGATGGCATAGCAAATGATGAAGAAATTGACAGTTTACTGAGTGATGCCCAAAAACTTATTGAAAGCGTTTTAAAGTGGATGTTAAAACGGTGGATTATTGATATACGACGACTGCCTGACTATAACAAACCGCCCAGCAAGCAGCAGTTGATGCGGATTTATCACGCAATAGAGCTTGATGCACTTTCAGATAATGTAATTGAGAGCTTATCTCGGCAAAATTATGGTGCAATTCATGATGTTTTACGTAAGCGTGAAAATTCAACTTCATCTATGAAGGCGTTATTGTGTGGGGTTAGCTTAACGACTTCTGAGAATTCTGATCATCCATTTAAACAACTGGATGAAAACACATTAAGTTTTTCTCTCTTACTTGAGCTTGCTGATATGAGAAATAAAGCAGGTCATGCATCAGGATATAAATTCGATAAGCAGGAAGTGCTTAATGCTTGTGATTTCGCAATTCAGTGGACAACTAACTTTAAGGAATGGTTCTAATGGCTAAGCACAAACCACAACAAAAGAATAAATTTTCTAACAATACACCGCCCACCGCCACAGCATCTAATTCTCCATCCTTGAAGCCTGTCGTGCCAAAAGTAGCAGCCACAATAGAGAGCGCTAAAAGTTTGGGAATTCTAGTGAATCAAGACCTGAAATTTGATGAGGCTTTGGTTGATCAGTTTTCAAAAGCACTACCTGCACAAGAACATGATGCTCTACGAGCATGGCTTGAGCAGTTTGCAACTTTAGGAAAGGCAATAAAAGATAAAATCACTGAAGTAGAGAATAAACAGAGGCAACTTGAGGACGAGCAACTTGACTTACTAGAAAAACACGATGCTTTAAAAAAAGACGGCGAGATTTTTACTAAAGAATTTGCCGAGTTAAATCCAAAACTTGAAGAATATAAAGTAGCTAATGCAAAACTAATAAACCGTGAGCGTGAACTTGAAGAACGTGAGTCAGAAGCACGTAATGGATTTGCCAATCAAAACGAAATTAGTTTAAAAAGTCTCAGAGAGAACATGAAATCACTAGAGCAACAACGGGATAGCATCAAGCGTGATATTGAGAGGGCAGATAGACAACTAACAGATTCACAACAAAAAAAGGACGAAGAACTACATCAGCGTGAGTTGGAGATTTCAGCTAAGCAGTTAGAACTTTCTAGGACAGAAAGTCGCTTGCAACGGAAGTTAAGCGAAGCTGATAGAGAACTGGAACATTATAAAGAAGAATTGAACAAGCAATTTGAAATTGATTCTCGGCGATGGGAAGAAAAAATTGCACAAGCTAATCGTCGTGCTGAAGCAGCATTTGCTCAGTCTAATGAGGCGGAAAAGCGACTATATGAATATAGAGACTTGATAAATGAATTGAATGGTCGTGATCCTCAATCATTGCTGAATGAGTTAGAAGAGTTACGTCAAGAAAAACGTCATTTGCAAACACAGCTCAATAATAGTGATGTTGGTTCTTTGGAGTCTGAAAATGATGGTTTAAAAAGCAGGATTCAGAATCTTGAATCACGTTTGCGCGAGGTCGAACCTGACTTGGAACACGCGAGGAGTGAGTTAAGCCGTCAACGTATTGGTGTAGCCGAAAAGCAAGGTTTAGTTGAAGAAAAAAAAGTATTGGAAAAACATAAGCAAGTGTTAACAGCACATGTGAATGAGCTATCGAATAAGATTGACCAGCTTACTGATGCCCAGAAATCCCAAACACCATTTCCTGCTTTGGACAATATGGACAAAACAGAAAGATTCCAAGTTAAACTACATTTGGATGAAGTCTCCGACCTGAAAATTTTTGCGCCAGAGTTACAACGCCGTATTGCCTACGCAGAAAGAGGCGTATATCTAAACTACAAACTGGAAGATATTCAAATTTTGCTGGGTGGGCTGGCAATGAGTCAATTGCATGTCTTTCAGGGTATCAGCGGCACGGGTAAAACAAGTTTAGCAAAAGCCTTCGCAAAGGCAATGGGCGGGCATTGTACAGACATAGCAGTACAAGCAGGTTGGCGTGATCGTGATGATTTATTGGGCCATTACAATGCGTTCGAGAAGCGTTTTTATGAAAAAGATTGTTTGCAAGGACTTTATCGCGCACAAACACCAGCGTATGACGATTGCTGCAACATTATTCTACTTGATGAAATGAACCTTTCGCGTCCCGAACAATACTTTGCTGAATTCCTATCTGCCTTGGAAAAAAATGATCCTAAAGAGCGTCTAATTACGCTTATGGAATCCAGCATGGAAAATGCACCCAAACGGTTAGTCGAAGGTCGAAAAATTCGTGTCCCGCAAAACGTTTGGTTCATCGGTACTGCTAACCATGATGAAACAACCAGCGAACTCGCTGATAAAACTTATGATCGTTCGCATATCATGACCTTGCCAAGACATGAGTCCAACACAAAGCTGGAAAAAATAGATGCTCAACGCTTTTCTTATGCTTCTTTGCATAAGCGTTTTAAGGAAGCAATCAAAGTGCATGAAAAAGAAGTTACGGATCTATTAGAGGAACTCACTACCGGATCGCTGACTACCGCTTTGGAAGAAAAGTTCAACTTCGGCTGGGGTAATCGTTTTGAACGCCAAGCTAAACAATTTATTCCTGTCGTCATGGCGGCTGGTGGCAGCAAAGAAATGGCATTGGATCACCTACTGGCTACCCGTGTGTTTCGCAATGGCAAAGTAACTGGGCGTTATGATGCGAATATTGATGATCTTAGTCATGTTGAAAAAGCATTGAATGACACATGGAAAAGCTGGAAAACGCCACCAACAAAATGCCTTGAGGTATTAGAGCAAGACCGTAATCGCAAGGAACGTGGGGCATGAAGTGGCGTGATCGGCTCACGAACAAGGAATTAACAGTGCCACTCTCTGTGATGGAGTCAGGTCGTTATCGCCTAACTAAGCCTGCAATATGTAATCATCATACACCGCTTGCAGCAGGTGACGTTGTATTCTCCGATGGCAGCAAAACCTGTGATATAGATAATATTACGCTTCCTATCGAACAAATCAATTGCATAGAAGATCAGGCGCAACAGGGATTATTTGCAGATGCAGTAATCACTATTCAACGTTTAATACGGGAAACACCTAATGCTATGGTTTCCCCGTTACTACCTTCTACCTTAATCAGTGACAGTTCAAATCCCAATCAATTGGAAGTATTGTTACAACAAACGTTAGAGGCGGGGCATTTGCATCATATCGCCCAGCACCCAAGGCTGGATTTGCGATATGAAGAAGCGATTACGCCAGTTAGTCGAGCAAGACGTTTAGCAAATGATACGCTCAAACATCTCGCTTCACATTCAGAATGTTGGCAACGCCGTACTTTGACAGGGGTTATACCACGTAAGGTATTGGCACGCTTCAGTGAAGATGACTACGGCATCTATGAAAACCGTTTGTATGCTCGTTTACTCGACCGCCTAGAGCGGCATCTGCGGATACGATTGTCGCGTCTTATTGCTTTGCAGGATGAATTGGAGCAAGCACTAAATTTTCAACAGTCAGAATCCGTGCATCACCGTCTAAGTTTTGCCATTTGTGAGCTATGGGGGCAAACGTTCGATCCTGAACAAACAGATATTCAATTGAAGGCAAGTAAGGAAATACGGAAAATATTAGAAAAAGAATTGCGGGATATACAAGGTTTAAAACAACAGGGTTTATATCCACTGATTTCTCGTGCTGTACAAGTCAGTGGGCAGATACACCGCACCAATATTTTAGGGCATGACCCACATTATCGTCATTTGCCACCACTGTGGGAAGAAAGCCAACGAGAAATTCAAGCAGCGGCGACTAAACCAAAAGATGTATTTGCTAAGGAGCGCGAACTACACGATGCTTATAGCGATTATGTCGGTTTGGTCATGAAACACGCCTTACAACGCTATGGCATAGACAATGAAACCTTGAGATTTCAATGCGGGAGTCAAAAGGTTACGCTTATGCAACAAGGTGACGAATGGCATCTTACCTGTACAAATGGCTCG
Organism: Thiothrix subterranea; assembly: GCF_016772315.1. Classification (NCBI taxonomy): domain Bacteria; kingdom Pseudomonadati; phylum Pseudomonadota; class Gammaproteobacteria; order Thiotrichales; family Thiotrichaceae; genus Thiothrix; species Thiothrix subterranea. The sequence goes on along the minus strand of NZ_CP053482.1, from coordinate 1,588,813 downwards.
ACTTTACAGCTAGTTCCTTGGGTGCATTATTTTTCATTGCCGGAACTTACTTCTTTACCTAATCACCGTGTAATTTGTTGGGCGGGACTGGATGAGCGCAAACAACTTCAACGTTACACCCCCTTATCAGGAACTGTTCCTATCTCACCGCTAGATCTCTATGTCGTGGAACGTATGGGCTGTGTGTTAGATGAATGGCTAATTCAACAGCAACTCAACGATTATGCAGGGATGAAAGTAAAGGATGTGAATACGTTTGTTCATTGTCCCGTATGCCAAACAGCCGGACAAATCACTGAGCAAGCAGATGGCTTTGCAGCTTCGTGTAATGAATGCGGTACGAAATGGTACTTAAACAATCAAGGTTATCGGCAAGTTATAGAGGAAAGCACTAGCTTTCAACAAGTTGGCAGGCGAAACCTTAAGTTGACAGGCGCAACCTTAAGTTGACTATCCTTCCTAAAAACACTAAAGCTGAACTCCCATCTTGGAAGAAAAAGGTACTGCAAGCAGTTGGGTAGAAAAACCATTCAACCGCGAGCTGATGATGGCGCGTACTTTGCAGGCGATCCGCGAGATGTTGCCGATCCCGTTCACAGCGGACGTGGAGGCGGTGAATTGCCACCACAACTACATCAGCCGCGAACACCATTACGGCAAGGATGTGTGGGTGACGCGCAAAGGCGCGGTGAGTGCGCAAAAAGGTCAGCTTGGGATTATTCCGGGCAGCATGGGGGCGAAATCGTTCATCGTGCGCGGGCTGGGTAATGCCGAAAGTTTTTGCAGTTGCAGCCACGGCGCGGGGCGCGTGATGTCACGCACTGAGGCAAAACGCCGCGTGTCGCTGGATGAGCATAAACGCGCTGTCGCGGGGGTGGAATGCCGCGTGGATGAGACGGTGATTGATGAAACCCCGTCGGCTTACAAGCCGATTGATAAGGTGATGGCGGCGCAGAGCGATTTGGTGGAAGTGCTGCATACGCTGAAGCAGGTGGTGTGTGTGAAGGGGTGATGCTAAGTTTGCCGTCCTATAAAACCGGAATGCCCCAATAATGGGGCATGTGCTCTAACTGTCTCCCCCTCAGAATATAAAAAATGGTGGAGGAGTCCGGGATTGCTCTTTTTCTGATGTTTTAGCATCAAAGTAATCATACAATATCAGTTTGTATAAAAAGGAGTCAAGTAGATGACTATATTGTTGTCTTGGGTGGGCATTGATACACATGGAGCTGCTTCAGTTTATATTGCTAGTGATAGCCGTATATCTTGGGGGTGTTCTCAGCAGTGGGATGTAGGCAGAAAGGTATTTGCATCTAAAACAAGCCCTGAAATATTTGGTTATTGTGGAGATGTTTCTTTCCCTATACAAATTTTAGGGCAGTTAGTTGAGTTGATTGATACGGGTTGTTTATTTGAGAAAAATGATTCATATGAGGTAAAGTTGAATAAAGTAGTAAAGAAAATCGAAAGCAGTTATCGTGAGCGCCCTGTAATACAGCGTGGGGTTTTTCATATTATTTATGCCACTAGAATTAATGACAGAATGAATTCAATATTTTATGTCACTCAAATATCAGGCAATTCCAAAGGGCATATTACATATAAAAAATTTAATTTCAAAGACAAGTCGCATGTGGTGGTTGCATTAGGTAGTGGACAGAAATACTTTGAGTCTTGGCATGAGAAGTGGGTTGGCAAAGTAAAAGAAGATCCACATGAGAGTGGAAGAAGTAGCAGAAATGTTTTTAGTGCTTTTTGTGATTCACTTAAGGCTGGTGAAGATAAAATGAGTGGAGGGTCTCCTCAGTTGATTGGATTATATAGAGTTGGTACAGCAAAAAGTTTTGGCATTATCTACGAAAATAATCGTTATTTAAATGGAATGCGACTTGATAGTATAACAAGCATTAATAATGTTGAATGGAGAAATATTCTATTTGAGCGGTGCTGCGGTCATACAATGAAAATTCTAGGAAAAGCACAACGACAGCCAAAATTGATGCATATTGAAGAACCAAATTAATCATGAATTGCGCAAATATTCCAACTCTGCTTCGAGTTCGCCGGGGTCGTAGTTAACCACTGGAATATCGCGTTTGGCGCATTCTTCGTAAAAGCGATAGCGGTCTACGCCTGCAAACTCGCAAGCAAATCCAGCGGATATTTTCCCTGCATGAAACAGTGCAATGCCCGCTTCCAGCTTGATTTGCTTTTCCAGTTCGGGAAGCATGTCACGCCCGAAATCTTCGGGTATCTCCAGTATAATTTGCATGTTGAACACCTGTATTTGCGTTTCCATACTCCATCATAACGTGAGATTTCCGCATGACCTACCAAGAATTCTACGACCACATCGACTGCCGTTTCCCCTACCACGACACCGCCGCATGGCAGCAACTCATTACGCAATCCCTAGAAATCGGTGGCGATGCGCCGTTTCTGGTGCTGCATGAAATTTGCCGCTTGCCTACATCCGTCACCCTGAACCTTGAGCAGCACTTAGCGATGTATGCCTACTGGAAAGCGGCGTTTTCTCACCCCATGCAAGACATCGTTGAACCCGCGAGTTTGGCATTGATTCAACGACAGTTTTTGAGCGATGCGGAAGTTATTCACATCATGGAGCAATTGCGTGCTTACCCCCAGCAATATTCTGCGCTGCAAGTGGCATTGTCTGCGTGTGCTGATGAGCAGGGTTTGGTCGATGCGAAATACGAGGAAATTGTCAGTGAGTGGCAGCGGTTGTGATAATGCTATACTGTGACGAAACCATCAGAACTAGGAATATCCAGCAATGTCGTTTCTGAATCAATCACTTGTCATGATTTCACGGAGGTTCGTATGAGAATCCGCGCTATCCACACCTACGAGTTTGGGGCATTGGGGACGCAAAGCTTCGATTTTCGTGACAGTTGGAGTGATGAAACGGCAATCCGTATCTTATTGAGTGGCGCAAATGGCTGCGGCAAATCTACGCTATTACGCGGCATTGCCATGTTGTGGAGTGCTTTCGGCTACTGGCTACACAACCGCAAATTTCTTCCAGCAAACAGTATGGAAAATCAATGGCTGCAACGTTGGGGAGGAATAGCATTGGTATTGGAGGCATTACCTTTTTCGGATACCTCAACACTGTTATTGTTTTGGGGGCAGTCCGGTACTTGGGTAGGGGAGCTAATTGACCAACATAAAGATGCTACGGTTATTGGGCAAATCAATACAACATCTTTTCATTGGTCTCAAAATATTGTTTGGTTAAACGAGTGGACACGGGCGCGGCAAAAAATGCTGGTTTCGCCCCAGCCGAGTGAATCCCCGAACATTATGTTTCTGGATGCCGAAGAACGCCGTTGGGTGACACCAAAACATGGATTGGGTGAGATCAAATCGGAAAATATGGAACAACGCTGGCTAAGTAGTTACCGCGCTACCGAAAACTGGGATGGACAAGTCGAGTCCGCCTTATTAGGGATGAAAATCGCCTCGGAAGAACGTTTCAGCAAGCTAGTCGATCACATGAACAGTTTCCTGTCAGGCAAAGAAATTCTCAAAGAAGTGATCCTCGGCGAAAACCGTTTGCGCGTCCAACTTGAATGGCAGTACCCACGGTATTGACGAACTGTCATCCGGTGAACACCAAGTCTTGATCCAGCTTTACATGGTAGATCGCTGGATGGAACGTGGTGGCATTGTGATGATTGACGAACCCGACCTCTACTTGCACCCCTCCCTCATTTCCGGCTTTCTCGCCCAACTGGAAAACATGGTGGCTGAACGCGATGGGCAACTCATCATTACCTCCCACGTTCCTGATGTGTGGAGTCGTTATGAAGCCATCGGTCAGCGGGTCTTGCTGGGCATGGGAACAACGCTGGGTCATCGCTATTGCGGGCAATAAACGACAAGTATTGGAAATACTGGATGCTGAACCCACATGGCTTGGCTTGGCTTGGTCGATCGCGATACGTGGGATCAACCAACCATTGACCAGCAGGCTCAAGCCCTACCCAATTTACTGGTATTGAACCGTTGGTGCATGGAAAACTATCTGATCAATCCCACAGAGCTTTGGCAAGCCTTACCGCCCCGTCAGCAATCTGTTATTGCCGGAGGTGAAGCCGATTTCACGCAGAATATTCTTGGAAAATTGCCAGAATACGTGCGACATGGCGTATTGTGGCAAGTGATTACGCCGCTATGGTCTGGTCTACGCGCACGTGGTTTCAAGGAAGCACTCGCCGCCGAAAGCAGTGTTGCGACTGCACAAGATGATGGGGAAATTCGCCGTGTTTTGGAGGATTGGGATCAATTACTAGAACCACAACGTATCATTGATGACTTTCAGCAATGTTTAAGCGAAGTCCAACAGCTTTCCCAAGCTGAGCAACTGGCGCGTTGGGTACACGGTAAAACTTTCTGGAAACACGTTGTGCATCCGTACATGAACAACGTATTCGGGCAAATGCCTGAAATCAAAAGTAAAAAGATGTTATTTGAGAGGCTATTGTTGCCCGATGATTTAGGAGTGTTAATGCAACGTTTGCACTGTTGATGAGCAGGGTGTGGTCGATGCGAAATACGAGGAAATTGTCAGTGAGTGGCAGCGGTAGGCATTCACTGAATCTCCACATCCTGCATCATGCCCGCATGTTCCAGCAAGCGGCTTGTCTGCTGCTGGATGCTATCCCGCAAGTTTGCTGCAAACTGCTGTTCTGCCGGGGTTTTCAATACACACGCTGCCCACACGCGGGGCAATTGTTCCATGACCTGCTTGCACATGGCGATCAGTGTTGCCTGCACCAGTGAGCGCGACAGACCACAACTCGCGGCAAAATCTGCCAATTGAAAGGCGGAGACACGGGTATCAAAATCATCCCCCAACGCCATCGCCAGTTCTTGCTGGTATTCGGGATACACCGCGATATTGACCAGATCGTAGCAAGGCGCAGGTTCGATGCCGTTTTTGCCGACGAAAAAGCTGATGTTTTTGCCGTGCGCATCCCAATTGCTGATGATGAGATTGAACATCACCCAGTCCAGCACGTATTTGCGGGCAAGCGCAGGCGAACGGCAATGAGCGCAGAAGGCGAATAAACGTGGCAAACTTGCGCCGTCACGGATAGCCGCCACATCGAGGCTGTTACCAAAATTGCGTTCGTATTTGTATTCGGGTGGCAAATCGAGTGCTTGGCAACCGTCCAGCAAATGGCGGCGCAATACCGTATCGCCTTGGCGTTTGCGGTCGAAGCGCGTCACCAGCAACGCACGGTGCTGCCCGAAACGCCGCAATTCCACCGCTGCGACGGGCAAACCGATAGCGTTGGCAAGCTGCATCAGCAGGTATTCATTCAGCACCACATGGTTCTGGTTGGCTGGCTCGAACTTAAGGATATGGGTAGAACACAAACTGCCTTCGCCAAATGCCAGCCCGCCCTGCGTATCCGCCAACACATTGATTTTATGTTGAACACCTGCCACCGACAGGCGCGGGCGACCATCCCACACAATCAAGTTGCGGGCGGGTTGATTGTCGAGCCGTTCCAGCAATTCAGCAGGCAGGATCGGGCGCAAGTGGGCGGGCTGGATGGGTTCAAGCGTTTCAGGCAGGAACTGCAATGCACCCGGCGTATCTGTTCCCAACGCACGGATAATGCCAAAGGTATTGGCACTGCTAAGCCGGTAGTTTTCCAGCAGGATGTCGAAACCCTGACCTTCGGGCAGCAAGTTACGCAGAAAGCGTTGCACCACCTGATGGTTCGTGGCTGAGGTCAGCGGCAAGTGCGGCGAAATGGCAAAACCACTGGCCTGCCATGCCGGTGTGTATTCCAGCGTCAATTGCCCTTGCGCATCTGCCAGCAGGAAACCAATGGGCTGTTCCCCCAAGCAAACCCGCAGGCGGTGTTCATACCCAGTCATCGTCACCACCTTCTATCCACGGCTCTACTTTTAGCCCAATACCAAGACCGTTGAGGACTTGAAGCAGTGTACTGAGTTGTACGCCGGAATGCCCGCGTTCCAACTTACTCAAGGTGTCTTTGGCAACGCCGAGTAACGCGGCAGCATCATCAATCCGCAAGCCGGATTGGGTGCGTTTGGCGCGGATGAATTGCCCCAACAGTTCGGGGGTGAGTGCGCCGAATTGTTGCGGAGTGGGAAGTGGGGTCAGGGGTCTTGCCATACTGGATTACCATTGTTCCTGTTACTCAAGGAATAATAGCGTATTAGCGATGGAATGCAATATTGTTCCTTGAATAGCAGGAACAATTACCGCAAGCCCACACGCCAAAACAGATGCTATGCGCCAAGGCTCATCAATGCTATAACAATAGCAATCTGAACGCTGGAGGAGGCGTATGGAGCAAGTTAAGGATTCGGCAACCAGTTTATCGCAGCGACGGCGCACCATTGAAACGCAGTGGAGTCGCTTTGTTGCTGGCAGCCCCTTCGTAAAACGTGACGGTATCCGTGATGACATTATGTCGTCATGGCAGCGCAGTGCGCAACACATCCATCCGCTCCAAGTTCACGCGCCTGCTGACGATGAATATTCCACGCTGCAACGCTGGAAAGAATCCCAACTGTGCCTAGCCGCGCAACGCGAGCAAGAACAAATGATGCAACTTGCCCATGAAGGCGAGTTAGTCGCAGCCATTGCCGACCCGCAAGGGCGTTTATTATGGACATTTTCCAGCCGCCACATGCGCAGCCGCGCGGAATCGGTCAACTTCACCGCTGGCGGTTTATGGGATGAAGCCTCGGTCGGCACGAATGCGGTGGGTTTGGCGTTAAAATTGCGGCGTTCTGTCACTGTGTTTTCGTCGGAACATTACCTGCCGTTTGTACATGATTGGGTGTGTTACGCCGCACCGATTACGCATCCGCAATCCGGCGAAGTGCTGGGTGTGCTGGATATGTCTACCACATGGAATCGCCATACACCTTTGGGGCAAGCGGCTGTTACCGAGTTGGCGCGTGCGATTGGGCGATGCTTGCCGCAGCAGTTACCCCGCGCTGAATTGGAAATCCATGCACTGGGGCAGCCCCGCATTCTGTTTCGTGGTAAACCGTTGAGCTTGCCCATGCGCCAAGTGGAAATCCTTTGTCTGTTGGCCTTGAATCCGCAAGGTTTGAGCCTCGAAGGTTTCCACGCGGCGTTGTACGGCGACCAACCTATTTCCACCACGACGTTGAAAGCGGAACTGTCGCATTTGCGGCGTTTGCTGGATGGGCAAATCGGTTCGCGCCCGTACCGTTTGCAAATGCCGGTGTGGGCGGATTTCATTCAAGTCTGGCAAGCCTTGCGCCAGCAACAAAGCCAAGAAGCCTTTTCGTTATACCGTGGTTCATTTTTGCCGCAATCCGCCTCACCAGAGCTGGAAGAATGGCGTTATTGCATTGATGCGGTAATGGGTAAAGCCATTGATTCCTGCCAAGACCCTAGCGTACTGATGGGGCAATTGTGCCATAGCACCGGCGGTAGTGAGCTGGTGCGCGAACGGCTGGCGGAGTTGGTGTTACACCCCGTCAGATTCTGAGATGAGCGCGGCGTAATGGCGCAGGTATTCCGGCTCATACGCCAGCAAAGCACTGCGTAATGCATCCGCCGCAATCAGCGGGGAAAGTGCCCGCGCCAGCACATTGCAGTTCCACAAACCCACCACGGGTTGCTGCCCGAAGGCATAACGCCCATGCTCATCGTCCGGGTGGCTGACACACAGGGGATCACGCGCCGGGGTAAACGTGCTTGCGCCTACATCCAAAGTAATGCCGAGGATCGACTGGTTGTCGGTATTCATCACCCCATGCACAAACCCCACCGCCTGCCAATGCGCGATCAAGCGGGCGGTGCGCAACACCACCTCACGGAAAAACGTCGCATAACGCGCCTCCCCTTCCGCCGCGCACGCCGGGAAATGACAGGCAATCACATGATCCGCCAACAGCCGCAACGCCGCCGGGTTTTTCTGGAAGAAATAATTTTCAAACGTGCCGAAACGCACATGGCTGGGGGCAATGCGCGTCACCATCGCCATCGGTTCAAAGCCTTGCCGGTACAACTGCTGGCTACCGGAAGTAACGCACAAACACCGCGCGGTCGGCACACCCAAAGCCGCCAACTGTTCCGTGGTATCGAATTCGTGCAGGCATTCACGCAACCCCGCCCGCCCATCGGCAGTCCGCGCATACGGCGTTTTGCCCACGCCTTTCAGGTACAGGTCAACGATGCCGTCCGGTGTTTCCACCTCACCCAACAATACCGCACGACCATCCCCCAAGAACGGGTTGAAATGTCCAAACTGATGCCCCGCATAATCCTGCGCCAATGGCTGCATCCCCGGCAACAAGGCATTGCCACTGAATACTTGCAGGAATAAGTCCGTATTCACCTCATCCACGTGCAAACCCAACTGCTGCACCACGTCGGCGCTGCTGCACACCAGCTTCGGGTTTTCCAGCCTCTGCGGTTGGAATTCGCTGTAAAAGTGCGCCCCCAAAGCATGGAAACGGTTGCGGAAAATGAGGTCGTGGAGGTGTTTCAACATTTAGTCAGCGGCGGGGTCGCTCTTGCTCGCGCGATGAATCTCACGCTGCATAAAGCCGTAAAGCCCCTCCACTTTTTCGCGCGCCCAAGGCGTTTTACGCAAAAACTTCAGGCTGGATTTAATGCTGGGGTCGATGCTAAAACAACGCAGAGGAATGCGCTCAGCCAATTCCGCCCAACCAAAATGCGCCACCAGCGCGGTGAGTATCGCCTCCAGCGTGAGGCCATGCAGAGGATTGTTGCGTTGCTTGAGGTCGTTGGACATGCGTGTTCGCCGTATCGGGGTCAAGGCTGTGATTATGGCGGGTATCCCCTTAGCTTGTATACGGCCCTAAAAACCGCACACCATTGAAATGAATCAAATGCGAAGGGTCGCTGGCACACCAAACTTCAGTTTCCCATGCGACTACTGACAAGAACTTGCGCAGGATTTCGCCTCGGTCAGGGAAGGCTGTCACGTAAACCAATCCAGCCGAACTTGATTTGAACAAGTTGGCAAGTTCGGCGTGGCGAATTCCATCTACCGGGCCACTGCTAGTTACGGCTTCGACCAAGATCAGCCAGTTTTTCTCGCGGTGATAGAGCACTATGTCAGGCATTTTGCCGTGGCTGCCGACTTCAACGCCCAATGATTGCAACAACGATTCGTTGAAATAGCCCCATTTGCTGCCGGTATCACCCACGTATACCAGCTCGCCACCGGGAACAAAGTGCGGGGCAAATACCTCAATAATCTGCCGGATCAGGTCGGAATGTGCGCCCGGACTCAAAGTAATCGTTTGATCTTGCTGAATGGTGACAGGAATGCGCTGCATATCACGGTGGCGGGCAAACTGGTCAGCCAGTGTTTGCCGTTGTGCCAAATAGTTGCCTAAAGCGGCATCCCAAGCTTTTGTGCCAAACTGTTGGAACAGCACAAGAGCTTGTTCCTCGACTTGATAGCAATTATCCGCGCTATTCACTGCGCGGTCGGGTTTGTCCGGGTTGTGCAGCAAGACACCTGCCGCTACCAATTGTTTGACACTGTATTTGCGCACACTTTCGCGGGTGTTTTCGGCGTAATTGCGTGCCATTTGTTGGCGGGCAAAATCCAGTATGGCACGGATACCCAGCAGTGAATTGCTGGCATGTTGCCATTGCGTATCAGCAGGTAAATTCAGCAATGCCAGCAACGTAATGGCGGTGCGTTCGTTGAGTTGTTCTTTGGGCATCCCCAAGGCTTGGAGGATGTGCAATGCCTCGTTGATGCGTTCTTGCTGTGTGGTCATAGGGCTGCAACCAGTTGGTCGATGGTGGTTTGGTCAATGCTGGCATAGCTGGCGGCACGTTCGCCGAGTACCCGCAATTGGGCGCGACTGGGGTAACGCAAGGTACGCAAGTCGGTAGCGTTGACTTGTGTATGCCCGGAAAATACGCGGAACCAATCATCCAGCACAGTCGAATTGAGGAAGGTTGCCAAACCACTAGCCAGTGTTGCATCCAACCCTGCCTTGCCGATGTGGAAGATATTCCAGTGGTTTTCAAAGCCGATCAGTTCACTGCCCAGCATTGCCGGTGTCAGGTGATAAGCGACAACACGACGGCGTTCTTCCTTGGTGGAAAAGCGTTTAACCAGCACGTAATGTCCATTTGGCATCAGCCATCTCCGGGAGGCTGGTAGCAGGTGCAAAGCGTTAGGTTTCTTGTGTAGTTTAGGCCAAACCAGTTGTCCGGTACTGAAATGGTGTGGGTAGAGCAAGGGCACGGTGTTGTTGCCGGGTTGTGCGCTCCAGCATTCTTTCAGGCGGAAATCGACCACGGGGCCGGTACAAACTTCCAAGCCCAGTTCTACCAACGAATGGGTACTGACTGCGGGAATATCTGTTGCGGCATGGCTGGTCGGGATGTGGATGAATTGTTCGACATCACCCGGTTTGACGATATTGGCAAAGGCAAAGCAGGCTTCCTGATAGTCAGCGAAACGGGCATCGTGCGAAGTCGAAACGGTGACTTGCCCTTGCTCCTCGCTTTTGACCAGATGAATGATGATGTTTTCTTGTAATACGTCGTCTGCACCGAAAGCTTTGCTGCGGCTTTCAAATAGGTGGATGTGGCGAATAGCGCACTGTTTTAACAGCAGTTCACGGAACGGGCGGTAATAGCTGCCGTTGCAGAACGAGCGCGGGATAATCGCAACCAGTTCGCCGCCGGTTTCCAGCAGCAGGATGGCGAGTGCAACAAAGCCGGTGTATAGATTGACGGTTTCAATCCCGGCTTTGCGCAAGAGTTGACGGTGGCGGGACTGGGTGTTGATCTTCTTGTATGGCGGGTTGAGGATGGCGTGTGTGTAGCGTTTGCCGATACTGGTTTGTGCTGCAAAGCTGGTGTCTTCGATGAAATCAACAGAATGTAATTGGGTAGTGACGCGCCCTTGCCCGCGTTGCACATATTGTTCCAGCGTGGTTTGCAGGTAACGGCGCAGTGTGGGATCAATTTCCCAAGCATCCACTGCGGTGCTTGTGCCGTGTTGCAGGGCAGCGTCCAAAAAAGCAGCGGTCAGCGAACCTGTGCCTGCACCAGCATCCAGCAGGCGGGCTTGTTCCGGGTAATGGAACAGCGAGGCCATGAAGCGGGCAATGGCAGCGGAGGTCATGTATTGGCCTAACTGACTGCGTTGGGTGTCCGGCAGTTGCTGGCAGGCTTCGCGGTGCAGGTGATCGGGGATGGCTAACATGGCATCAAACCTGCCAATCAGTTAGCCGCAGGTTGGCGACCCGTTCAAATTCATGGGTATTATTTGTCACCAGTACCGCGTCATGCGCCCGTGCAATGGCGGCAATTAGCATGTCGTTGGGACCGATCAGTTTGCCCTGACGGGCAAGGTCTGCACGGATTTGGGCGTATTCCTCCGCGCACCGATCATCAAACGGCAGGCTTTGCAGTGGGGCGAAAAACAGTTTCAGTTTTTGCAAATTGGCTTCTACCCGTTGGCTGTGTCGTGCCCCAAATAGCAATTCGGCTTTGACTATGCTGCATACGGTAATCTCACCGGGGGAACACTGCTGGAAGTGGTGCTTGACGGCCTGCGATGTACCGTTCATGAAATGGATGCAGGTATTGGTGTCCAGTAGGTACATCAGAACAATACCTCTCGCATTTCATAGTCACCCTGCTCCGGGCGTTGCAGAGCCTCGCCTTCCCATGAGCCAAAGAGATCGAAATAGCCTGCTGGCCACTGTGTGCCGATGTCTTTCTGGATCAGCATGGCGAGGTATTTAGAGATGGGCAGATGCGCCCGCTCAGCTTTGTGCTGGAGTTGGGCTGCTACATCTTCTGCAACGTAACAATGGAGTTGTGGCATGTATACCTCCGAATATATGTGTTATATTTTCATGGTCAAGTATGGCAGGTATCTGGTATTTATGTCCAATGTCCTTTGGTAGATTTATTTGTCAAGAAAATATTTGAGTGGCTTTATATGCATCTCCTTATACACAAGTTCCCAAGCTGATGTAAGATAAGCAATTTTCACTCATGAACTGGTCATCTACCGAACTCACCGATCTTGATTTGGGAGACAAGCGCCTCGAAACACGCGCAGCCCATATTCTCAACGCCATGCTAAAAGTGCCCCAATCCAGTATCCCCAAGGCTTGCCAGAGTTGGTCAAGCACCTTGGCGACGTACCGTTTCTTCTGGAATGAAGCGGTGAGCCATGATGCTTTGATGGCATCCCACTTTGAAGCGACAGAGTGCCGAATTCGTCAACAAGACTCGCGGATTATCCTGTGTATTCAAGATACGACCGAACTGGACTTCAATGGACAGGAAACCGAGGGTTTAGGGCGGTTATCCTACGATAAGCAACGCGGGATGTACCTGCATCCGACCTTGTGTATTACCCCAGAACGTTTGCCGTTGGGCATCACCGATACGTGGATGTGGTCACGGGGATTGAGCAAAGCGGCAGACCAAGCCAACCCCAGCATCAAAGAAAGCCGTCGTTGGATTGAAGGGTATGAACGGGTAGCCGAACTGGCGGCACGCTGCCCTGAACACCGCTTCATCTATGCGGGCGACCGTGAAAGCGACTTTTACGACTTGCTCCAACGGGCGCAAGCCTTGAATTACCCGGCTGACCTACTGATACGGGCGCAACATAACCGTGCCTTAGGAGATGACCTCAAACTGTGGGATGCCATTGAGCAACAACAGGCGTTGACCCGTATCACCTTTACCAAACCGCGCAAGCAGGGTGAAAAGCCCCGCAAAGTGGTACAAGAAATCAAGGTGTTACGTTATACCTTGCGTCCCAAGAGTAAGCATCCGATGCTATTGACCTTGGTTCAAGCCAAAGAAATTAACCCACCCGCCGGAAAATCGCCCCTCATTTGGCGTTTAGTCACCAACCGTTGTGTAGAGACCGCCGATGCTGCCTGTGAACTCATCGACTGGTATCGAGCGCGTTGGGAAATCGAAATGTTTTTTGATGTCCTGAAAGTTGGCTGTCGCGTCGAAAAACTGCAACTGGAGACCAAAGAGCGCATCGAAAAAGCCCTCGCGCTCTACATCATGGTGGCCTGGCGGATTATGTTTCTGATGCGGTTGGGGCGTACCTGCCCAGAACTTCCGGCTGATCTGGTGTTTGACCCGCTGGAATGGAAAGTATCCTTCCGGCTCGGCAAAAAAGCACTACCCGATGGCATACCTACCCTCAATCAAGTGATACGCAATCTGGCAGAACTGGGTGGCTTTTTGGGCAGAAAATCCGATGGCGAACCGGGGGCTAAAAGTATCTGGTTAGGCTATTCACGAGTGCTGGACTGCATTTATGGCATTCAGATGGCTAGTGAGTTGGGAATGGATTGATTTGTGTATAAGGAGATGCTTTATATGTCGGAAAATGAGCAAAAAAGACTGCAAATCCCATTAGTAATTGACTCTTTAAGCGAAGAGGAAATTCCAGCGTCCTTGATTAATGAAATTTACGAGCAGCATGAAATTCAGGATATAAGATTTAAGAATCGCTTTGTATGCGCTTATTGCAAGCAGACAGTCTTATTGTATTCCAGAGCAGATGTACAATCTCGACACGGACATCTCTACCATTTCCAGCACACGCCTGGCACCGAGTGTGAATGGAGAAGTGATAAAGTTGGTCGAGCGTACCTTTATCAAGGGATTAAAGAGGGAAATAAACATCGCGATCTAAAAACAATGCTGGCTCAAACACTGAATCACTTAAACGGATGGTTAGTAATTAGTGTGGACAAGCGTTTTCTTTTTAGTCCAGATCAGCGCAAGCGAGGAAAACCGGATGTTTATGCAACATACAAAGGAACAGAGGTTGTTTTTGAGATCCAGCTAAGGGCAGAAAGTCCAAAAATAATCAGTACTAGGCAAGAACTTTACCGAGATAGTGGCAGGAAACTTATCTGGTTGAGCATGGAAAATAGTGAGATAGTTTCTGAGGATTTCTCAAAGAATTGCATTGATGTGAAGCAGGTTCAGAAAGATATTGCTTTCACTAATAGAGGGAATTGGTTCATCTTTAATAAAAATATGTGCCAAGACTCAATTGATGCTGGGCAGCTAGTACTTTTAGCCATGGTGTGGACTCCAGAAATAAGTGCAAATAAAATCATCTATCAATGGAGACAATACAAAATAACATATAATGACTTAACCTTCGAAAAAGGAGAAGTATTTTATAAAGATTTCCACATGATGCATCGGGATGCTATTCAGCAGCTTAGGCAGAGAGGCCAAGAAAAATGCCTTCTTATTTTAGAGAAAGAAGAGCCTCGAACCTTTGTTGATTTTATTGAACTTACCAGAAGCGCATGGCCTACCTTTGACGAAAATCATGATGCCGAATGGTTAAGATGCACATTTAATGATTATGGAAATAATAAAAAAATAGCTTTAAAGGCAGCCATTCTTGATTTTTTCAAAAGCACAGATTGGCGTGAGAAAAGTAGTCATGAAGGGTGGACTAGAATAACTCAAAAAATATCCAATCCAAAAATCGGAATAAATATCAACTCCAATCTTGTTGTGATAGAAAAAATATTATTGATCCTTGGATATAAAATAAGCGAACATCTAAGCCCAGAGAAATCAAAACACATATGGGCTTGTCATAATTTTTATGATTATACCTCATACAAACCATATCGCGAGCTTTGCCAAAAAGCGATAGAGCACAGTAAATATAACAATCAAATCGTTAGTGATAAAACAATGCAAAAACGCATTAATGCTCCTGTGGATATAGAACAAAAACACGATTTAGATGATTTCTTGGCTTGGTTCATGAAAAACCCATTACTTCCGCTGGAATCATGACAAATAGAGCCAAATAGAATCCATTTACTTCATCACGTATTTACAGGAAAGCCGTTATTCGCTCTATAAGCCTGAACGCTTGCCATTCTGCATGGATGTCAGTATAGAAGCGTTTCATCTCAACTATTCTACGACGCATCGTAAAAAAATCCAGACCATTTTACGATGGGCATGTAGATTAGCATGATAAAAAGCAACCATTATTTGCCTTTTGTCATCCCTATCAGGCGATAGCCAGACTATACTCGCGGGATAAATAAAACACAGGATACCCATAAAAATGCTACCCCTAACCCGTAAATCCCTCTGGCTTGCGATTGGCCTGATCGCGATGAGTCTGGCGTTGAGCAGTTTCGTACTGACTGCTGGGTTGAATCTCCACCCCTGCTATTTGTGCATTTTCCAGCGACTGTTATTCATGCTGATTGCGGTATTCGGGCTGCTGGCAGCAATCGGGTTTGGTGAAAAAGTGTGGGGTAGTCTGGTGCTATTGCTGGCAGGCGTGGGAACGGCTACGGCGAGTTATCAAACCTGGTTGCAATTACAGCCGCCCGGTAGTGCTTCTTGTGCGGGCAGTCAACCCGGCTTGATTGAGCAATTTGTTTATTTCCTGAGCGATAACGTGCCCAGCTTGTTTGAGGTCAGCGGTTTGTGTGAAGACGAGGAATTGGTGATTATGGGGCTTTCTCTCGCCAATTGGGCGTTGGTTTCTTTCGCGTCAGCGTTGGTCGTTGCCGTGTGGGCGTTGTTTAAACGCGGGTCAGACTAAGCCGACCCGCACACTACACCACGCGAGGAGGAGGAAACTTAGAAGAAGCCCAGCGGATTGATGTCGTAGCTTACCAGCAGGTTTTTGGTCTGTTGGTAATGATCAAGCATCATCTTGTGGGTTTCGCGGCCTACGCCGGATTTCTTGTAGCCGCCAAATGCCGCGTGCGCTGGGTACAGATGATAGCAGTTTGTCCACACCCGCCCGGCTTGGATGCCGCGCCCCATGCGGTAAGAACGGTTCATATCGCGAGTCCACACGCCTGCACCCAGACCGAATTCGGTGTCATTGGCAATCGCCAAGGCTTCGGCTTCATCCTTGAACGTCGCAACCGACACCACCGGCCCGAAGATTTCTTCCTGGAACACGCGCATATTGTTCGTGCCTTTCAGCAAGGTCGGCTGGATGTAATAGCCCTCGCAGTAAGCCGCTTCCATCGTTTCGACCGCGCCGCCGGTAATCACTTCCGCGCCTTCGTCTTTGCCGATTTGGATGTAGCTGAGGATTTTGTCGTATTGTTCTTGCGAGGCTTGCGCACCCACCATGACTTCGGTATCCAGCGGATTGCCGCGTTTGATTTGTGCGGAACGCTCAATCACCATGCCGATGAATTTTTCGTAGATGGATTCCTGAATCAGCAGGCGTGACGGGCAAGTGCAGACTTCGCCTTGGTTGAAGAACGCCAGTACCGCACCTTCAACCGCTTTGCTGACGAACGCATCTTCGTGATCCAGCACATCGGCGAAGAAGATATTCGGGGATTTGCCGCCGAGTTCAACGGTGGAAGGAATAATGTTTTCCGCCGCGTATTTCATAATCAGCGAGCCGACCGGGGTGGAGCCAGTGAACGCGATTTTGGCAATGCGGGTGCTGGTGGCGAGTGCCTTACCTGCTTCCACGCCGAAACCGTTAACCACGTTCAGTACGCCCGGCGGCAATAAATCCGCAATCAGTTCCATCATGATCAGGATGGAGGCGGGGGTTTGTTCGGCGGGTTTCAAGACCACGCAGTTGCCTGCCGCCAATGCCGGAGCGAGTTTCCAGCACGCCATCAGCAGCGGGAAATTCCAGGGGATGATTTGACCAACCACGCCTAAGGGTTCATGAAAATGGTAGGCGACAGTATTTTCGTCGATTTCGCCCATCGTGCCTTCTTGCGCACGCAAGCAGCCTGCGAAATAGCGGAAATGGTCGGAGGAAAGCGGCACGTCAGCGTTGAGGGTTTCGCGCACGGCTTTGCCGTTGTCCCAGGTTTCTGCGACTGCCAGCACTTCCAGATTCGCGTCGATGCGATCGGCGATTTTCAGCAGGATATTGGAACGAGCAGTAACAGACGTTCTGCCCCACGCATCTTTGGCAGCGTGCGCGGCATCCAGTGCCAGTTCAATGTCTTCCGCACTGGAACGCGGGATTTGGCAGAACGGCTTGCCGTTGACCGGGGAAATATTGTCGAAGTATTCGCCGTTGACGGGGGCAACCCAAGCACCGCCAATGAAGTTTTCATAGCGTTCTTTGAAGTGGATGACCGCGCCTTCGGTATTGGGATTTGCGTATTGCATGTTATGGCCTCTCTCTCATTATTTGTGATGGTAAAGGCATAACATACGGTATGAAGGTTGGAGAAAGGTTGGTTTAGCAAAAATCGTAGAGACGCAAGATTTTGCGTCTCTACATCCCCCTCCCGCCTCCTGCACAAACATTTTCCGCATCGCACAAAACTCAGGTAATATCAAACTCACGGCGGCATCACGCCAAGGCAATCGCTCAATCGGCAGAACTCCGCTACGTTTCGATAACAGCTTTAGGACGACAGACCGCTATGAAAGACGAATTAGACCAAGCCGCGCTCGACTACCACCGCTTCCCGCAACCGGGCAAACTCGAAGTTACCCCCACCAAAAACATGGCGAACCAGCGCGATTTGGCACTGGCGTATTCCCCCGGCGTGGCGGCAGCAAGCCTTGCGATTGCGGCAGACCCCGCGTGTGCGGCGGATTACACCTCACGCGGCAATCTGGTAGCGGTCATTTCCAACGGCACAGCGGTGCTGGGCTTGGGTTCGATCGGTGCACTCGCCTCCAAACCCGTCATGGAAGGCAAGGCGGTATTGTTCAAGAAATTCGCAGGCGTAAATGCCTTCGACATTGAAATGGACACGCTCGACGTAGACCGTTTGGTGGATGCCATCAGCCTGCTCGAACCGACATTCGGTGGCATTAACCTCGAAGATATTAAAGCCCCGGAATGTTTTGAGGTGGAAAAACGCCTTAAAGCCATGATGAAAATTCCGGTGTTCCACGACGACCAGCACGGCACAGCGATTTGCGTGGCAGCCGCCATCCGTAACGGTTTGCGCGTCGCTGGCAAGCAGATTGAAGACGTGAAACTGGTGTGTTCCGGTGCAGGTGCGGCGGCGATTGCCTGCATGAACTTGCTGGTGGAAATGGGTTTAAAGAAAGAGAATATCGTCGTTAACGACCGCTTCGGCATTATCTACAAAGGCCGGGTTGAAGAAATGAACCCGTATAACGCGGCTTACGCCATCGACACCGACGCACGCACGCTGGATGATGTGATGGATGGCGTGGACGTGTTCCTCGGTTTATCCGCGCCGCGCGTGTTGAAACAACATCACGTCAAGGTAATGGCGGCAAATCCCCTGATCCTCGCGCTCGCCAACCCTGAGCCAGAAATCCGCCCCGAACTGATTTACGAAGTGCGTTCCGATGCGATTGTGGCCACCGGACGCAGCGATTACCCCAACCAAGTGAACAATGTGCTGTGCTTCCCGTTCCTGTTCCGGGGCGCGTTGGATGTGGGCGCAACCGAAATCAACGAGGCGATGAAAATTGCGGTAGTCGAAGCGATTGGCGATCTGGCGATGCGCGAAGCCTCCGACGCGGTGGTGTCTGCGTATGGCGGGGCGGAATTCCACTTCGGGCGCGACTACCTTATCCCTAAGCCCTTCGACCCGCGTTTGATGACCATCATTCCGCCACGAGTTGCCAGAGCGGCGATGGAAACCGGCGTGGCGACGCGCCCGATTACCGATTTCGAGGCGTATGAACGTCAACTGGAAAGTTTCGTATTCCGTTCCGGCATGACCATGAAGCCGGTGTTCGAGAAAGCCAAACGCAACCCGCAGCGCATTGTGTTTGCGGAAGGCGAATCCCAGCGCGTGATCAATGCGGCGCAGCAATTGGTGGATGATGGCATTTGCCAACCGATCTTGCTCGGCAACCCTGAGCTGATTCAGCGCAATATTGAAGCCTACGATTTGCGCCTGAAAATCGGTGAAAACATCACCGTGGTTGACCCGCGCAATAATCCCGACTACGAACGCCATGTGGAAGAGCATTACGCAGTGATGTGCCGCAAGGGTGTAACGCCAATGTATAGCCGCCGGGTGATGACGGCGCGTACCACGCAGATTGCGGCGGTGATGGTACGTTGCGGCGATGCCGATGCGATGATTTGCGGGGTAGAGGGTAACTTCATTTCGCATCTGCATTACGTGCGTGACATGATTGGGGCGCGTCCCGGTTTGACGGATGTGGCGGCTGTCACCATGCTGATTCTGAAGCAGGGGACGTATTTCCTCACCGATACGCACGTCAGCGAAGATCCAACGGCGGAACAGCTTGCGGATAACACAGCGTTGGCAGCGGAACTGGTGGCAGGCTTTGGGTTTGAACCGAAAGCGGCGTTGCTGTCGCATTCCAACTTCGGTAGTCGCATGAATGTGCATTCCGACAAGCTGCGCAAGACTTTGGCAATTTTGCGTGAGAAGCACCCCGATTTGTTGGTGGAAGGTGAAATGCACGCCGATGCCGCGTTATCGCAAGACGTGCGTGACCGTTTATTCAAAGGTGCAGCGTTTGATGGTGAAGCCAATTTGCTGGTTTGCCCGGATTTGAATTCGGCGAATATTGCTTACAACATGACCAAGATGCTTGCGGATGGGCTACCCGTGGGGCCGATGCTGGTGGGTGCTAATTACCCCGTGCATATCCTTACCGAAAGCACCACGGTGCGTGGGATTGTGAACATGGCAGCGTTCGCGGGCGTGGAGGCCATGAACCGCAAAGCATAAGGTTTGACAACGCCACCGTAGAGACGCAAGATTTTGCGTCTCTACCCACCCCTAATTCAACAAGGAATCGTTATGAAAATGCTTGCAATATTGGCATTTTGCCTCGGAACGTTGTGTGCTTGCACGCCGCCTGCGGGGAGTGAACAAGCCATGATCCGTGCGACGGTAGCTGGCACAACCGCACAGCCCGATCCCGTCGAAATGCAGATTCGTGTTCTGGAAAAAGCAGGCAAACTCAAGGTGTTGGCAGTGCGTGAATCGTTCCCGCCGCAATTTGAACTCGAAGGCTCGGCGCAAGCGCTTGCGGAGGTCAGAGCGTTGGCGCAACCGCGTTAAGCAACGGATTAGGGAGTTGCCACCACGAAACCGCCGTCTTGACTGCGCACCACGACGTTGGCGTGGGTGTTGCCTGACAGTGGCAACATATTGGCGGTGTTGAGATTGTCGTTGACCAGCAAGATATTGCCATTGTTACTGCTAACGTCCAAGTGATTGCCGCGCAGGTTGACGGTTAGCACTTCTTGCACCTTGATGGTGAAGTGGACATGGACGGGCTGATTAAGTGTGGCTTCCGCGCTGGCGTATTCGCTTGTGAAAGTAGCACTCAGGGCGAGTAACAGTGCGGCAGACGTTAAGCCGAGGTGGGCGAGGTGATTCATGACAATACTCCTCAAGTGCGCTTCTGTGTTCAGAAAGCATTAAGGATAGTCTACGCCCATTCATAACGTTAATATTGATATTTAGCAATAATTGAACCGATCAATGGCAGTCTTACAGACAGCTTGCCTGATACGTCACGGTGCCTTGATACGTACCCGCTGCGGGCAAAGCGCTGTTGGTGTAGGTGTATTGCCAAACCGCCTTGCGATCTGTTACCGAGCCATAACTGCTGGTGCTGACCAGACTTTCCGCGTTTGTTGCATTGCGCAAAGTAGGGGCAGGCAAGCCGCTATCCGAGGTGCTGGTTTGCAACGTTTCATAAGGAATGAATTGCCCTTGACCATTGGCAAGCCCGTTGTTGTCGGTCACGCTGTAAGCAATTTTTACCTGCCCACAATTGGCGCGTACCGCCACATTCACCCCGTTACTCACATCGCTGCCGGTAATGCTGCTGGGGGCAAGCCCACTTTCGCCTGCCGGTGGGATTGCCCCTGTGTATGCCCCTGACGACAGATTAGTACCAACGTTGTAAGTAAGCTCTGCGGTTTGATTCGCATTGCCGACCTGTAAAAACAGGAACGCGGGGACGGTAAGTTTTACTTTTACGGGCAATTCAGCGGTGGAGTTATCTTCACAATCAACCCGAACCGCATCCGCACTCATCGGAATCAGCATAGTCAAGAGTATCAAGTAAGCAGTGTAGCGTGTCATTGTGGGGTTCCCCGTGTGCGGAATTCGCCGGTGTATGTGCCTGCTGGGTAAACGGTGTCATTTAAAAAATCAAATTGCAGGTTGAAAATCGAATCGTCTTTGGGGTTGGCAGTGATCCATGTTTGTGAGCCGTTATTGAATTGCCCATCGGCTGGCACGCTGCCTTTGGTTTCATTGGTGGGGTTTTCCTGCCAGCCAATTTTGCTAAACGGAATCGTCACGCTGCTGCTACACGTGGTGCAAGTGAGGGGCGTGGCGGAGTTCGCAGACATCACGACACGTTTAGTCGTTTTGTTGCTGACACTGAGGCGGAAGCGTACATGGTTTGCCAAGGTGTTGTTATTGCCACGGTTGTTGACGGTGGTGGAGACAATCCGCCCACCTGTGCCAAGGCTATTGCCGGGGAGGTCAAACACAATTTCGGGAATGGGTTGGTTAATAGCACCATTCACGAGGTAGTAATCGGCTTTGCCGTTATCGGTATTTTCCGGCCAACATTGCGCCCACGCGCTGGGCATGGGGAGCAGGGCGAGGAGCACCAAAGCGGCTCGGTAGTGATGGCTGGGTAAATAGGGCATTGCCGAGATCCTCACAGTTGTTGTTCAATCGCAAACGCGCCTTTTTCCCAGTAAAGCTGACCTTTGAGCTTGACGGGGTATTTGATCGTTTTCGGGTCAAGGTGTTTTTCGCCAAGGTGCGGGGTGAGCGGGAGTAAGCGCGATTCGCCCGCCATAATCGGGGTGCTGGACACCGAAAAGTCGATGGCTTTGCCGCTGCTGTCCGTGCCTGCGAGTACGCCTTGCAGACGACCGTGTGCCGTGCCGCTATTGCTGACTTTGAGAGCAGGGATTTTGCCGGACATTTGCAGGTTGGCAACCGTGAGGGCGGGTTCTGCGCCGCCGATAGCCAAATACACGATGACGGCTAAACGCCCGTTGACCGGCAGGTTGATATTGTCGGCAATTTGGTTGGGGGCGGGGGTCGTGCCTTCGACCATGAGGGCAAAGCGGCATTCTTGCGCAGGCGTGCCAGCGGGAACATCGACTTCAAAACGCATCGGGCGTTTGTCGCCACGGTTGACGGTAACTTTGTGGCGTTCGAGCTTGACCCATTCGCGGCAACTGTTGGGGAGGAGTTCGTCGTGAAACGTGAGTTTTTCGCCAGTGAGTTGCCAGTCGTTGGTTTTGACGGTGTATTGTTCGTTGGCATTGCCGACGTTATAAATTTCCAGCACTTGCGATACTTTTTGCCCAGCAGTGGCGGAAAGTTCATAGCGTGGCGGGCTGGCAGCCGCTGAAAAGCCGCTGGCAGATGCGTTGGTTGCCATACCTAACGTTAGCAAACTGAAAAAAAGTTTGCTGGTGATGTTTCTCATGTTTAGCCCCTGTTGTGACAATCTGGCAAAGGTTCGGCTGCTATTGCCGAACCTTGCGCCATCTTATTTAAATATTAGCCAACGTGTATTTGACTTCAGCGTTGTATTCACCCGCCGCTGGGTTGTTGGTTGGTGTGTAGGTATATTGCCAAGCATCCGTTAGTTTTACCAAACCCGCCGTATTGGTTAGATCAACCGTGCCACCTGTAAACCCATTGAGTGCGGTGTGTGCAATACTACCGCCATCGGTTGCGCTAATTTCGCTTAAAGACGGCTTATTGAAGCCAGCGGTAACGGCGGTAAAATCCGTGACGATGGCAGAGGTGAGGCGGACATCGCCCGTATTGCTAAAAGCGGCAACTTTGAGGATACCATCCCCAGCTTTATCGGAAGCACTTTCATTATCACTGTTCGCATTTTGTGGATCTACTGCGTCGGCAGTAATTTTGCCCCATTGAGCAGAGGTTGCATCAGTGTTACTGGTCTCGGCTATCCCTGAACCAAAGGCATAATCCCAGATAAGGGTATTTTTGGTGTTTCCCCAATCGCCCACGCGCAAGATAATAATTTCGGGTACTTTGATTTTGAAGTTGACGTTGGCAGTGACGGAATCAGGCGCTGCGCCTACTTTGGAGGAAATGCCCGCTTCGCCGAAGGCAGTGCCGGTTAAGGCGAGCAATAACGCGCTGGAAGCCAGCAGGCTAGGTTTTAGTAATTTCATGTTTAGTAAACTCTTACTGTTATTATTGATTGAAAATGTTGGGGATTGGGTCATTGATCCGTCACCTTTGCCAGTGGTATGGCGAGGGTGCTGGTATCCCGCAATCCTACCTCTACTTTGGTGTTGAAATCGGCGGAAAGTTCCCACGGTAACGGGATACTACTAAACGCTACCTCTAGCTCATGTGCGCCGGTTGCCACTTGGGGAAACGCGAACTCACCGTTTTGGTCAGTTGTTACCGGAGTACGCCCATCCAACACCAACTCAATATTAGCAGCTTTCTTTTCTAGGGGCTGCTGCCGCCCGTCGTTATTTTCGTCGAAAAATACCACGCCGCGAATACCGCCACTGCGCACATCACGCCGCCCTAACGGTTTGCCCCAGCCGTCTTGATAATTCAGCGCCACGGATACGCCTTGATCGCGCTTGCCTTCGGTGTCGTGTGTTTGCTCAATGCTGGCTTCGAGGTTCAGTTTGCTATTCAGTTGCTTGCGGGCAAATACGCGGTAGTTTTGGTGCGTACCAAGGTCATTATCGGACGGGCTGGCTTTGCTTAGGGTGAGGTTTGCGCCCACATTATCACCATTGCTCAGGTGATGTTGCCAGTCTAGCCCTGTTTGGTAAGTATTACGATCTTCGGCTTCGTCTTGTTCATTGCGGGCATTTATTTGCCAAGAAAGCTCGTTGGCTGCGGGCAGTAACCAGTGATGTGAATAGTCTATTTCACGGGTTTGGGTGGTGGTGTCGGGTTCTTGTTCGTGGCTGACGCGCAGTTGTAAGCGGCTGTCTTGCCCGCTGCTCCACGAACGTGACACGAAGACGCTGCCTTGGGTTTGTTGGCGGTCATCAGCCGCTTGCGTTTGGGTGTGGCTCAGTTGCCCGCCGGTGCGCGTGGTGCGGTCGTATTGGTAGTTGAGGCTTTGGTTAAGGCGTAATTCTTGGGTGTCATGGGTTTCGGCATCGGCTTGGCGTTGCTGCCATTCAATGCTCGAATGCGTGTCGTAGCGCGGGTGGGTGTAGCCCATGCGCCAGTAAGCGCCTTGGGTGTTATCGGCTACGTCATCACCCATCCACGTCAGACCGTCGCCGAGTGCGTAAGCGCCTGCTTGGTGGCGAAAGCGGTCTTGCTGGTATTCGGTGTCGACCCACGCGCCACTGCCTGCTTCGTTTGTGAGCATTTGCGCTTTGGTTTGCAGGCTGCCGGATTCGTTGGTGTGTTGCACCGCAAGGGTGGCTTCCTGGTGTTGTTGCGCGTCTTCATCTTGCGCTTGCCAGCCTTGTGCGCCCACCGCCCATTGTTCGTTGAGGCGATGGGTGACGCTCAGACCCGTTACCGCTTGTTCGGTGGTGGTTATATCGCCATTGTCGAGCACTTCACCTTTTTTGCCGTGCATGAGGCGTACTTCAGTTTTGTCATTGCTGATGCGGCTGTTGCTGCCAAGGTAGGTGCGTGACGGTAAGCTCAGGTTATTGGATTGGCTGATTAAACTGTTTTGGGCGGAACGTACCACGCCGACAGTGTTATCCATTTGCCATTCGTCGTTTAGCAGCCAATCATTTTGGTAGAGCGTCGCGGTGATTTCTTGGGTTTCTGGGGGCGTTTCCGTGCTGGCACTGGTGTTTTGCTGGGTAACTTGGGTATCGAGTGTGAAAGTGCCGTAGTCGCGGGTTTGCCGTGAAGCATCCAGGTTCAACGCTTGGCGGGTTTGCGTGTCGCCCGCGTCAGTGCGGGTATGGCGCGTGTCTATCCCCATGTTCAGGGTGCGGTAGCCGGATGCGGATTCTTCGGCAAGTGTTGTGTCAGCAGTGGGAGAGGGAGCTGCGTCTTCCGCCGTGGTGCTATCAATCAGGTTGTCGACATAGGCGGGTGTACGCTGGATAAGGGTTGCCTGTTCCTGCTCCAATTGTTCCAACGTGAGCGCGGTGATGCCTGTTGCGGCGAATGTATCGCTGGCATACAACGTTGCCATGCTGATTTGCAGCCCTATTATCAGTGCCTTGCGCTGTGTCGAAATCATTGATTTTATCAGCCAATTATCTTTATGGCGTGGATGATAGTTTTACCAAGGCTAACCGTGGCTTAATTGATGTTGAAAGGGTTTTCAACCTAATTTCAAGATATTGCGTATACTCATACCATCACAACCGATCAGATTTAGGTGAAAGCGCATGGAATGGACGACCTACCTTTACGCAGCACTGGGTTTTTTAGCAGTGGCGCTGTTAAGTGCCGCTGCGTTCTCAGCTTTTTATAAACGCGCCAGAAAAGATACCGCGTTTGTGCGCACTGGCTTGGGCGGGGAAAAAGTCATCCTCGGCAGTGGTGCGTTTGTGTTGCCCGTCATCCACGAGGTGATGCCGATCAATATGCAAACCCTGAAAATTGAAATTACCCGCGAAATGGAACAAGCATTGGTCACTAAAGACCCGCTGCGCGTGGATGTAACCGCCGAATTTTTCTTGCGGGTAGAAGCTCGCCCGGAAGCCATCAGCACTGCCGCGCGTGCTTTGGGGATGCGCACGTTGGATAAAGAGGCGATTAGGGAAGTATTTGAAGCGCCGTGTGTTGCCGCCTTACGTTCGGTGGCTTCAGGCATGGAGCTAGAGGAATTACACCAAAAACGCGCCGCGTTTGAACACAACGTGGAAGAGGCGGTGAATGCCGAATTCCACAAAAACGGTTTGGAACTGGTGTCGGTATCCCTCACCGGGCTGGATCAAACCGACAAGAAGTATTTCGACCCCAACAATGCCTTTGACGCGAAAGGTTTGAGTATTTTGGAGCAAGTGACCTCCGATAACGCCAAGCGCCGCAATAATATTGAGCAAGAAACGGCAGTTGCGATTAAGCAGCGCAACCTTGAAGCCACCATCAAGAAAGAAGAGATGGAGTACAAGGAAGTCGTGGCGCAAAACGAACGCAAGCGCCAGAAAGCCGAAAATGAAGCCGAAACCCAGCGCAAAATCGAAGAAATCAATATCGACAAAGAGATTTCGATTGAACGCGCCCAGCAATCCATGAACATGCAACAAGCCGCGTTAGAGCGTGAAGTCTCACACGCATGGATTGAAACGAATAAGGTCAAAGCCGAATTCGAGAAGATTTCCGAAGAAATTCGTACTGCTCGCGAACGTGCCGAAGCCGAGCGTTCCCGTGTCGTGGAAATTATCAGTGCGGAAAAAGAAGCGCGTCGCCAAGTCATCATTGCCGAAGCGAACGCTGATGTGGAAAAAATGGCAGCGATGGCTGCGCAATTGCGTTACCAAGTGGAAGCGGCGGGCAAGAAAGCCTTGAACGAAGCTTCTAACTTGCTTTCCAACGACCAGATTGCGATGCAGGTCAAAATGGAAATCGTGCGCCAATTGCCGAATATTATTCGCGAAAGTGTGCGCCCAATGGAAAATATCGAAGGCATCAAAATCATGCACATTGACGGCTTAAACAATGCCATCGGGCGCGGTGGTGCGGGTGGCGGCAATAACGGTGGCGATGCAGGCAATGGCACTGCCAACAGTGGCGGCGGTGGCAGCAACTTGGCTGAGCAAGTGGTGGACAGCGCTTTGCGTTACCGTGCGCAAGTGCCGTTGATTGAAAGCTTGCTAGGCGAAGTGGGTTTGAAAGGTGGCTCGCTCAATGACATGACGCACAGTTTGCACGCGGGGCTGTTTGCGCATGAGGCTAAACCAGAAGCGGCAAAAAAGCCTGCACCAACGCCTGCCCGTGAGCGCGAACAGCCCGTGACCGCCGATAATGACGGTTATGACGAGGATTATGAGCGTGACGAGCGCTATTAGGCGAACCGTCTAACGTGATTTGCGGTTGCTGTGGTCGACTTCCGGGTTGTAGCTGTAGGCGGCAACGCGGCGCTCTTCTTCGGCTTGTGCCAGTATGCTAGGGGCTAATTCGCGCAATTGTTTGAGTAACCAGGCGTAATCCCTGCTCTCAGTAGTAATGCCTAGCAGCACGCTGATTTCCAGGGCTTCGGCGGCAAACAGCAGGCGGTATTGCGCGTATTGGTTGTAAATCAGTGCTTTGTTCCATTCTAAAATCAGGTCGTTAGTGGTTTCCAGCAAGTCAGTGTTGACTTTTTGGTATTCCACCATGTAAGCCAATTTGGTGCGGATTTGGGTTTCTTCGTGCTGAAGCTGCCCAAGATTGCTGGTAATGCTGGTTTCTTGGCGTTGGGTCAGCGTCGTTAGCAAGGTTTGACGGCGTTGGTCGCTGTACGGTTGAAAAACCGTGTTTAAGTTCTGCCCTTTTTTGGGTTTGGGAAGCTTGGCGGCTTTGAGTAGGGTTTCGGCGTCGCGCAGGTGGTCGCGAATCGCTTCGGTTTCGGCTAATTGGAATTCGCGGCTGTCGCCGAGTGCCTCTTGAATGCGCTGTTGCAGGCGTTGGGCTTCATCGTCAAACATGGTGCGTACATGGCGGTCTTCGCCGGTATGGTAGTGCAGCCAGAATTCGCGGCGGCTGCGGTCAATTTCTTGATAGGCTTTGCGCAATTGCTGTTGTTGTGACCAGCGAAGGTCAATGATGGTTTGCAGAAAACGGCGTTGTTCGGGCATTTGTTCTGCCCATTCCCTGACCTTGCCAAAAAAAGTGTGCAATGCGTCCATTTGCTTGAGCATGTCTTGGCGCAGGCCGTACAGAGCGGGGTAGGTGGTGTTTTCGTAAGTTTCCAGATCGAGTTCGGTTCTGGGTTTTTGCGGGTTTGCCGTGTTTTCAGCGTCAACAGGGGGATCGGGTTCGCGATTGCCTTGTTTCCAGAGAAAATTGAGGGCGGCAATGACCAGCACGCCGGTGAACGCAATCAAGATCAGCAGGCGCGTATCGTTGGGCAGCTTGAATTTGCTCAGAAAGCCGCTTAACCAGCGTACAAAAAATACAATGCCAGCGGCGATCGCCAGCCAGAGAATGAATAACAGTAAACCGTGTGAATCCATGAGTGTGAAGACGCTTGAGTTGGTGGTAATGGGTGTGTTGAAGTGTAGCAGAAAAATCTCCAATATTAGTGCTTGACAGCAACCCCTTAAAACGCTTTAATAGCGCCCTCTGTGGCCGGATAGCTCAGTTGGTAGAGCAGGGGATTGAAAATCCCCGTGTCGGCGGTTCGATTCCGTCTCCGGCCACCATTTCATTTTCGATTACCCCCTTTAGCCTGCTGTTAGCGGGCTTCCTTTTGCAAGACTTCTGCTTAATCCTAACGCTAACTCGTGTACAATCATGCTGTTATTGTCGCTTAAGGATGCCCCCCATGTCTCAATCTGCCAAGCTGGAATTAGTCAGTTTCAAAGTTTGCCCTTTTGTACAACGTTCGGTGATTGCGCTGAATGCGAAGGGGATTGCGTATACGTTGACGCATATTAACCCACACGAACCCCCCGATTGGTTCAAAGCCATTTCCCCCTTGGGCAAAGTGCCGGTGTTGCTGGTGGATGGCACGCCGTTGTTTGAATCTGCGGTGATTCTTGAATACGTGGATGAAGTGTATCCCCCGCGTTGCACCCGGCTGAGCCTTTGGAAAAAGCGCGGCATCGGGCATGGATCGAGTTTTGTTCTGAGTTGCTAGGTCGGCAATTCCGCATGTTAACGGCGAAAGAATCCGCTGCTTTTGATGAGGGACGTGAAGCGTTACAGCAAGGTTTGCAGCGTTTGGATACGGTGTTAGCCGCAGACGCGCCGTATTTTGCCGGGGAAACGTTTCATTTGGTGGATTGTGTCTATGCGCCGCTGTTTATGCGCCTCGCTTTGTTGAAGCAGCATTACGCGCTGGAATTGTCGCTGAGTGCGCGGATGCAAGCGTGGAGCGATGCATTGTTGGCGTTAGACGCGGTGAAAACCTCGGTGGTGGACGATTTCGAGACGGTATTCGCTAACTTCCTCAACGGCAATGATAGCTACCTCCTCAAGCGCTAATATTGCACAAAACCTTACAACACTTAACTTTTCTGATATAAATAAATATCTTATAACAAAAGATAGAGGGTTAAGATATGAGCGTTTATAAACAAGCTGTCGCTCTGACAGCTTCCTCCTTAATCGCGTTGCTGAGTAGTTGCGGCGGCGGTGGATCGACACAAAACACCGTTATCGGTGGCACGACTGCCCCGGTTGTTCCGCCTACTGCGGCAGCTAAGACGTTTACTGAAGTGAAAGTAGCAGAGGTGACGACGTGTGTGACCGACAATAGCACCAATCTCATGTGGGAAGTCAAAACCGACGAAGCGTCCGGTGCAACCCCCGATTTCCGTGACAAGGATTACGGCTACAACTGGGGAACTGACGGCAAAACGGCTGGCACGGCGGCAACCGCGAATCTCCTTGATACGAGCAAGCCTCCTTGTCAGGCATCCGGCACTGTTATGACCAAATGCACGACCGATGCTTACATCAAAGCGGTGAATGCGGCGGCGTTGTGTGGTTACACCAATTGGCGTTTGCCGACCACCACTGAATTGCTGGGTTTGATTGACACTACCCGTCCGGCGCGTGCGTTTATTTATCCGGCATTGGGTAGCACGTCTTCCGACCCTGAAGTGCAAGGTCAAGCGGTGCGTGGTTATTGGGCTTCCGATACGGCGAGCGTTGGTCATGCGGCGGTAAGTTTTTCCTTGGCAACCGGCGATCGTGCGCAAGGCCATGGCGAAAGTTACAACTACCTACGCTTAGTCCGCAACAACTGATTTTACTCCCTGCTCCATTGCTCCCTTCACCCCTTGCGGGGGAAGGGCTGGGGATGGGGGGTTAAGGCGTAGCCTTAGAAAAACAGAGCCACTTTCGCTTCTGCACGGTATTTATGCAGCAACGGTTCGGTATAACCATTCGGCTGTTCGCGCCCTTTAAACACCAAATCACATGCCGCTTTAAACGCCACGCTCTTGTCGAAGTTACCGCTCATCTGGGTGTAAGTCGGGTCGCCTGCGTTCTGCGCATCCACTTTCGCCGCCATGCGCTTAAACGCTTCCAGCACTTGTGTCTCGGTGCAAATGCCGTGGTGTAACCAGTTTGCCATGTGTTGGCTGGAAATGCGCAAGGTGGCACGGTCTTCCATCAAACCCACGTCATTCACATCCGGCACTTTGGAACAGCCAACGCCTTGGTTAATCCAGCGCACCACGTAACCGAGGATACCCTGCGCATTATTGTCCAATTCCTGCTGGATTTCTTCCGCACTCCAATTCGGATTCGCCGCCACCGGAATGGTGAGAATGTCATCAATATTGGCACGCTGGCGGCTTTTAAGCTCTTCCTGACGCGCAAACACATTGACCTTGTGGTAATGCAGCGCGTGTAACGCCGCAGCGGTAGGCGATGGAACCCACGCCGTGTTTGCGCCCGCCATGGGATGCCCGATTTTGGTGGTCAGCATGGTTGCCATTTGATCGGGAATTGCCCACATGCCCTTGCCGATTTGTGCATGACCCGGCAAGCCGCATTCCAAACCGATGTCGACGTTCCAGTTTTCGTAAGCTTGAATCCAGGCGGACGACTTCATGTCGTTCTTGCGAATCATCGGGCCTGCTTCCATCGAAGTGTGCATTTCATCGCCAGTACGATCCAAGAAGCCGGTGTTGATGAAGACCACACGTTCTTTCGCCGCACGGATGCATTCTTTCAAATTCACCGTGGTGCGGCGCTCTTCATCCATAATGCCGACTTTCAGGGTGTGGCGGGGCAATTTCAGCGCGTCTTCGATGCTGTCAAACACGTCATTGGTGAAGGCAACTTCTTCCGGGCCGTGCATTTTGGGCTTCACAATGTACACCGAACCGGTACGCGAATTGCTGAATTTTGCACTGCCGTTGAGGTTGTGAATCGCGATCATGGCGCTCATGTAACCATCCAGAATGCCTTCAGGAATTTCATTGCCATCTGCATCTAAAATCGCCGGGTTGGTCATCAAATGTCCAACGTTGCGCACGAATAACAGGCTACGTCCCGGTAAGGTGACTGTGCCACCGTGAGCGCCGCTGTATTCACGATCAGGGTTCAAGGTGCGGGTAAAGGTTTTACCGCCTTTGCTGACGGTTTCGCTCAAATCGCCTTTCATCAGGCCGAGCCAGTTGGTGTAAATCAGCACTTTATCGACATCATCGACGGCGGCAACGGAATCTTCGCAGTCCATAATCGTGGTGAGTGCGGCTTCCATCAGAATGTCGTTCACACCTGCGGCATCTTCTTTGCCAATCATGCCGTTACGGTCGATTTGGATTTCAAAGTGCAAACCGTTATTACGTAACAAGATTGCTGACGGCGCATCCAACGTGCCACGGTAGCCGACAAATTGGTTATTATCGCGCAATGCTACGATTGAGCCGCCGATCATTTCGACCATTAAAATACCGCTTTCATCCACCCGGTAGCGGCTGGTATGGTGGTGCGATAAGTGGGCGAGTGGCGTCGCTTCATCCAAGAAATTACGCGCAAATTCAATAACTTTTTTACCACGTACCGGGTTGTAAGTGCTACCTGCTGCCGCGCCATCGGTGGACGGAATTGCATCCGTGCCATACAGCGCATCGTACAAGCTGCCCCAACGTGCGTTAGCCGCGTTCAACGCAAAACGCGCATTCATGACGGGAACGACCAATTGCGCCCCAGCCGTGTGGGTGATTTCCACATCCACGTTCGCAGTGCTGACGTTAAAGGCTTCACCTTCAGGCAGTAAGTAGCCGATGTCTTGCAAAAAGGCTTTGTAAGCGCCGAAATCAAACTGACCAGGGTTCGCAATATGCCAAGCGTCGATTTTGGCTTGGATAGCATCGCGTTTTGCCAGCAGTTCACGGTTGCGGGGTGCAAAGCGGGTAACGATGTCTGCCAGCCCTGCCCAAAAATCGGTGGCACTAATGCCTGTCCCCGGCAGTGCTTGTTGGGTTACGAAGTCATGCAAGAGTGTTGACACTTGTAAGCCGCTAACCAGAATTCTGTTACCCATTCGTGACGTTCCTCTAAAAAATAAACTAAATTGTCGACATTCTCCGGTTATAACCCAAGACCCGCAAGCGCAAAAATTAGAATTATCAATGGTAATGATTAAAAACGGCACCATTGGTCAACAGATGAATAGCAGTGTGGGCTAGTTCCAGCCAGACGGCGGTTCTTATATACTTTGAGCCATGTATACAGAACACCATTTGTTATTTTTGCATCGCTTGGCTCATCTGGCCGCGTTTGGCGTAATGTTGGTGGGCGTAGTGGTATTGGTGGGGTGGTTTAATCACATCCCTGCGTTGTATCGTGTCGAAAAAGATTTGCCGTTGATGACGCCGGGTGCGGCATTTTCATTCGTGTTCACAGGGGCGGCACTGTTTTTATTGCAGCCTGAAAAAACATCCTTACTACGGCGTATGGCGGGACGCTTGCTGGCTCTCGGTGGCGTTGTGTTGGGCTTACTGATGTTGTTGAGTTCTTGGCACAGTATCCCCGATGCATTATTGGGGCAGGGTTTAACGCCGTTAACGTGGTTGAATTTGTCGGATGCGAAAGATTCGCCCCAAGCGGGCATGGCGTTTATTCTCACCTGTACGGGATTGTTTTTCCTCAGTCTGGAACGTCAATCATTGATTAATGTGGCGCAATGGGCGGCTTTTTTCAGTGTCATGCTGTTGGTGGCGGTATTTTTTGGCTATGCCCATCAAGAAGACATGTTCAAGGTATTTACCGGCGAGGCGGGCATGGCGCTGCCCACCGCGACCGCGTTTGCGTTGGTCGGTTGGGGGATTATTCTGGCAAAAGTGGAAAAAGGTTTTTTCCGCATTATGGCGAGCAATGCCTCCGGTGGTTTGGTGGTGCGGCGGGTGATGTTTCTCATGGCGCTGTTCCCGCCGCTGTTGGGCTGGTTGCCGGTATTGGTTGAGCACCGCACGTTGACACATACGCAAGTGGAATCCTTGCTGGCGTCAGGAATGGTGATGGTGATTGTGCTGATCGTGATTCGGCTGGCATACCAGTTGGATCAGGAAGAAACCTTGCGCGAACAAGCTCAGCACGAAATTTTGCAACACCAGACCGACCTTGACCAAATGGTGCGCTTGAATACCTTGGGGGAAATGGCATCGGGGATTGCGCATGAACTCAATCAACCCCTTGCAGCGGTCGCCAATTACGCCAGCGCGTGCCAGCGCATTTTGCAAGCCGACGGCGCCAGTGCCCGTTTGCAAGAACCGCTGCAAGCGATTCAGCAACAAGCGTTGCGTGCATCAGAAATTATCCGGCGGATGCGGGCCTTGGTACGCAAACAACCCCCGCACAAAGTGATGGCGTGTGTGGAACAAGTGATTCACGAAGCCTTGCACCTGAGCAAAACCGGAACAACCCGCTTGGATGTGCCGCTATTGCTGGAACTGGATGATACGGTGCCGGATATTCCGCTGGATATTATTCAAATTCAACAGGTTATTCTAAATATTGTGCAAAATGGACGTGATGCAATGCACGATACACCTAGCCACCGTCGTCAAATTTTGGTACGGAGTTTTCTGAATCAGACGGGGTGTGTGCAAGTCGATATTTCTGACACCGGTTCTGGGATGGACACCGAACTCAAGCAGCGCGTGTTTGATGCGTTTGTTACCACGAAAGGGGCGCAGGGGATGGGAATCGGTTTGTCATTGTGCCGTTCGATTATCGAGGCACACGGTGGGCGCTTGTGGGTGGAATCCGAACCGGAGCAGGGCGCAACGTTTTCGTTCACCCTGCCGGTAGCGTAGGGTGGTTTACGCTTTGATGAATGGCATTTTTTTCAGAACCATTGCCGCTGGGCAGAAGCCAGTGAAAGCGGACTGAATCAGGTTGACAGCGATAAATACCATCAACCAAAAGCCTACTGCTTCAGAGACGGTTGCCCCTAAAATCAGCGCGACTAAAATCATAATGCCTGCGAAAACTTGGATAGCGTTACTAAGTGTCATGGTGGGTTCCTTCTTTAAATATAGGTGGTTAAATTAACGTATGTTAAGCGTATTGAGTATATTAGTATTTGTTAATAAACACAATTGACCAATCTCAATGTCACGCGAAGACTTGTCGGTAATGATGCACCGTTAGTCTAGTACAGGCACGAGTCAACATGATCACTTTCAAACACATTGGGATAGCGGGTAGCCTCGGTTTACTGGTGGGAATCGTCGCAATGCAGCTTTGGTACGCTCAGCAATACCCCGGTCGTCCGCTGTTTGTGACCATCGAAAACATGCGCGGCGAAACCATTCCCTTGTTAAAAATCGAGCACGGTAACGATTTGAGTCAGGAAAAAATTTTGTTAACACAATTACGCGCTGGCGAAACCCGTATTATTACCCTGAATCACGAACCGGGCAGAGGCTACAGCGTGGAAGCCCAGCTTGCAGATGGCAAAACGGTAGAGGCTTGCGTGGGCAAAACCTCCGAGCGCTGGGTGAATGAAGTGGCAATTACGTCTAACGGTATTTTCAGTCGGGATTAGATTACAATGCCTCAACTCGTTATTCTGATGACGTTTTACAGCACAAGGTAAGGTGGCAAGATTGAAGAATGTAATGCCAGCGACTGAGCGTTTCTTTGCTGATATTCGCGGTATTTTGGCAGATGCCCGAAAACAGGCTTACGCATCCGTCAATACAGTGATGGTTCTAGCGTATTGGAAAATTGGTCAACGTATTGTTGAGGAAGAGTTGGCTGGCAAAGATCGGGCAGATTATGGGCATTACCTCATCCGCAATCTTGCCAAGCAATTGGGTGACGAGTTCGGCAAAGGATTTTCGCTGGCTAATTTGAAGAATTGTCGCCAGTTTTTCCTGACTTTTCCTGAGTTTGAAAAAGGCTACGCAGTGCGTAGCCAATTGCCGTGGACGCACTATCGGCTGATCATGCGGGTCGAAAATCCACAGGCAAGAGACTATTACTTGCATGAAGCGGCTACTCATCAGTGGAGTTCTCGTCAACTAGAACGCAATCTTGCGAGCCACTATTACGAACGGCTATTGGTTGTGCCTAACACCCAAGACCAGCCAGAATCCCTACCTGATAAATTACCAACGGGCGAATTTATCAAAGACCCTTACGTGCTGGAATTTTTGGATTTACCAGAAACAGGGCTTTACCGCGAAAGCACGTTGGAAGCGGCGATTATCACCAAGCTGCAACCGTTTCTACTGGAGTTAGGTAAGGGGTTCTCGTTCGTGGGCAGGCAGTTTCGTATTGACCACATCAGCATCAGCGTGTTGGATGTGTTGAAAGCCAAGCAGTTTGCCGCCGTCTCTATCCAGAGCGAGCACGCGCAGTGAAAGGGCATCTAGCCGGATTCGGTGTTTCTGCGTTGTTGCATGGCACGTTATTGCTGGTAGCATTGCCTTTGCTGCTGTGGCAAGAAAAACTGAGTGTGCCGGAAGAACAACCGCTCACATTATCGCTTGCGCAATTCCAGCCAGCACCGCCGCCGCCCCAACTTGCACCACCTGAGCCGATAGCGCCACCACCTGTTGCACAACCAGTGCCGCCGTCTAAGCCCGAATCTAAACCGGTAGTAAAACCCAAGCCTGTCGAGAAGCCTAAACCGCCGGAAAAGCCCAAACCTGCCCCTAAACCGGAAAAGCCCCGTAAGCGACCTGAACCGAAGCCGGAAGTTGTTTCTCAGCCAGCGCCAGTGAAGGAAATTGTCCCGCCAGCGCCCGTGGTTGCACCTCGTCCTGCACCCGTTCTTGCACCCGCCCCCCGTCCGGTGCAACGTGTCGCGGCATCTGCTGCGCCTGTCGTGAATAACGCCGCCGCCGAAGCCGCTTACCGCCAAAAATTGCAAAGCCTGATTGCCGCCCGCAAGCAATACCCACGCATGGCTGAAAAAGCTGAAGTGGAAGGCACCGTCACCGTGTCTTTCACGGTATTGCCGAATGGCACGATCACGGGCGCACGGGTGAGTCAGAGTTCCGGCAATGACTGGCTGGATAAAGCAGCGCTGCAAGCGGTGAACGCCAGTTCTGGTGCATTACCGTTTCCGGCGGGTATTCACAAAGCGCAGTGGGATTTTGCCTTGAAAGTGAATTTTAAGCTGGATTGGTAAAATGCGGGCAAAGAAATACGGGCCGAAGCCCGTACCGGATCGCGCCACCTGAGGAGAGGTAAGTAAGTCTCAGGCAGCTTCACAAAGTAGATGACGTACCGTCGGTTTCGCGGCTTGGGGGCGTTGCGCCCGTACCGGAATAATGTCCAAACCCAGTTCGTCATGGTGTTTCAAGAGCCAGCGGCGGGCTTCGGGCGAGATGTGTTTGCCGACCACAAAGCCCGTTGCGCCATAGTTACGGCTCACCAGTGCTTGCAGCAGCAGGCAACGGTTTTCACCCAGTCCTTCCACGCACGGTAACAGCGACAGTTTGACCTGACGTGCCGAGGTGCATTTGACTTGATTGCGCAGTTCACGCACTTGCTGGTTGAAATCGGGGGACGTTTCATTGATGCCAATTTGTACCAGCAAGCCGCCGCCGGTTTCGGTATCGGTCAGCCATTCGCAGGCGCGTTGCAAGTCGTTGCTATCCAGCGTGGGCGCGGCTTGCACTGCAATAATGCTGTTCCAGTCTTGCACGTTTTGACGCAGGGCGGGGACGTTGAAACGCAGGCTGTTAAACGCCGGATGCAGGATTTTCTGCAACGGTTTGACTGTGCCGCTGGCGTACCACGTGTCAGGGGTACGTGCTGGGTCAAATGCTTGTGCCAGTTCGGCGACATCCGCAGGCAGGCGGTAGAAGCTTTCCACGCTGACTTCGGCAATGGCGCGGCGTTCCAGCCCGTCGACCAGCACGATGCGCCCGCTGAGTTGTGCTTCGCGTTTTTCCGCCGGGGTCAGGGACAGTGCCAGTGGCAGCGGCCATAATGTGCCGTTTGCTAGGCGATTGCGTTGCAAGACGCTGCAATGGTCATCTTGATTGAGGTAGCCGTGCAACGGTGCGAATGCGCCATTCAACAGCAGTTCTAATGTACTGATTTCGTTGTGGTTGACGATTTTGTGCAGGATGCTCATGGGCTGTGCCTCTCGGTAATCTTCGGTTGCAGGCAAGTATGGGATAAGGCGTAAATAATTAAAAACGCTA
Organism: Thiothrix subterranea; assembly: GCF_016772315.1. Lineage (NCBI taxonomy): Bacteria > Pseudomonadati > Pseudomonadota > Gammaproteobacteria > Thiotrichales > Thiotrichaceae > Thiothrix > Thiothrix subterranea. Next base: position 1,551,557 of record NZ_CP053482.1, on the reverse strand, counting down.
TAATTCGCTATAGTTATCTTAAAAAGCGATAAAGCATGAAATTGTTCCAATTACGCTTACTCAAAACGTTGCTGAATAATGGCATGAATGTGTCGCGGGCGGCGGATCAGCATTACATTGTGCAATCTGCTGTCAGTCGCCAATTGGGTTTGCTGGAAGAAGAGCTGGGGATGCCGTTGTTTGAGCGCAAAGGCAAACGGCTGGTGGAAGCAACGCCAGTGTGCAAAGCGATTGTGCAGGAACTCGACCGTATCGAGCAGTCACTGGAAAATATTCGTGCGGTGGCGGACGATTACCGTCTGCAAACCCGTGGTGAAATTCGCATCGCCACCACGCATACCCAAGCCAAGTATTTTTTGCCGGAAGTGATGTTGGAATTTCGCCAGCGTTACCCCGATGTGGCGATTCATTTTTTGCAGGGCACGCCGGTGGAATTGGTGCGAATGCTGCACGCTGGCAAGGCGGATATTGCGGTGTGTACTGAAGAGTTGGACAAAGATTCCGCGTTAGACAGCCGTAAATGCTACGACTGGAATCACGGGCTGGTGCTACCGGATGGGCATCCGCTGGCGGAGGGTAAGCTGACGTTGGCGCGTATTGCGGCGCATCCGGTGTTGACCTACATTTTCGGGTTTACGGGGCGTTCCAAAATCCATGAAACGTTTCGTCATGCAGGCTTGGCGTTGGATGTGACGTTTGCGGCGACCGATACCGATGTGATTATCAGCTACGTGCGGCTGGGGTTTGGCGCGGGGATTATTGCGAAAATGGCGTATTCGCATATTCACGACGACGATTTGGTGTTGCGGGATTTGTCGCACCTGTTCCCGCTTTCCACTACCCGCGTGGCGTGGCTGAAAAATAAGTACCTCAAGCAATACGTGATGGAGATGGTGGATTTGCTGGTGGAGCAGGGGGAGAGTGAAGAGTGGTATGTGTAAGCGTGGGGGCGTTATAATGAGCGTTCGTGATTGAGAAGATGGTACATGAAACACACACTGATATTGAGTAGCCTACTTGCCCTGACTCTTGGCATGACCGGCTGCGACTCTTCCCCCCAACACCCTGAAGATTTGCCTTGGCAAGTCACTCTTAGTGCCGAAGGCAATCCGCAGGTGTTCCACTTAGACATTGGCAAAGCCACGCTGAAGGATGTGATCGAACGCTTGCACAGCTTCCCGGAAATGGCGGTATTTGCGCACGAAAGCGGTAAGCGTACCCTCGAAGCCTATTTCGGCACACAACGCCTCGGCTTGTTTGAAGCCAAAATCATTGCTGAATTGCAAGCCACACCTGCGCAGTTTGACAGTTTCCAAACCAACAATACCAAGCGTGAAGGCATGGCAAGCGGGCAATGGAAATACACGATGGCGGAAGCGGATGTGAAAATTGCCAATGATTTGCGGGTGCAGCGCTTAATTTATATGCCGGTCATCAATTACGAGCCTGAAATCGTGGTGGCACGCTTTGGCGAACCGGCGGAACGCGCCGCCTCGTTGCAGGCGGGAATCGACTACTGGTTTTACCCCAGCAAAGGCTTGGCAATTTTGATGAATACTGACGGTAAAGAGATTCTTTATTACACTAATCAACACGATTACGCCGCGATGAAACAGGGATTGCTGGAGACGAAACCGTATAATGACAAGTGAAGCCCGCACCCCGCCTTGGTGGAAACAAAAAAGCCTTGCCGAGATGAATGAGGCGGAATGGGAGAGCATTTGCGACCATTGCGCCAAATGTTGCTTGATCAAGCTGGAAGACGAGGAAGATAGCACGGTGTATTACACCGATGTGGCGTGTGATTTGTTGGATGGCACGAGTTGCCAGTGCAAAGATTACGCGAATCGTGAAACGCTAGTGCCAGAATGCCTGCATTTAACCCCGGATAATCTGGATGAGCTGTATTGGATGCCGCCGAGTTGCGCCTACCGTTTGTTGCACGAGGGTAAGAATTTACCGTCTTGGCATCATCTGGTGTCGGGCGATAAACAGAGCATTCACCGCATGAAACAATCGGTGATCGGGCGGTTTACTTACGCCGCTGAAGTGAACGAAGCAGATTGGGAGGATAGGGTCGTTACATGGCCGTTGAAGAAGAAAATGTAAGCCAACGCATTGATAAGTGGTTGTGGGCAGCGCGGTTTTTTAAAACCCGCCCGCTGGCGGTGGAAGCCATTGATGGCGGGCATGTGCAGGTGAATGAGGAGCGCGTTAAACCCTCCCGGCAGGTGCGCATCGGCGACAAGTTGCGTATTAAAAAGGGCTTTGAAACCTGGACGATTACCGTGCAAGGCTTGAACGAGCAGCGCCGCCCCGCCAGTGAAGCCCGTTTGCTGCATACCGAATCTGAACATCACCGCGAAGAACGCGAGGCGGTGATCGAAGAGCGGCGTTTGCACGGGGTGAATGTTAGGTTGCATAAGCCGGATAAGCGGGAACGGCGGCTGATCGACAAGTTTAAGCAGGGGTGGTGACAGGGTTGTTAATTATTTGGACTAAAGCCCGACCTGTTGTTAATTCTGTAGATCGGGCTTTGATTCGGCTTGCCGCTTATGGGCTTTTAACCCTTTGAACCAGAGGCAGTGCCACCGCTCGCGCCTGGTGCGGGAGTGGTTGTCGTACTATCGTACCCATTTGCGCCGTTATTAACATAAGACTTTTCACCTGTTTTAGGGTCGACATAGATATTGGGATTTGCAGGTGGAGGGCTGCTAGGGGCTGGCTCTAAAGACGTATTACTGCTGCCGGTAGCGTCAAATAACCCACCTGTTGCAGGTGCAGTTTGTGGTTGCCCGCTTATTTCCGCCGATAGATTGCCTGCTAAATCACGTAAGTCATCGATTAGCGGATTAGATGATCCTTTATTCACATCTTCATACAACTTTGCTGCCAGTGCATCCATATTCTGCCCAGCCGTTCCCATGCTATCCGTATTGTATGCTGTTGAGGATGCGATCGATTGAGCCATGTCTGTACTAGGCGTCATTGTGCTGCTAATGCTCATGATTATCTCCTTGATTAAAATAAAATTTCTTCCGTGGTGACGTATTGATGACTTGCCACCTGCTGACAGTTTACTGGCTGGATCAGCAGTGCGGTACTGCACAGTTGAATGTAGTCATTTGAACAACGAGCAGGATTTTTAGGCGCGATGTCATTCGTTATCGTTATGTGTAGATTACACAGATTATGCAATTCATCCTGAGAAACCAGCCGTTCAAATAGTTTGGCTTATAAAAGTCAATAGATTTTGACTATGTTCCTGTTAGTCCCATCTAGGCGACAACCAAACGATTACATTTTTCAGGGAACCTCTTTATATGCTGACGAAACCACACAAAACCAGTAAACACTTTTTATTGGCATCGGCTGTTGCCAGTGCTTTGTTATTGCCATCCATCAGCTTGGGCAATACAACGCAGTGGTCGCCTATCACCAATGTATGCGCTGCAAACCCATTGATACCGGCGTGGTACACGACTCAATACTCGCCTATCGACGGCAAGGGCAATAATCGCCGTTCGCTAACGTGGGGTATGGCGGGGCAAAACCTATTACGGGTACTGCCACAAACCCCCAACAGAGAACCGGGGAATGCCGCTGCTGCCAATCTGCCAAACCCCCGTAAGGTTAGTAATGTGGTTGTCAGCCAAACTAATAATCAGACGGTCAATAGCAAAGGCTTAAGCGACATACTTTGGATGTGGGGGCAGTTCCTCGACCATGATCTGGATTTGGTGGCAACGAACGTGCCAGTAGAAGAGGCGAATATCCCGGTTCCAGTGGGCGATACCACTTTTGACCCCAATGGTACGGGAATTGTTAACCTGCTGTTCTTCCGTAGCAATTATGTATTGGATGCTAATGGGAAACGCCAACATCCCAATAATATCACCAGCTTTATTGATGCCTCTAACGTGTATGGTTCTGATGCGGCGCAAGCAAGCTACCTGCGCACCTTGTCAGGCGGTAAGATGAAGCTGGATGCTCAGGGCTTGTTACCCAAAAATCCTGAGGGTCTGTACCAAGCAGGGGACGAACGTGTTAACGAGAATATCGGTTTAACGGCAATGCATACGTTGTGGGTGCGGGAACATAACCGTCTTGCCGATGCCATTGCTTGTAAACACGCTGATTGGTCAGATGAGCGTATCTACCAAGAAGCCCGTCGGATTGTGGCAGCAGAAATTCAAGCCATTACTTACAACGAATTCTTGCCCGCATTATTGGGTAAAGATCGCTTACCCGGTTATTGGAAATACAGTGCGGCTAATCCTAAGCAATTGCCCGGTTATCAACCGAATGTCAGGCCGGATATCAGCAATGCATTTGCTGCCGCTACCTTTCGTTTAGGTCATACCTTGCTGTCTCCGACGTTGCTGCGTCTGAATGAAAATGGCACGGTTATACCGCAAGGCAATGTGCGGCTCAGGGATGCCTTCTTCCAGCCGGGCAAGGTTAGCGAAGCAGGAATTTCGCCTATTTTCCGAGGGTTTGCCTCCCAAACAGCGCAAGCTGTCGACCCGATGATTATCGACGATGTGCGTAATTTCTTGTTCGGGCAACCGGGTGAGGCAGGCATGGATCTGGCTTCCTTGAATATCCAGCGTGGGCGTGATCATGGCCTTCCGGGATACAATGACGCCCGTGCCAGCTTGGGTTTGCCGCGCATTACCAGTTTTAACCATCCAATATGGCGTGCAGGGTTTGGACAAAAACTTGAACAAGTGTATCGCCACCCTGATCAGGTTGATTTGTGGGTTGGCGGGTTGGCAGAAAAAGAATCGGGCGAGGCGTTGGTGGGTGAAACCATGGTGAGTATTTTGCTGGATCAATTCAGCCGAGTACGCCAAGGCGACCGCTTTTGGTACGAAAACCAGTTTTTTGGTAAACAGTTGACAGAGTTACATGATTTGCGCTTGTCGGATGTGATTAAACGCAACACCGATATTGTTAATATCCAGCCGGATGTGTTTAAAGCACAGATCAGAGGAGCTGCTAATGGTCAGCCTGGTAACACCACTATTCGTAATCCTACTGTGCCAGTTAATACGTTACCCGTTAACGATTCTGAACAAATTCGTCGTATTATTGAAGCCATTGCGAAAGGCGTTATGGGATAGTAATAACCAGTGCTGATTTCTAAAAAGCCCCCTCTTTGGGGGCTTTTTTTATGGTGGTATTTATCTGAATAACTTTATCTGTAAAAATCGTCCTTTTGTCATTACTTGAATTTATTATTGATGGATTGATGCTATTATTAACTTGTCCTTAGCGAGAAAGGACAACAACAAATTGTAACTATTTCAACTAACTTTTATTAGAGAAAATGCCATGAAAAAGATTAATGTATCTATGATCGCTATTTTGACTTTGTTTGCCAGTGCCTCTGCTTTTGCAGATCAAGGTAGCAGTAATAAAATTGATGTTCAAGATGGCTGGGTAAATCAAATTCAGGAAAATGGTGACAAAAATAATCAAGATGCTTCCGTTGGTTTTATTGGTGATGATGTAACTGATTCCAGCGTCAATGTTGGCTTGGGCGATATTTTTCAAGGACAATGGGGTGGTTGGGAAAATAACCAATATGCAGCTATTGGTGCAATCAATAATGGTGCCGAAGGGAATGTATGGGTTGGTGCTGGCTATATCAAGCAAATACAGGTGGCAGGAAAGAACAATACCCAAGCAGCCAGAATTGGGGTAATTGGTTGTGCCACTTGTGCAGACAAAAAGGATGAACATTCTGATCATTAAAATCAGATTTTTGCAGGGGTTTCAGGCATTTCTGTCTGAAACCCTGTTGCAGTGATAGTCTTAACATGTAATCCGTCATGAGTTATCCTCCGTCTATCGTGATTACCCTAACCAACAACAATGCAGCACTTTTACGATATGCTTGTGTGTTTTAAACAAGGAGTTTTTACCATGAGGTTTAGAATATTACTATTAGCTTGCAGCTTATGCATTAGTAGTACTGTATTTGCAGAAGGTTCTGATGGCGGCGAGGATTTAATGACGGATATGTCTGCTAAGATGGCTCAAATGAAAGCACGAATGCGAGCATATCAAACAGAAATGGATTATGAAGATGATGATCAATACGCAATTTCTTCATTTGATACTGCGGGTTGTGACATTAATATTGGCAATGTTGTTGTGGATGATGGTGCTAATGCGCCTGATGAAGTCGTCATTCTTATTGATGGTGATGTTATCCAATCTAATAACTGCCGTTAATTAGTCAGTTCTCTGTCTTAAAAATAAACGCGAGACAACAATCATGAAAAAGTCCGTCATTATGTTAGCAGTAGCTTTTACCCTTTCCACATTGGGTGGCTGTGCCAGTTTAGATAATAAACTGGCACGGGAATTTGAAAAAATCCGCCGTGGCCCGTCTGGTGCACCGTATAAATCCGTCACTAATTTTTCTGATGCCTTAAGCTGTGTTGATGATTTAATGCTGGCAAAAGGCGTGAAAGGCATTCCGGTAATGGTGGAAGACCTCGACGATAAAACCGAAGAAGTTAAAACCGGCACACGCGATATGTTGATTTCAGCGATTTCACGCATGACCACCAAAAGCAAAGCGATTAAGCTGATTGCTTACGGTAAAGATTCTGGCAATCTGGTGTCATTTATGAAAGCCGCGAATTATTCCGATGCCTACAAAGAAATGCCCGCGTTTGATATTCAAGGCTCAATTACCCAATTTGACAAAGGTGTTACCACCGGGGATGCCAGTACCGGGGTATTTTACCGTAAAAAAGGCGGTGGCGGTGCAGCTCACAGCACTTCATTGAACGTGGTTGCCTTGGATTTGAATGTGTTACGTGCTTCAGACATGAGCGTCATTCCCGGCATTACCTCCAGCAATTCGGTCGCGATTTTCCAGCGCGGTGATTCGCTGGATATGGATGCCAGCATTAATAAATTTGGTGTATATTTCGACCTAAGCCTCAACGCCAGCGAAGGCAAAGCGCAGGCAGTACGCAATCTGGTTGACCTTGCCGCAGTGGAATTGGTGGGCAAGTTGGTTGGTGTGCCTTACAGCAAGTGTCTGGGGGTCAAAGAACCAGCGGCAGGCACGGCGGGTACAACCGGGCAAAGCGGCGCAAAAGGTGCTAATAGCCAGCCACAAACAGAACCTGTTAAAGTGATTAACATGAAACTCCCCAAACTGACCCCCAAACAGGATACGATAGCACCCACTGCCCCGGCAGTGATGCACGCGCTCAAAGTCGGTGATACTGTTGATGCGCAGGGAATTGTACGGGTAAAACGAATTATCACGCCTAGCAAGCCTTAATCTTGGGCGCTTATAGCAAAGGAAGTCGCCATGCAACATGTGCTCATTGTGGAAGATGTCCCTGAAACCGCTGAATGGTTGGGTGTCGTCCTGCAACAAGCTTTCGGGGAGGTGCACCTCAATGTGGCGACTACCTGTCAACAAGCGCGGCAACTGTTAGGCAAAGTCAGCGTAAATGTAGCGTTGCTAGACATTAATTTGCCGGACGGTAGCGGTATCGACTTGGTGGCGAGTGTGCGTCAGCATTACCCTAATGCTTACATTGTAATCACCACCATTTTTGATGATGAAGAACACATCCTCCACGCCGTGCAAGCCGGGGCGCATGGCTACTTGCTGAAAGATTCGTCTGAGTTGGTGTTTATTCAGAAATTACGCGGTATTCTCAGTGGCGATCCACCGCTGTCACCGAGTGTCTCGCGGCGCATATTGCAATATTTCTCGGCAGCCGGAAACGCTCATGGCACACCGGATAATCAGCATTCTGGCGTTAATCGCAGCGAAGTGGCGAGTCTAAGCCCCCGCGAACGCGAAGTGTTGATATTAGTTGCCAAGGGGCTTAGCCGGGGTGATGTGGCGGAATTATTGGGGCTGTCGACCAATACCGTAGCGCGGTATATCCGGGATGTGTACCAGAAGCTCAATATATCCAGCCGAGCTGAGGCAGCAGTGGAGGCTTGCCGCATGGGGCTGGTCAGAACGGATTTCTAAGGTTGACCGTTTGAACTGGTCATTCCCCAAACCCGTTATTGCCCCCGCCAATATTTTGCTGGCGGTATTGCTATTCATTGCCGTCACCCAGATTATTTCCGCTTACCTATTGACCCAACAACAGTGGACGGGTATCCGGGTAACTGCCACGGCTGCGGATACGCTGCTGATCAAATCCATCAGTGCCAACTCCCCCGCTTCTGGAAAACTCGCCGCCGGTGAAACCTTGCTTGGCCTGCAAGTCGATGGGAAGCTGCTAACCATCAAGCCATTGCTGAACGGTTATGCGCCACTTTCCCCCGCGACGTTCGCACAACGGGCGGAGTTTTATCAGCAACAGCAAACCTTGCACCAAGCCTTCACCCAACATGCTCAAGTAACTTTTGTGACCACGACGGGCAAAACCGTTGCGCTGACACCCGCCGCACGTACCCCCGTTGCGGCTATCCCCGCTGTGTTTTGGTTGTTGGGTCTTGCAAACATGATCTCGCCATTGGTGGGCGCATTGGTCTGGACATACCGCCCCTATCAAAAAGCATCCCTGTTTTTACTGCTGCACAGCTTGCTGTACTACGTTTTTGCGGTCAGCGGCGCTGGGGTTATTGCCACGGAATTTTATATGGAACCCGGCGCATTGCGGCAGAATCTGCTGCTGCAAGCCACAGGTATCAACTTCGCTGCCACGCTGATTCTGGTCATTCTGTGTGATTTGCCCAAACCGTTGGTGCGCGGGCTGTGGTTGTTTTGGCTGGTTATGGGTTTTACGGCACTCTCCACCGCCAATTATCACTATGGCTGGATTGAAACGCCGGGGCATATTTTTTACATACAGTACCCCTTTTTGTACGTGATCGTGTTGGGAATTATTGCCCTGCAATTGCGCCAGACGCGCCGTCAGCCGGTGGAACGGGCGAGCCTGCATGTTCTCGCGGCAGCGTTTATGTTGCCCAATGCCATTATTATTGCATTGCATGTTTTCCCTATTCTGCTGGGTAAGCCGCCGATTGTTGGCAATATTTCGGCGCTATTGCTGTTTAACCTGATGGCGATAGGGCTTGGGGTGGGGATTCTGCGCTATCGGCTGTTTGCGATTGAATTCTGGTGGCTAAAGTCCATGCTGTGGATTGTGGGGGGCTTGCTGGTCGCGGGTATTGATGTGGGGTTAATGACGTTGCTGCAACTGCGGGGTGATTATGTGCTGGCAATGTCGGTCATTATTGCAGGCTTTTTGTATTTTCCATTGCGCCAATGGCTATTGGATAAAATTATTCCAATGGAACGCCAGAATCTCAGTGATTTTCTGCCTGCTTTGAGCAGCAATCTTGGCGATGCGCTCTCCAAAGAAACCTTTGAACAACGTTGGCAGGAATCCTTGCTGCAACGCTTCCTGCCGTTGCATATCGAAAAATTGTCTGCCCAAGTGACCACTACCCACTTGTCAGACAACGGTTTGCACCTTGATGTGCCTAGCCTTGGCAACCAACATGCGTGGCGTTTGACCGGCAAACAACGGGCAGCAGGGCTGTTTAATAAAACCGATGTCAAACATACCGAGTCGCTGTTAACGGTGGCACGGATGGCCAGTAATGCCAGCGAAACCCGCCAACAGGCTATTCTGGACGAGCGGCGGCGCATAATGCACGACTTGCATGACAGTGTTGGTGCAAAACTGCTAACCCTGAGCCATAAGCTACCGGATGCAACCCACCGTGAGGATGTGCGGCAGGCGCTAATGACGTTACGGGAAACGGTACGGTTATCGCAGCAAGCAAGCCCGACCAAACTGGTCGATAATATTGCGGATTGGCGGGCAGAAATTGCCGGGCGAGCCGAAGCCGCAGAAGTCAGGTTACGTTGGCGGCAGGATGAGCGGCTGGATGCTTGCCAATTATGCCCGCGCCGAATACTGCAAGTGTCGCAGATACTCCGTGAAGCAGTCAGCAATGCGCTGCGGCACGCCGAGCCAGAAACGTTGGAGGTGGGTTTTGCTTTATCCAACAATAAATTGCACCTAATCGTTACGAATGACGGAAAAATATCCCCGCCTGAGCGTTGGCAAGCGGGGACTGGAGTAAACGGTATCCGGCATCGGGTCGCGGCGTTAGGCGGGGAAGTGGGTTTTTATTGCAGTGATCCTCCCCAATCCAGAATCACGGTGCATATTGCTGTTCCCCTGCAAGTCTAAAGCGTTAGGAATAAAAACCGGCTTCAACACGTCAAAGCCGGTGAATAATGTGCCAGTTAATGCAGTCAGTTGAGGGGTTCAACCAGCACACTTGAACTTTACCGCTATTCCGCTACTGGCGGCATCATCCATTTGGATACATTTGAGTGGGGCAAAAGTGGTTGTATTAGCAAATGCTTATAAATGGGTATAAACTGGTAAAACCACTAGAAGGAGACACCATCATGAGCACACGTATCATTATTTTCACCGCCTTGACCCTGTTGGCTGGCAACGCATCGGCTGATTTTTTCGACGGTTTCGACATGGGCAATTTCTTCGGTAATAACCGCCAAGAACAAGCGCAACAAGCTAACGCTTTCGGGCAAACCCAAGGCAATGGCAACGGCACTGCCAATGGGCAATCACGCGGGCGTGGTGAAGCCGACATTAATATGGATTTCGACCTGAATTTCCGCGCCAAAGCGAACAGCATGTTCAATGCTGACAGCCGCGCACAAGGCCAAGGCGACGTGGCGCAATACCAAGATCAGCAATTCAATGCTTACAGCTCGGCTTATAACACGGCGTATAATGGCCTTAACACGGGCGCATACAGCTACCCGTATGCTTACCCTTACAGCTATTACACGGCTTACCCACAACAAATGTACGCGCCAACGTACTCGACTTATTACCCACAGGCGTATTATCCGCAAGCACAAGGCTACTACCTGCCACCAGCTCAATAGGCTATAGTGGGGGCAATATAATATAAGGCTACAGAAAAGGACTACTCTCATGCCACTATTGCGCCTACTCGCTTGGCTACTTGCCTTATTGCTGCTGATCGTGGCAGCCATTGCTGTATTCGCGCTGACATTTGATGCCAACCGTTATAAACCAGAAATTACCGCATTATTAAAAGAAAAAACCGGGCGCACTCTCACGATTGACGGTGACATTAGTCTGTCTTTTTACCCCGACATTGCCCTGCAACTGGGGCAAGTCGCGGTGGGCAATGCCAAGGGCTTCAACGATGAAGCCTTTGCCGAAGCCGATAATGCCCGCGTGACGGTGCAATTTCTGCCCCTGCTGGAGCAGCAGCTCAAAATCAACGAAGTGCACTTGCAAGGCTTAAAGCTTAATTTACACCGCAATAAAAGCGGCAAAACCAACTGGCAAGATTTGCTGCCGGAAAACTCCTCAAAAGCCAACGCCAGCGCGGGCGAAGCCATGACCAGTTTGCTGGGCGGCATGGTGATTACCGGCGTGAGTGTGCAAGATTCGCAATTACACTGGCAAGATGATCAGCAAGGCAAAACCTTGATACTGGCACCGCTTAATTTGCAAACCGGCACGTTCCAGCCTGGCAAGCCGGTTGATCTTCGCCTTGATGCTGCGCTTACCCAAAATGAGCCGCCGCTGACAATGCAGCTAAGCCTTACCACCGTCGCACAATTGGCAGAAAACCAAGAAGACTTTTCCCTCACCGACCTACGCTTGCAAGTCAAGCAACCGGAACGCTTGGATACGAATCTGCGCGGTAATCTGCAAGGCAATTTGAAAAAAGAACGTGCCAGCATCCCTGATTTACAAGCCGACGTCATTTTGGATGGGCTTGGTAAAGTCACGCTGAGTAGCAAGCTGGACGTCAACCTTGCCAAACAGCAATTGAACATGACCGACTTAAACATCAACGCTGACGTGAAATCCACCGAGATTCCCGGTGGGCAATTGCAGCAGCAATCCAGCGGCAAATTGAGCCTGAATTTGGAAAGTGGCAAAGGCTTACTCGATTTGCCCCAAACCGAGATCAAGGCAGCCGAGCAGCAGTTGACGGGCAGCTTGCAAGTGCGTGACCCCTTGCTACCGAGCCGTGTGGTTGATGGCAAATTCAGTGCTGCACAACTCAGTTACCCGCCGTTTATCTTGCAGCAGGCCACGCTTGGCGTGCAGTTTACAGAGGGGCAAGTCAAACTCACTCCCACGGGGACTTTATTCAAAGGCGCTTATCAAGGTGAAATTAACCTCGATACCCTGCAAACTCCGGCGACTTTCAGCAGCGAACACACGGTTAAAAAATTGCGTACCGAAGAATTGCTGTTCGCCCTCACCGATGATCGTTTGGTCACGGGGGCGCTGGATATGACTGCTAAATTCGATTCTGTGGTCGGCGATGAGCAAGCTTTCAAGCAAAATCTCAATGGCACGATCGACCTCACGTTGAATGAAGGCACGATTCGTGATGCCAATTTCGCGCAAAAAACCCGTGAAGTGATTCAGTTGTTTGAAAAAGAGCGCGTCAATGAGGTGGGCGAAACCGAAGTCACTTTCACCCAATTGAAAGGGCAGTGGCAAGTCAAACAAGGCGTGTTCCATACCGATGAAAACGTGATGCTCGCGCCGCATTTTCAGGTAAAAGGCAATGGCGATGTGAATATCGTCGCCGAATCGCTGGATTTTAAATTACGCATTAGCGAAAAACCTAAACCGGACAACGCAGACGACTTATTTGCACCTTTGCATATTCATGGCGCATGGGGTAAGCCCAGCTACGAATTGGAGCTGGATGTATTGCTCAAGGCAATTGCACAGCGCGAACTCGACAAGGAGAAATCCAAGTTGAAGGGGCGTTTCGAGACCGAAAAGCAAGAACAACTCGATGCGCTCAAGCAAAAGGGTAATGAAGTCAAAGAGCGCGTCCAGCAAGACGTGCAAAGCGAAGTCGAAAAGCTTGAGCAACGCTTGCAAGATGAGTTGAAAAACAAACTCAAGGGCTTGTTTTGAGCACGTCTAACACCTGTTGTAATTGCGCGAACGGTGTGTAGAAATGCGGCGAAAGTCGAATTCCACCGCCGCGTGTGGCACAGAAAATCCCCTGTGTTTGTAAACGTTGGAACAGCGCTTCATTGGTCTCGCGGCGGGAGCGGAACGTCACAATGCCGGAACGCCGTTCCGCCCGCAAATCACTGAGGACTTCCATATCTGGCAAGGCTTGCAAACCATCCAGCAAATATTGCACCCGCGTACTAAGCTGTTCCCACACCGCATCCATGCCAATTTCCAGCAATACCCCAAGGCTGGCCTGTAGCGCATGAATCCCCAACATATTTGGGCTACCGCATTCAAACCGCCGCGCATCCAACGCTGGCTGGTAGTCTTCCATCGTGTAATCGGTTAAACCTTCCGCCATGTGCCAGCCGTATTGGGTTAAGCGCAAAGACTCCAATACCTCACGGCGCACGTAAAACAGTGCCAAGCCTTCCGCGCCCAGCATCCACTTATGTCCATCCGCCACTACAAAATCGGCTTGCACTTGCTGCACATCAAACGGGATTGCGCCGAGTTGCTGAATGGCATCCACGCAAAACAGAATGCCCTTGGCGCGGCAAAATGCCCCGATTTTGGCTAAATCCATGCGCAAGCCGTTGGTGTATTGCACCGCACTAATGCTGATCAAACGGGTACGTGCATCGCACAATGCCAGCAATGCCGTTTCGGGATCATCGGGGTATTCGCGCAAATCCAATTGGCGGAATTCCACACCTTGGTTTGCCAGCGATTGCCACACGTAGCGGTTGGAAGGAAATTCCTGACGAATCCCTACCACATTATCGCCCGCGTGCCAGTCCAGCCCGTAGGCGACAAATGACAAGCCTTCCGAGGTATTTTTTACCAGCGCAATATCGCCTGCGGCGGGGGCATTCAGCAATGCACGCGCTTGTTCGCGCAAGGCTTGTTCCACCGTCAGCCAGTGCGGGTAATTGAGCGTGCCTTGGCGTGCATTTTCTGCCGCAAACGCTTGCACAGCATCGGCGGTGACTTGCGGCCAGGGGGCAACCGCTGCGTGATTCAAATACAAACAGTTTTGCAGGGCAGGGAAGCGGCTTTCAGGTGTCGGCATGGCGGGTTCACACGGTGCAGTAGTAGATGCCGAAGAGATTAGCAGCATCTGTCCAATGTTGCTCACATTTGAAGCCTGCTGCTGTTGCCAGCGTGATGAATTCCTCAGGGTGGTATTTGTAGGAATTTTCGGTGTGGATGCGTTCGCCTTGCGCAAAGTGGAAAGTTCTACCCGCCACTTGCACGCTTTGGTCTTGCAGGCTGGTAAGATGCATCTCAATCCGCCCCATTGCCTCGTTGTAGCACGCATAATGTGCAAACTGGTCGAGGTCGAACGTGCCTTCCAACTCGTTATTAATGCGCACCAACAAATTCAGATTAAACGCCGCCGTCACACCTGCCGCATCGTTATACGCCGTTTCCAGCACCGCTTTATCTTTCTTACGGTCTACCCCAATCAACAAGCCGCCGCCTTTGCCGACCAATTGCGCGATATTGAACAGAAAATGCTGTGCTTCCGGTAAATCGAAATTGCCCAAGCTAGAGCCGGGGATGAACACCACGCGCCGCCCCGTGGGTACGTTTTGCGGCAAATGCAATTCGCGGGTGAAATCCAAACACGCCGCATGAACGTGCAACCACGGAAACGCCGCCCCCAAGGTTGCTGCCGATTGGCGCAGAAAATCGCCGGAAATATCCATCGGCACATACGCCGCCGGGCGCAACGCATCCAGCAACAATTGCACCTTCTCACAACTGCCGCTACCGGGTTCGATCAGCACAGCATCCTCACCGATTAACGCCGCCATGTCCGCCGCATAATCGCGGTACAACTGCTTTTCGACGTGTGGCACGTAGTATTCAGGCTGTTCCAAAATCGCTTCAAACAATTGCGAACCGCGTTCATCGTAGAAGAATTTCGGCGGAATCTGTTTGTGTTCGTGTGCCAACCCGTTCAGCACGGTTTGCCGGAAATTGTCCAACTCCGGCTGGTAATCGTGGAAGCTGACCTTGGTGGCTTTGGGGCAAATAGCGTTCATACGTCCTCCGCGAGACGGATACCGCTGAACTGCCAGCGGTCGTGGGGGTAAAAAAAGTTTCGGTATGTCGGGCGAATATGGTCGGCTGGGGTTATACACGCGCCGCCGCGCAATACCCACTGGTTGCACATGAATTTACCGTTATATTCGCCCATGCTGCCTTCCAGCGGCTTGAAACGCGGGTAGGCGGTATAGGGCGAGGCTGTCCATTCCCACAGCGAGCCGTAGTGTTGCCCCGTGCCTGCTTGCGGGTGGAAGGTATTGCTGTCGGTGAAATGCCCAGTGATTGGCAATTCGCGCAATTTGTGTTCGAGTTCGGCTTCCAGCGGCAAGCGTTTGCCTGACCAGCGGGCGAAGGCATCGGCTTCGTAATAGCTGGTGTGGGCAACGGGCGCGGCAAGGTTGAGCGGTTCAAAACCGTGCAGGGTGAATTCGTACCACTGCCCGTCACGCTGTTCCCAATACAAGGGCGCTTGCCAGCCGTGTTGCTTGCGGTGATACCAGCCATCCGCCAGCCACAGTTCGGCGCGTTGGTAGCCGCCGTCTTCTATGAAGGCGAGGTATTCGGCATTGGTGGTCAAGCGCGAAGCAAGGCGGTGGAGGTCAAGCCAGACCTTGTGTTGCGGGCGTTCGTTGTCGTAGGCGAAACTGTCGCCGTCGAAACCGCTTTCCAGCAAACCCCCTACGCTGGTTTCCCATGTTAGCGGGGTGGCTTCGCGCACGGGTAAGGTTTTGGGTAGGTAAATCGGGCGGAGTGGGTTGCGCCAGAAATTGTGCTTAATGTCCATGTACAGTAGTTCTTGGTGTTGCTGTTCGTGGTGCAAGCCGAGCGTGACCCGTGCGGCGATGGCTTGCGCTTGGCTGGGGTCAGCGTCGCTTAGCAATGCCATCATGCGCTCATCAATCGCAGCACGGTAGGCGTAGACGTCTTCCACCGTTGGGCGTGACATTAAGCCGCGTTCGGCACGGGGTTGCATTGAGCCAACGGTTTGGTAATACGAGTTGAACAGGTAGTTATATTCGGCGCGAAATGGCTGGTAATTTTTCACAAACGCTTGCAGCAAAAAGGTTTCAAAAAACCAAGTCACATGCCCCAAATGCCATTTTGGGGGGCTGGTTTCGACAATGCTTTGCAGTTGGTAATCGTCACGGGCAAGCGGGGCGCAAATCGCCGCGCTGGTGTGGCGGATGCGTTGGTATTCTGAAGCTAGGGCAGCAGTCATCTGACATTCCTTGATTGTTTGGTGCTTTGTAATACGTTTTCGCGCTGAAGGCAGGTGTACGCTATGATTGTGGGGGATTTGTTTGACGCTTCTGTGACCTGTTTATGACGCATATCAATTCTGGTGTTGGTAACTTGTGCCAGTATGAAATTGTATTTGAAGCTGTTGATAACAGGAGAAATCAAAATGTCAGAGGCTAAGAAAAAACTGTTCATCATGGTTACGAATGGTCCTGAAAATCCAGAATTGGCAACCATTCCTTTTGTAATGGCAACGTCTGCGCAAGCATCCGATGTAGAGGTGGTGATGGGATTCCAAGGCAACGGTAGCATGTTGATGATTAAAGGGATTGCAGAACATGTGGCAGCAAAAGGTTTTCCAACATTGGTTGATATGATTGGTTTATATGCAGAAGCTGGTGGCAAAATGTATGTGTGTGGGCCGTGCGTTGGGGCGCGTCAGGTCAAAGATGGTGAGTTGGTCGATGGTGCAGTTATCGTTGGTGGTGCAACGTTTGTGTCGGAATGTTTGGATTCAACGCAATCCCTTATTTATTAAAGTTTTATGACAAAGGAGAACGCCTGCTTTTCTTTTGTCATTGGTGGCTGTGAGTCATTCAAACCAGTTTTTGAGCCGTAATCCCTCGAAATGCTGAAAATCCTGTACATTGCGCGTCACTAGCACTAAGCCATTGACCACTGCCACCGCTGCAATCTGCATATCCACAAAACTGGGCGTAATGCCGATATTTTTGAGCCGCACAATTTCTGTCGCTTGCCAGCAAGCCGCTGCTTCGTCGTAAGGTAATATGGGTAATGTGGCGCGTATGCCTTCCACGTAATTGCTGATATGGGTGCGCCTACGGCTTTCGGGGAGCAAATTCACCCCTCGTTGCAATTCGTATAACGTTTGTGCTGCTAACGCCATAATGTCACGGTCTTCGGCGAGCTTGGCAATGACGTTGGTATTCGGGGTAGGTTTACAGGCTTCCGATAAAATATTGGTATCGAGCAGGTAGCGTAGCATCAGAAAGCAAAGTCCCTGTCATGTTGTTGATGACGCTCCCGATCAAACAGGCTGGTATCTTCAATACCTACGTCTTCGTTCATGTGTTGCTGCACGTTTGCCAACACATCGCTGAAAGTTAGCCCTTGCCGCCGTTGCAACGCTTGATATTGAGCAGCAGATAACAAAATCGCAATGGGTTTGCCGTAGCGAGTCAAGTGGACTTCGCCGACTTGGGTGAGATCACGCAGAATGCGGGGAAGCTGATTTTTGGCTTCTGCGATGGAATATGTTTGCATGGTGCACCTTTATAGCCAAGATGATAGCCATCATAATAGGCTCTATGTTTAAGGGTAGCAAGTTCCATGTCTGCCCATCTCCATTCATCTAGCGTAAGATAAATTACTGTAACAATCATTACGGTAATTCCAGATGAAGTTCTACAACCGCGACAACGAACAACAACAACTGCGCCTGTGGTCACAGCAAGCCGCAGAAGGCAAATCCAGCCTGACTCTGATGGTCGGGCGGCGGCGCGTCGGCAAAACGGGCTTATTGGCACACACCTACCAAGATGCCGCCCTCTACTTGTTCATTTCCCGCAAAGCCGAGCCGCTGTTGTGCGAAGAATTCACCGAGCAAATCCGTAACCAGTTGAACCTGCCGATTTTCGGGCAGCCCCGCAGCTTGCGCGAAGTGCTGGAAATCCTGTTCCAGTACGCACAAACCCAGCCGCTGACGCTGATTCTGGATGAATTTCAGGACATTGCACGGGTGAACCCAGCGGTATTTTCCGAACTGCAAAACCTGTGGGATCAGTATCGCCCGCGCTGCAAACTGCACCTGATTTGCTGCGGTTCGCTGTATTCGCTGATGACTAAATTGTTTCAAGACAGCAAAGAACCGCTGTTCGGGCGTGCCGACCATCGTATTAACCTGCAACCGCTCAAGCCTGCTTATCTTGCCGAACTGCTGCACGACAGCGGGCGTTACAGCGCGGAAAATCTGCTGACTTGGTACACCTTGAGCGGTGGCGTGCCAAAATACCTCGAATGGTTGGCGCAAACCGACCCGCAACGCGACTTGTGGGAAAGCCTGATCAACGAATTTAGCCTAGTGATTGAGGAAGGCCGCTATCGACTTGCGGAAGAATTCGGCGCAGAACAAAGCACTTACTTTTCCATCCTCGCTACTCTAGCCAACGGTAAAACCAGCCGCAGTGAGATTGAATCAGTGCTGGAAATGTCCATCGGCCCTTACCTGAAACGGCTGGAGGAGGACTTCGACATTATCCAGCGCGTTACGCCGGTATTTGCCACGCCTAACAGCCGTCAGGTCAAATACCGTATCCAAGATGCGTTCCTGAGTTTCTGGTTTCGCTTTATCTATCGCTATCGTAGCGCGGTGGAAATCGAAAACTTTGCCTTCATCCGCCAAGCGATTGCGCGGGATTTTGCGACTTACAGCGGCACATGGTTGGAGCAATTGTTCCGTGCGCAACTGGCTGCCAGCGGCGATTACAACCTGATCGGCAATTACTGGGAGGCAGGTAATAAAAACGAAATCGACATTGTGGCGGTGAACGACTTTAGCAAAACCGTGCTGATTGCCGAAGTGAAACGCAACCCCGCCAGCTTACGCTTGAGCCATCTCAAAGCCAAAGCACAGCGGCTGGAACAGCGATTAGCGGGTTATGAGATTACGTATCGTGGTTTGTCACTGACGGATTTGGAAAGCATCTAATGATTCCTCGCAAGCGCATGGCGACCTGTTGTGCCGCATCGAGCGTATCCGCATACAAAATAGCAATCCGATCCCGCGTTGCCGTATCCGGCACTACCTTCACCCCATGCACCGCAGCAATATCGGTATAATCAGCAGGCAACTCACCCTCGCCAAACAGCGAATAAACATAGCCTTCGCGCCCCGATTCCAGCCCATGCCATACGCGCTTATCCACCAATTCCACCCAAGCGGGTACAAAATGTGCGCCGTAAAAATCAAAGAAGCCGTTGGAGCCGCGCAAGTGCATTTCGATGACTTTGCCACCGATCATTTCCACATTGCACAGTCCGGTGTAACCGGGAAGCTGGGCTTGAATGAAGGCGGCAATTAGCGGCTCTAACGCAGGCAAACGCACCCCAATATGCCAGTAAATCGGACGTTGTTTGTCTTTTTCGGCTGCGCCTTGCGTATGGGCAAACCACAGCACTTTACCCGCGAGTACCAAACAGTCGGTGCTGGTGTGGTCGCCGACCAAGTACTCACTCCAAAAACAGCCGGGGGCGCATTGAGTACGCCCATTCGCCAAATCGCCTGCGGTGGTGGCTTGCGCATCCAACGACATGCCCAGCAAATTGGTAATCGGCTTAACAAATAGCGGGGTTGCTGCGTCACTACCGACACTCAGCGGGTCAGTCTCACACGGGGCAGCTTGCAAACCTTGCACCAGTGCCAATTGCAGTTTGTCGTACACATGGCGGTGCGTCGGGTTTAACCGCCATGCGTGGGTATCGTTGACACCAATATCGTGCAGTGGCTCTGGTTGAAACAAATGCTGGCGGTGGGGTAAAACTCCATGAAACGGCATCGGCAATCTCCCTGTTAAAGGCGTGACACTTCACACAACAACGATTTAAACGGCGGAAACCCACTGATCGGGTCAAGCTGGGTATCGTCGGTCAACTCATTGATATTCGCCTCATTCCACCCGTGAAAACAATGCACCACGCCGGGTTTCATTATGTCTGTCACTGCCGCTCGAAACGTTACCGCGCCGCGCCGTGAACGGATTTCGACTGAATCACCGTCTGCAATTCCCCGCGCTGCCGCATCATCGGGGTGAATCTGCACGCGTGGATACGGGTCATACGCCAGCATCGCGGGAATATTGTGCTGCTGCGAATGCGTGAAAAACTTCTGCCGCCCACCCGACGTTAACACCAGCGGATAATCCGCCAGCAATTCCGGCGTAGACAGCGGGCTTTCCATCGGTTCGCGATAAGTTGGCAAGCCATCGTAGCCGTGCGCTTTCAGTTCCACCGAATCGAATTCGATCTTGCCAGTGGCAGTGCGAAAGCCATTAATACGCCATTGCCGATCCGCATCCAAAAAGCCCATTTCCACCAATTCTTCGATCACGGGGCTGTAAACGGTCACGCCTGCGGGGTTTTCCCACGCCTCTTTGCGGATGTCGGGCGGCAAACCTTCGCCCATTTCTTCCCACGATGCCGCAAGGTTGCCGTGCCAGAATTGTTCCGCCATGCCGAGTTTGACGCCGAGTTCGAGGAAAATTTGCCCGTCAGGTTTGGCTTCGCCGCGTGGCGGTAGGGCTTGGTGGCGGTATTTCACTTCGCCCTGATACGCGCAACCGGGGTAAGCGATCAGTGCGGTGCGTTCCAAACTGGTTGCCGCTGGCAATACAATGTCGGCTTGCAAGGTGGCAGGGTTGTGGAAAAAGTCGGAGACGGCGAAAAATTCCAGTTCGCCCAAAGCGCGTTCCATGCGTTTGGAATTCGCCCACATCGCGGTATTAATGCCCATTGCCAGCAGTGCTTTGAGCGGTTGCGGCTTGCCTTCGAGGATGCAGTCCGGCATCAACATGCTTTGTGCGGCAGGCCAGTATTTTGTCCAAATCGGGAAGACTTCATCGCCGATACGCGGGGGCAACTCGTTTTTGCACACGTCGAACAGTTCAATCGGCTTGGGCAATACTTTGTCGTTGAAGAAGCGGTTGCCGCCTTCGCGGTCAATATTGCCCGTGACGGCAGAGAGCAAAATCATGGCGCGGTGATTCTGGAAACCGTTGCTGTGTTGCACGGTGGAGGTAGGCGACATGGCGATTTGCGCGGGCTTGGTGGTGGCAAACATTTCCACTGCTGCACGTAAATCAGTTTCGCTAATGCCGCAAATCGCTGCAACCCGTTGCGGTGGGAATTCTTGGATGTAGTCGCGGAAAGCGTCCAGCCCGTTTGCCCATTCGTCCAAAAACGCCTGATCTTGCCAGCCATTGGCGAAAATCAGGTGGTGGAAACCGAGGGCGAGTGCGCCATCTGTACCGGGGCGGATTTGCAGGTGAATATCCGCCAGTTCCGCCGTTTCGGTGCGGCGCGGGTCAACCACAATCATCTTGCGGCCTTTTTTGCGGTTGGCAAGGTGGTGGTTTTCAAACGGGGGAATTGAGCCTGTCGCGTTGGTTGACCACACCAACACGCATTGGGTTTTCGGCGATTCGACGGTGGAAGTGGTTTTGAGCTTGTAACCGTAGGTGAGTTTTTCCGCGACCATGGTTGCGGAGAAGCAGCAGCCGGATTCGGTGAGGTAGTTGGGGCTGCCGAAAGCGTGGGCGAGGCGTTGCAATTGCGGGCGGGCCTCTTTGGTGTATCCGGCGAAAAACCCCACGGCGGGTGCGCCGTGCTGCGCTTTGGCTTTCTGCAAGGCAGCGGTGATGGTGTCGAGGGCTTCTTCCCAACTGATGCGCTCGAATTCGCCAGCGCCTTTGGCACCGACGCGCTTGAGCGGGTAGAGCAGGCGGTCGGGGTGGTATTGGCGTTCGAGCTGCAATTGTCCGCGTGGGCAGTTGGGCAAACCTTCGACTTTAATGGCGCGACCGCTGGGGTCGATGGTCACATCGAACAGGCAATTGGCATCGCATTCGTAACAGGTGGTGCTTTTGACAACGTTATCGGTGGCGGCAGTCATGGCGAATCTCGTGGTAATCGAATCGCGCCAGTGTAGTGTAGATTGGCAAGGCGTTTGGAATGACCACCTAACGCACTAGGGAATTTGCTATGATACGTTTAGTCTAACGAGGAGTAGTGAGTATGTTGAATTGGAAAACGATTTTGCAGTTTGCCGATCACGGCAACCCCGTGCCGGAACGTACCGTCACCAAAACGGATGCCGAGTGGCAAAAGCAATTGAGCGACGATCAATATTACGTAACGCGCCGCAAAGGCACAGAACGCCCGTTCAGCTCCGCCATGTGTGGTTTGTTCGAGCCGGGGCTGTACGGGTGTTTGTGTTGCGATACGCTGCTGTTTGATGCGTCGGAAAAATTTGATTCGGGGACAGGCTGGCCGTCGTTTACCCAACCCGTTGCCGAAAACGCGATTGCTTACCACGCGGATCGTTCGCATGGCATGACGCGGGTGGAAACGACTTGTAATACCTGCGGCGCACACTTGGGGCATGTGTTCCCTGATGGTCCCGCCCCAAGTGGCTTGCGTTATTGCATGAATGCGGTGGCGTTGAAGAAGGTCAAAGCGTAATATCCCTGCCATGAAAGAACGCATCCAAAAACTCCTCTCCCGCGCTGGTTACGGCTCACGTCGTGAAATCGAGCGCATGGTCAACGCTGGCGAAATTCTGGTGAACGGTCAACGTGCCGAATCCGGTCAGGCCATTGATGAAAATGATCAAGTGACCTTGCGTGGGCAACGCTTGCACTTGAGTTCCCGCGTCAATGCCACCCACAAAGTGCTGATGTACCACAAGCCTGCGGGCGAAGTGTGTACCTTGAGTGACCCGGATGGTCGCCCGACGGTTTTTGACAGCTTGCCGAAAATCCGCGCTGGGCGTTGGATCATGGTGGGTCGGCTTGACATCAATACTGATGGCTTATTGTTGTTCACTACCGATGGCGAATTAGCAAACAAGCTAATGCACCCGTCGTCTGAAATCGAGCGCGAATACGCTTGCCGCGTGTTGGGCGAAGTCAACAATGAAATGCTGATCCGTTTGCAGGAAGGCGTGGAATTGGAAGACGGCAAAGCCAGCTTCATGCGCATCAAAGACGCAGGCGGCGAAGGGGTCAACCATTGGTATCACGTCGTGCTTGCCGAAGGTCGCAACCGCGAAGTGCGCCGCTTGTGGGAATCGCAGGGCGTGAAAATCAGCCGTTTGATTCGGGTGCGTTACGGCAACATTATGCTGCCGCGTTACTTGCGCAGTGGGCATCACAAAGAGCTGGAAGTGCGCGAATTACGCAAACTCTACGGCTTGGTGAACATGGCGTTTGAAGACGGCTCGGATTTCACCGCCGAACGCCCGGAACGCCGTTCTGGGGCAAGACTGGGGATGAAATCGGTGGACAGTGGGCGCACGGCGATTGGCGGAAGCCATCCGTCGGCACGGCGGTCGAGTTTGGCGCGTCCGAGCAGTTCGGAGCGTTCTAGCAGTCCCGCCCGTCCCACTGTTAGCCGTCGCCCTAGCAGCGGCAGCGGTGCAGGCAAGCGCCCGCAACCGCGTGGGCGTGGCTAATCTCGCCAACAAATAGATAGTCGACAGTTTCAGTTTGTATGGGATTCGTGACGGTGTGTTAGCGGATGCTTATAATCGCGTTCCGCAATAACATCCGGTGACGAAACTCTTATGCAACAACGATTACACTACGTTCATTTACTGCTGTTTGCGCTCCTTTGCTGGCTACCGTCTGCCAGTGCGGATGACACGCTAAAAGTAGGCGTTAAATTGTCCGAACCGTGGGTTATGTATGATCCTGAGGTGGCGGAAGAGGAGCGCCAGCCGACCGGATTTAGCATTGATTTGTGGAAAGCGTTAGCCGATAAACTCGGTGTGCAAACCGAGTGGGTTTACTTTGATACGACCAAAGATTTGGTCACGGCGGCGGCTGATAGCAAGGTGGATGCGGCAATTTCTGCCATTACGGTGACAGCACAGCGCGAAGCTTCGGTGGATTTTTCCAATTCCATGTATGAGTTGGGGTTGCAAATCATGGTTGCACCCGAATTTCAGCAATCGAATCCGTTTGGGGTTATGTTGCGTGAATTGGGGCAGTTGTTTTCTTGGCAAGGAGCGTTGTTTTTCCTGTTGATCTTGTTTATTACGGCGCACTTGCGCTTATGGGCGGATCGTTCTAAAACGGCTGAGCCTGCTTTTCCGCGTGGTTATGTTCCCGGTATTCGTGAAGCATTGTGGTGGGGGATAACCATGTTATTGACGTGGGAAACACCGCATAGCCGTGGCTTGGCGCGGGTCATTGATTTGACTTGGCATTTGATGGGGTTGATTTTGTTGAGCATTCTCACGGCTGTTGTGACCAGTGCATTGACGGCGCAAGCGGTCAGTGGAACCATCGGTTCCGAGAAAGATTTACCCGGCAAACGGGTAGTGGCGGTGGCAACGGATGCGCCACGCACTTGGTTGGAACAAAATGGCATCGCCGTTACGCCCGTGGATAGTATTGAGGCAGGCATTGAGCGGGTACGTAAGGGTGAGGCAGATGCGTTGGTACACGATGGGCCGCGTTTAAAATACCTTGCAAACCAACTGAATCAAGCGGAAGGCCGTAAAGTGTTGGCGGTTGTCCCCACGTTGTTTAACCCGCAAAACTATGGCATTGCGTTTGCGGATGGTAGCCCGTTACGTGAGCAAGTGAATCGTGCGTTATTGCAGTTGCGCGAATCCCAAGATGGCAAAGCCAGCATTCATAAGGATTTGCAGGATAAATGGATTAAGGACTAACGGATGCTGATCCTCATGGCCTGAAAAATTGTTACAAATAGTGACAAAACTTTCCTTAAGACCATCAGTTTCCGTTATTATCCGCATTGAGACACATTGTAGTAACTCTTGTTGGGGCAGCTCTTGCCCCTTTTTTAAACGTGGGCTAGTGGGCTAAGGAAATCGTTTATCAATGGCAATCACAAATGTTTGTACGTGTTCAAAATGTTTGTCGGCAGCACGGCGTGTCCGTGTTGGTTGGTGGCGGCGCTTGTTTGCAGGGGGTAAAACGTATTACCGCTGCTACAATTGTGAAAATCGGTTTTGGACACGGGGTTAGCGAGACTCCCGTGTTGGTTCAGCCGCTACGCTGCTGCTGATCCCACGCCTTTCAAATACTCCGGGGGGCGTATCGCTACCACGCACACCACTTTGGTACACAGCCGCCCTTGGCTGTCGTACAAACCGTACTCAAAACTTGGCGTGCTGCGTCCGCGTCGCGCCAGTTCCTCACGGATTTCCACTTCTTTTTCCGGCGGAAAATCAAAGCGTAATTCCATGTCGCTAATACCGGGGCGCACAAAATCCACGCTCAAATGCCGTGTCCATACATGGAATTCGGGAAACACTTTCGAGCAAGCCAATGGCGCAATTGGGTCAGCCAACGATGCTTGAAACCCGCCAAACATGCTGCCACCCATATTGCGCGAAGCCCACGTTAATGGCAGGCGAATGCGGATATGCCGCCATTCATTTTCCAGTGCCAGCACTTTGATACGCATCATCCACCAAGGTGGATAAAGCTCCAGCCGTCGTCCTTCTGGCAAGAATGCCAGCCAGCGCCGTGCGAATTTAACTGCGTTAAATGCCATTAACCGACCAATGCATTGAATAATGCCTGATGTTGTTGGCATTGCTGCGCTTGTTTGAGGCGTTCGCTGCGGAAAATGCAGGCTAAGTCATCCAATGCGGTCGCAAAATCGTCGTTGATAATCAGGTAATCGTATTCGGGGTAATGCGACATTTCGTTTTTGGCATCGCGCATCCGGCGTTGGATGGTTTCTGCGCTGTCTTGCCCACGTCCGTGCAAACGGGCGCTCAAGGCTTCGATACTGGGCGGTAGGATGAAAATGCTGATCACGGATTCAGCACGTTCGCGGACTTGCTGTGCGCCTTGCCAATCAATTTCGAGGATCACGTCTTTGCCTGTTTCGCGTAAGGCATCCACTGATAAACGTGACGTGCCGTAGTAATTGTCGAACACTTGCGCGTATTCCAAAAAGTTACCGTCTGCTACTTGCTGGCGAAACACCTCAACGGGGGTGAAGTGGTAATGCACGCCGTCTTGCTCGCCGGGGCGCGGTTGGCGCGTGGTGTGTGAAACCGAAATCACCAGCTTATCCACGCGCTCGCGCAAAGCATTTAATAAACTGGATTTGCCCGCGCCAGACGGGGCTGACACGATGTAAAGCTGACCTGTGCGTGTATTCATCTGAAAATTCGCCCCACTTGCTGATAAAAATACGATTATAGGGCAGTATGCACTATAGTCGAATAGCAGGAATCACGAGTAAGGTGTCGCATCATGATCCAAGTAACCCCAGTACCCGCTTTTACTGACAATTATATCTGGTTGATCGGTAATACAGACAATCCATGTGTCGCGATTGTCGACCCCGGTGATGCCACGCCGGTGTTGGATGCATTAACGCGGCTGGCAAAGCAACCGGTGGCTATTTTGATTACGCACCACCACCGTGACCACGTGGGGGGCATTGATCAGTTATTGCAAGCCTATCCCGGTTTGCCGGTTTACGGGCCTGCCAATGAAAAGATTCCGCACCTCAATCAGCCCTTGACGGAAGGCGCAGACGTTCACTTGGAATCACTCGGCTTGAATTTCCACGTCATGGAATTGCCGGGGCATACGGCTGGGCATATTGTCTATTACGGTGAAGGCAGTTTGTTCTGTGGTGATACCTTATTCGCTAACGGCTGTGGGCGGGTATTCGATGGCACCTTACATGATTTGTACGCTTCCCTGCAACGCATTGCGCAACTACCCGCCGACACGCAAGTGTATTGCACCCACGAATACACCGTGGATAACATCGGTTTCGCCAAATGGGTCGAGCCGGATAATCCCGCACTGGATGCGCGTTTGGAAGAATCCTGGGCGCTACTCGATGCAGGCCATCCCACCGTGCCGTTTGACTTGGGGCGCGAGTTTGACACCAACCCGTTTTTACGCACCCACATCCCCGAAGTGATTGCCAAAGCCGAAGAAATTGCCGGGCGCGAAACCCACACGCCTGCTGATGTGTTCGCGGTGCTGCGCATCTGGAAAGACACCGAATACGATTAGCGTGTGCTTAGCGCAGTGATTCGTGCGCAGTAATTTCCCGCAATAGCTTGAATAATTCACGGCTACTTTTCGGCGGTTTGTTGGTCTCGGCTTCCTTTTGCGCGTTGCGAATCAGGCTACGCATCCGCTGCACGTCAGTGTCGGGGTATTCTTTCAGCCACTCGCCTAACATCGTTTCGCTGCTAATCAGGCGGTCATGCCAGCGTTCCAAACGGTGCAAGCGGGCGGTTTCGGCTTTGCCACCGCGATCCCATTCCGCGAGTTTCGCTTCAATCGGCTCAAGAATTTCGGTGCGCATCAGCTTGCCGATGAATTGGCGTTGGCGACGAATCGCGCCGTTCGCGGTCAAGCGTTGTGCCAGCAAAATCGAGTCGTAGAGCTTTTCGGATAAATCCAACTGGTCTAGCTGCTCTTTGCGCAGGGTAATCAGGCGTTCGCCCAAGGCTTGCATCGCTTCCGCTTCGCGCTTGAAGTGGCTGCGGCTGATGTAATCGTCTTCTTCATCGTCATTGGCGTAATCAATCATAGGGCTATCCTTTCAACATGCCGAGACCAGCGCTCAGGGACGGGTACTGTAACCGGATGTTTAATTCAGTCAATAGTTTATCGTTACGAATCCGCCGCGATTCTTGCAAATACGACAACATGCCCGCGCTCATGGAGGCTTGGGCTTCGCTCATGCTGATTTGCGGCGGGCGCGGTAATCCGGCGTAATCCGCGACTTGATTGAAATAATCGGTCATGGTGGAAGGGTGTCCGTCGGTGGCGTTGTAAATCGCGCCAGCGGGGGCGGCTTCCATGGCGCGTTTGCAGACCATCGCTAAATCGTCGGCGTGAATGCGGTTTGTCCAGGGCGCTTCGGCTTCCGTCAGCACGGGTTCGCCACGTTTTAGGCGTTCCAATGGCAAGCGGTCGGGGGCGTAAATGCCGGGGACGCGCAAAATCACAATCTCTCCACCAAAACGCGCTGCCCATTCTTGCACCGTATTTTCGGCATCGGTACGGCGTTTGGCGCGGGCGGCAACGGGTTTGAGCGGTTCGGATTCGTCAATCCAACGCCCGTCGCAATCGCCGTAAACGCCGGTGGTGCTGATTAACACCACCCGTTGTGGCGCAGCATCGACTCCTTTGAGGAAACGCCGGATGCGGTCATCGGTTTCGCCACTCGGTTGCGGGGGCATAAACCAATACACCAGTGCTTCATCCAGCGCGAAAATCGAGAAATAACTGCCGCGATCCACGTCGCCCTTGCGCATGGCAATGCCTTGTGCCAAGCCTTTATGCAAGGATTCCTCGCTGCGTACCCAGCCTATAGCCTTCGTACCCTCGTTTTGGTATAACCGTGCGACGCGGCGACCAATGTCGCCACAGCCCATAATCCACACTTTTTGGTTAACTATACTCATGAATAATTCCCGACTCGATGCTGGCAGTATAAACGAAATCAAGCCCGGAAAAATGAAGCGTGTTGACGCAGGCAATGGCAAACGCATTCTCGTGTGTCACGTCGACGGCGAATTTTACGCGGTGGATGATATGTGTACGCACGAAGATGCGTCGCTCTACCTCGGCTGTTTGCACGGGGATCGAGTGCAATGTTCCTTGCATGGTGCAGAATTCAGCGTCAAAACGGGTGCGCCGATGGCAGAACCCGCAGAAATTCCACTCAAAACCTATGCGGTCAGCGTCGAAGACGGGCGCATTTTTGTGACGGTATAACCCCATGCGGCGTTTTATGCGGTATTTCGTGTGGCTGTTTTTGCTACTGCTGATTTTGTACATGGGCTGGGAGGCTTATCAGCGTTTTATCAAGCCACCTGTGCCGGTGATACCGCCGCCCGTTACGATTATTCCGCCGCCGGTGATTAAGCCGCCACCGCTGTTAGAACCAAAACCGCCCGCTCATGTGCGTTCTTTACTGGATTCGGTTTATAAACAGGTGGAAGTGACCCGTGCGTATGACCCCGCCTATGTGAATCTAAAATACCCCGGCGGTGATGTGCCAGAATCCACCGGCGTTTGCGCGGATGTGGTGGTGCGTGCCTTTCGTGCGCAAGGTGTTGATTTACAACGTGAGTTACACGAGGATATGCGCAAAGCATTCCATGAATACCCACGAAAATGGGGCATGAAGCGTCCCGACACCAATATTGACCACCGTCGCGTCTATAACCTAATGCGTTTTTTCGAGCGCAAGGGTGCATCGCTGCCCATTACCCAAAACCCCGCCGATTACCAACCGGGTGATGTGGTAGCGTGGGATCTGGGTAAAGGGCAAGCGCACATTGGCATTGTGAGCCATTACGTCACCGAGGATGGGCGACCCTTAATGGGGCATAATGTGGCGTATGGCACGAATATCGAAGATGCCCTGTTTTTTTGGCCGATCATCGGGCATTACCGCTATTTCAACCAGTCCAAGCCTTAATGCACTGGCAAGCGTGCCCGCAATTCGTCACGGTCATACCACCATTGGTTTTCCACAATCGCATCAATGACTT
This sequence comes from Thiothrix subterranea, assembly GCF_016772315.1. Lineage (NCBI taxonomy): Bacteria > Pseudomonadati > Pseudomonadota > Gammaproteobacteria > Thiotrichales > Thiotrichaceae > Thiothrix > Thiothrix subterranea. The sequence continues at coordinate 1,521,926 of NZ_CP053482.1, read as the reverse complement.
GTCCCAAACGTGGTAGAAACACTTTGGGGTCGAGCAAATCCAAGCGGTTGAGCCACAGATTCATGGCTTCCTGAGAATTGACGTTGCTGTGGCGTTCAGCAACCTTGCCGAGCATGGCGCTGGTTAGGAACATCATGCTGTCGCGTTTTTCACCTTCTAGGCGTAAATCGGCGATATAGTGCGCCACGGTCGCGGCGACGGCTGCGCCATCCGCTTTGGGTGGGGTGGCATCAATCAAGTGATTGAGCATAATAATCGTGACTTCCGGGCTGATCGGGTAAGTGACCGCCAGCCACAAACCGTTACCCAACGCGGGGACAGACGCGGGTAAATCACAGCGGAATAACACATCGCAACACCGCACCGCATCTTCCCAGTATTCGCGGTCACGGTAAATCTCGAAGGACTCGCGAGTCATGCCCCATGCGGCTTCGCGCATTCCCGGCTCTTCCAGTTCCAGCATGATTTCCGCGATTTCGTATTGCACATTGGCGCGTTCCAGCGGGTCATTGGCGGGAGTCAGTTGCATCAATTGTGCCTGACGTTGCGCGAGTTCTTGTTTCAGCAATTGGCGGGAATCATCGCTGGCGGTGAATTCAACTGGGTCAACTGGGGTACTATCGCTCATGGGGAATGCCTATTTATTCAAAATGGTGCAAGCATAATAGCCTAATGGCAGTCATACAATAATTCATTGAAACATTAAGGTAAGGTTAAACGACACTTGGTTAGGCTATTAATTATCCAATGATTGATGAGCATTTACTTGGCAGGGATCAGCTAAAGGTATTAATACAATGATTTACGAATTCAACAAAATAATGCGAGCAGTGGTCGCTAATTTAATTAATGCATCAGCCGTTATATTGCTGGTTTTATTTTATGCGCTAAGCGTATTGCAGTTGCCTGTGCCGGAAGTGGCTAATATGCTGGGTGTATTAATTGTGTTTGCCTTTGGTATTAATATCATTTTATCGTTTGATAAAACCACGGCTTTGCCGCATTAATGGTTTCAATTTTAAGGTTGAACCATTAATAATATTTGCCCCGTCTCCTGTTGATTGCTTTGTAAGGTAAACTCGAACTTGTACGGTTCCTGAACCGGTGTAGCGGTGTTTATTTCCATAAACAATTCTTCGCTGCCAACGCCTTGGGTTAATAGCCCGCCTGAAATTCCATCCGCTGAATTGCCCTGCGCATCGTATAACCACAATTGGTAAAACTGACCCGCTTTGGGTTTGGGTAAATTCCGAATGCGTAATACCCCTTGTTGTTGTGTGCTATTCCAAACCAAATCCCCTTGAACATCTTTGACAATCGGGTTCAGCGTGCGCAGCCAGTTACCGCTAATACTGGTGGGGTTTGCTAATAATTCTTCACGTAATGTTGCTAAACCATCGGTGGCAGTATCCGCGTGTACATCCCGAAAATGGGGCAGCGCTAACAGTATCCCTGCCAATAATACCGTGAGTAGCAGGGACACCATGAGCCAATTTTTACGAGCAGTGCCACTCCGTGACATATCCACTTCCTTTGCGTCTATTTTTATATCGGGACTACAACACATAGCCATAACAATATCCCCTGATTATAACGAATAAAAAGACGCCTGTTGGTGCAGTGCGCTAAAATGGTTCATCTATGATTTGACGTCTGACCACCAACTGAGTTCCACCATGCCAACACAAACCTTTATTCCGGGCAAAGATGCCGCACTGGAAGCGTCGATTGCGGTAATGCAAGACAAGCTACAGCGCCTTGGTTTCCACATCGAGGAAGCTTCATGGCTGAACCCGATTGCCAATGTGTGGTCAGTCCACATCCGCGATCGTGATTGCCCGATGTTGTTCACCAATGGCAAAGGCGCATCGCAGAAAGCCGCGCTTGCCAGTGCCTTGGGTGAATATTTCGAGCGCCTCAGCACCAACTATTTCTGGGCGGATTTCTATCTGGGCAAGACCATTGCCGATAGCAATTTTGTGCATCACCCTGCGGAAAAATGGTTCGCCTTGGATGGTTCCGGCAATTTACCCGCCGGTTTGTTGGATGAGGACGCCTTAAGTTTTTACGACCCGGAAACCAGTTTGGATGCGGTCAAATTAGTCGATATTAATTCCGGCAACGAAGAGCGTGGCATCTGTGCCTTGCCCTACGTGCGCCAGTGTGACGGGGCAACCGTGTGGTTTCCGGTCAATATTATCGGTAATTTGTACGTCAGCAATGGCATGTCGGCAGGCAATACCGCCACGGAAGCACGTACTCAAGCTTTATCGGAAATTTTCGAGCGCCACATCAAGTTCCGCATTATTGCGGAAGGAATCTGTCTGCCGGATGTACCGGAAGCGATTATTGCGCGTTATCCGCATATTCAGGCCGGTATTGCGGAATTACGCGCCGCCGGTTTTGGCATTTTGGTGAAAGATGCGTCATTGGGTGGGCAATACCCGGTGATGTGCGTGACCTTGCTGAACCCCGATGATCAGGGTGTGTATGCCAGTTTTGGGGCGCATCCGCGTTTTGAAGTGGCGCTGGAACGTTCCCTCACGGAACTCTTGCAGGGCAGGGCGTTGGATCGCTTGGCGGGTTTTTCTGAGCCGAGTTTTGAGCTGGACGATGTGGCTTCCCCGCAAAATCTGGAAACGCATTTCATTGATTCCAGCGGCCCGCTGCACTGGGATTTCTTGTGGAATGAACCCGATTACGAATTTGTCGACTGGAATTTCAGTGGCACGACCGAGGAAGAGTGCCAGCATTTGATGGAACGCATCCATGCGGATGATTTCGACATCTATATTATGGATTTCGAGCATTTGGGCGTGTATGCCTGCCGCATTATTGTGCCGGAAATGTCTGAAATTTATCAGGTCGAAGATCTGGAGTGGGACAATAACAGCACGGGCAATGCGGTACGCGAGGCGATTCTGCATTTGCCGGATTTGGAAGATGAGGAATGCACCGAGCTGTTCGATACCATTGAAGAGTTGGGTTTGGATGATCACCAGCCGGTGGCAGCGCTGATTGGGTTAGCGCCGGATGCGGGTTCGCTGTGGGCGGATTTACGGGTCGGCGAGTTGAAAACCTTGCTGGCATTGGCGATGGATGACGAAGACGCGATTCGGGAAGGTTGCCAGTGGATTCGCCATTTCGAGCAAATCAATGACGAGCGCCGCCGCGTGTACCGTTGCATCGAAGCCTTGTTGGACATGGATGATGTGGCGGGTTATATGCCAAATGTGGGTTTATTGTACGGTGAAACCGCGTTGCAACAGGCGCAAGCCTTGCTGGATGGCAGCGTGCGCTTCTGGGGTATTACCGCGCCAACGTTGGAATTGCACGGTTGCGACACGCACCAGCGTTTGCTGACGGCATACCGGAAGGTTTATCCGACATTAGCAGCGCTGTAAGGACTGGCAGGGCGCTGGGTTTTACCCGTGAATGTAGTTTTCCAGTTGCGCGATAATGAATTGCTGCTCCGAGATGATTTCCTTGACTAAATCGCCAATGGAAACCAGCCCGACCAATTCGCCATTGTGCATTACCGGCAAATGGCGAATGCGGCGCTCGGTCATGATTGCCATCACTTCCTGAACCGGCTGGTCGGGTCGCGTGACCACGACCTGCCGCGTCATAATGTCTTGCACTAACATTTGTTCGGCATTGAGGCAGGTCAGAATCACTTTGCGGGTGTAATCCTGCTCTGACACAATGCCTCTGAGTTTGCCTGCTTCCAGTACCAGCAATGCGCCGACTTTTTGCTGCGCCATTGCTTTCACGGCATCAATCACGGTGACAGTTGGGCTGATACTGAGTATTTCACTGCCTTTTTTGGCGAGAATATCGCTGACGGTTTTCATCGTTCTCCTCCTCGGTTGGGGTGTTTATCGTTGTTAGTATTTGCCCATTACTCTGCAACCTTTTGATACAACAGTAAAGAAGACACGATTAGTATGCTGGAAATCCTCTACCGCGATGAACATTTGGTGGCAATCAACAAACCCTCCGGCTTGTTGGTGCATCGCAGCCTGATTGACCGCCACGAAACCCGTTTTGCGATTCAGCTTACCCGCGATCAGATTGGGCAGAAAGTTTACCCCGTGCATCGACTCGACAAACCGACTTCCGGTGTCTTGCTGTTTGCACTGGATAGTGACACGGCACGGTGCTTGAATGCGCAATTCACCGCAGGGCAAGTGCAGAAAACTTACCTCGCAATCGTGCGCGGGCGTACCCCCGAACAAGGCGTGATTGATCACCCGCTCACCGAAGAACTCGACAAGCTGGCGGATTCACAAGCCGACCAAAATAAACCCGCGCAGCCAGCCGTCAGTCATTACCAGCGTTTAATGAGTTTTGAAGTGCCGTATGCGGTGGATCGTTACCCCACCAGCCGCTATTCCTTGGTAGAGCTATGCCCTAAAACAGGGCGCAAGCATCAATTGCGCCGTCACTTGAAACACATCTCCCACCATCTGATCGGTGACACTACACACGGAAACGGCAAGCATAACCGTTTTTTTCGCGAACAATTTGCCTGCCAGCGGCTGCTGTTACACGCGGCAAGCTTAGAATGTGTACACCCTCATTCTCATGCAGCCCTGAAATTAGCGGCGTCGCCACCGGAAGATTTCAGTCAGGTGGTACGCTTATTGCTACCTTTCCAAGAACCACCAATAACTAGTGTATGACTACCCAGAGGCTTCTATGGAAAAGCATTCTCCTCTCTCCTTGGCGCAGATTCTGAGCCATTTGGCTAGTGTGCTTGGCTATAAGCAGACCGGCACCTTTTATATTGCCACCGATAACAATACCTCCTGCCGCTTCGCGATCAATGCGGGCAAACTGACCCATTGCACGCACCGCCGTGATCAGGGGCAAGCGGCGCTGTTGAGTTTGCTGGAAACTACCGGCGGTTCCTGCTCTTTTTCAGAAAATCAGTCACTTCCATTCCGCGACAGCGCCGCACTTGATCACCAAGCCAGCTTAACCTTGCTTGGCATTCAGCCCATTTGCCCGCCTCGGCAAGAGGCAATGCCCCAAGTGAGTGCATCTCTGGAACAACGGGTAGCGAAAGAGCCGCCGCCATCCAAACCCGCCGTCAATAACCGTTTCTACCGAGGCGGTGGTGGTTAGCGCCTAGCCACGCTGCACCACGAACGCCACTCGAATCCCCAAAATGAGGCGCAACCAAACGGGTGTTAACTTGATCAGAAAATACGTAGTTGCCCCAGCGTTGCGGCACGTTGGTGTAAAGCCGTTGGATATTCGACATCCCCCCGCCCAATACAATCACATCGGGGTCGAGAATATTGATGACGTGCGCAAGGCTTTTTGCCATGCGTTCTTCGTAAGCTTGCAAACATTGTTCCGCGATAACGTCGCCTGCTGTCGCTAACTGCACAATCTCGGCGGCGGCAAGCGTCGTGCCGGTGGCTAATTGGTATTCAGCCTGAAACCCCGTGCCAGAAAGCCACGTTTCAATACAGCCGTGTTTGCCGCAATAACAAGCTTTGCCCGGTAATTCTGCGGGTTCAGGCCAAGGCAGCGGGTTATGCCCCCATTCGCCTGCAATCGCATTCGCACCGGTTAAGACCTTGCCATGCACCACAATGCCCGCGCCTGTCCCCGTGCCGACGATTACGCCGAACACCACGGCAGCACCCGCAGCCGCGCCGTCCGTTGCTTCGGACAGTGCCAAGCAATTGGCGTCATTTTCCAACCGCACCGGGCGTTGTAACAAGCTTTCCAGCGCGGTGCGTAACGGTTTGCCATTCAAGACTACCGAGTTAGAATTTTTCATCAAACCTGTAGCGGGGGAAATTGCACCGGGTGTGCCAATACCCACGCTGCATGGTTGCCCGGCGTGTTGTTCTGCCTCATCCACCAATTGTTGGATGGTATGCAAAATCGCCGCGTATTGCCCCTGCGGGGTTGGCAGGCGTTTGCGAAAAGTTTCCTGCCCGTGGGTATTCAATAACAGCACTTCGGTTTTGGTGCCGCCTAAATCAATGCCGATATGCACACATTCCTCCGTTAATTCAAAAAAGCTGCGCTAAGTCATGACAATCATTCGTAAAATAATGCTAGATTATGCCAAACCCGTTGAACATAGACGAAAATGGCAGGCGTTACCATGCAGTTTGATGACATTCTCACCCGTTCCCCCCTGATGGAAGCCGTATTGCGTTCCGCGCATTTGATCGCGCAAACCGATGCGAGCGTGCTGATTACCGGTGAGTCCGGCACGGGTAAGGAGCTAGTGGCGCACGCCATGCACGCGATGAGTCCGCGTCGCCAACAAGCATTTATCACGGTTAACTGTGCCGCATTGCCGGAAACCTTGGCGGAATCGCTATTATTTGGGCATCGTAAGGGCGCATTCACCGGGGCAGATCATCACCACGTCGGCTTAATCAGTGCGGCTGACGGTGGCACGCTGTTTTTGGATGAAATCGGTGAATTGCCCCTGAATCTGCAAGCCAAACTGCTGCGTTTCCTCGAATCCGGCGAAATTCAACCCTTGGGTGAAGCGCACGCCAAGCGTGTGAATGTGCGGGTATTAGCCGCCACGCACCGCGATTTGTATGCAATGGCGCAAAGCGGCGTTTTCCGCCAGGATCTGTTTTACCGCCTCAATATTGTGCCAGTGGAGTTGCCTGCGTTGCGGGAGCGTAAGGAAGACATTGCGCTGCTCAGTCAGCATTTCTTACAACAATTTGCGGCGCAACACAAACTGCCGATAGCAACCTTCGCTAAGGAAGCACGCTTGCAATTGCAGCATCACGCTTGGCAGGGCAATGTGCGTGAATTGCGCAATCTGTGTGAACGCTTGAGTATTTTGCTGGCAGGTCGTGAGATTGCCGTGAGTAATTTACCGTTGGAAATTCGTGCGCCAGTCGTTGCGGCGAGCCAGCCTTTCAGCCTGCCGGAAACAGGCGTCAATTTGGAAGCACTAGAGCGCGACTTGTTGACTCAAGCCTTGGAACGCACTCAAAACAACAAGACCCATGCCGCTCGGTTATTGGGAATTAGCCGTGATGCGCTAAATTATCGCTTGAAAAAACAAGTGCTTGCCTAACAATAACGTGATCAAGTGCAGGCTGGCGCTTATTTTCAGCCTTTAGTCAGTCCAGCACGGCACAATCGCCCACTCTCTGCCAAAACCTATGGTGAGTCTATCAGGTGTGGCGAGGTTGTGTATGTTGAGTCATCAGGTGTCAGCGTTAAAATATTCCGTGTTGGGTTCAGCCATGTTAACGATGGCGGGGTGTAGCCTGAATCCGCGTGTGGCAGACCTTACCCCGCTACACAGCATCCAGCCCGACAAATCCCCCCAACCTCCAGTGAGTCAGGCGGCATCTACTGCGCATATAACGCCCATTCCCCAGCAACCGCGTGTCGCTGCTGCAAAAGCGATAACCCCACTCGACAAAGTAGCCTTGTGTGCCCTTAAGCAATGCGGTAAAGGTTATTGCTGGGGCGGCAATACGCCCATGAAAGGCTTCGATTGCAGCGGTTTGACGCAATATTCTTTCGGGAAAGGCGCAAACGTTAACATTCCGCGTACCGCTGCCGGGCAATACAAAGTGGCGCTGAAAATTCCGCATAAAGACGCTAATCGGGGAGATTTGGTATTTTTCAGAACACGCGGTCAGAAAGTCAGTCACGTGGGGATTTACTTGGGCAGCAATAAATTTGTCCATGCCCCGCGCACCGGCAAAGCGATTACCACCACCAAATTAGAAGGTTATTGGAAACGCAAGTTGGTTGGGTTTGGGCGGATTCCGGGAGCAGCGCAGCCGCTACTCCCGAAAAGTGTGGTGTGAATTCGCGCAGTTTTAGTGTTTCGCGGGCATGACTTCCTGAATCGGTGCATTCACGGTGGTGGTGCTGCCGTCTTCAAACGTCAGGGTGATCGCAGCCGTTTCGCCCACTTTCAGCTCTTGCTGCAAACCAATCAGCATGACATGCAAGCCACCCGGCTTTAATTCGGTACGGCCTTTAGCCGGTACGTCAATTTGTGGAACTTGGCGCATTTCCATCACACCGTTGTTGTTGGTGTGGGTGTGTAATTCCACCGTGGCGGCAACGGGGCTGGCTGCCGATTTCACGCTGTGGTCACTGTCGGACGTGTTCACCAAGGTCATGAAGGACGCACTATTTGGCTGACCGGGAGGTATTGCCCGTACAAATGGCGCTTCTACGGTTACGCTGTCGGCTGCTGTGCTGGTCGCAGGTGCGGCGGCGGCTGATTTATCCGCATCGGCTTGGCAGGCGACGGTCATCGACAGCAAAATGCCCAAGGCGGCGGTGTGTAATAAACGTTTCATCGTGTGTTTCCTGTACAAGATCAAAATTCAGTTTCGAGTTTCAGCCATGCGCTGCGCCCGGCTTCATTCACTCGTTCAACCGTGCCACCCAAGTCTAAGTTGCGGCGGCTGACGTGTTCGGAATAAGTTTTATCGAGGACATTATCTACCCCAAAGCGTACTTTCGTCGATTTATTGAGGTTGTAACGCCCGTAAGTGTCGAGGGTGGTATAGCCTGCGCTTTCACCGACTTCGGTAGCGCCGATCATGGCGGTGTCGATGCGATCTTGCCCGGCGGCAAAGCGTACCCGTGTGCCAGCGCTCCATTTGCCTGCATTGTAGTCCAATTGCACTTTACCGTTGACGGGCGGGGTTTGCGCAATCGGGCGATCATCGGTGGTGTCGGTACGTTTGACATAGGCCACATCAGCGGCAAGGCGGAGTTTGTCGGTTAATTTGGTTTCTGCGCCGAGTTCTGCACCGAGGATTTCAGCATCGACATTGCGGTAGATTTGTGCGCCGGTTTGTGCGCCCGTGGTTACTTTGTCGCGCAGAATGTAATCGTCTACTTGGTCGGCGAAGACTGTGCCTGTCCAGCGCACTTTGCCGCGTTGCTGGCTGATGCCGAGGTCGAGTTGGTTGTGTTTTTCGGGGTTAATGTTGGGGTTGCCGACCCAACGATCCGGTGCGGTCATGCCCCATTTGCTGATGAAACGTTCGGTTTCGTCGGCGGTGCGCACCGTGCGGCTGACGCCAGCAAACGCGGTGGTGGTGTCATTGAGGGCTTTGTCGTAGCGCAGCAAGCCGCTGACATTGGTTTCTGTTTTGTCGGTTGCACCGTAGCCATAAACGGCGGTGTAGTTTTGGTTGGCGGTGCGCCCGCCTGCGACTACGCTTGCTTTGGCAGCCGCCGCGTCCACTTGGTCAACGCGCACCCCGTACTTCAGTTTATCGCCTGTCGCGAATTTGCGGGTGGCTTCGGCGAAAATGCCGGTTTGGTCGGTGCTGGCTCCCGGCCACATGAGGTTGGTGGTGGGCGTGCCGGGGGCGGACATGTTTTTCATGGCAGCATCGCGTTCACGGTTTTGCACGTTCAGCCCGTAAGTGACATCGGTATCGCCAATGCTGGAGGTGAGTGCCAGTTTGCCGCCCACGGTATCCGATGTGGTGGGAACAGCCATTTTTGTGCCGGTCTGGGGGCGCAGGCTGTAATTGTCCATCAAATGGTCAATATTGCTGCTGTATACGTCGGCTTCAATATTGTTGATTTTGCTGTCTAGCTTATCTTTGTATTTGAGGCGTTGGATAGAGCCGGATTCTTCGGGGCTATCCATGCTCGCACCGGGATACAGCGCATCAGAAAAGTCGTTATTTTCGTAGCTGTATTCGAGCAAACGGTCTTCGGTTGGGGTAAGACCCAACACGACACCGGCTTGTTTGTGCTGATAAGAAGAGCGTACTTCCTTGCCATCGCCGTCTTCGTAATTGTCAGCGTCTCTATCCTGTGTGAAAACACGCGCATAGCCTTTTTGGAAAGCTTTGGTGACATCGGCGGAGACATCGTGTTTCACGCCATTGCTCATGGTGGTGGCGGAGGCTTTGCCACTCCAGCCGTCTTCGGGGTCAAGAATGCTGCGGGTGTCGCGCTCGAATAGCACCGTGCCGCCGCTGCCGCCGGAGCCGTGTTGCAAGGTTTGTACGCCTTTTTCCACTTTAACGCTTTCATAGGTTTCCAAGGCTGCCCAACTCGCGGGAGGATCCATGCGATTGGGGCAACCGCCATGCACGTAAGCACCGTCCAGCAACACGTTGAGCTGGGTTTGGGATTGCCCACGAATGATGGGTTCGATACCGCGCCCGCCAAAGCGACTGCCCGATACGCCATTCAATTGCTTGAGGAAATCGCCACCATCAGCGGGCAACACGGCGCTGCGTTCGGCGGCTAGTGGTTGTACTTCGTTGGGGGAGGGGGCTTTTTTGGTGGATTTAATGTCGACGACCAAGGTGTCTTCGGCACAGACAGCAGCGCTGAAGATCAACAGAGAACTGAGCAGGGTTAAATGCGTGCGGGCATGTTGCATGGGGGAACCTTCCAAAATTTTTGTTACCGATGCTAAGGCAATGACTGTGCCAACGATTAAGTGACTGATTTTTATTTTAATTATTTATAATATACTAATGTATTCGTGTGATATGACGCATTAACCGTGTGATTTAACACTACCGATTCCCATCTCTAGTCATTCAAGTTGGCTGTTACAGACGAATGGTACTGGCTTAATCAACCAGAGAGACCAATAATCGGTATACCATCTATATATAAAAAATAAATATGTCTACTAGAAATATCTCAACATACCTTAGTTGGATTTTTGGCCTATTCTGTCTGTTATTGAATAGTGTTGTTTTGTCAGCACAAACGTTGGAATATTCTATCCGTTGGGATACAAAAGATGATCGTTACCACGTTTTTATGAAACCCAACGCCACGCCAGTGCCAAAAGACATGAGCATGACTGGGCAGTTCACCATCCGCGTTCCACACGCCACGGGAGCAGATGCGTTTACGGTTCATGACCCTAGAATTACTGTCACCAACACTATTTGGTCAAACGATTCAAGGGTGGATGCTCCCTCTGAAGATCGAAGCGTAGACTATCTCTCCTTCAGTTTGAATATGATCAAATCTGATGCTTTCCAATGGAAAGCTGGTGAGGAAAAAGAAGTCTTCAGTTTTGGCAACTCTGGCAAGTGTATTGGTGCGATTGCACTGATTGATAATCCAACAGATCCTTTCAATGCGCCACTATTGAAAGGTAGTAACAATTCTGAGGGCACTAATCCTAACAATCAGTTTACTAATTTAGGGTGGGGTGGATCAGATGAAAATAACTACCTAGGTAACTACGGATCTAATAATGCAGACTGTCATGATAGTATTGATACAGATGGTGATGGTCTCAAGAATGGTGATGAAATAATTCTCGGTACAAATCCACATAACCCAGATACAGATGGTGATGGCTACTCCGATGGGGATGAAGTGCATGTTTATGGGACTGATCCATTATTAATGCCTGTTCGTGCAGGCGTTGAATACCGAATTGGATGGAGTGCCTTGGATCAGCGTTACCATGTGTATATTCGCCCAACTGCCACTCCTTTCCCAGATATTAGTATGGCAGGGCAAGTTACATTACGCGTACCTCATGCTACGGGTACAAGCAAATTTAGCGTGACCGACATCAAGTCGAAAGCGGGTACAATCTGGTCACTGGGTGCGGCAGTATCTGGGCCAACTGAAGCCAAAACGATCGACTATCTCTCTTTCTCACTTAATATGATTGATACCCGCGCTTTCGCTTTTAAAGCTGGAATAGAACAGGAGGTTTTCAGTTTCAAAAATGCTGGGCCTTGCTTGGGGAGTGTTACCTTAATGGATAACAACACTGACCCGTTCAATCAGCCGCCAGCGGCTCCGAGTAATTCTGCTGGTACGAACCCCGGCAATCAATTCGCCAATGCAGGTTTGAGAGCAATAGATGATAACGACTATCTCGGAAATTACGGTGGAGCTGCAACGTGTCAAAATCAATTAGCATCTTCTTCAGGAGGAGTTGAATACCGAGTTGCGTGGGACTCAATAGACAGCCGCTACCGCGTATTTTTACGCCCTACTACCACACCTACAGCAGACTTGAGTATGACAGCAAACTTAACGTTGCTAGTTCCTCATGCAATTGGTGACCAAAAATTTACAGTGTCTGATATTAAAACTAAAGCAGGCACTAACTGGTCTCTCAGCTCGGAAGTCTATGCGCCGTCGGAAAACAAAACCATTGATTACTTGACATTTAATTTCACTCCCATTGATGTGCGAGCATTTGCTTTCAAAGCCGGAGTAGAACAGGAGGTTTTTAGTTTCAAAAATGCTGGGCCTTGCTTGGGGAGTGTTACCTTAATGGATAACAACACTGACCCGTTCAATCAACCGCCAGCGGCTCCGAATAATTCTGCTGGTACGAACCCCGGCAATCAATTTGCTAACGCAGGTTGGGGGAAAACGGATGATAACGATTATCTCGGAAATTATGGTGGCTCTGCAACGTGTCAAAGTCAGAAACCAGTTTTGGAGTATACCTTGCGTCGTGATGTGGCAAGTGGGGTTTACCGTGTTTTCATGCGTCCTACGATAACACCAGTGCAAAACATAAGCATGACTGGGCAGATAACACTGAAAGTACCACATGGGTTAGAGGATGGTCGTTTTGTTACTACTGGGGTGCAAACCTTGTTCTCCGGTGTGAATTGGACACAAACTAGCCGTAGTGATGCCCCGCTAGAAGACAGTGCTGCTGATTACTTGTCTTTTTCCTTTACTCCGGGCGGGACGACTGCATTTCCTTGGGTGGCAGGACAAGAGCTTGAAATATTTAATTTCAGAAATGCTAATGAATCTGGGTGTAAAGGAAGTGTAAGCATTATGGATAATAACGATCCATTTAATAGCATTCCTAATTCTAGACAGAGTAATCCGGGAAATCAGTTTAATAATGTTGGCTGGGATGGCTTAACCGTGAATCATTATAAAGGAAATTATGGTTCAAGTGTCAGTTGTGCCCCTGCCAGTGCACGTTTACAAGCAAAAGCCTTGTTACAGGCTGCTTATGAAAGTTCTACGAGTTTAATGGCAGCTAGATTAGGGGGTAAATTGCCTACAGTTCAGCCTTACCGTTCACCTCCTTTTGCGTATTCAGGAACTGAGAATCTAAGTGCATCAGTGCGTGGTTTGGTTGGTGCTGATGCTCCAGTCGACTGGATGTTGTTGGATTTACGCGCTGCTACAGATGCCACGTCCATACTGGCAACTAAGGCATTGATTATTCAACGGGATGGTGATTTAGTTGATGCAACAACAGGCGATTCTATATTACAGTTTGCGGGAATTTTGCCTGGTAGTTATTATATTGGAATTCGTCACCGTAACCACCTAGGGATTATGCTGAAGAATCCCGTAACTTTGAATGGAACGCCGGTTGTTGTTGACTTTACATTACCTACTACGGTCACTTATGGTTTATCGGCTCGTCTTGAGGGTATTCATAACGCTGTTTTGTGGGGAGGCGATGCAGGTATGAATAATGATTTGATTGCAAACGGCCCCGGTAATGATGGCAATGCGCTATTAGGTAAAATACTGTCAAGCCCAGATAACATTGAGTTTAATAGCAATTTTCGTTTAGAAGGCTATTTGCCAACTGATCTTAATATGGATGGCGTGACATTATATTCTGGCCCCGGAAATGATCTTAATATGTTGCTTGGTAATGTCTTATTAAATCCTAATAATGGATTATTTGCAGCCAATTTCATTGTATCAGGTAATTTGCCAAAAAAGTCAATTGTAGCAAAGTAACCCTGTGTGGTAGTTCGCTGCTCGGTTGATTAAGATTGTAACGAGTGTGATGCCTCGTTTGGGTATGGATTTTCTGGATGCGTTCTGTCGTGGATGGGATACTATCATGCCATGACAGAATAAAGGATACAGACAGGAAGATGATGCCCAACCGTACTGAACGCCCCGATAAAAACCGCCGTGACTGGCACAATCTCAAATCCGTACTGCCGTTTTTATGGGAATACCGGGGGCGAGCCTTGTTTGCGTTGGCGTGCCTGATTGCCTCGAAAGTGGCGAATGTGGGTGTGCCGCTGTTCCTCAAGGATATTGTGGATGGCTTACAGGGCAAGCCGGAACAGGTGTTGGTATTGCCGGTGATATTGCTGCTGGGGTATGGGGCGTTGCGGTTGGCAAGTGCGCTGTTCAATGAATTGCGCGATACGGTGTTTGCGCGGGTGCGTTACCACGCGATGCGCAAAATGTCGGTGCGGGTGTTGGAACATTTGCATAATTTGTCGTTACGCTTTCATCTGGAACGCAAAACCGGCGCGATCAGCCGTGATTTGGAACGTGGCACGGCTTCGGTCAGTACCTTAATGAATTTCATGGTGTTCAGCATTATTCCCATTGCGGTGGAATTTACCTTGGTGGCGGTGATTCTGCTGGGGAATTACGCGCCTGCCTTTGCCTTGGTGACGTTTGCAACCGTGGCGGTGTACGTGATTTTTACCGTCAAAATTACCGAGTGGCGCATGGATCATCGCCATGAAATGAACCGTTTGGATTCGCAATCCAGTAATCAGGCGGTGGACAGTTTGATCAATTACGAAACGGTTAAGTATTTTAATAACGAAAAATTGGAAATGAGCCGCTACGACCACACGTTGGCGCAATGGGAAGATGTGGCGGTGAAAAGCCAAACCTCGATGTCATTGTTGAATTTCGGGCAGTCTTCGATTATTGCGATTGGTGTCACGATTATTATGTTTTTGGCGGCGAATAGCGTGGTCAACGGCACCATGAGCATTGGTGATTTGGTGATGGTGAATGCGTTTATGCTGCAATTGTTTTTGCCGCTGGGGTCGTTGGGTATTGTGTATCGGCAAGTAAAATACACGCTGGCGGATATGGACATGGTATTTCGTTTGCTGGAAACCCCGCAGGAGGTGCGCGATGCACCAAACGCGACTGAATTACAAGTAACGCAGGGTGAAATCCGTTTTGAGCACGTCGATTTCGGTTATCAGGCGGAACGCCAAATTTTGCGCGGGGTGAGTTTTAGCGTGCCTGCCGGAACAAAACTCGCGGTGGTGGGGCATAGTGGGGCGGGGAAGTCGACATTATCGCGCTTGATTTACCGTTTTTACGATGTCACGGGCGGGCGTGTGCTGATTGACGGGCAGGATATTGCGCACGTGTCGCAAGCCAGTTTGCGCAAAGCGATTGGAATTGTGCCGCAGGATACCGTGCTGTTTAACGATACGATTCGTTACAACCTGCAATACGGCAATGCGCAAGCGACACAAGCGGAGATTGAACGCGCCGCTGACATGGCGCAAATCCGCAGGTTCATCGAGAGTTTGCCGGATGGCTGGGAAACCGTGGTCGGTGAACGTGGGTTGAAATTATCCGGTGGGGAAAAGCAGCGTGTGGCGATTGCGCGGGCGATTCTGAAACAGCCACCGATTTTGATTTTCGATGAAGCGACTTCCTCACTGGACAGCGCTACCGAGCAGGCGATTCAGCAAACTTTGCACGAAGTGGCGGGGCGGCATACCACGCTGATGATTGCGCACCGCTTATCGACGATTGTGGATGCGGATCGGATTTTGGTGTTGGATAAAGGGCAGGTGGTGGAGCAGGGGACTCACGCGGAGTTGCTGGCACTGCACGGGCAGTACCAGCGGATGTGGGAATTACAATTGCATGAAAAAGAGTGAAGTGGCTTTAGCGATATGCCCGCAGCGCCAGTAAATTGTGTGGCGTTGGCTCGTCTTCTACGATTTTAATGGGTTTCAGATTGCCGATTTCTGCGAGGTTGCTGACTTCGTTATCGTCAAGCGGGCTTGCTTCATCCGTTACTTCGCTGTTCATGTCATCGGTATTCGATGCGTCTGCGGGTGTTGTGACCAATTTGAGCGGGGTGGGTTCGTCGCTGTGCTCTGGTGCAGGGGCAGGTGCAACATGGGGGCTGGACGATTTGCTGTCTAAGCTGGCTGTGACGTGTTGCACGGCTACTTCGAGCGAGAACAGCAGGTCGCGGGCGTTTTCCATGCCTTTGTGCAAATCGGTGGACATTTGTTCGGTCAAATCCAAGGTTTTGGCGATGCGCTCGACGCGGATGTGGTCGATTTGCTCGAATTGCTGGTGAATGCGGCGGCTGAGGTCGTTGCTTTGTTCTTCGCGGCGGCGCATGGTTTCGACGTGTTTGCGGCTTTCTTCCAACCCAGAGCTGAGTTCGTGACGCGCCAAATCGGTGGTTTGGAACAGGGTGCTGAAACGTTCGCTGGCTTGAGTTTCCAAACCGTCCATTTCGGTATTGAATTTCAGGAATACATTGTCAGCATCCTGTTGATAGCGTTGCATTTGTTCGAGCAAGTGGCTGGATTCTTTGAGCATGGCTTCCAAACGGTTGTGAACTTCAGCGGAAAGCCGTGCATTTTCTTGCTGGTTATTGGCCTGCTCGTGGTGATGTTCGATCAGACGGCGGGTAAAGCCTTGTGCCATTTTTTCTTGTTCGCGCAAACGCACCAAGCTGTCATCGACTTGGGTGAGACCTTCGTGCAATTTGCTGCGGATACGTTTGACGCTTTCCACCGAATCGCCCAGTTGTTCATCCCAGTAACTTTGCAGGTGTTGCAAACGGTCGCCGAGCTGACTGGAAATATCGCGGATTTCTTGTTCAGCCGTGGTGACACGTTCAATAATGCGTTCGGCTTGTTCGGCACGGGCTTGGCTGGCTTCGTAGGTGCGCGTGGTTTGCTCAACTTGCGATTTGAGTTTGCTCAGTAGCTGCTCGGCATCTTGTACGCCATTTTGGGTCACTTCGAGCACATCGGCGACTTTTTTGCGGTCGGCTTCGGCTTGCAGGCGGATAACCCGCAGCTCTTGGGTTTCCTTGCTGTTTGTTTGCGGCAGTAGCAACAATACAGCCCCGATAGCGGCGAGTAGCGCAACCAGAATAATAATCCAGTCAATATAACCCAACATAAATGAAAACCCTGTGTCTAAATCAATAATTTATTCTGCTTAGTATAGCCTTGGATGTCAAAATTGCCTGTACAGTTCAACCTGCGAAAAAATTAATGCTGATCGGGATAACGCCCCCGTCATCCGATCTACCGTCAGTTACGAGCAATAAAGATCACTCATGGTGCACGATTTTTCCGTTATTGTCACGCAAAGCCAGCAGAGCCAACACGATAGAGCGCCACAGGATTTTAGCAGTGTTTAGCCAGATTTGCGCACCAGTAAGAAGGCGCGATGCATCCCTGATATGGCATACGCGGCAGATTCTGCGCTATTGCCAACCCCGGTGTATAAGTCGAAACGCCCTTTGCCTTGAATCGCCCGACCATGGTCTTGCGCAAATAGGAGCCGCCATTCCGTGCCGTCTACTTTTTTCCCCTGACTGTTCACGCGCGGCAATTCCGCGAGTAAGACGGAGCCGTGCGGGATATAGCGGCTGTCTACCGCGACAGTATGACCGGGTATGACCGATGTCCCCGATGCTGTTTGGGGCAAACCTTGGGTTTCATGAAAAAAGATATAACGCGGGTTGCTCAACAGGGCTTCATGCATAATGTCTGGGTGTTCGCGCAACCAACGCCCAACGTTTTCGTGTGTCATGCTGCCGATATTGTAGCCTTTGGCTTGCAGATAAGACGATACGGGGCGGAAGTCTTTGCCGTTATTGCCCGCGTAATCGAGGGTACTGGCGGTGCCGTCGGTGAAGCGAATTTGCGCGGAACCTTGTACCTGCGCCATATAAAGCATGTAGGGGTCTTCTACCCACGCCACCTCTAAATTTTTGTTGGCTAAAGCACCATTAGCAATATCGGCATGGCTTAAACGGCTGAGATTGCCTTGCGGCTCACGGTATATCGGCACTCTGAATTGCGGGGTGCGAGTGCGGCTGCCCGTTAAAATGGGGGTGTAGTAACCGGTAAAATGCCCCGTTTTTGCTTGCTGGGCAGTGAGTGGAATCAACTCAAATTGTTGGCGGAGTGTTGCCGGAAACCAATCACCGCGCCAATAGAGCAACTGCTGAATGGTTTCCATCAGGGTTTTGTTGACGATATTGCTGCCCAAGGGGGCTTGGCGTTCCCACAATGCCTTGCCTTCCAGTGAGCGGGCGAGATCACGTAACCCGGTTTCGACGGGGCTGATCGCAATACTCGGTTGGGAATACGTTGCTAATTGCAGCCGTGGTTGTAAAACGCCCGCGCGACTGGGTGCGAATTCACCGCGTTGCGGTTGCATCTGTGACCAAGATTCCCAAATGGGCGGGTTGGCATACGTTGGTGTCGCTGCACTGGTGAGCGTGCTCATGAGAATGGTCGTCGCTAAACTGCGTGAAAGCATGTCAAAACCCTTGGTTTTATTGTAGTTATCGGGGGTATGGGGTCGTCAGCATTATGGGGCTAGTCAGGTGAAGGGTGAAGGCGTGAACGGTACATTCGGATAAGTGGAATGACTTATAGAATTAGTTTGGATTATTGGTTATGATTAAATACATAAGCTACGTATCAAAAAAAGCTTAATGAACAATAAAGATAAGAGCGCTGGGGCTATTAATACTATGAAATACAATCGACTAACGTCATTGGGCATCCTGTTGATGCTTTTTTATGGCACATTGACACAGGCAGCCCCTGCCTATAATCCTAATGCCACTCCCACCGATATGACGAGTTTGCTAGATGGCCCCGGCTTATCGGTAAACAATCTTTCTATTCCACGGGGTGTCTCCCAACAATACGGCGTTTTCAGCAACGGCGGTGACGTTTGGGGCGTGAAAAGTGGGGTTTTTCTGAATACCGGGAATCTGGGTAGTATTCAAGCACCGAATAATGGCGCGGCGTATTCGCACAATACCAAGGTGCAATACCTTGACCTTGATCTTGGCAAAATTAGCGCGAACGCCAAATACGACCCCGCGATCATTGAGTTTGACATTACCCCGCAAGGGGATAGGCTTAACTTTGTGTTTGCGTTTGGTTCAGAGGAATACCCTGAATACGTGTGTAGCAGTTTTAACGATGCCTTCGGTTTGTTCGTCTCTGGCCCCGGATTGACGGGAACAAAGAATGCGGCATTTTTACCGGATACCGGCGAAGCAATAGCCGTCAATAATGTCAATGCAGGCAAGCCCGGTGCTAATCAGAACGGGGCGGCTTGTAATCTGAATAATGTAGCTTACTTTGTAGACAATGGTAATGGCAGCGGTAGCACCTCGACGCAATTGGATGGTTATACGCGCCCGATTACCGCGTCTTTGGACGGTTTGACACCGGGGCAATCTTACCATGTCAAGCTGGCGTTGGCGGATGCGGGCGACCCGGCTTATGATTCTGGCGCATTTTTTAAGTGGCTAACGAGTACCAAATCCACGCCAGTCGACTTGTCCTTGCAGGCCGCAGTGAATACCCCGAATCCGGCATGGAACAGCGAGGTGGAGCTGAGTTATACGCTCAAAAATGCCACGGCTATTGCGACCAGTTTGGTGCAGGTGGAGTTGGAATGGCCGGTTGGTTTGACGTGGGTCAGCGATGATTCTGGCGGGCGTTACAACCCCAATACTGGCGTGTGGGATGCGGATGTGGTTCCGGCGAGTGGTTCTAAAATCCTGAAAATTCGGGCGCGGGTGGGAACGGCGAGCAATTATCGCGTTGACGGGGAAATTACTTTTGCGTTCAATGAAGATCCCGACTCGACGCCTTTTAACCGCACCAGTAAGTCGAGTGAAGACGATACCGCTAGTATTACGGTGTATCCGGTGGATAAACCCGCGAATCAGCCGCCTGTTATTAGCAGTGATGGTGGGAATGCGAGTGCCGTTCTGTCTGTTCCTGAGGGGCAAACAGCGGTCACAACCGTGAAAGCGACTGACCCGGACGGGAGTGCGCTTAGCTACAGCCTCAGTGGTGTGGATGCGGTGCGCTTTGCACTGAATACGGCGACGGGTGCGCTGTCTTTTATCGCACCGCCCGATTATGAATACCCCATTGATGCGGATAAAAACAACAAGTACGACGTGGTGGTGACTGCTAGTGATGGCAGTTTAACCGATACCCAAGCGTTAACGGTGCAAGTGCTGGATGCGAGCGAAAATGCTGCGCCACAAATTACCAGCAATGGCGGCGGTACGAGCGCGACGCTGAGCTTGGATGAAAATGTAACAGCGGTAACTAAAGTAACCGCGACTGATTCAGATGGCGATTATGTAACCTTTGACATCACCGGTGGCGCGGATGCGGCACTATTCAAAATTACCACCAGTACCGGCAGATTAAGTTTTATTAGCGCCCCGGATTACGAAAAGCCGCAAGATGCTAACCGTGACAATATTTATGAAATAGACGTCAGGGGCAGTGACGGTGTGTTAAATGATACACAATTTATTCGCGTGCAAATTCTCAATGTGCAAGAAGGCAAGCCGCCGGTCATTACCAGCAATGGGGGCAGCGCAACCGCCACGATTAATGTGCCTGAAAATCAGCAAGCGGTAACAACCGTGACCGCCACGGATGCCGATGGCGATACCGTTACCTACCGTTTATCGACGGGCGCGGATGATGGGCTGTTTCAAATTAATACCAATAGCGGCCAATTAGCCTTTATCAAAGCGCCGGATTATGAAACGCCTAAAGATGCCAATCAGGATAATATTTACATATTAACGGTGATTGCAACGGATGGCGTGTTTGAAACCACACAATTGTTATTCGTCACGGTAACGAAAGTGGTGGAAAATGCTGCCCCTCAGATTACCAGTAATGGTGGAGGCAATACCGCCAGCGTCAGTTTAGAAGAAAACCTCACGGCTGTTACCACCGTCACTGCGACTGATCCCAATGGCGACCCGCTAACGCTGAGCATTAAAGCCGGTGCAGATGCCAATTTATTTAAAATCACCGCGAGTACGGGCAAATTAAGTTTCCTGAATGCACCCGATTACGAAAAGCCGCAAGATATTAATCATGATAACTACTACGAAGTGGAAGTCATGGTGAGTGACGGTGTGTTAATGGATACACAACTTATCCGCGTGCAAATTCTCAATGTGCAAGAAGGCAAGCCGCCGGTCATTACCAGCAACGGTGGTAATGCCACTGCAAACATCAGCGTACCTGAAAATCAGCAAGCGGTGACGACTGTGACCGCCACGGATGCTGATGGCGACACCGTTACCTACAGTTTGTCTACCGGCGCGGATGATGGGCTGTTTCAAATTAATACCAATAGTGGCAAATTAGCTTTCATTAAAGCGCCCGATTATGAAACGCCTAAAGATGCCAATCAGGATAATATCTATATTTTAACGGTGATTGCGACGGATGGCGTGTTTGAAACCACACAATTGTTATTCGTCACCGTAACGGATGGCGTGGAAAACGCTGCACCCAAAATTATTAGTGATGGTGGTGGCGTGAGTGCTACCTTGAGTGTGGAGGAAAATCAAAAAATAGCGACGATTGTGACGGCTACCGATACAGACGGCGATGCGATTACCTACAGCATTAGCGGTGGCGCGGATGCGGCGCTATTCCAGATCAGCAGTGGCGGCACGCTCAGTTTTGCGGTCGCGCCCGATTATGAGAAACCGCAAGACAGCAATAAAGATAATATCTACGTAGTCACAGTGACCGCCAGTGATGGCGCACAGCAGGTGACACAAACCCTTAATTTAGTGGTGATGGATGTTTTGGAAAATTTGCCGCCGGTGATGACCAGTCATGCAGGGGCAGCCACTGTTACCTTAGACGTCGAAGAAAATAAAACCTTGGTCATGGTGGCGACAGCAAACGACCCCAATGGCGAAGCCTTGACCTATAGCATCAGCGGCGGTGCGGATGCGGCGTTATTTAAGATCAATGCGTCGACTGGGCTGTTGGAATTTATTGCTGCCCCCGATTATGAACTTCCCAAGGATGCAGACAAAAACAATACGTATGCGGTGGTGGTCAGTGCGACAGATGCAGGTGGTTTGAGTGCGACGCAAAGCATAACTGCCAAAGTGACCAATATTGATGATGTACCTTTCGTCAATGTGAGTCTGCGGGCGTGGTTGCAAGGGGCTTACAAATCCACTGATAAAATGATGCGCGGGGATTTGCACCGTTTGGGGTTAATGCCGCAATTACAACCTTATGGGGAGTTGAAGACGGCGTTTGGCTATGCAACTTCTTCCGATATGGTGTCACCCTTTGATTACAAGGGTACGGAAACCGCATCGGCGGCAGTGTTGGCGGCAACGGGAGGCGATGCGCCGGTGGATTGGGTATTGGTGGAATTGCGCAATGTCTTCGACCCTGGTAAGCGGGTAGCGGTAGCGGCGGGCTTGCTGCAACGTGATGGCGATATTGTGGATGCCGCCACTGGCTCCAAAGTGTTGCCAATTACCAATGCAGACGACGGCCTGTATTACATCGCCATACGTCACCGTAATCATTTGGCGGTAATGACCAAAGAGCCTGTCAGTGTTAGCCGTGGGATACCGGCGGCGGTAGATTTTACGGCACTTGCTACCAAGGTGTATAACAGTGTTGGGGCACGTTTGGAAAGTTCGGGCGTTGCATTGATGTGGGCGGGAGATGCCAATAATAGCAATACGATTATCGCGAGTGGGCCGGGTAGCGATAACAGTGTGTTATTGGGAGCTATTTTGGTCGCGCCGGAAAATACCAATGTGAATGCGGCGTTTCGATTGCCGGGTTATTATTCCACCGATTTCAATCTGGATGGCACTACACTTTATACCGGCCCGAACAATGACATCAATTTGATGTTGGGCAATATTTTGATGCATCCCGGCAATGCCAGCTTTAGCGGCAATTACATTATTCGCGGCGAAGCACCGCTCTGACCGGTGTTGTGCAGGTTGCCAGCGGCAAGCGGCTTACACTATAGTAAGTCGCTAATAGATTACCCCGGCAATAACGGAGAAACCATGTCGCAGGCTGATTCCATCCATACCCTGTCCTTGAAGGGCATTCACGACGGGGTGCATACGGGCAAATTTTCTGTCATGGAAGCGACCGATGCGTATCTTGACCGCATCGACCGCTTCAACCCTGAATTGAATGCCTACATTACCGTCACCCGCGAGTCTGCCCAAGCGCAAGCCGTGGACATCGACAACCGTATCCGCAAGGGCGAGCTGACGGGTGCAATGGCGGGTGTGCCGTATTCCCTCAAAGATTTGTTCTGTTCGGAAGGCGTGCGGACGACCTGCGCCTCGAATATGCTGTCGAATTTCATCTCACCGTATGATGCGCATGTGGCGGCAAAGCTCAAAGCGGCAGGCGGGGTCTTGCTCGGCAAGAACAATATGGATGAGTTCGCGATGGGGTCTTCCAACGAAACCTCGGCGTTTGGGAATGTGCGGAATCCGTGGGATACCACTAAAGTTCCGGGCGGCAGTTCTGGCGGTGGCGCGGCAACGATTGCGGCACGGCTTGCGCCGATGACGTTGGGGACGGATACGGGTGGCTCGATTCGCCAACCAGCGTCGTTCTGCAATATTACTGGGATTAAACCGACTTACGGGCGGATTTCGCGTTACGGCATGATTGCGTTTGCCTCCAGCCTTGATCAGTGCGGGCCCATGGCTCCATCGGCGGAAGATTGCGCGATTACGATGAATGTTATTGCGGGCTTGGATAGCCGCGATTCCACCAGCGTCGATTTGCCTGTGCCGGATTACACCGCCAACCTCAATGGTTCGCTGGAAGGTTTGCGGATTGGGTTGCCGAAAGAGTTCTTCGCGGAAGGGCTGGATGCGCAAGTCGGTGCAGTGATTGACCGTGCCATTAAAGAATTCCAAGCGAAGGGCGCGATTATCAAGGAAGTGACCTTGCCGAACAGCCACCTCGCAGTACCCGTGTATTACGTGGTTGCTCCGGCGGAATGTTCCTCGAATCTGTCACGCTTTGACGGGGTACGTTTCGGACACCGTTGCGAGAATCCGAAAGATTTGATGGATTTGTACGAGCGCAGCCGCTGGGAAGGTTTCGGTGATGAGGTCAAACGCCGCATTATGATCGGCACTTACGCACTTTCCGCAGGGTATTATGATGCCTATT
The DNA here is from genome assembly GCF_016772315.1 of Thiothrix subterranea. Lineage (NCBI taxonomy): Bacteria > Pseudomonadati > Pseudomonadota > Gammaproteobacteria > Thiotrichales > Thiotrichaceae > Thiothrix > Thiothrix subterranea. Next base: position 1,497,915 of record NZ_CP053482.1, on the reverse strand, counting down.
ATCTGAAAGCTCAGCAGGTTCGTCGGTTGATCAAACAGGATTTTGAAGCCGCCTTTAAGGATGTCGATGTGATCATGGGGCCATCCTGCCCGACCACTGCGTTCGGTATCGGCGCGAAAAAAGATGACCCGATTGCGATGTATCTTGAAGATTTGTACACCATTCCAGTCAGCTTGGCGGGGTTGCCGGGGATGACGTTCCCCATCGGCTTTGCGGCGGACGGTTTGCCTGTCGGGATGCAATTGGTCGGCAATTATTTTGAGGAGGCGCGGATGTTGAACATTGCGCATCAGTACCAACAATGGACGGACTGGCACACGCAAGTGCCAGCCCAGTTCGCGTAAGGAGGACAGCGCATGGAATGGGAAACCGTTATTGGTCTGGAAATTCACGCCCAGCTTGCCACCAATTCAAAGATATTTTCGGGTTCATCGACCGCTTACGGCGCAGAGCCAAACACGCAAGCCAATCTGGTCGATTTGGGGATGCCGGGTGTCTTGCCTGTGCTCAACAAAAAAGCGGTGGAATTGGCGATCCGCTTAGGTCTGGCGATTGATGCCGAGATTGCACCGCGTTCGATTTTTGCACGTAAAAACTACTTTTACCCTGATTCGCCGAAAGGCTACCAAATTAGCCAGTACGAGCTGCCGATCGTTGGCTTAGGTCACATGGACATCCAACTGGAAAACGGTGAAACCAAGCGCATTGGCATTACCCGCGCCCATTTGGAAGAAGATGCAGGCAAATCGCTGCACGAAGATTTCCAAGGGCAAACCGGGATTGACCTGAACCGTGCGGGTACGCCGTTGCTGGAAATCGTTTCCGAGCCAGACATGCGCAATGCCAAAGAAGCCGTGGCGTACATGAAAAAGCTGCACGCGCTGGTACGTTACCTCGGCGTGGGCGATGGCAATATGCAGGAAGGTTCGTTCCGTTGCGATGCCAACGTGTCGGTGCGTCGCCCCGGTGCAGAATTCGGTACACGCGCCGAAATCAAGAACTTGAACTCGTTTAAGTTCATTGAACGCGCCATCAACCACGAAGTGGAACGTCAGATCGACATTATCGAATCCGGCGGCAAAGTGGTGCAGGAAACGCGCTTATTCGACCCCGATAAGGACGAAACCCGTTCGATGCGCAGCAAGGAAGACGCTAACGACTACCGTTACTTCCCCGATCCCGATTTGCTGCCCGTGGAAATCACGCCTGCGGATATTGAAGCGGTACGCGCTACCCTGCCGGAATTGCCGGATGCCAAAAAACAGCGTTTCATGGCGGAATACGCGTTGACGGCTTACGACGCCAGCTTGCTGACGCTCAGCCGTGAAGTGGCGGATTATTTCGAGGCAGTGGCGCAAGGTTGCGGGGATGCGAAGCTTGCGGCGAACTGGGTGAATGGCGAAGTCAGCAAAACCTTGGCAGACAATGAGATGGAGATTGCTGCTGTTCCAGTGAGTAGTGCGGCGTTGATCGAATTACTTAAGCGCATTCAGGACAATACCGTTTCCAATAAGATTGCGCGGGATGTATTCGCGGCGATGTGGAACGGCGAAGGCTCTGCCGATGCAATCATCGACAAGAAGGGCTTGAAGCAAATCACGGATACCAGTGCGATTGAAGCGGTGATTGATGAAATCATTGCCAATAATCCGGGGCAGGTGGCGGAATACCGCAGTGGTAAAGACAAGCTGTTCGGCTTCTTTGTGGGGCAAGCGATGCGGGCTTCTAAAGGAAAAGCGAACCCCAATACCTTGAACGATATTCTGAAGCAGAAGCTGGAGGGCTGAGCATGGCAATTTCGGAGGCTGAAGTGAAAAAAGTGGCGCGTCTGGCGCGTCTGGCAGTGCCGGATGATCGGTTGGAAGCGTATACGCAAAACTTGTCCAATATCCTGAGTTTGGTGGATCAATTGAGCGCGGTGGATACCAAGGGTGTCGAGCCAATGGCGCATCCGCTGGATATGATGCAGCGCTTGCGTGAAGATGTGGTGACGGAAACCGATCATCGGGAAAAGTATCAGGCGATTGCGCCGGAAGTGGAAAATGGGCTGTACCTCGTGCCCAAGGTCATTGAGTAGGGGTATGCCGTGAGTCCATTTTCATTATAAAAAATCAGGAGTTATTCCTTATGAATGATAAGAATCCCTACCAACCGCCGCAGTCAGATGTGACGCCCCCGCCGATAAATGTCGGTAATCTGACGCTACTGACTGAGCCACGTGCGCTGTCAGCGGGTGCTGGCCTGAGCTGGTTGTCTGATAGTTGGGCATTGGTGAAAAGTAACCTCGTTGTCTGGGTGCTGATCACGCTGGTACTGTTTGTGATTCAGTTTGTGCTGGGTATTGTGCCGGTGGTGGGCGATATTGTTTCCAGTCTGATTGGGCCGGTATTGACGGGTGGCATTTTGATGGGCGCTAGAGCGATTGCTGCGGGCGATACCTTGCGCTTCGAGCATTTGTTTGCAGGTTTTAAAGAAAACCTTGTGCCCTTGTTAGGTTTGGGCGCATTGACGCTGGGGATTGTTATTCTGTTCGGGATTATTATTGGCGGCGCATTTGTCGGCATGAATATGGATCTCATGCAGAGTGAGATGAGCAGACCTGAAGATTTACTGAGCGGTGTTAACACGGGCTTGATCGCGGTTGGGGTGATTTTGTTGTTGTTGGTGATGATGTTGTTCTGGTTTGCGACACAACTGGTGGCGTTGAATAACGTTCCGGTGTTTCAGGCGTTGAGCATGAGTTTTAAGGCGTGTTTGCGTAACCCGTTGGCCTTGATTGTGTATTCATTGCTAATGGTGGTGTTGCTGATTTTGGGGATGATTCCGTTGTTACTGGGGTTGCTGGTGGTAGTGCCGTGGATGTTTGCGAGCATGTATGTTTCCTACCGGCAAATTTTCCTCAAGTAATGCCTTTTACGGCCTGACGTATTTTTGTTGAGAAACCCGCCATTGTGCGGGTTTTTTATGCCTTAAAATGATAAAAATAACTGATTAAGGATGGGTAAAGTTACTCTGGTCTATTAATAGCGCTAATTATTCAAAATTAAGATGCTGTTTACACGAGGGGCTTAGGACATGCGCATTCGAGCGTGGGGAACACTTTTTGCACTGGCGGTTGTTATTGGCACGTCAGGGTGCAGCCAAACTATCCATACGGCTAAAGAGGATGACAGCGATGATTTGCTGTTTGGTTACAATAAGCCGACGGTTGCCAAAAAGAAAACAGCGACTACACAAGCCCAGCATTCATCCGGTGGCAGCAGACAAGTGGCGATGCAAGGCCAAGCTTATCGACCCGCCGTTGGCGCTGGGGTATCGGGGATGCCGACTTTATCCGGTCAAGAATTATTGCTGATTGCGGATCATATCTTCAAAAATGAAAGCGGCGGCGACCCTGACAAGTTAGTGCATTGGAATGATGGCGAAAACTTTGCGTCCATGGGCTTAGGGCATTTCACGTGGTATCCCGCCGGGCGTGCGGCACGTTTCGGCAATACCTTCCCGGATTTGCTGGGGCATTTGCAATCCAACGGGGTGCAATTGCCTGCTTGGGTGCAGCAAGCGCGTTACCAAGGTGCACCGTGGCGGACTAAAGCCGAGTTGATGCGTGCCAAGCAAACCGGGCAAGTGCGTGAGTTGCAAGATTTGTTGTACCAAACCCGTTTGTTACAAGCGGCGTATATTGTGGATCGTACCCGGCGTGCCATGCCGAAATTGGTGAATGCTGCCCCTGCGCATTCACGCAATCGCGTGGCACAAAATCTGAACGCGATTGCGAATACCCCCGGTGGTTGGTATGTATTGGTGGATTACGTCAATTTCAAAGGCGAAGGCTTGAACACTTCCGGTGGTTACAATGGTCAGAACTGGGGCTTATTGCAGGTGCTGGAAGACATGCAACCGAGTCAGCCGGGGCAACAATCATTGCATTTGTTTGCGGATGCTGCCAGCCGTGTTTTAGAGCGTCGAGTACGCAATTCGCCACCCGCCCGTAACGAAGCCCGTTGGTTGGCAGGTTGGTCAAAACGGATCAATACCTACCGTTATTCTAACGTTTAAGTACCGTTAATAGCGCTCGTCGGGTAATGCAACACGACGAGCGAATTTGCATTATAGTCCCACCAAAATACATAAAAATAAGAGGGATTGATTAATGAAAGCAAAAGCCGTTATGGCCTTGGCTGCCATTGCCAGTGTGGGGCTGTCAGCGTGTAGCCCCAGTTCTCAAGCCATCCGTAGCAATGCCGGTGCTGTACCACACACCAGTGCAACAGAATCGCCACGCAATACCTTTGCGATGAATAATCCGGCTGCACAAAATGCCTCACATTATTCATCGCAAAATATTTCCCGCCCTTTGCCGTCTGCTGGCGGTGGGATGCCGGAATTATCTCAAGTGGAATTGCAGGTGATTGGCGATCAGATCTTCAAAAATGAAGGCGGTGGCAATGTCAGCAATTTAGTGCATTGGAATGATGGTGAAGATTTTGCGTCGATGGGCATCGGGCATTTCACTTGGTATCCGGCAGGGCGTCATGCGCGGTTTGGCAGTACTTTCCCGGAGCTGCTAAGTTATATGCAAGCACGCGGCGTGCAAGTGCCTGCATGGTTGCCGCGTGAGGGTGCGCCTTGGAATAGCAAAGGCGAATTGATGCAGGCTAAACACACGCCGCAAGTGCAAGAGCTGCAAAATTTCCTGTACCAAACCCGCTTGTTACAAGTGCAGTTTATTGTGGATCGCACGCGCCGCGCCATGCCTAAGTTGGTTAAAAATTCCCCTGATCAATTGCGCCCACACGTGGTGGGTAATTTGAATGCGGTGGCAAATACGCCGGGTGGCTGGTATGCATTAATTGACTACACCAACTTCAAAGGCGAAGGTTTGAGCCGTAGCGGTGGTTATAACGGTCAAAACTGGGGCTTGTTACAGGTGTTGGAAGAGATGCGTCCGTCACGCCCCGGTGAGCAAGCCTTGCACGAATTTGCCGATGCTGCGATGCGCGTCTTGGAACGCCGGGTGCGCAATTCACCGCCCGCCAATAACGAGCGGCGTTGGTTGGCAGGCTGGTCGAGTCGGGTGAATACGTACCGCCGTTTGTTGGTCTAGTTCAGAAACGCATTCACCACGGCGCTGAATTCGGCGGGCGTTTGCACGTGTGGCAGATGCCCCGCTGCGTCAATGGTCGTTAAGGTTGCTTGCGGAAATACTTGCCAAATGCCATCAATGTCGGTGTCTTGCACGTAATCCGACTGCCCACCGCGCACAAACAGTGTCGGTTGGGTAAACACACTTTCCGGCGCGGGAAATCCTGATATTTTCAAATACTGTTTGGCAATCTCCGGCAAGTTGCATTGCCAGAAGAATGTGCCATCGGTATGCCGCCCCAAATTTTTCAGCAGGAAACCGCGCTCGAACGGGTGTTTGACGGTGCTGCTCAACCACTCATCGGCTTGTTTGCGGCTGGTAAGCGTGGCGAGGGGCAGGCTCGACATCGCTTGTAGCAGGGCTTGATGGCGAGGTGGGTAGGCTTTGGGCGCAATATCGACCACCAGCAAACGCTGTACCCGTTCTGGCTGTTGCAGCGCCAGCGTCATCGCAACTTTGCCGCCCATCGAATGCCCCATTAAATCGCAGTGTGGAATCGCCAAGGCATCCAGCACTTCCACCACATCCGCGCCCATTTGCCGGTAGGACATGCCTTCAACGTGCGGTGAATCGCCGTGATTACGCAAATCCAGCGCCAACACCGCGCGTTTCGCGGTTTGCCCGCGTGCAAAGGTTTGCCAGTTATCCAGCGACCCTAATAAGCCGTGCAGCACCACCAGTGGCGGGTTGCCGTCTAACGTTCCGAGTAGGCGGTAATTCAGCACGCGAATTCACGCCCCATGGTGGCAATGTTTTCCAAAATATCTGCGCGTGCCTCAGCACTGAGTGCGGGGACATTGTAGTAAATGCGATGACGCACGTCCTTAATGCCGCAGAAAGCCAATGTGCCATCCGTGACCGGGCGGTAGATCAAGTGTTCGGCGTCGGTTTGGCGGAAAAAGTCTTCGGTGCCGCCCGCCGTGATTAACACCAACGCCCGCTGGTGTTGCAGCAAGCCTTTCACGCCTTCTTGTGAATATTCAAACGCGGTGCCATTGGTCAAGACGTGGTCAAACCAGCCTTTGAGGATGGCAGGGCGGTCAAACCACCACAGCGGGTAAATAAACACCAAGCCGTCTGCCCACAGCAGGTCTTGTTGCTCACGGCTGATTTTGTCGGGAATCACGCCGGTTTGCAGGACTGCTAAGTCGCTGGCGCGTAATACCGGGTCGAAATCTTCCGCATACAGGTCTTTGACCCGTACTTCGTGTCCCCCTTCCTGCAAACCTTGTTGGCAATAATCCAGCATGGCATGGTTGAAGCTGCTGGGGTTGGGGTGAGCGTAAACGATCAGAACGCGCATGAGTGTTCCCTAGGTAAAGTGAGGATTCGGTTAGTGAAGGGTATCATTCGTTGGCATGGTTGGTTTGAATAATAGCCCGGTATCAATGGCGTCAAGTGTATAGTTTGCATTGCAAAATTCGCAAATGATCTCAATTTTTCCCTGCTCTTCAAGCATGGCGTCGGCTTCAGCCTGACCGAGTGAGCGCAACATGGTTTCGACCCGTTCACGGCTACAGGTGCAGTGAAAGCGAATGCCTTTGGGGTCAAATAAGCGCACGTCTTCTTCGTGGAACAGGCGATAGAGCAATGCTTCCGGTGCAAGCTGTGCCAGCTCGTCGCGAGTCAGGGTATCCAGCAAGGCGGAGGCACGTTGCCAATCGTCGGCATCGTGCTCGGTTTGCGGCAGGCGTTGCAGCAAAATACCGGCGGCGGCGGTGTCATTCGACATTAACCACAGGCGTGTTGGTAATTGTTCGGAACGCTCAAAATACGCTTCGAGTGCGACACTTAAGGAATCACCTTCCAATGGGATTAGGCTTTGGTAACGCTCGTTGCTTTGGTGCGATTCGAGGGTGATTGCTAGTTGGGCTTCACCAAACAAGTCGAGTAAACGGCTGCCGGTGGCTTCACCGTTCCATTGCGCTAGGCCGCGTACCGTGCCTTGCGCAGTGGCTTGAATGACCAGCAAATGGATCGGGCCATCGCCGCGAATTTGCAAGGTCAACGCGCCGTCATGTTTGATGGTGGCGGCTAATAACACGGCGGCGGTCACGGCTTCGCCCAAAATGGTTTTCACAAAAGCCGGGTAATCGGCACGCGCTAAAATTTCCTGCCAAGTTTGGTCAAGGTGTAACCATTCACCGCGCACATGCGCTTGTTCGAGCATAAAGCGTCGTAATGTATCGGCTGACATATTTTCTGAACCTCATGGAGCGAGAATTGCTTTCTAAATGCGGCTTAATCTGCTAAAAAGCACCCATTTTAGCCGGAACGTGAACTTATCACACAAGTCGGCTTGCCCAAAGTAGCGGCGGTTGTTACATTTAGCGAATTATTTTTGGGGGCTGCCCAAAGGTTAGCCTGTTCGCGGAAAAACGACAGTCACACAGGACGTGTTCAAGTACTCCCTTTATTTAGCTTTAAGCCGGATTGATTAGATTATGTTCAAAGCCTTATCAGGTTTATTTTCCAATGATATTTCCATCGACCTAGGCACTGCCAATACCCTGATTTATATGCGCGGCAAAGGTATCGTACTGGATGAACCTTCTGTTGTTGCTATCCGTCAAGACCGTGGTCCGGGTGGCCCCAAGTCGATTGAAGCCGTGGGAACGGAAGCCAAGAAAATGTTGGGGCGTACCCCTGAGAATATCACCGCGATTCGCCCCATGAAAGACGGCGTGATTGCGGACTTTACTTACACTGAAAAAATGTTACAGCACTTCATCCGCAAAGTGGATGCGGGTCGTATTTTGCGCCCTAGCCCGCGTGTGGTGATTTGCGTGCCGTGTGGCGCAACCCAAGTCGAACGCCGTGCGATTAAAGATTCCGCGTTGGGTGCGGGTGCGCGTAAAGTTTACCTGATCGAAGAGCCGATGGCGGCAGCGATTGGCGCGGGCATTCCGGTCGATGAAGCGATTGGTTCGATGGTACTGGATATTGGCGGTGGTACGTCCGAAGTGGCCATTATGTCATTGCGCGGGATTGTGTACTCGGCATCAGTGCGTATCGGCGGCGACCGTTTGGATGATGCGATCATCAGTTATGTACGCCGTAATTACGGCATGTTGATCGGTGAAGCCACGGCGGAACGGATTAAATGCGAAATCGGTTCGGCTTACCCCGGCAAGGAATTGCTGGAAATCGAAGTCAAAGGCCGTAACCTGTCAGAAGGCGTACCCCGCAGTTTCACCCTGACCAGCAATGAAATCCTCGAAGCCTTGCAAGAACCGCTGTTTGGCATTGTCAGCGCGGTGAAAACGGCGTTGGAACAAACCCCGCCAGAGTTAGCTGCTGACGTTGCCGACCGTGGTATCGTTTTGACCGGCGGTGGTGCATTATTGCGCGACTTGGATCGTTTATTGATGGAAGAAACGGGGATTCCGGTGGTGATTGCCGATGATCCGCTGACATGTGTGGCGCGTGGTGGCGGTAAGATTCTGGAAATCATGGAAGAAGAAGGCGTTAACTTCCTCGCTACCGACTGATCAGCAAGCGGAATGACAAGCAGCAGCGGAGGCGACCATTAACGACACCAATTATCATGCCACGCCGGGATTTTCGTTTCGGTTCATGTTGTTGATTTTATGTGCATTAGTGCTCATGGCGGTGGATAATCGTAATCCAGCGTCATTGTCCGCTGTGCGCACCGTGGCAACTATGATGGTTTATCCATTGCTGTACAGCGTTGATTTTCCGCAACAGGCTTATCAACGTTCCAGCGGATTTTTAACCAATCAACAACAATTAGCGGATGAAAATCTTATCCTGCGGCAGCAAGTCGGTGTGTTTTCAGCACAGCAACAGGATTTGGATAAGGTCATGGCTGAAAATCAGCGCTTGCGCACCATGCTCAATGCCGCCCCGCGTGAAACCTACACGTTTACCATGGCTGAAATTCTGGAAATTGCGCAAGACCCGGTGCGTGGCTTGGTGACGCTCAATAAAGGCAGCAATGATGCCGTTCAGGAAAGCCAAGTGGTATTGCATGGCAATAAAATCTACGGACAAGTCGTTAGTGTTACTCCGCTTACCTCCAATGTGATGCAGTTAATTGACATAGGTCACTCGATTCCCGTGGAAAGCAAACGCACCGGCGAACGCGGGCTTGCGAATGGCGACGGACGTGGACGACCGATAAAGATTGAAAATTTGCCAGCCAGCAGTACCGTTAAACCGGGTGATGTATTTGTCTCATCGGGGCTGGGTGGCTTGTTTGCGGCTGGCTACGAAGTCGCTACCGTATTACCCGGTGGCGTCGATGTGAAACAGGGCGACCCATTTGCCACGGTGTTAGCCATGCCTGCGGTGGACTACGAAGCCGTGCGCGAGGTGCTATTGGTGTGGAAAAATACGGGTGATGCTGATGCCCGTTAAAGACCCGCGTTTCCCCGGCGCTGTATTGGTAACGTTGATTCTGGCGATGGTGTTGTCGCTTATCCCCTTGGGCGATGTATTGAGTTTGTGGCGTCCCGAATGGATCGCGCTGACGTTAGTGCATTGGGCGTTAATTATCCGTGATCGCGTCAGTTTGGTGGTGGTATTCGCGATTGGCCTGATCGTAGACACAACTTTACCCGGATCATTATTAGGGCAACATGCCTTGGGGTATGTGCTGGTCACGTATCTTGCGGTGCGCTTGAGTTTGCGCATGACCCCCGAAGCGTTTATGCAGCAATTGGCACTGCTGTTTGTGATTTTGGGGGCATACATGCTGGCTAATCTGTGGATATTGCGGGTGGTAGGCGCTGGTAGCACGGGCGGTTGGTTGTATTGGGCACCATTACTCAGCAGCATTGCGATTTGGCCGGTTTTCCACTCCCTGCTGGGGTATTTCCATGTACAGCGAAAAGCCCTTTAATCAACGCCTGCTCTAGGTAAATTGTCATAGCGCCGCGCATTTTGCTACTGTGGTAGCCATAGAGCCAAGCCTTGACTAAGAGGAATTCACATGATGTCTACAAATGCCTGCCAGGAATTGCCCTGTGCGGTTGCCGCTATGCCGGATGTTGCCAAGCAACCCCTCGCAGGTGCTAAAGGAACGCTCAATTGGGTGGGAATGAGTCAGATTGAGCTGCCAGTCTTTCTGCGCAGCCCCAACGGTGAGCGGGTGCAAACACTGGCACGGGTTCAGGCTTACGTTAATTTGATCGACCCTAACAGCAAGGGCATTCACATGTCGCGCTTATACGTGGCGCTAGACACACTCCTCGGCATGAATGATCTGACACCTGAAGTGTTGCGTGCCACCATTGCGCAATTCGTTGATACCCATGGTGGTTTGAGTGATGCCGCTTATTTGGAATGCCGTTTTGACTATTTCGAGCGCCGCAATTCCTTGCTGAGCGCTAACAGTGGTTGGAAAAACTACCCCGTAAAAGTCGCTGCTACTTTGCGTAACGGGCAAATTGACACCGAAGTCAGCGTGGAAGTGCCTTATTCTTCCACTTGCCCGTGTTCGGCAGCATTAGCGCGGCAATTGATTCAAGAAGGTTTCCGCGAAACGTTCGGCGACGCTTCCGTCGTGGATGCGAACACCGTTTTCGACTGGTTAGGAACAAGCAACGGGATTCGGGCGACCCCGCATAGCCAACGCAGCATTGCGCAAGTACGGGTAAAATTGGCAGAAAAAGTACGCATACTGCCCATTACCAGCCTGATTGACCGGGTGGAAGCGGCGCTGAAAACCCCGGTACAAGCCACGGTGAAACGCGAAGATGAGCAAGAGTTTGCGCGTTTGAATGCGGCGAATCTGATGTTCTGCGAAGACGCGGCACGTCGCCTGAAAAATGCTTTGAACGACGATATTTCGGTGCGCGATTTCTGGTTGCGTGTCAATCACATGGAAAGCTTGCACGCTCACGATGCGGTCGCCGTTGTCGTTAAAGGTGTGGAAGGGGGCTACCGTGACGATCCGCGTGAATACGTCCACCCCACCTGATAGCTGGATGGAACACGTGGTGTTGGTCGATCAGCATAATGCGGTGCTGGGAACTGTGCCGAAAAGCCACGTGCATACGCTGGAAACCCCGTTACACCGGGGGTTTTCGGTGTTTATCTTTAATCAGGCGGGGGAACTGCTGCTGCAACAGCGCAGTTTCAGTAAGCTAACGTGGCCCGGTTTTTGGTCGAATTCGTGCTGTGGGCATCCGGCGTTGGGCGAATCGGTTGCTGAAGCCATCCAGCGGCGAGTGGCGTTGGAGTTGGGGATGCAGGTGTATGATTTGTGCGAAGCCTTACCCAATTTCCAGTACCGCTGCGAATACGGCGGTGTGGTTGAAAACGAAATCTGCCCGGTGTGGTTGGCGCGTACTGTGGATGAGCCAATACCCAATCCGCTCGAAGTCGCCGCTACGCGCTGGATTGCGTGGGAAGATTTCAAACAAATATTGGTGGCGGATGTGGCTGGTCATTATTCGCCTTGGTGCAAATTAGAAACCGCGCTGCTGGATGCGCTGGTAGAGACGCAAAATTTTGCGTCTCTACGGTGTCGGTGAGGGTGGATTTTTGGATAAATCTTGGTCTAATTCTGCCAACCGTTCGGGTGTACCGATGTCGCGCCAGTCGCCCGCAAAATATTCCCCGCTGACTTGATGTGCCTGCATCGCTTGGCGTAGCAAAGGGGCGAGTGGGTGTTTACCTAGTGGCAATCCGGCGAACAGTTCGGGGCGGTAATAACCAATGCCGCTGAAGGTGTAACGCGGTTCGCCACTGCTGCTAACCCGCCCTTGATTCAAGCCGAAATCGCCTTGCGGATGGTGTACCGGATTGGCAACCAGCACCAAATGCGCCAGATCGTGTTCCGCTAAGTGGAAAGGCAGGCACGGGTAATCACACCATACATCGCCATTCACCACCAAGAACGGCGCGTCACTTAATAACGGTAGTGCTTTGATAATGCCACCCGCCGTTTCCAATGCGCCCTCTTGCTGCTCGTCGGAATAGTGCAGATTGACATTCCAACGTGAACCATCCCCCAAGGCTTCGGGGATTTTCCAGCCCAGCCAGGCCAGATTGATTACAATGTCGCGAAAGCCCGCGCGGGCGAGTTTTTCGATATGCCACACGATCAACGGCTTGCCGCCAGCAGGTAGCAAGGGTTTCGGGGTGTGGTCGGTTAATGGGCGCATCCGTGTGCCGTGCCCAGCGGCGAGAATCATGGCTTTCATCATCGTCATCAGGCGGGAATGTGGACAGTGCCGATGCGTTCGGGAATGCCTGCCCGCCGCATCCATTCGATTAGCTCGCTGGTTTCGGGGTAGCGTGAGCCGACTTCCAGCACGTAACTCAGCACCAGAGGCAGGTCATCCAGATAGCCCGGTTTACCGTCACGGTGATTAAGGCGGGCAAAAATCCCCAGCACCTTAAGGTGGCGTTGCAACCCCATGAGGTCAAACCATTGCTGGTAGGTTTGCTGATCTACTGGCGGTAGCACCCCCGCAGCAATGGCTTCTTTGCGGTAGCAATCGACCCACCATTCGACTTGCGCTTGTGGCCAAACGATGTAGCAGTCACGCAGCAAGGACACTAGATCGTAGGTTGCAGGCCCTAATACCGCGTCCTGATAGTCAATAATGCCGGGGTTATTGGCGGTTGTGACCATGAGATTGCGGCTGTGGTAATCGCGGTGAACAAAGGCGACAGGTTGCCCGATAGCCGATTCGATCAGGTCTTCAAAGGTTTGTTGAATCAGTTCGTGTGGAATCTGCTCATCGCTGAAGCCTAGGTGGGTTTTCAGGAACCATTCCGGCATTAATTCCATTTCACGGCGCAAGATACGCTCGTTGTAAACCGGCAAATGGTCACAGTCGGCTTGCTGAAGTTGCAACAGCGCGTGCAGGGCATCGGCATACAAGTCTTTAACAGTAGCGGGGGTAAGCTGGCTCAGGTAGCTGGTATTGCCTAAGTCTTCCAGCAGCAGAAAGCCATCCAGCAAATTTTGCGCCAATAATTGCGGGGCATGAACGCCGGTCGCACTCAGCAAATGCGTCACTTCCACAAACGGGCGGATGTCTTCTTTATCGGGCGGGGCATCCATGCAAATGGCGGTACCGTCGGTGCCACGGGCGCGAAAATAATGCCGGAAGCTGGCATCTGCCGAAGCAGGTTCTAAGACGGCGTGCTCCCAGTTGGGCAGGCTGTTGACCCACTGAGTTAATTGCTCAAGACGTGTATCCTGTGTCATAAATCTCGGCGTTTCCTAGCGTATTGATAGGTTATGAATAGTGTATCCTAACATGCTAGGCTTTCTGTAAATTGAACATTAAATCGGCAAAATTCATGAGCGATTCTGAAGAATTGTGGCCGTCAACGGCTTATCACCAACAAGTGGAACAATTACGGGGTTTGATTGGGCAGCCGCTGCATGTGGTGGAAATCCATTCGACCGAAATCAACGCGGGCGTGCACTTTCCGGGTAAGCCATTGGTGTTGCTGGCGATTGTGGATTTTCCCCGACCTGACCCGTACCGGCAGCTTTGCCCGCATCTGTTGATTTTGGATGATGGGCGTGGGGTGAATTTGGGGCGTGTGGCGCGTATTAGTCGCGGCAGTGCTTATGCACCAACAGCGGATGACATTGTGTTTAGCAATCAGGAGTTTGTGGAAAACGTATTGTTTGCGCCGCGAAAACTGAGTCGTGCGCTGGTGGCGGCAACGTCGCGGATGGCGTTGGGGGAGATGCTGGGGAAACCGTCCGATAGATTGATAGAGCATTCATAGGGGCATTACTTGTACTAAGCAATACAATCCCGTCATATCGGGAAACAGTATGGTGTTTTCTGCATCGACCATTTTCCAATAGGAAATGGTGGTGCAGGCAACTTCGGGAGCAAGAAAGCAGATGCTGATTCGGTGATTTTGTCCGGGGTGGATGTCGGGGACGCAAATTTCACGCCCGTCCAGCGGCATAAGACCATACTTGTAGGTATCGAGTTTTTCACCATTTTGAAAGCGCACTTCGATTTGCTGATCTAAGCAGACAATCCGGCGGTTTTGCCAAGGGATAGCACCCACATTGCGGATTTCCCAGATTTTTTCAAAGGTTTGCCCCGGTGCAAGGATGGAGTGGTCGGGTATCGTAATATCCCCAATAAAACCAATATCATCGCCGTTGACAAGAGATTTGGTACGGGTGGGGGTGTTGGTCGGGAATTCCCAGCGGGAGAAGAAAACGCGCATCAGATCTAGCGGGTGAATTTTTAGCGCATTGGCTAGCTGGATAAAGGTGGTTAAACGGGCTTGTTCTAGTTCGGCGTTGAGCATGTTGTAGATGGATTGGCGGGATAGGTTGGAACGGCGGGCAAGTTCCGTCACGCTGATGCCGGATTTTTCCATTTGTTGGCGCAAATATTCGGCAAGGTCAAGGGCAGCCATAATGTATCCTGAAATGCTGAGTGTTACGCATTATACCCATTTTTAACAGCGAAATTGTAGCATGATTGTATGTTTTAACCGCCATCATAAAAAAATGTGAATAAATTTATATTTGTCAAAAAATAATGATGAAGTGTCAAGACGATTGGGCGGTTTGTCTTATAGACTGATTAGTATGTTTTTTGACTAGGGGTTGTTGTCATGAAGAAAGCAGGGTATTCACTTAGCCAATGGCTTGGGGTGTTTTTGGCGGCAATATTGTTATTGCCGGGTATGGGTTGGGCTGCGGAGAACCAGCAGCCCGTTGCCGTCGCAGCGAATTTAATCACCAAGGAAGATAAGCCCAAGCCCGTTACCCTCAAGGGGGTTGACCCGGAAAAGCAGAAACTGACCTTTAGCATCGTTAGCCCGCCTGCCCACGGCAAGCTTGCGCTGAAACGCGGGGCGATGGTTTACACCCCCGACCCGGATTATTTCAGCCCAGAGGGTTCGCCGGACAGTTTCACCTTCAAAGCCAATGACGGGCAACTTGATTCGTCGCCCGCCACGGTGTCAATCACGGTGCAGGCCAGCAATGATAAGCCGTTGGCGCAAAGCAGCGAAGTCTTGGCAGTCAGAAGCACGGCACGGGAGATTGCCCTGTCTGGGTCGGATGTTGATAGTGATACCCTGAGCTATAAGCCGGATAAGAAAAGCAAAAAAGGCGGCACGGTGGTGCTGAAGGGCGGCAATGTTGTCACCTATACGCCGAAAACGGGCTTTGTGGGCAAGGATTCTTTCAATTTCACCGTCCGCGATGGCAAGTCACCGGGCAAGCCGGGGAAAATCACGGTGGTGGTACGTGCAGAAAACACCGCTCCGCTGGCGAATGCCGGTGAGGATTTTGCAGCGGCTGAAAAGGCAGTGTTGTTGTTGGATGGCAGTGCCAGCAGTGATGAGGATGGCAATATCGTCAGCTATGCTTGGGAGCAGGTTGGGGGTACGCCAGCGGTATTGCAGGATGCTACCACCGCCACCCCGACAGTGGTGTTGCCGGATGTGACGGCGGATGAAATCCTGACTTTTAAGCTGGTGGTACGGGATAACAACGGGGCGGGCGGGGAAGATACGGTGGTTGTCACCGTCAATGCTGCCCCCACTCTCACTGCCAAACTCAACGACACAGGCATTACCCAATGCGGTAATGCCTCAGCAAACGCTGCTTGCCCACAGGCGGGTTTTCCGGGGCAGGATGCCGAAACCGGGCGCGATGCCACCCAAGCCACCAATAATGATGCCGATGGTCATCGGGGTTTCAATTTTACCAAGCTGGATTCCGCTGGGGTGGCGCTGGCTGACCAGTCTGCCGCTTATGCCAGCACCCCGTGGGCTTGTGTGAAAGATAATGTCACTGGCTTGATCTGGGAAGTGAAAACCGATGATAGCGGTTTGCACGACAAGGACTGGACATACACTTGGTACAACACAGATAACGCCAAAAACGGTGGGGGTGCAGGCACACCCAATGGCGGTAGTTGTGGTAGCCCCGCCAC
This sequence comes from Thiothrix subterranea, assembly GCF_016772315.1. Taxonomy (NCBI): domain Bacteria; kingdom Pseudomonadati; phylum Pseudomonadota; class Gammaproteobacteria; order Thiotrichales; family Thiotrichaceae; genus Thiothrix; species Thiothrix subterranea. Next base: position 1,481,859 of record NZ_CP053482.1, on the reverse strand, counting down.
CAGCCAATGCGACACACAAGGTTACGTGCAGGCGGTCAATACGGCAGGCTGGTGTGGTGCAAGCAGCGGCTGGCGGATGCCGAGCGTGACCGAGTTGCGCTCCATCGCCGATCTGTCACGCAGCGATCCTTCCATTGATACGGCTTACTTCCCGAATACGAATTCATGGTGGTATTGGTCGGGAACACCGTATGCAGGTTATGCGTCCTACGCTTGGTATGTCAGCTTCTACAGCGGTGTTGACGGTTGGTACGACCGTGACAGTGGTAGTGCGGTGCGGTTAGTTCGTTCCGGTCAGTGATTTTGCTTTTTGCAATGGTTTAGGAGCCGAAGGTTGTTATTGGTGTTACATCGGCTGGTGAGGTTGGCTTTGTCCCCCTCGCCAGCGGTGGGGGCAGAATTGCCAGCCCGTGGCGGCTTGGCAAGTGACCCTTCTCACTGAGTGCCCGCGCCGCCAATGTGCATGAATAGGCTGCCCCGTGTCACCGTTAGGCTATGCGGGGTGGTGGGAAGTGCGCGGGTTAGCGTCCAACGCTTGGAATGTCAACTTCAACAACGGTAATGACACACAAAACAACCGTAACAATGATAATGCGGTGCGGTTAGTTCGTTCCGGTGAGTGAGAGAAATGGAAAGCGAACAATTCGGCAGTTTTCAACAATGCTACCACGCTTACAAGGTTTGCCGCCGTTACAAGCGCAAGTCGGCGGGGGTGTTGCAGTTTGAACGCAAACTGCTGGATGAACTGACTACCTTGTCCATAGGTATCTACACAAGTTTGGGATACCTTTTCACTGCATCACTCCGAACGTCCCCCCATCCCCAGCCCTTCCCCCACAAGGGGTGAAGGGGGTAAGAGATGCTACGGCTGTCTGTGTAAAGCGTGGTAGATTTGTTGTAAAACGACTTCCTGATGGTTCAGAATTTCGTGATTCCAGAAACGTAGCACCTGAAAATTTTGTTGTTGCATCCAATGGTCGCGTTCGCGGTCGTAACCTTGCTGCTCATGATGATGGTTGCCATCCAGTTCAATCACTAAACGTGCTTCCAAGCAAACAAAATCAGCAATATAACGTCCCAATGGGGTTTGACGGCGAAAACGGTAGCCATCGAGTTGGCGTTTTCTCAAGGCTTCCCATAACTGCTGCTCTGGTGTGGTCATGTTCTTGCGTAGATTTCGGGCAAGGTCACGATGTATCTTGTTGTTTTGTTTTTCCATCCCACCAGTGTCGACAACTTAGCCCTGCCACGCAATATTCACCGATAGGCAGCACCTCTTGCCCCCTTCACCCCTTGTGGGGGAAAGGCTGGGGATGGGGGGACGTTCGGAGTGATGCAGTGAAGAGGTATCCCAAACTTGTGTAGATACTTAAAATCGCAGCAAAAGGAATATGACGGGAGCGGTACGGGTAGGCAAACAAGCGTGCGGCTGGCTGAAACGCACCGCAGAAACGGAATGAACCTCTCTTAGCCCCTCTCCCCTTGAGGGACGACGCTGTAAGCGGCTGGGTGCGGGGTTGGGGTGAGGGGTAATCAATTTGAAACAGGAGACGAGAAATGAACCAACGACTTTTAAGCTGCGCCCTGCTGGGTGGGCTATTGCTGTCAGGGCTGGCAACCGCCCAAACCTGCACCAACACCGCAATGGAGCAAAGCACCCCGACCAGTGCCTTTACCTTCAACAGCGATGGTACTGCCACGCATCAGATGACGGGGCTGGTGTGGAAACGCTGTCTGGAAGGGCAAACCTTTACTGACAACGGCACAGCAACCCATTATCTGGACGACCAATGTACCGGGCAACCCAACGGCATGGAGTGGGCAGCGGCGTTAAATCTGGCACAAACCGCTGGGCAGGGCTGGCGTGTACCCGACCAGAAGGAATTGAGTAGTATTGTGGAACATTGCCGGGTTGACCCTGCCATTAATACCGAGGTGTTTCCCGGCAGTGGCTCCTATTGGGTCTGGAGCAGCAGTCCGGTGGTAAATTATCCAGATTATGCGTCCGACGCTTGGTTTGTCTACTTCGACGACGGTAGTGACGTTTGGGACGACCGTTACGCTGATGTTGCGGTGCGGTTAGTTCGTTCCGGTCAGTGATTTTGCTTTTTGCCTTCCTTTCAATCAACAGGAGTACCGACGTGAAATGAAACAGCTACAGCAGGGATGCCTACGTCGCGTATGCAGGCTGGGCGTTGGTCGGCAATGCCTCCACCGCAGAGGATGCATTGGCAAAAGCGTTAAGCTGGCTGGCAGCGAATACGTAGGGTGGGATGAGCCTGCGAATCCCACCAGCTTCATTGACAACCCGGATTGCTGTTGCCACTATTGGGTACATGACAGCAACATTAATTCACCGTAAACGCCACACTTTTGCCGATGGTAAAAAGATGGAAATGGTCATTTGGGAGGTGCCTCAGCCAGTGTTGGGCAGTCCCCACTGTTATAAGTACCGTTTGTTTTACGGTGATAGCCGAGAACGCACGGTTGGTTATGATAATGAACGACCCAAAGGTGATCATCGGCATTACGGCGATCACGAGGAAGCGTATCAATTCACCAATATCGAGCAGCTTCTGCAAGATTTTTATGACGACATTGCCAAACGGAGAGATGACCTATGAGAACCTTAACGATTAGTCTCATGGACTCACAAAGTGCCATGCGAGATATGCGTCAAAGTGCCATCCGTGCATGGAAAACCGTTGAATATCAAGGCGAAGCATTAACCTATGCCACCCCTGCCCAACTGTTTAGAGTATTTACCCTGAAGCGTTGGGAAATCATTGCGTGTTTGCAACAACAAACCAAGCCCGTCAGCTTGCCCGAATTATCCCGCTTAATGGGGGCGAGTACCCAGCATCTGCAAGAAGACTTGGATGTCTTGCTCGCCGAAGGTGTCATTGAGCAGGGTGCAAACGGCATCAGCACACCTTACGTGGCGATTCATACCGATTTCACGCTGAAAAAAGCAGCGTAAGAAACCGAAAGGGTCAAACTCGAATAATGTTTTGTAGGGTGGGATGAGCCTGCGAATCCCACCATCTTCAGCGTGTGGTTGTGTTGATGGTGTTGGGGGATGATGGGTTTCGTGCCTCGCGGTGTAGTTCAAGTAGCAGTTTGGCGTAGCCATTCTGCTAAAGCGGCTTCATCCACCCGACCTTGGGCGGCTTCAATGATCAGATCAGCGGCTTTCATTACATCAAAGGTGGGTTCAATGCCGTTCAGGGCTAGACTGATATTCATGCATGTAAAAGCGGTGCGCTTATTACCATCGTTGAATACGTGACCGACCGCCAAGACCACGGCATAGGTAGCAGCCAGTTCATAGGCATCGCTAATCATCCCGTAAGCCAGACGGTTTTCCACTCTTGCCAATACGCCAGCCAGCGACTTATCACCAGCCGACCCCGCCAGTTCACCCGGATACAGCACTTGTTCGTGGAGGTATTCCACATCCTCCACCGTTAGCAGCACGAACTCCATCATTTATCCCGAAGATAAACCAAAGCAGGGGCAAGCCGTGCTTTTTGTTGGGCAAAAGCCTGTTTGATGACATCCAGCCCTGCGGCGCGGGTCTGGATATTTTCAACCGCAGCCACGGGGACAAAATAGCCGATTACCTGATTGCGGTTCAAAATAGCGATAGGGCTATCCCCAGCCTGATTGAATACTTTGGCGGGTTCACGTAACTCGGTCATGGAGATGGTTTTGCGGGTAAGCAGGGTTTGCATAATGCCACCGATAATGTGTACTTAAATGTGATTAAATTATCACACTTTTATGTGATTTTAACAAGAGGCAAACGCTCCGAAGCACCTGAGCTACATCGGTAAAGAACGCCTGACCGGTATCGAGAAGGGCAGATTAGAGGGTGAGTTAAAGAAAGCCCAAGAAGTGGCACGTGGTCTTTTGCAGTTGGGGGTTATCTCTGAGGCAGACATTGCCCGCATTGCAGGTTTATCGTTGGAAGAAGTCCAAAAACTGCGCGTCCAGCATTAAGCTGAAGTGAGCGTTAAGTAAGAGTTGGAGAAGACAAACGCTTCCCCAACTCTTGAAAACTAGTCTTACTTGTTTTCGCGGCAGTCGATCAGGTTATCCACCACGCTTGGGTCAGCCAGTGTGGAGGTATCGCCCAGACCGTCAATTTCATTTGCGGCAATCTTACGCAGAATCCGGCGCATGATTTTACCGGAACGGGTCTTCGGTAAGCCCGGTGCCCATTGAATGATATTAACCTTGGCAATCGGGCCAATTTCCTTACGCACCAGATTGTTCAGATCAGCTTTCAGCTCATCCGTACCTTCTTCGCCCGCCATCAAGGTGACGTAAGCGTAGATGCCTTGACCGGTCAGCTCGTGCGGGTAGCCAACAACCGCTGCTTCCGCAACTTTCGGGTGCAGTACCAACGCAGATTCGATTTCCGCCGTACCCAGACGATGCCCGGAAACGTTCAATACGTCATCCACGCGCCCAGTGATCCAGTAGTAACCGTCTTCGTCACGACGTGCGCCGTCGCCAGTGAAATAGTAACCCGGATACATCGCAAAATAGGTTTCATAGAAACGCTTATGGTCGCCGTAAATGGTGCGCATCATGGAAGGCCACGGGGCTTTGATGCATAGCAAGCCTTCCACGCCATTGCCTTCGATTTCCACGCCTTTGTCATCCAACAGGCAAGGTTGTACGCCGAAGAATGGGGTAGTTGCCGAACCCGGTTTCAATGCGGTTGCACCCGGTAATGGGGTCAGCATGTGTGCGCCGGTTTCAGTCTGCCACCAAGTATCCACGATTGGGCAACGACCACGACCAACAACGCGGTTGTACCAATGCCATGCTTCGGGGTTGATGGGTTCACCGACCGTACCCAGCAAGCGCAGTTTGTCGAGTTTAGCGCGGTTAACCAGCTCTTCGCCTTGCCCCATCAACATACGGATAGCGGTTGGGGCGGTGTAGAAAATGGAAACGTCGTGCTTGTCGCACACATCCCAGAAACGCCCAGCATCTGGGTAAGTGGGGATGCCTTCAAACATCAGCGTGGTTGCGCCGTTGGTCAGCGGGCCGTACACGATGTAAGAGTGACCTGTTACCCAGCCCACGTCGGCCGTACACCAGTAAACTTCGCCGTCTTTATAGTCAAACACGGTTTTGTGGGTCATTGCCGCTTGCAGCAGATAGCCGCCAGTGGTGTGCAACGCGCCTTTAGGCTTACCGGTAGAACCAGAAGTGTAGAGAATGAAGAGTGGGTCGTCCGCCTCCATGTCTTCCGGCGGGCAATCCGCATCAGCCGCCGCTACCGCGTCGTGATACCAAATATCACGAGTGTCGTTCCATTTAACCGGATCGCCACCGCGTTGTACCACGATACAGGTGTGAACGGTTGGGCATTGATCCATCGCTTTGTCAGCGTTGCCTTTCAATGGCACTTTTTTGCCGCCGCGCATGGATTGGTCAGAAGTAATGACCACGCCGCATTCCGCATCTTGGATACGGTCACGCAGTGCATCCGGTGAGAAACCGCCGAATACGATGGAGTGCATTGCGCCGATACGCGCACACGCCAGCATTGCCACGGCTGCTTCTGGAATCATTGGCAGGTAAATGGATACGCGGTCGCCTTTTTTCACGCCACGGCCTTTCAGCACGTTCGCAAATTTAGATACTTCGGTATGCAGTTCGCGGTAAGTGATTTTGCGGTCTTCGTTCGGGCTGTCGCCTTCCCAAATGATCGCTACTTGGTCGCCACGGGTGTCGAGGTGACGGTCAAGGCAGTTGTAGGAAACGTTGAGTTTGCCGCCAGTGAACCAGTTGATATGCAGGTCATCTGCGCCAAAGCTCCAGTCGAGAACCGTGTCCCACTTCTTTGACCAGCTTAAATATTTTTCGGCTTGTTCGCCCCAGAACGCTGACGGATCGTCAACCGATTGCTGGTACATCGTGGCGTATTGTTCGGCATTGATGTTTGCTTGGGCAGCAAATTCGGCGGGTACTGGGAAGATTTTCATTTCTGTCATGCTGGAAGACTCCTCATCTCTAGTCGGGTAATTCTGCTGCGGTGTTAAATCCAGTAGCTGATGCCACCTTATTATTGGGTCATATCTTTATACAATCTGGGGCAAGTGTCCAGCCGAATGGTAGAAAAAGCCTATAATTGTCAACAATTCAGGTTTCTTCTACGTATTTTCCAAACCCTCGCGTATTAGGGGTTGCATCGCGGTCAGCAAGCTCTTGAACAGGTTGGTGTTTTGCTGTTCTTCACCTGCCAGCAATTCTTTCATGTGTTGACGTTGGGTTGGCATATCGAAACACATGGGGCAATTTTCCACGATCACCGGCAAAGCAGCGGCTTTGGCGAAATCGGCGGTTTGGCGTTCGCGTGCCATCACCAGTGGACGGATGACGCGCAAATCCCCCGCATCAATGCGGTAATGCGCTTTCATGGTTTTGAGTTTGCCACCGTGGAAGGCTGACATGAGGAAACTTTCTGCCAAATCGTCCAAATGTTGCGCCAGTGCCAAGACGTTATAGCCGTGTTCGCGGGCGGTACGGTACATCAAACCGCGCTTCATGCGTGAACAAAACGCACAATAGGAACTGTTATCCATGTGGGTTTCCGCCAACTTCACAATCGGTTCGCGCACGTAGTGGTAGGGAATGCCCAGGCTTTCCATGTAGGGAATCAGTGGCGAGGGGTCAAACGTATCGGCTTGTGGATCAATCGTGACTGCCGCAAATTCAAACTTGATCGGCGCGTGGCGCTGAAAATGGTTGAGCAAGTGCAGCAATGCCAGCGAATCTTTGCCGCCGGATAGCCCCAACAAAATGCGGTCGCCTTCACGGATGAGCTGGTATTCCCCGATGGCTTTGCCGACTTTGCTCAGCAGGGATTTGGGTGGTTTGACGAATTCTGGTCGGTTAAGGGCGACATTATCCATTGGCACGGCAACATCCAGCAATAAAGGGCATTCAGCGTATTACCCCGTTACCAATTCCGCAACTCTTTCCGCAAAATCTTACCCACATTGCTTTTGGGTAATGATTCCACAAACACGATTTGTTTCGGGCATTTGTACGCGGAAAGTTCTTTGCGGCAATAGGCTTTGAGTTCTTCCAGCGTCAGGCTCTGGTCTTTTTTGACCACGAAGGCTTTGACCACCTCGCCGGAATGTTCATTTTTTACACCAATGACACCGGCTTCCAATACTTTGGGGTGGCTTGCCAGCACGTCTTCGACTTCGTTGGGGTAAACGTTGAAACCGGAAACCAACACCATGTCTTTTAAGCGATCCACCAGCTTAATAAAGCCGCGTTCATTGATAACGGCGACATCACCGGTGCGTAACCAGTCGCCGGACATAATATTGGCGGTTTCATCGGGGCGTTGCCAGTAACCTTGCATCACTTGGGGGCCGCGTACCCACAATTCGCCTGCTTCACCCACGTCTAATTCATTGCCGTCAAGGTCGCGGATGGAGATGTCGGTAGACGGAATGGGTAGGCCGATCATGCCATTGTAGTCCGTTAAATCGACGGGATTAATGCACACGGCAGGGGAAGTTTCGGTCAAGCCATAAGCTTCCAGCAAGGTCACGCCGGTTAAGGCTTTCCAGCGTTCGGCGACGAATTTTTGCACTGCCATGCCACCGCCCAATGCAATTTTTAGGCGCGAAAAATCCACTTTTTGCAAATCAGGCTGATTCAGCAGCGCATTGTAGAGCGTGTTCACGCCGGTGATGAAGGTAAACGGTTCGTGTGCCAAGTCTTTGATGAAAGCTGGTAAGTCACGCGGATTGGTGATCAGCACATTCTTCGCACCCATTTTCAAGGCAAACAGGGCATTCGCCGTCAGCGCAAACACATGGTACAGCGGTAGGGCGGTAATGAAGACTTCGGTGCCTGAAATCAAATCTTCCGTCGTCCACGCTTCCGCTTGCAGCATATTGGCAATCATATTGCGGTGGGTCAGTACCGCGCCTTTGGCAACGCCAGTCGTACCGCCCGTGTATTGCAGAAACGCGGCATCTTCGTGTTGCGGTTGCGTATCGGTGAAGTTGTGCGCGTATTGTTTGCCGAGTGTCAGCGCTTGGTTGAAGGTGATGGCTTCCGGCAAGGTGAATGCAGGCACCATTTTTTTCACGTATTTCACCACCGCATTCACCAGCAGCGATTTGGGGAAACCCAGCAAATCGCCAATTTCGGTGGTAATAACGGTTTTAATGCCCACTTCGTCCATCACGCTTTCCAGCGTATGCGCGAAATTGGCGAGGATAACAATGGCTTTTGCGCCAGAATCTTTCAACTGGTGTTCAAGCTCGCGGTCGGTGTAGAGCGGATTGGTATTGACCACTACCAAGCCCGCTCGCAATGCCCCGAATAGCGCAATCGGGTATTGCAGCAGGTTGGGCATCATAAGGGCGATGCGGTCGCCGGGTTTCAGCCCCGCACCGTGGATCAGGTAAGCGGCAAACTGTTGCGTCAGGCGGTCAACTTCCGCATACGTTAGGATTTTACCCATATTGCTGTAGGCAGGGCGGTCGCGGTATTGCGCCACACTGCGCTGAAACAGATCCACCAGCGATCGGTATTGATGGGTGTCAATCGCTGCCGGAACGTGTTTGGGATAGCTTTGTAGCCATAACTTTTCCATTTCCTCCTCCTCTTGCCCGTGTACCGGGCGCTTTAATTCCGCAACGGTTTGCCCGTTTCTAATAAGTGACTGACTCGCGCCAAGGTTTCAGGGTTGCGCACCAGTTGCATGAATTGTACGTGTTCCAATGCCAGCATGTCGGTTTCGCTCAGCGTTTCAGTGATGTCGGTCTCACCGCCGCTGAGCACAGTGGCTAAGGCGTGTGCGACGACCGCATCGTAAGGCGTGGCTTTGCCTTGCGTGATGAAATCATTCACTGCCATTTCCATGGCGACACGGGCGGTTGCGCCGGGTAGGTGGAATACGGGTGGTTCAGGCGGTTGGTAGCCGTCGATCATTGCCAGCGCACGGGCTTTGGCATCGGCAAGCAGCCGATCACGGTTCATGGTAATGCCATCGTCGGGGCGCAGGAACAGGTAATCGCGGGCGGCTTGCGCGGATTTCGCCACGGTTGCCATGCTAATGATTTCAAAGCATTTCAATACGGGGGGCAGGAATCCACCTGGGCGTTTGGGGAACTGTGTCCAACGGTGCAGCATTTCTTTGCAGCCGCCCCAACCTGGAATCAGCCCCACGCCGGTTTCGACTAAGCCGACGTAGGTTTCGGCGTGGGCTTGCAGCGCGTCGCAGTGCAGCAGGATTTCACAGCCGCCGCCCAATGCCATGCCAGACGGTGCGCCAATCACGGGGAAGGGGGCGTATTTGAGGGCTTGGTAAGCGCGTTGCCCGGCACGGACGATATTATCGACTTCATCCCAGCCGCCCAGTTTAGCCGCAAACATGAGCAAACCGAGGTTGGCTCCGGCGGAAAAATTGCTGCCTTCGTTGTAGATCACCAGTGCCTTGTGGTGTTGCGGGATGAAGGCGACGGTTTCCTCGATCATTTCCAGTATTTGCGGGTCGAGGGAATTCATTTTGCTGTGGAATTCCAAGCAAGCTATGCCATCGCCAATGTCCCACAGGCTGGCGGCATCGTTGCTCAGCAAGGGTTCGGCATGGCGTTTGAGATCAGCGAGTAGCAGGACACCGGGAGGGCGTTGCAGCGGGTGATACGTGCCGTCGGGTTGGAGGTAGTGGGTTGAGTTTGCGTCATGCCGATAGAAACCCTGTTCCCGCGCTTTTTCTAACAGTGGCGGAATACTCACGCCATCCGCTGCAAGCCGTTGCGCAAATGCCTCTGCTCCCAACTGGTCGATCAGCTCAAACGGCCCGAATTTCCAGTTGTAACCCAGTTTCATCGCGGTATTGACGGCGCAAATATCGTCAGCAATGTCAGGCACGAGCGCGGCGGCGTAGCGCAGGGTTTGCGAGAGTACGCGCCATGCATATTGTCCGCCCTTGTCGGGGTGCGCAATCAAGGCGGGTAAGCCACCGTCGCGGGCAGCTTTCACGCTGTCGAGTTTGGCGGGTTGCGAGACGTGGTATTCGCCGGTTTGCAGGTTAATGGATTCTTTGATCTTTGTGCCGCCGTCACGGTTGAGCCGGTAGAAACCGCCTTTGCCTTTGCGCCCGGTATAACCGGTGTCGATCATGGTTTGAATCAGGGGCGGGATAGTGGCTTTTTCCAGCAAGGCATCGCCAGCGGGTAGGCTGCGGTTCATGCTGCGCATTAGGTGCGGCATGAGGTCAATCCCCACCAAATCGGAAAGCCCGAATACGCCGGTTTTGGGAATGCCCATGGGTTTGCCGACCACCGCATCGGCTTCTTCCACCGTTAATCCCAGTGCAATCGCTTCCTGTATCGCGGTTTGTATCCAGAAAATGCCGATACGGTTGGCGATGAATCCGGGGGTATCCTTGCAGGCAACCACGCCCTTGCCGAGTTTGTGGTCGCAAAATTGGGTGATGGTTGCCAGTGCGTCTGGATCGGTTTGCGCACTGCTGACGATTTCCAGCAAACGCATGTAGCGCGGCGGATTGAAAAAGTGCGTGATGATGAAATGCGCGGCGAAATCTTCCGGCAAGCCTGCGACCAATTCGTGCAGCGGAATCGAGGAGGTGTTGGATGAAACCACTGCATCGGCACGGCGCACGTTTGCCAGTTTGCGGTATAAATCTTGCTTAATGGCGAGGCGTTCGACAATCGCTTCAATAATCCAATCGCATTGCGCGAGGGCGGGCAAGTCGTTTTCAATATTGCCTGTTGTAATCAGCCGGGCATTTTTAGGGTGCATGAAGGGCGCGGGGTCGGCTTTCAGCAAGTTGTCGAGGGTGGGGGGGGTGAGGTCGAGTAGCAGCACCGGAATACCGGCATTGGCGATGTGTGCGGCAATGCTTGCACCCATGACACCCGCGCCGATGACGGCGACTTTTTGGATGTTCATGACACTGCCTCCAGAATCGTGGCGATGCCTTGCCCGCCGCCGATGCATTGGGTGGCAAGCGCAAATTGTTTGCCTTCGCGTTGTAACAGGGCAGCGGCTTTGCCGGTAATGCGTGCGCCGGTTGCACCGAGTGGATGACCTAAGGCAATCGCGCCGCCGTCGAGGTTGATCTTACTTTCATCCAGCCCAAGGTCGCGGATGCAAGCGATAGATTGCGAGGCAAAAGCTTCGTTGAGTTCGATAATGTCGAGATCGGCAAGCGTTAAACCGGCACGTTGCAGGGCTTTTTGCGTGGCAAGCACCGGGCCGATGCCCATTATGTCTGGGGCGCAACCGGAAATGGCGATGCTGCGAATCCGTGCTAACAGAGGTAAGCCGTGTGCACGGGCGAAGGTTTCGCTGCATACCAGCGTGGCGGATGCGCCGTCGGTGAGCGGGGAAGCGGTTCCGGCTGTTACCGTACCGTGTGCATCGAACGCCAGTTTCAGACCGGCAAGCGTTGCAGCGGTGGTGTCGGGGCGAATGCAACCGTCTTGTGTGACTGCGCCAACGGGGATGATTTCAGCGTTAAAATGTCCGGCAGCTTGGGCAGCAGCGGCTTTTTGCTGGCTGGTAACGGCGAAGGTTTCTTGTTCTGCGCGGGAAATGCCGTAGCGTTTGGCAAGGTTTTCGGCGGTTTGCCCCATGCTGATGTAGGCAGCGGGCAGCTTGGCATACAAGGCAGGGTTGGGGGAGGGGTTGAAGCCGGTCATGGGGATGCGAGTCATGGATTCGACCCCAGCACAGAGGAACACGTCCCCAGCATTCATCTGGATGGCCCCCGCTGCTTGGTGGATGGCTTGCATCGACGAGCCGCAAAAGCGGTTGACGGTGACACCGCCAATGGCGAACGGCAAATCGGCCATCAGCGCGACCAGCCGTGCCATATTGAAGCCTTGTTCGCCTTCGGGAAACGCGCAACCGAGAATCAGGTCTTCGATGGCGTGGGGGTCTAGGTCGGTTTGGGCTAATAAACCACGAATGGCGGCGGTCGCTAAATCGTCGGGGCGAACTTTGGCGAATGCGCCTTTGTGGGCGGGGGTAAAGGGAGTGCGGGCGTACCCGGCAATCACAACGCTCTTCATGCTTGTTCCTCCATCGGTACGGTTTTATTTTTTACTTGTTATTGTTGATACTAGAACTCGGCATTAGTTGCGTCAAATCAATGCGGTATTTGTGATGTTATGGTTTATGCCTCGGTGGGGTGCAGCATGGCGTAGTGGGGAACGCCTTCTTCCAAATATTGCTCGCCAAGGGTGATAAAGCCGAGGCGGGTGTAGAACGTTTCGAGGTGGGCTTGGGCGCTGATGCGGATGGCTTGTCCGGGGTAGAGACGGGTGCAATGGTCGATTGCCACTTGCATAATGCGCTTACCGAGACCGATGCGCCGGTATGCGTGGGTGGTGAGAACTCTGCCAATGGCGGGTTCGGGGTATTTTTTGCCGGGGTCGAGGATGCGCAGGTAGGCGGCGAGCTTGCCTTCGTGCCAAGCGGTTAAATGCCAAGCGTGCAGGTCGTGCCAGTCGGTGTCGGCGCAGCAGATGCGTTGTTCGTCGATGAAAACGGTTTGTCGCGCCAGCATGATGGCGTGGAGTTGGAGGGGAGACAGGGTTTCGAGGCGGTTACAGTGGAATTCTATATTATTAGTTGCGTTCATGGGATTAGGTTTTCCTGTGCCGAAATTGCATCACCATTCATCAGTTTTTATATCGCGATTATCTGTATTGTTAATTAGTATGACCCTAAGCAAGGGCGTGATGCTACCCGCTATTGCCGATCCCGTGAATACTTTATAACGATAATCCAAGGGAGAATGCTTGTGGCAACCCCAAAGCCCAGCAATACGCCTTATGTGTTTTTCATCGCCATTGCGTGCGGTGTGTTGTTTTCTGTCGCCATGCGTTTGATGCTCAGTTTTAACGGCGGGCATATCGACGAATACGATTATTTGTTTGTCGGCAAGCAATTGCTGGCAGGTGAAGCTTGGGGGACGTATTTCTACATTTTTGGCTCGAATTTGAACTGGTACATCCTCGGTATCGGTGAATCTCTCGGCGGGTTAAGCGGGGCGCGAGCCGTAGCCGGGTTGTTTGGGTTATTGTCATTGGTGGGCATGTATCGGTTTGCGCGTCAGTTGTTCGATAGCGTGGCGGTGGCTTGGTTGAGTGTGGTGTTATTGGCGATACAGGCAACGCATATTTTCATCAGTAAGTTCGCTACTTACGACATTATTGCCTTGGCGTTTTTCAGCTTGTCGCTTGCCCCCTTATTGCTGGCGTGCCGTCAGGAAGGTCGGGCGCGTTATCTGGCGTTGTTGGCAGCGGCAGTGTTGTGTGCATTGGCTGTCACCAGTAAATACATTGTGGTGGTGTATGTGCCGTTGCTGACTTTGGTGGCGTTGTGGCTATCCCCGGTGGTGGGCGTTTGGTTTGGCTTGGGGATGAGCGTGGTGTTGGGCGCGTATGTCGGGTGGCATTGGCAGGATTTGCAGGGGTTATACCGTGTCCAGATCCAAGGCACGCACGGGGTTAATGCCAATTATGCGTTCATTTTGCGGATGGAAACGCTGTATTTGGCACTGCCCCTGTTGTTGTGGCTGGGTGCATTGGGTTGGCAGGTGTGGCGGTGGCGTGCGCAAGCCTTGCGTGACCGTATCACGCTGATTTTGTTGGTGTTGCTGGTGTTGGCATTACCCTTGGCGGCTTACCACTTGCACGGGCAGAATATGATTTCGCTGTTTAAGCATCTGGTGTACGCGCTGTTTTTCCTCACGCCGGTGATGGCTTGGTGGTTGTGGCAGGGGCTGCAACACTTCCGGTTCAAACCGGCGGCGCAAGCTTTTGGCGCGGTTTTGGTGTTGGGGATGGTGTGGCTGAATCATGGATTTTTGCGTGAGATGGAAACCGCTTACCCGGACGTGCGCCCGATCATTGCGGCAATGGCGGCGCAGCCATTGGATGAAAATGTCACCATTGCCAGCGAAGATCCGTATTTAATGCGTTACCTCGCGTTTGGCCAATTGCCGCAGAATCACATTAAAGAATTGGGCTGGATCGACAACAATCGGGATGGCAAATACGAGAAAAAAGATGCGATCGAAGCGGTTTGGGACAGCAAGTTTAGCTATGTTTTCCTCAATAACCTGATTCAACCCAAAGCCAATCAGGATCTACGCGGGGTTATGCTCAGCAGAGGTTATGAAAAGCTTGTGGAAATCCCTTGGCGGACTGCGCCCGTGATGAGTAGCCGGAACAGCGGGGTATTAGAGCTGTACAAAAGTACCCGACCGCCGCGCATTCCGACCAACGACGATGCGATGTTTAAGTGATGGGCATGAAAATTTATTGGATAGCACCACTCTTGCTGTTATGGGCAGGGACAGCGGCAGCCTCGCCGTTGTCGGCGCGTCACGGCACCGAATGTTTGACGGCGGAACTGTTGGAATCCGGCTGGTTGCGAGCCAGTTACCGCACGGGCGCAGCGTGTGAGCAAGCCGCCTTTCCCGCCAGCCCTTACGTGCTGGATGCCACCCAAAAACCGCTCAAAACAGAAAGCCGTCGCGAATCCGGCAAACAAATCAGCGAAAGCAAACGTCTGCGCATGACCTTGGATGAGGCGTCACTCTGTTTAACCCTGTATGACAAAGCCAAACAACGCGAGGTAAGCCAGTTCTGCCCCGGCACGGGTGAACAGGGTTGGCTGACGCTGGCAATGGCAAAAGGCAACACCCAACAACTGTACGGTTTAGGGCAATCACACCCCGCACCGGGGATCAGCGATGGGGATTGGTTACAACGGGGTAAGCGGGTAGCGGGCAGCCAATACGGGAATCAAATGGTGGATGCACAAGGCGGTTTGGTGGGCAATACCCAGTTTCCGATTCTGTATGCCTTGGGCAAGGACGCGACCCCGTGGGCGTTGTTTCTGGATAACAGTTACCCGCAAAATTGGGATTTCCAGCACGACCCGTTCAAAGTCGGGGTAAACGGTGGCGATGACTTGCGTTTTTACGTGCGAGTGGGGGATTCACTGGCGGATTTGCGGCGTGGCTACATGCAATTGGTGGGCAAGCCGCTGATTCCTAATCGTAAGCTGTTTGGGTTGTGGGTGTCGGAATTTGGTTACGACGATTGGGCGGAACTGGAAGGCGTGAGCCAATCCTTGCAGAAAAACGCTTTCCCGCTGGATGGCATGGTGATGGATTTGCAGTGGTTTGGCGGTATCCGCGATAATTCCGACAACAGCAGCATGGGCAAATTGACGTGGGATGAAAGCCATTTCCCCGAACCTGCTGCCAAGCTCAAACAACTGGCGCAAGACCAGCACCTTGGGGTGATGTTGATTGAGGAATCCTACATCAGCAAAGGCTTGCCCGAACACCAAAAGCTGCACGACAAAGGTTTTCTGGTGAAACAGCCTGACGGTCAGCCGGTGTATCTGGCGAAAAAACCCTGGTGGGGCAAAGGCGGAATGTTGGATTGGAGCAATCCGGCAGCGGGCGCATTCTGGCATGACTGGAAACGCCAACCGCTGGTGGACATGGGAGTTCTGGGGCATTGGACGGATTTGGGCGAACCAATGGATTTTGCCGCTGATGGGGTTTATCACGGTTTCAGCCCCGGTAAAACACGCCATGCCGATGTGCATAACCTCTACAATTTACTGTGGCATCGCTCGATTTTCGACGGTTATCAGCGTCATCACCACGAACAACGCCCGTTTATGTTGTCACGCGCAGGTGGCGCAGGGATGCAGCGTTACGGCGCGGGGATGTGGTCGGGGGATATTCCGGCACGCTTGAAAAACCTTGCCTCCCATTTGAATGCGCAGATGCAGATGAGTTTATCCGGTGTCGATTATTTCGGGTCGGATACCGGCGGATTTTACCGCAATTCGTTTGACGGTAAGCCAGAGGATTATGATCAACTGTACACGCGCTGGTTTGCCGTTTCCGCATTGATCGACCTGCCATTACGCCCGCACGCGGATAATGTGTGCAATTGCTACCAGACCGCACCCGACAAAGTGGGCGATATTGCCAGCAATCTTGCCAATACGCGGCTGCGTTATGAGCTGATTCCTTATTACTACTCGCTGGCACATCGGGCGAATCGGGTGGGCGATCCGATTATTGCTCCGGCGATTTATGCGGATGAAGCCGACCCGACCTTGCGTGGCATGGGAGCACAAAAGCTGATTGGTGACAAATTGCTGGCAGCATTGGAAACGCGCCCGGATAGTAAAACCATGCGGGTTTACCTGCCCAAAGGCGAATGGTTTGATTACCACAGCCACGCATGGCAAAGCAGCAAAGGCGAATGGCTGGAAGATGTGCCGCTGTTCCACGATAAGCTGTACCGCTTGCCGCTGTATGCGCGGGCGGGGGCGATTATTCCATTGTTGGAGGTGGGTGATAGCAGCGTCGATGCCTTTGGTCGCAAGCCGGGCAGCATGGAGAAACCCGCATTATTGAAGCTGAAAGTTTTCCCGCACCGCCAAGCCAGCACATTTACCTTGTATGAAGACGATGGCGAAACCACCGCCTACACACAGGGCAAAGCCCGCACTACCCGTATCCGCCAACAGCGTGATGCTGACCTTCAGCATGTTTGGATTGAGGCGGCGCAAGGCGATTATCAAGGTGCGCCAGCGCAGCGTGAAGTACAGTTAGTGCTGGCAGAAATTGCGCAAGTTGCAGCCGTACTGGTGGATGGCAAGCCTGTACCCGCAGCGGATAAATCCGGCTTCGGTTGGCAACGCAGCAATTCCAATACCTTGAACGTGCGCTTGCCAGCGTTGGCAGCCAAACAAGCGCACCACATCGAGATTCGCTATGCAGCGCAGGAGAAAAAGTGATGGCTAACGTTCCCGCATGGGTTTACGTGTTGCTGGTCGTGTCGATTGGGTGCAGCAGTGCGGCGCAAATTTTCCAGAAACTCGCGGCACAGGATTTGGCAACGCATCGCGGTTCGCCGCTGCAACTGCTGTTGAAGCGTAATATTTTGTTGAGCATTTTCTTTCTCGGCACGGGCTTGCTGTTGTGGCTGGTGGTGTTGGGCAAGCTGGAATTGAGCGTCGCGTACCCGATGTTGAGCATGGGGTACGTGGTGGTGATGCTGGCGGCGCGTTGGCTGTTTCACGAAACCATTCCGCCGCGTCGCTGGTTGGGAACGGCGTTCATTATGGCAGGTATCTCGCTGCTGGTGGGAGGCGTGTTATGAAATGGCTACTGATGGCAACGTCCATTATTTGCGGCGCATTGGGGCAATTGTTCATGAAGGCGGGAATGCAGTCGGTGGGGGCGTTGGCGGCGTTTTTCCCGGCGTTGCAATCTGGCTCAGTGAGCACGGAACAGTGGTTTGGCGTGCTGTGGGTGATGGCGGGCATTGTGTGTTACGGCATAGCAATGCTGGTGTGGATTTATGTGCTTGGGCATTTTGAACTGAGCGTGGCGTACCCTTTACTGAGTGTGGGGTATATTTTGGTGTATTTAGGCGCGGTGCTGTGGCCTCGGATTGGTGAGGCGTTCACGCTGGAAAAAACAGCGGGAATTGTGCTGATCATGCTGGGTGTGGCGCTGGTGGCAACTCCGACGAAGGCAAATAATCATGAATAACGAACGACCTTACCTGTCCATTATCATTCCGGCGTACAACGAGCAAAGCCGGATTGCCGATTCGCTGTACAAGGTGAAAGATTACCTCTCGCAGCAGCCGTATCGCAGCGAAATCATTGTGGTAGACGATGGCAGCCGTGATTTGACTACCGAAGTGGTGAAATTCATCGACATCTACGGCAAGGAAACCAAGGAGCAGGAAGAAGGCCAGTTGATGGAAAACATCAAAAACGTCGGCAAAGGCTTTTCGATTGCACGCGGCATGATCAAAGCATCCGGCGACATCGTGCTATTTAGCGATGCGGATCTTTCCACGCCGATTGAGGAAATCGAGAAGCTGTTGCCGTATTTTGAGCAAGGTTTCGATGTGGTGATTGGTTCGCGCAAACTGGCGGATTCCGAGGTGGAAAAAAAGCCGTGGTATCGAGATGCGATGAGTTTGATCTTTAATATGGCAGTACGCACATTGTCAGTGCCGGGGATTAAAGATACGCAGTGCGGGTTTAAGGCGTATCGGCGGGAAGCGGCGCAGCGGATTGCGTTATTGCAGCGGATTTACGGCTTTGGGTTTGACGTGGAGCATTTGTACATCGCCCGCAAGCAAGGCTTCAAAATCAAGGAAGTGGCGGTGAAGTGGGAACACATGGACGGTTCTAAGGTTGACCCGATTAAGGATTCGCTGCGGATGTTTAGCGATTTGTTGAAGATTCGGTGGTTGCATCGGGCGATGTAGTTTTCATTAACTGAACCACGCTTGCACAGATGATATTGCTCCTGCTAGGTGGCTTAGTGGCGTGGCGTTTGCGGCGAGGTTGATAGATACAAGGCTACTCCTGTAAATTCAAGGATTATGATCCTTAGATTTACAGGAGTAGCTCATGCTAAACCGCAATATTGCCGCTGATGTACAAGCCTATCTCGCGCATTTCCCGTCCTTGCTGATCACGGGCGCACGGCAAGTGGGCAAATCCACGCTGGCGTTGCAGTTGGGGATTGAGCACTACGTCACGTTGGATGACATTGCTACTTACCAAAGTGCCAAGGCTGACCCGAAAGGGTTTGTGCTCAGCCTGCCCAAGCCGGTGGTGATTGATGAGGTGCAGCGTGTGCCGGAGTTGTTCGTTGCCATCAAGGAACAGATTGACCTTGACCGCACGCCGGGGCGGTTTGTGCTGACAGGTTCGAGCAGCTTGCAGGGTTTTCGCGACATTTCAGATTCGCTGGCGGGGCGTATTGGGATTGTGGATTTGTATGCCTTGAACCTCAGCGAGTTGTACGGGCGCAGTTTCAATTTCATCGACCATGTGTTTTCTGGCGCGGCATTTCCGGCGGTGGCGCAAGTGACGGATATTGTGCCGCATTTGCTCAAGGGCGGGTTTCCCGAAGTGCAGACGATTGCACACGCTAAAACGCGCATGTTGTGGTTCAGTTCGTATATTCGCACTTACATTGAGCGCGATTTGCACGATATGGGCAATATCCGCAATCTCGATAGCGGAACGTGTCAAGCAAATTGAGACCAGTCTGTTAAAAAATAAAACTACAAAATGGCTTTTTTAGCGGCAGTCAATGTTGGAAAATTTACCGGTATATTTTCATCTGCTTCATCAGGGTGTGCTGGATTGATCCACTCTTCCTTGGGCGGCAACTTGACGACAGGCGCACCGTCGATGAACCGTTTTGGATTGGTCTCATAAACGGTTTGCAGAGCTGTGTGGCGGCAGATAGCCACTTCGCCCACCCGATTCGTGAACACTTGTGCCGGGGTAAAGAAAGCCAAGCCACTGTGTTGGTGGCCGAAGTTGTACCATTCCACGTAGTCGGCAAACCATTCCCGCGCATGGCTGACACTGGCAAAGCGTCCGGGGTAGTCGGGTTGTTGCTTACAGGTCTTGAACTGGCTTTCACTGAAGGGGTTGTCGTTGCTGACCCGTGGGCGGCTGTGGCTACAGGTGATTTCCAGTTCTGCCATCAGGTCGAGGTAGCCGTGAGCCGTTATGGGTGCGCCCCGGTCTTGGTGCAGGGTGAGTTCCCCCAAGCCAGTGCGGTAACGGGTGCTGGCTTCCTGCATCAGTTGTTTGGCAAGGTGGCTGTTCTCCTTGCGGGAGACCATCCAGGCGACGATGAAGCGGCTGTACAAGTCCAGCATAACGTACAGTGACAGGTAAACACCGCGCTGTTCAGTCGCTAATTTGGTGATGTCCCACGTCCACACGTCGTTGGAGCGCGTGGCTCGCAGGCACGGCATGGCGTGCGTTTGGGGTTGACGTTGGTGACGGCCTTCCCCGGTTTGCCGAACTTTGCGCAGGAGGCGGTACATGGTGCTGACGGAGCAGTAATAGATGCCCTCACTCAACAAGGTGGCATACACTTCGGCGGGTGGTTGGTCAGCAAAGCGTCCGCTGTTAAGTACCGTCAGTACCTGTTCCTGTTCGGCGGCACTCAGAGCGTTGTCGAGGACAGCGCGGACGGTAACGGCGGCTGCAACGACAGCGGTGTCATGTCCCATGTGCAATACTACCACTCGGAGCAAATAGATGGTTATCTGCATTTATTAATATGTGTTTACAACTTTGGCTTTTTCACCTACTGAAATAAATTATAAATCAAATAATTTTATAGTAAAGGTAATTAATTTATATTTATTATGAGAATACATAAGATTTTCTTATTTTTTAATAAAAAAGAAAACACGACAATCTTAACCACCAGCATTGTCGTGTTTTGCTGTCCAACCATTACTTACACAATTTACTGGTATCACCTTCTGGGCAGAACCAGTCCACTAGGGGTAGAATATTATCACTAGTGAATGGTGATGCGCCTTGTGCTTTGTATACATTACCATTCCCCCAACCCCAACTGGTCACACCAACGACGACATTTGACCAAGCATCGTAACCGACATTGATACCTTGGCCTAACGATGCGACCTGACCGAAATTGACTAACCACGGCCCACCACTTGAACCACCTGTTTGGCGAGAACCAATATAAGTATTGTCAATATTGTCGCTATCAACAATACCCACACTATCGGTTCGTTGCATCAGCTTTCCTTGATCATGGGAAACTGGGTAGCCAAGCTGGGTAATCTGCACAATCCCATCAAGATAACTGTAACCATCTACACCGATGCCATACCAACCTGCCTTGTTGCCAGGGTAAGTTTTGCCAGCAGGTTTCATTTGCATGACAGCTATATCGTTATCACAAACGACTCCATCAATACAGTTAGCTGTACCCTGCAAATAACTACTGAAAACAACAACATCCTCAGCTGTCCACTTGCCATAAGGCGCTTTGCCATTGTAGTAAGCGGGAATAAATTCAAAGTTATCATAGAATCGGTCTTCACCAAAACCAGCTACACAGTGTGCTGCTGTCACTACTAAACCTGGTCGAATCAAGGATGCTGAACACACGTAGGTATCGCCATCAACCTTGAAAAACAGCTTGCCTGCCGCCGAGTAAGGGTAAGATTTGGAAAGTTGCGTTGGGTGAGCAGGCTTAACTTTCTGGATATCAACCCGTGAGGTTGAAAACGGTAAAATATCCTCACTATACTCATACCCATATCCTGGGCTATCCAATGACATTCCCATTCCTTGATCACCAACCTTATCCGTGAACAACTGGACAGGTGTTTCTTTTCCATCACCCATCCCACCCGGAATAACACGCGATTTTTTCGGTGCAAGGTCGGCAGCCCCCCCGGTTACAGGCAGAGACCTAGAAGGTCGATTGGATGCCTCAGGCAGGGGTATAGGTTTAGCATTGGCATAGTCCAATGCTGAATCCTTACTCCCCAGCTTGGCAACTGCCAATGAACCCTTTTTATCCACGCTGACCACTTCACCCGCTAATGCCGATGAAGTCACTACAAAGCTGCCGCATAACAACACATAAGATAAACCTTTCATAAAACCCCCATCCCTATAAGAAAAGTGAATGAATGCTTAATATTACAAAAAATATTGATGAGTCAATAGAAATATACTATTTTACAGGAACAGGATTCGACAAAAATTGGGGAAATAATACGATGAGTATTTTGCTAAAACTGACGATGCGTCATCTCAAAGCATTGGGATTTATGATTATTTTCATATCAAGCAGTGTGTGGGCAAATAACTCTCCACCATCCGCTTTATTTTTCACACCGCCCGCGCTGGGGGATATGCCTTACACACCCGGTAATACCGTAACCAGATCACGCTTTGTCAAAGTTGATAAGAACTTACTGACCTCTACTGCTCCCTTGTTAACACTCAACCTCTTTGACGATACCAATGTCGTTGCCGTACATGAACGCACTGAAAAAACCCCACGAGGTATCGTTTGGATAGGGCATTTACAAAACAAACCACTGAGTCAAGTTATCATCGTGGCTAATGGGGAAAACATAGCGGGTAATATCACCTCAGCAGGTACAAAACGTTACCATCTCCGCTTTGTTGACAGGGATATCCATGCGATTCAGGAAATTGATGTGACAAAATATCCCGAAGATGAACCCTCCGTACCGGTTCCATCACCAAAACGCCTTACCACACCAGCATTAGATCCTGCACACGCTGACGATGGCACAATGATTGATGTGATGGTCGTCTACAGTGATGACGCAAGTTCAGCCGTTGGGGGTACAGCAGCCATGCAGACACTGATTGACTTGGCTATTGCAGAAACCAACCATGCGTATACGCAAAGCGCGGTTGCACCACAACTCAGGCTAGTCCACACCCAGGAAATGTCTTATGCAGAATCTGGCAACCTAGAAACTGATCTAAATTGTATTACTGAATCTAATGATAATTGTTTGGACAGTATTCATACGCTCAGAAATACCCACAAAGCTGACCTAGTGAGCTTCTGGGTAAAAAATGGTGGCAACTACTGTGGAATAGCTTGGCTGATGGATTCCATTTCCCCAGCTTTTGCGGATTGGGGCTTCAATGTTGTAGACAAAGACTGTGCAACTGGATACTACAGTTTTGGACACGAGTTAGGTCATAACATGGGATTAAATCATGACACCTATGTAGAACCACAAGAGGTTCCCTATCCACATGCTCATGGGTACGCCTATCCTGCGGATAGCTGGCGCACCATTATGGCATACAACAGTGTGTGTGAAGCACAAGGGAAAAACTGCCAACGCCTACAATATTTTTCTAATCCCAATATTTTAAAAAATACTGTACCGATGGGTGATGAATCAACGGCAGATAATCATCGCGTATTGAATGATGTCGCTTTTACTGTAGCTAACTTCCGGCAGACAGGAGTAGACACAACCCCTTCCAATTTCCATTTTACCGATCAATCTAACGTTGCACTCTCCAGTGTGATTGAATCGGATGAAATAACCATTAGCGGCATTAACACCACGACCAATATCACGGTGTCGGATGGAGAATACAGCATCAATAATGGCATATATACCGATGGAGATGGCACTATCGAGAATGGTGATAAGGTTAAAGTACGCCATACTTCATCTGCTAACTATGCGGTTGAGACGGACACCATCCTAAACGTCGGTGGAATTGAGGATACCTTTACCAGCACAACGCTTTCCGAGTCGTCTACTCTCAATATCAGCAAGACCGGGGAAGGGGTTGGCACTGTCAGGGGAATATTTTCAGATACTAACAAATCAGCAGGCATTAACTGCGGTACTGATTGCAATGAAACTTATGCAACAGACGGACAAACTATCAAATTAACCGCTACACCAGCCAGCAATTCCGTCTTTACCGGCTGGTCAGGAAATTGTAGTGGCCTCAACAGAATATGTACGGTAGCAGTAGCAGGTGTCACTGATGTCACTGCCGATTTCAACCTAATCACCCACAAACTAACCGTCACAAACGCGAAGGGTGGCAATGTCACCAGTGCACCAACAGGTATTGATTGCGGAACCGATTGTGACGAAAGCTACCTACCCAATACTCGCGTGATCCTAACTGCATCAGCAGATGACGGCTACCAGTTCACTGGCTGGTCAGATGCCTGTACCAATAAAACCAATACTTGCCGCCTCAATATGACAGCAGCTAAAAATGTCACTGCCAACTTCACACCATTATTCAATCTGAGTGTCACCAAGACAGGTACAGGTACTGGCTCTGTCAAAAGCCAACCAGCCGGTATCAATTGTGGCGCTGACTGCACAGAAGATTTTCTGGAAAATACCAAAGTCACCCTGACAGCCAAGGCAGATAAAGGCAAGAAATTTGTTGCTTGGTCGGAAGGGTGTTCAGGG
Source organism: Thiothrix subterranea (assembly GCF_016772315.1). Lineage (NCBI taxonomy): Bacteria > Pseudomonadati > Pseudomonadota > Gammaproteobacteria > Thiotrichales > Thiotrichaceae > Thiothrix > Thiothrix subterranea. The sequence continues at coordinate 1,457,965 of NZ_CP053482.1, read as the reverse complement.
ACAAAAACCACCTGCAAAACAACCCTATCAGAAACGAAAAATGTATCGGCTGAATTTACATCCCAGTAAGTAGCTTGTTCTCACTTACCGTCAACTCCCGCCACTCACCCGGCGGGAGTTCCACATCCAGCACCAGCCCACCAATCCGCTCCCGATGCAACGCTTCCACCCGATTCCCCACCGCCGCCAACATGCGCTTCACCTGATGGTATTTCCCTTCAGAAATCGTAATCCGCGCCTGATTCTCCGGTAAAACCTCCACCTCCGCCGGTTTGGTCAGCCCCTTCTCCCCATGCAATTGCACTCCAGCACGCAAGGCTTGCGCCCCCGCCTCCGACAATTCCCACGCCAACGTCGCCAGATAGGTTTTCGGCACATGGTGTTTCGGCGCAGAAATCCGGTGCGACCAATCACCATCATTGGTAAGCAACAACAAACCCGTCGTATCTTTATCCAGCCGCCCCACCACATGCAGCGTTTTGCGGTGCGGATGATCAATCAAATCCAACACCGTGGGATGCTCAGGGTCTTCTCGCGCACTCACCACGCCTGCGGGTTTATGCAACATCAGATAAATATCCCCTGGCAAGGTCAGCGGCGCATCATCCAACGTCACTACCGCCGTGGTCGGCTCAATGTGCGTAGACGTTTTCGTCACACGCGCACCATCCACCTCCACCCATCCACACCGAATGGCTTTTTGTGCATCCACCCGCGTGAGCGCGGCGGACTGACTGACGAACTGATCTAAACGCATGATAGGGTTACTGCTATACTGGAAAAAACCAACAACAATAAAGGCAACACCCATGAAACTCAAAGAATATCTACGCATCCTCGCCCATTACGACGGTTCCGACCTGTACCTGACCGCCGATCTCGAACCCAAAGCCAAATTCCAAGGCAAACTCAAAGCCGTCGATAAAGTGATCATGACGCCGGAAATACTCAAAGCGATGGCCTACGAATTGATGAACCCTGAACAACAGCAACAGTTTGAAAAGAAACCGGAAATGAACCTTGCCATCAGCGAAGAAGGCATCGGGCGTTTCCGCGTCAATATATTCAAGCAGCGCCACAAAATCGCAATGGTGATCCGCAATATCAAAACCGACATCCCCAACGCTGACAAACTCGGTTTACCGCAAGTCTTGAAAGACGTGATCATGGAAAAACGCGGACTAATCCTCTTCGTCGGCGGCACAGGTTCGGGCAAATCCACCTCACTCGCCGCCCTGATCGACCACCGCAACGCCAGTGCAGACGGGCATATCATCACCATCGAAGACCCTGTGGAATACGTGCATCCCCACAAAAAATGTATCATCAACCAGCGCGAAGTCGGCGTTGACACCGACAGCTACGAAGACGCACTCAAAAACACCCTGCGCCAAGCCCCCGACGTGATTTTAATCGGCGAAATTCGCGCCCAAGAAACGATGGAACACGCCCTAGCCTTCGCTGAAACCGGGCATCTGTGCCTTTCCACCCTGCACGCCAATAACGCCAACCAAGCGCTCGACCGCATTATCAATTTCTTCCCAGAAGAACGCCGCCACCAATTGCTGATGGATTTATCCCTCAACCTCAAAGCCTTCGTCTCGCAACGCCTGATCCCCACCGTGGATGGCAAGCGCGTTGCCGCCATCGAAATCCTGCTCGGCACACCAATGGTGCGTGACCTGATCATGAAAGGCGACGTTCACGCCATCAAAGAAATCATGGAAAAGTCCGAAGAACAGGGGATGCAAACCTTCGACAGCCACCTCTACAAACTGTATCTGGCTGGGCAAATTTCACTGGCGGAAACCTTGCGCAATGCCGATTCACCTAGCAACTTGAAGCTGAAGATCAACCTGTCGGGGAATTTGAATAAGCCGCGTCCGACGGCTGCCGCACCTGCGCCAGAGGCAAAGCCCAAGGTGGCAGATGAGGATTTCATGGCGAAACTGTCGTTACAGCCGAAGCCGGAAGTGGAGTTGACGTAACTCACTCTCCGCACAATGATCAATTTATTCTATCAATTGATCATTATTAGTTGATCGAAAAATCAATCAAAAAAACTTATCAAATGTAAACCCGTCATTACACGCTTTCTGTTATGGTGATAAACGGTACTTGTTAATTACTATACTTCATTAATCGTCTAACGGGGGATTTGCACTATGATTTCTGTCAACAGGAATATCTGGCCTCATACCAATATATTTGGTTCGGGGCATCAAACCAAAAGCCTTACTATTCAATACCTTATATGGATTCTGCTATTCTTATCCATTATCAGTAGCTTGCCTGCTATGGCTCTCACAGACCGTGAGCAAATGCAGATGTCAGGACACAGCAATTTGCCTAAAGCCGTTGCGTCAGCTACCGGCCCTCGCACGTCACCGTTTGAACCAAGTGAAGCCTCCGATAATACTAGACATTATTCCAAAATCTCGCACTTGTCCCTAGTCAACAAATCATGTGAAAAATCAACGGGAATGCGCTACAACCTATGATCATCATTTTCACCAAGGGAACGGAACACCCATGACAGAGTACAGCTACCATGCGCTCAAAGGCAAGAGCAAAACCTTCCGCGCCATGACAGGCATAGATCTGGGTGAATTCACCAAACTGTTGCCCCATTTTCAACGGGCATACACGGCGCAGTTGATTGTTGATGGTCATGAGAGTGAAACGAAGCGAGGTCGCCCCGGCAACCTGACAACGATCGAAGATAAGTTGTTCTTTATTCTGTATTATTTGAAGACTTACCCACTGCAAGAAGTGTTGGGCTACTCCTTCAATATGTCCCAAGGGTTAGCCAATCGGTGGATACATCGCCTGTGTCCCGTTTTGCAGTCGAGCTTAAAAAGCATGGGACATTCCCCGGCCAGACTCCCCGAAGAGGTATTGGAACGCCTTTCGCATGAAATGCCGCAAGCGCTGGGCTTGGATGCGACAGAACGCCGTATCCAACGTCCGACTGACTTTGGGGTTCAGGAGGAATACTACAGTGGAAAAAAAATTCCATTCGGTGAAGAATAACATAATAGCAGGCTTAGAAGATCGTGAAATCAAATACTTGGGAGAAACACGACGCGGCAAAGACCATGACAAACGTATCGCGGATGAGGAAGGCGTGAAAGTGCCAGAAGGGTATGAGATTTACCGGGATTTGGGCTATCTGGGGCATAATTCGGGTGACGGGGCAGTTGTCCACCAACCCAAGAAAAAGCCACGAGGTAAACCCTTGAGTGATAAGGATAAAGCGCATAATCGTGCCATTTCTAGCATTCGGGTGGTCATTGAACATGTGAACAGCGGTATCAAACGGTGTCGGTGCGTCAAAGATATTTTCCGCAACTACGTGGAAGATTTTGATGATTTAGTGATGGAAATCGCTTGTGGTTTGCACAATTTGCGCACTGCCATGCGAATCAAAAACTACTGAATTCATTTAACCATCAATAAGTTGAGATTTTGGAATAATGTCTAATAGTTCAACAATTACCTCTGGCAGTGTGGGTAGTCTTGAATTTTGGCTGAACAAATCCGAGCCTTCTACAGTATTGGTTTTTAGTGAGAATGCAGAATTTACAGCCGTTTTCAAGAGACCCGATGGTTCTATCGTTCAATCAGCAAATGGCATTACTATAGAACAAGGAGAGGGATTTTTCGGTAACGAAACTGTATTGACATTAGATGCGGCAAGTGCGGTAGAAGGTACTTGGAGTGTTTCATACTCAATTACAAATACTGGCTCATATAGTCAAGCAAATATTTCTGCATTAGTGATTGATAATGCAAATAGTTTGTCAGGGACATTCTCACAAGCGCCAGGTATTTTGAAAGCGGGGCATAACGGAACTGTAGCAGTTACTTTGCAAGATGGTTCTAGCCCACTTAAAGGTGCTCAAGCTACTTTGAAACTTGCTAGTGGGGACATTGCTTTAACAGAAACTGGATCAGGTATTTATTCGGCATCAGTGAACTTCCCAGCGGAAGGAATCTATGAAGGGCAAATTGAAGTTGTATACAGCGGGCGTACCAGTTACGCAGGCGTATCAATAAATGTCATACAAGGCAAGGATGCAATCGGCTCTCCAACCGCTGATGCCGGTGTTTCCAACCCTACGAACGGACTATATGATAGCTTGAAGGTAACGGTTCCAATAACAGTGGATGATGCTATGCATTACCGCCTGACAGGAACATTGCGGACATCATCAGGAAAAACCATTGATGCCTCGGCAGAAGCTGACCTTAGTGCCGGGACAGGTTCGATTGACCTGCTGTTTGATGGAAAAAGCATTTATGCTACTGGCGAAGATGGCCCATACACGATCGAAAATTTGATTTTGTATTCTTATTCAGATGAAGTCTTTTCAAAGCTGATTGATGCAGGTGCAATGACTTATACAACATCCAGTTATGCAGTGAATTCATTCCAGCATGATGCAGTTTCTATTGACGCAAGTAAGCCAGTAACCAGTAACGCCATTGATAGCAATAGTGATGGTATGTTAGATCGTATCCAAGTTTCTATCCCGGTGGTTTCTAGCAATGCGTCGAATGCTTACTATGAATGGACAGCATCTCTCTATGATTCAGCGGGAATTCAAGTATCCCAGGCGGCAAATAGTGGAACGGTTTCTCCGGGAGATGGCACACTGACGTTGGAATTCGATGCCTCCCAAATTGGTCCGAATGCGATGGATGAACCTTTCATTTTAGGTGGTTTCTTATTGTATGGTGATTCCACACTATCACTGGATACCATTGCAGAGATCAACACGCCATCCATTAATCAGTTTGTTGGTTTTGTGCCTTGCACACTGACAGTAAATGATGTGGCATTCCCTGATACAATACTGCCAGCAGCGCCCAGCCCACAAACGCTTACTGTAACCAATACAGGAGCAGCACGTTGTGTATTGACTGGTTCAAATGTGAGTTCTAGCGATTTTACCGCGAATACCTCAACTGGTTTCCCGGTCATTATGGAAGCAGGAGCAGCAATCACCATGTCGGTTGACCTCACTAATCTGTCTACGGGTCAACATGATGCAAGTATTACGCTATCAGCTACTGGCGGACAGAACGCTATTGCCACATCAATGGTTTCAGCGAAGGTAATTTCTTCTGTTAACCATGCACCTGTGGCCAATGATGATACAGCTACAACTGGTTATGACACACCAGTGACCATCAGCGTATTGTCCAATGACGTGGATGAGGACGAAGACACCATTACTATTAGTACGGTAGATTCTGCTTCGCTTCAAGGCGGTTCTATCAAAAACAATGCCGATGGCACGGTCACATACACGCCTAAAGCGGGATTTGTAGGTGTGGACAGTTTTGGCTACAGTATTACTGATGGGAATGAAGGTTCTGATGCAGCAACAGTTAGTGTCACTGTGAATGATTTGGGAACAATGTTCATTAATAAAACCAATGTACAACCCAATGTTACGGTGGAATCTGACAAGATCAAGATTAGTGGCCTGAGTGCTGAGAGCAGATTTTCCATATCTGGTGGTGAATACAGTCTTAATGGTAGTCCCTATACCAAAAGGGCAAGAGGCACCATCAAAAATGGCGATATAGTGCAAGTAAGACATACATCTTCCAAGCAGTCAGAAAAGTCAGTAACCACTACTTTCATACTCGGCAAGACGAAGCTGAAGTTTACGAGTACCACACTTGTATTTGACATTTCCCCTGATAGTGTCAGTTTTACTGAAGCAACAGGGGTTGCACCTGCTACGCCAGTTGAGTCCAACATCATTACCGTGACAGGGATCAATGTTCCAATCGATATTTCTGTGGTTAATGGTGAATACCGAATTAATGGCGGGGACTACATCAAGAAAGCAGGAGTTGTTAAGAGTGGGGATACCGTGCAAGTCAGGCATAGATCTTCAAACCGGTCAGCTAACGCTGTAGAAACAACTCTTAAACTTGCCAAAACAAAAGTAATGTTTAAGAGTACTACTGCTACGTTTTAAACGTTGAAATAAAAAGGCCGGACTTGCTCCGGCCTTTTTTAATATTCCATCACATCCGCTCCAACACCCCAATCCCCAGCAAGCCCAAGCCGGTTTGCAGGGTTTGCAGGGTTTGTGCGGTCAGATTCGCCAGTTGCAAACGGCTGTTACGCACCTCTTCCACCACCCCGTCTTTGAGGATCGGGCAGGCTTCATAGAAACTCATAAAATTGCCCGCCAATTCGTACAAATACGTGCAAAGATGGTTCGGCAAACCCTCTTTCGCCACGCTATCCGTCGCCTCGGTGAATTGCAGCAGCTTCATCGCCAGGGTACGTTCTGCGGATTCTTGCAGGGAAACATTCACCTCCCCTGATAAGGGGAGGCCGGGAGGGGTTTCTTCTGCGCGACGGAAAATGCTCTTAATCCGCGCATACGCATACTGCAAATACGGCGCGGTATTGCCCTCGAAGCTCAGCATGGTTTCCCAATTAAAAATATAATCAGAGTTGCGGTTTTTGGACAGGTTGGCGTATTTCACCGCGCCAATGCCAACCGTGCGAGCGATGTCATGACGTTCCGTCTTACCCAACTCCGGAGATAAAGCGTAAGCACCGTTAATAGCAATAATGTACTCCACGCATAGATATACCGAACAATGAGATAACTGCCGAGCCGTTGCTCAGGGTCTATCAATGCAACGGTTGACGCCCGACTTAAATAACCATGGGCAACCATATCAAAAACCACCAGCAGACATTGCAGCAAAGGATGAATCAGAAAGATCAGGATTCTGAAATCAGTTACGGCAATCTTCCGTTCCTGTTGGTATTCCAGCAACATCCAGACCCAGATCGGATAAATTAAGGATGCCAGCAAAAAATCAAAATCCAGTAAAACCTGACCGATCAATTGCCCATTATCCCATGCAAACAGTTCGAGCACACGCAAACTGACAAAGATAGCCATGAAATAGACCTGTGCGGTAAACGGTCGGGCAATCGGTAAATAACGGTTTTTGAAGCCATCCCATCCGAACGACATCGCCATAATGCCGCTGAGTGCGTAGAGCAAAAAGGCCGCATCATTCATGATGATGGTTTCTCTCGCTTACACTGAAATGCGCTCAGGCAAACACCAACGCCTGCTCAACATCCCGCAGCAAATCCGCCACATCTTCCAACCCCGCCGACAACCTGACCAACCCTTCGCTGATCATGTGTTCTGCTCGCTCTTCCGGCGTATAAGTGGAATGCGTCATGCTCGCAGGGTGTTGCGCCAAACTTTCCGCATCGCCCAAACTCACCGCACGGGTGATCAAGTTCAAGGCATTCATGAAACGGCAACCCGCTGCAAAACCGCCCTTGAGTTCAAACGCCACCATGCCGCCCGGTTGCGCCATTTGCCGCTGTGCCAAAGCGTATTGCGGGAAACTTGCCAGACCGGGGTAATGGCAGACTTCGACCTTGGGGTGATTGGCAAGGAATTCAGCAATCGCTTGCGCATTCTGGCAGTGCCGATCCATCCGCAGCGCGAGGGTTTTCAGACCGCGTAATACCAGAAACGCATCCTGCGATGACATCACCGCGCCGGTCATATCCTTGATGCCGTAGAAGCGTACTTGGGTCAGCGTTTCCGCATCGCCGACAATTGCCCCGGCAATCAGGTCGCCGTGTCCGCCGAGGTATTTGGTGGCGGAATGCACCACGTAATCCGCACCCAATTCCAGCGGACGTTGCAAATACGGTGTGCAATAAGTGTTATCGACTACCACTTTGCAGTTGTCGTGCTGATGGGCAATGGCGGCAACCGCCGGAATATCCACCAAGCGCATATTCGGGTTGGCAGGCGATTCAAAGAACACGATGCGGGTTTTCGTGCTAATCGCAGCCGCAAGATTGGCGGGGTCAGCCATATCGACGTGAGTAATGGTTACGCCGAACTTCGCCAGCCCGTGATTAAAAAACGCATAAGTGCAACCGTACAGCGTTTTATCCGCAATGATTTCGTCGCCCGGTTTGAGCAGCGTCCACAGCAAAGCGGCGGTTGCGCCCATGCCGGAGGCTGTTACCAACGCTGCTTCCCCGCCTTCCAAATCAGCGAGGCGTTGTTCCAGCAAGACCGTGGTGGGGTTGCCAACGCGGGAATAGACAAAGCCTTGCTGCTCACCTGCAAACCGTGCGCTGCCATCTTCCACCGTGGGGAAAGTGTAGGTGGAACTCAGGTGTACCGGCGGATTCAAGTCGCCTGTACCCGCGTAAGCGTCGTAAGCGTGGTGAATGGCGCGGGTGGAAAAGCCTGCTTTCGACAACGCCACGCCTTCAAAGCGAATGCCCGCCCAGCCGTGACGCAGGAAAGTACGGATATTGGCATGGTCAGCTTCGTGCGGTGTTGCCAAGACTTTGCGGTAATGTTCGGCAAAACACGCCAGCGTTTGCGCCTCGGAAAGCCCGTGCAATTGCCCGAACGCAAACACCTTGCACGAGCCTGCATTTGTCCCCGCCGGGCTGGTGATGCAATCGTCGCCGCAACCGTTGTGAAAGGTTTGAGGCGTGTAGGTGTAATGCGCGTCAATACTGGCAATCACGCTGGCGAAATCGAGGGTGTCGGGCTGGGCATCGAGTTGAGTGAGCAATGTGGGGATCGTTAAGGGCATGGTGTTCTCTTTCGCAGGGTAACAGAGACAAGATGGTAACATTGCCAATACGCTGTAAGGCAATCAACATTTAAGCATCGCCTTGAATTTATCAATAAGCTTAACTACGCTTATGAAGTAAGTTTAATTTATCCGTAGTCACGCGCATTTTATTAAAAATATGTCTAATTATTACCGTGACTGCGTTTAGATCTCTGGGGATACGCAAGGGCTGTTGCAAGACGGAGACATGATATGCGGCGTTTTCTAAACAGACTTGCGGGTTTGTTAGTGTTGTTGACCCTTATGCCTGCTCAATTATTCGCAGGCGGGGTGGTACTTACTTTTGACGATTGGTTTGTTGACCAATGGCATGATTTTTTTGTGAACCCAGCCACTCGACCCCCCGAACTCAATGGGATTGATTTACACGCCACCTTTTTCGTCGCCCATTGGCGCAGTGACATCAAAGGTTTCGACCAAGGGAAAATGGGGGGCGACAGCCATTATGTCAAACTCAAACAACTTGAAAATGCAGGCCATGAAATTGCCTCACACAGTGTTAATCACCTCGATGCAGGACAAGCACCTTACGCCTTGGCTTGTGACAAAGCCGCACAATATTACGCGGATGAAGTAGAGCCAACGCTAAGCAATATGGCGGGGGGCGATCCCACAACAAATTCAGCATTTGATAATAATTCAGACGTTTCATTCACACCCACCAGTTATTCCTACCCATATGGCAGTGGCTTGAACGTTTATGACAACACCATCAAGGATAAAAATAGCCTGCTGTATTTACGCGGCACACTGGAAGATCGCTCAAAACCCCTGCAAAACACCGACGCTATTTACCACAAGTTAGGCGCAAGCCGCCCGCACTTGATTGGTGATGGTATCGACTTCGGGTATGACAACAGCGTGGCGGAAATTAAAGCCGCCTTGGATCGTGCCAGTAATAATGATGAAGTCATTACGTTGTACGGGCATCGCATCTTAACGGGCGAAGACCTCGGCAAAGGTTTATTGGGTATTCCCAAAGCCGATTTGTTAGAAATCATCCTCTACGCTCACAACAAAGGTTTGAAATTTTACCGTTTCCGCGAATCGTTCCAGCCTGTCCGCGTTGCGGGTATCTGCGACGGTACGCCGCCACCACCGCCACCACCACCACCACCACCACCGCCGCCATCAAATGTACTGACAGCACCCAGTAATCTTATGACTACGGTGGTTTCCGGCACTCAAATCAATTTGAAGTGGCAAGACAACAGCAGCAACGAAGCGGGATTCAAGATCGAACGCTGTGCCGGTGCAACGTGTACCAATTTCGCCGTGATCAAATCCACTGGCGCTAATGTGGTGGCATTCAACAACACGGGGCTGACCGCCGGTACGGTTTACCGTTATCGGGTACGGGCTTTCAAAGGAACGCTGTATTCCAGCTATACCACCATTGTGAATGCGCAAACCACCCCCAAACCTCTGACCAAACCGACCAGTTTGAAAACGACGGTTTTGGCTGGCAAGCAAATCAGGTTGAATTGGAAAGATGCTAACACGACCGAAACTGGCTTCAAGATCGAACGGTGTACGGGCGCTAGTTGTACCAACTTTGCAGAAATCGCCTCGGTGGGTGCCAATGTGCTGACCTTTACGAACACGGGCTTGCAGGCTGGAACGGAATACCGTTATCAAATCCGTGCCTTTAACAGTTCCAGCTTTTCGCCCTACTCTGACCGCAGTAAAGGGGTCGCAAAACCGTAGCATGTAATCTGTCGGGACTTAATAATTACTTAATCCTAGCAAATTATCGTGAAAAATGATAATTTGCTAGGATGATAGCCCGAACTCTCACCCAAGCTCTCCTTGAAGCACTACAATACCAGCCAGCGGTCGTGCTGCTTGGCGCACGTCAGGTGGGCAAAACCACGCTGGCACAACAACTGCTCACCACACACAAAGCCCTCTATGTGGATTTGGAAGATTACATCGAACGCGCTGGAGTCATGCAAAATCCCAAACTGTTTTGTGAACAGCACAAAGATGAGCTAATCATTTTCGATGAAATCCAAAACACCCCAGATTTATTCCCCGTGTTACGCGGTATCATTGACCAACGGCGGCGCGAAGGGCGTGAAGCGGGACAATTTCTGCTGCTAGGTTCAGCCTCCTTGGAATTGGTCAAGCAAGCGGGAGAACGCTTAGCGGGGCGCGTAGCGTATCTGGACATGACCCCGTTACACGCTCTCGAAGTCGGCAAGGCAAACGTCGAAACACTCTGGACACGCGGCGGTTTCCCACAAAGTTACCTCAGTGCCAGCGATGAAGAAAGTTTTCGCAAACGCAAATACCTGATCCGCAGCTATCTGGAAAAAGACATCCCGTTTTTCGACCGCAGTGTGCCGCAGGAAACCATGCAACGTCTGTGGCTGATGCTGGCACATTTGCAGGGTCAACCCTTCAATGCCAGCCAGATAGCGGAAAATTTAGGGCTGGATTACCGCAAAGTCATCGCCTACACCGACTTGCTGGTAGATCTGATGCTGGTGCGCCGCCTGCAACCGTTTCACGCCAATATCGGCAAACGTTTGGTCAAAACACCGTTTTTGTACATTCGTGACAGTGGTTTATTACACGCGCTGCTGACGATTCAGCACTGGGATACCTTGATTACTCACCCGATTGCGGGCGCAAGTTGGGAAGGCTTTGTGATCGAAAACTTGCTGGCGGTTGCCCCCGAAGGTGTCATCCCGTTTTTTTACCGCACCAGTGCAGGCGCGGAGATTGATTTGATTCTACTGTTTCCTGACCAAAGCAAGCTGGCGATGGAAATCAAACGCAACCCACGCCCTAAACTCAGCAAGGGATTTTACATTTCACAGCAAGACCTCCAACCGCAACACAGCTACGTGGTGACACCGGAAGAGAAAGTGTTTCCGCTGGATGAACACACCACGCAAATCGGGTTGTATGGATTGATGCAACGCTTGCAGGCCATGTGAACAGCATGATTTTCACTTGTCTGCCACACGTTAAACCTCCCGCCGGAAGCAATCGAGCATGTGATCATTCACCATCCCCGTCGCCTGCATAAACGCATAACACACGGTAGACCCCATGAATTTGAAGCCACGCTTTTTCAAATCCTTGCTCATTGCATCCGATTCCGGGGTGGTGGAGGTATATTCTGCCAAGGTTTTTCGGTGGTTGACAATGGGTTTGCCGCCGACAAACTGCCACAAATACGCATCAAAACTGCCGAATTCTGCCTGCACTGCCAGAAAGCGTTGCGCGTTATTGATGGTTGCCAACACTTTCAAGCGATTGCGGATAATTCCGGCATTGCCGAGCAATTCCTCGACTTTGGCAGCATCGTAAAGCGCGATTTTTTCGGGGTCGAAATCGTCGAAAGCTTGGCGGTAACTATCGCGCTTGCGCAGGATGGTGTACCAACTCAAGCCTGCTTGCGCCGATTCCAGCACAATGAACTCGAACAGCTTGCGATCGTCGTGGACAGGTACGCCCCATTCTTCGTCGTGGTAGGCGACGTAATCGGGTTTGCTCAGGTCTACCCACGCGCAACGGCACGGGGTGGTGTCATGTGTAACAGCAGTCACGGTGGTATTCCTTTTACTCTCCAGTTTCCGACTCAAACGCCAAAATATCCCCCGGCTGGCACTGCAACACTTCGCAAATCTTCTCTAGCGTGTCAAAGCGGATGCCTTTCACCTTGCCCGATTTGAGCAAGGACACATTCTGTTCGGTAATGCCAATGCGTTCCGCCAGCTCTTTCGAGCGCATTTTGCGTTTGGCGAGCATCACATCAAGGTTCACAATTATAGGCATGAGGTCACACAATCTGGCGGTTATCGTCGGCAATCGCGGCGGCGGCTTGCAAGGCATGGGCAAGCATCACCATTAACGCCCCGATTAACACCAGCAGCACATCATTCATCTCAAAACTAACTGCTATCACCTGATGCCCTTCGGGATTTTCAAGCGTTAGCACCAACACCGTCAAGAGCCGCGCCACGGGGCTGGTCACGCCAAACACCACCAACATCCACGCGAAACACTGCAATTCCGTCGCAATGTCTGGGTGGAAATAATCGCGTTGCGCCAATAAGCGAAACACGCCCGCCATCGCCCAAATCCCAAAGACCATAATCAACAGGTGCAGCGTGGAAACGCCCCACCCCATACCCAGCGCGAACGGGGTCAACTGCAAAGTTTCCGTGGTCAAGGTGGCAAAATGTTTAACGACAAGTGCTTGTCCATCGGGCAGCCACCACAGCAGCGCGTTGGATAAGAGCAGCAATGCCGCAATTACTTTTGCCGCCGGTGCCAGCCAATGTTTCAGGTGGGAAGTATTGAATTTCATAGTAACCTCATTTCATGTTGCATGAAAAAATATTACTGTATTACAATAATTTTTTCAACCAAAACGGTATTAAACCATGAAACGACTCCTCCCCATCGCCGCCGCCGTCATGCTGGGCGCATGTACGTCCATCCCCGTCAAAACGCTCTACAAACTTGCCACCGCTGACCTGATGACGGTTGATCCGAGCGTTTTACGGGTTGCCGCACAAATGCCGGATTGGGTTGCGCCACGCCCTGATGGGGTCAAGCTGGAACTCGGCATGAAGCGCGAGGGTGAAACGCCGGTTAATGAACGCTTCAACCTCGAAGCTGTACCGCTGGCACTGGAAAGTAAAACGCTTGCCGATAATGCCAAACCGGGCTATCAACTGTATGCGTACCGGCTTGCACCGGCGGATATTCCGCGCTTGCAACACTTCCGCGACACGCTGAAGGCGAAAAAAGCCGACGGTGGCAAAAAGCCGGAAACTTCAATGGGTGTCGGGGTGGATGCGTGTCGCAAGACCGAACTGCCCGCAGGCAAAATACCCGCCACCACGTTCCTGCAACTGGATCGAGAATCGGGGTATCTGCCTTTGTTGGTCGATTACGATTTGCGCCAAAAGGTGGATGGCAAGGAATTAGCGACCCTGATTCCGCCGTGTACCACTCACCCTTGAAGGGGCTGGCTTATGCTAAACTCCCTCTATCAACCCGAAGGATAATAACGGCATGAAAATCCCCTACGGCGAAAGCAATTTCAAAAAAGTCATGACGGACGGTTTTGTCTACATCGACAAAACCCACTACATCACAACCTTGGAAACCATCGGCAGCCACTTGTTTCTGCTACGCCCGCGCCGTTTTGGTAAAAGCCTGTTTTTGTCGATGCTCGAATATTATTACGACGTGGCGTATCGGGATGAATTCGCTACCCTGTTTGGTCGCCTGGCTATTGGGCAAAATCCCACCCCGTTGCACAACAGCTATCAGGTGCTGTTCATGGATTTCAGCGGCATTGATACCGACGAGGGGCATGACACGATTCTCCAGCGTATCAATGAGAAACTGGATAGCCACCTGCAACATTTTTTGCGGCGTTATGCTTATCCTGAAACGTTTCAACGTGAAGTGCTGGCGAAAACCTCACCCGCTGCCAAAATGCAGCATTTTTGGGACTTGATGTCCGGGCAAAAGCTGCTACTGTTGATCGACGAATACGACCATTTTGCCAACAGCATCTTGGCTGCTGATATGAAACTGTTCTTGCGTGTCATGGGCAAAGGCGGCTTTGTGCGCAGCTTTTACGAAACGCTCAAAACCGCCACACAACGGGGCACGCTGGATCGGCTGTTCGTCACCGGCGTTACCCCCATTATGCTCGACAGCATGACCAGCGGTTTCAACATCGGGCAAAATCTCTCGCTGCATGAAGCTTTCAACGAAGCGATTGGTTTTACCAAAGCGGAAGTCAGCAGCCTGTTGCAACCGTTGGCAGACAGTTGCCCGGTGGCGTTGGAACAGTTGCTGGCGGACGTAACCCGCTGGTACAACGGCTACCGTTTCAACATCAAAGCCCCTGAAACGGTTTACAACGCCAATATGGTGCTGTATTTCGTGAAGAATTTTGATCTGCGCCGTTGTACTTATCCCAAGCCAATGATGGATGAAAATATTGCCTCCGATTACGGCAAAATCATGGGTATGTTCAGTATTGGTAATCGTGATGAAAATTTCGCAGTGCTGGATGAGCTGATTAATCAGGGCGCAGTGCAGGCTTCACAACGCCGCAAATTTGAATTCGACAAAGGTTTTGATCGCGATGATTTCATCAGCTTACTCGCCTATATGGGCTTTGTGACCCTACAAAATGAAACGTTGGCGGGCGAAACATTCGTCATTCCCAATTACGCCATCCGCGAATTCTACTTCCATTATTTCAAAGTGGAACTGGAACGCCGCAACCAGATCAGCATCCCCAATCAGGCATTGCGGCTGGCAGTGGAAAAGCTCGCGCTGTACGCCGACATTCAGCCCTTGATGGATGAAATGGTGCGTGCTTTGCAACTGCTTTCCAACCGCGATGCGATGGGGATGGATGAAAAGCACGTCAAGGTGTTGCTGCTGACGCTGTTGTACCAGACGCAAATCTATTTCGTGCAAAGCGAACGTGAACTCAACCGCCGTTACCCCGACATTTTGCTGCTAGAACGCAACCCCATCGCGGTGCCTCACCAGCATTTGATTGAGCTGAAATACAGCAAGAAAAGCGACAAGGCAGCGGGTTGGGCAGCCAAAAAGCAGGAAGGCATGGAGCAGGTGCAAGGCTATTTGCAACTGCCAGAAATTGCCGCGTTGCAAAACCTCGTTGCATGGCTGCTGGTGACGGATGGCGAGCGGGTGGAAGTGGTTACGTTCGCTTAACTATTGGCGGCACGGCTTATGCTAAACTTCCTCTATCAACCCGACGGATTATAACGGCATGAAAATCCCCTACGGCGAAAGCAATTTCAAAACCGTCATCAGCGGTGGTTATGTTTATGTCGACAAGACTGCGACAATTACCCAGTTGGAAGAAGCAGGCAAATACCTGTTTCTGCTGCGCCCGCGCCGTTTTGGTAAAAGCCTGTTTTTATCGATGCTCGAATATTATTACGACGTGGCGTATCGGGAGGAATTCGATAACCTGTTTGGTCGGTTGGCTATTGGGCAGAATCCCACGCCGTTGCACAACAGCTATCAGGTGCTGTTTATGGATTTCAGCGGCATTGATACCGATGAGGGACATGACACGATTCTCCAGCGCATCAATGAGAAACTGGATAGCCACCTGCAACATTTTTTGCGGCGTTATTCTTATCCTGAAACGTTTCAACGCGAAGTGCTGGCAAAAACCTCACCCGCTGCCAAAATGCAGCATTTCTGGGACTTAATGTCCGGGCAAAAACTGCTGCTGCTGATCGACGAATACGACCATTTTGCTAACAGCATTCTCGCCGCTGATATGAAACTGTTCTTGCGGGTCATGGGCAAGGGTGGCTTTGTGCGCAGCTTCTACGAAACGCTCAAAACCGCTACACAACGCGGTACGCTGGATCGGCTGTTCGTCACCGGCGTTACCCCCATTATGCTGGATAGCATGACCAGCGGTTTTAACATTGGGCAAAATCTCTCGCTGCATGAAGCTTTCAACGAAGCGATTGGTTTTACCAAAACAGAAGTCAGCAGCCTGTTGCAACCGTTGGCAGACAGTTGCCCGGTGGCGTTGGAACAGTTGCTGGCGGACGTAACCCGCTGGTACAACGGCTACCGTTTCAACATCAAAGCCCCTGAAACGGTTTACAACGCCAATATGGTGCTGTATTTCGTGAAGAATTTTGATCTGCGCCGTTGTACTTATCCCAAGCCAATGATGGATGAAAATATTGCCTCCGATTACGGCAAAATCATGGGCATGTTCAGTATTGGTAATCGTGATGAAAATTTCGCAGTGCTGGATGAGCTGATTAATCAGGGCGCAGTGCAGGCTTCACAACGCCGCAAATTTGAATTCGACAAAGGTTTTGATCGCGATGATTTCATCAGCTTACTCGCCTACATGGGCTTTGTGACCCTACAAAATGAAACCTTGGCGGGCGAAACATTCGTCATTCCCAATTACGCCATCCGCGAATTCTACTTCCATTATTTCAAAGTGGAACTGGAACGCCGCAACCAGATCAGCATCCCCAATCAGGCATTGCGGCTGGCAGTGGAAAAGCTCGCGCTGTACGCCGACATTCAGCCCTTGATGGATGAAATGGTGCGTGCTTTGCAACTGCTTTCCAACCGCGATGCGATGGGGATGGATGAAAAGCACGTCAAGGTGTTGCTGCTGACGCTGTTGTACCAGACGCAAATCTATTTCGTGCAAAGCGAACGTGAACTCAACCGCCGTTACCCCGACATTTTGCTGCTAGAACGCAACCCCATCGCGGTGCCTCACCAGCATTTGATTGAGCTGAAATACAGCAAAAAAAGCGACAAGGCAGCGGGTTGGGCAGCCAAAAAGCAGGAAGGCATGGAGCAGGTGCAAGGCTATTTGCAACTGCCAGAAATTGCCGCGTTGCAAAACCTCGTTGCATGGCTGCTGGTGACGGATGGCGAGCGGGTGGAAGTGGTGACGTTCTAAAACAGAATTTCACAACGCTTGCCGAAACGTCAGGTTGATACGCACTTCACCCAGCAGCGGATGTTGCCCCGCCTTGAGTGGCGCAATGCCGTGGAATACCAACCGCGCTGCCCCGCCCCACACCACCACATCGCCGTGCAGCAATGGCACTTTCACCGCCTTGTCACTGCGCTGCAATCCGCCCCACAAGAATGTTGCGGGCAAACCCAACGACACCGACACAATCGGCGCGGTCAGGTCGCGTTCGTCGTGATCCTGATGCAGTGCCATTTTCGCCCCCACCGGATAGCGGTTGATCAGGCAAGCATCCGGCTGGAATGCGGGGAAACCTGCCGCCAGTGCTGCGGCTTGCGCCAAGCTGCGGAAATCCGCTGGCAGCGCAGGCCACGCTTGCCCACTCAGCGGGTCGGTGGTGCTGTAGCGGTAGCCTTTGCGGTCGGTGATCCAGCCCGCCGTGCCGCAATTGGTCATCGCCACCGACATCGTATAGCCGCCGGGCGTTTGCATCTGCCGGAACGGGGCGTGGGCAGCAATGGCGTGGATGCCTGCCAGCAAGCTGTCGGTGTGGGCGGTGGCGTATTGGCGCAATACCAGCGCACCGGGGCTTAAGGGTTCAGTCCACGGTTCGGGCGGGGTGTTGAAGAGGTCGAGGTTCATGCTGGTATTCTAACGATTTGATGTGCAAAATCGAGACATTCATTAATTTTTCAACTTTTTACATTTTTAGGGGAAATTTGTGCATATTAAAGACTTTATTGGCAATATTTCCACATCCGATAGCTCTCGAACCAAACGAGCGCGTATCCATCAGGGTTGGTGGCGAGCCTTCGTCCTAAAGCAACCCGCCGGACAACATCCTATCAAAAAAGATATGACGGTATGCAATGTATTACCCGTTCAAACGGCTGGCTATAGCAATTTTATAACGGAAAGTATCGGTGATCTGGCTGAACGTACAGCAAAAGAACATAACAACACAAAGTCTGCCGGAATGATGGAAATGAATCGCCTGAAAACCAACCTACTTTCCAGCCAACCGCTGTGTTTCAATTTCTTTGGGCTTCTAGCACTAGACCGTGAGCTTGGTCTGAAAACCATTAAAGCTTTTTTTCCCGAAATAACGGGATTTTCAGGCGTAAAATTTGAATATGCGCCATCACCAAAGGAAGAATACACCAATGACAATTCAGCTTTTGACGTTGCATTGGAGGTATCCATCGGTGATCAACAAGGTCTCATTGGGATTGAATGCAAGTATACTGAACCGTTTTCTCCGCACGAGTACAGAAAGTCTGACTATGAAAATATCCACAATGCGAGCAATAATTTTCTTGCCAGTTATGAGGTGTTGACCAGTAGCACATTCAATCAGCTCTATAGAAATCAACTCATTGCCGAAGCATTACTGCAAAAGGGTCATTATCAATTTGTGAAAACGGCACTCTTCTGTTCACCTGATGACGAAAATGCCAAAAATGTGGGTAATGAGTTTGGTAAAATGCTCAAAAGCGGCTTCACCGTTATCGACTTTTTTGAATACATTACCGCCATGCAAAAACTTGATCTCACGCCTACTCAACGAAAAAACACTATGATGTTGTGGGCGCGGTATATGGCGCATGAATTAAGTCACGCTGCTTCGTTAGAGTATTAAAGATAACAACCCTCATGATTGACCACCAAAAATTCCAGTTGGTACGTTTGAAGAAATATTTAACGGGTCAGGGCATTAGAAAAAAGCACAATAACCTAAAGATCGCACAACACAATAACCTAATAATGGCATAGCATGATAACCTAAAGATTGTCTGTCACAGCCCGCGAGTACCCCCATGTCCCCAGCCGACAAACTGGCACAATCCCTGAGTGTCTTGAAAGCCTTGCAAGACCAACAGCGCGTTGGCATCCAAAGCAGCGAGCTAACCCGCACCCACCGCGAACGCCTGCTGCAACAAGGTTTCCTGCGCGAAGTCATGAAGGGCTGGTTCATCCCCACCCGCCCGGATGAACGCCAAGGTGAAAGCACTTCTTGGTACGCATCCTTCTGGGGTTTCTGTCACGATTATCTAAATACCCGCTTTGGCACTGAATGGTGTTTGGGCGCAGAACAATCCATCAGTCTGCACGTCGGCAACTGGACAATTCCCCGGCAATTGCTGGTACGCTCCCCTAAGGCAGGCAATAAGCCGACAGCACTCTTGCATGGCACATCATTGCTGGATTTGCGCTTAGAGATTCCCGCCCCTGCATACATCCAAACCCTTGACGGTATTCGCGTTATGCGGCTGGAAGTCGCACTCATCCAATGCTTACCGCGCCAGTTCAGCGCCAACCCGATTGAAATGCGGGCAGCGTTGGCAATGTTGCCCGATGCGTCCAACCTGTTACGGCATTTGTTGGAAGGCGGCAATAGTGTCGTGGCAGGGCGTTTGGCTGGCGCGTTTCGCAATATCGGGCGGGATGCCATCGCCGATAATCTACTTGCCACCCTCCGCAGTGCCGGTTACAGCGTTAGCGAGCAAGACCCATTTGCGGATAGGCCGACGTTACCTTTGCAAAGCCGCAGCCATTCCGTTCCTTTAAATGTGAATTAAGGGCAAACAACCAGCCATAGTGAAAGCCATTATCATACGTGAACTCTCTACTTTTCTCGGATGTACTGGACTCTCACTATGGACTGGCAAGATCAATTGATAGCGATTTATCTGTACCTTTGCAAGCAATATAAAGCGGATCTTTGGGCGTGTGTACAGCGTTTCTCTCCCCATGTTGAATGACAACTGACTGATGAGGAAGTCATTACGCTGTACTGGTTTGGCTTGCTGGACGGTCATCGCAGCATCAAACAGATTCATACTTATGCCGATCGCCATTTACGGGACTGGTTCCCCGCGTTGCCGAGTTATCCTGCTTATGTGATGCGCCTGAACCGTTTGGCTGACCTGTTCGCCCCGCTATTGGAGCGCATCCAGTCTCAGGTTCCTCCAACGGATGGCAAACTGCTAGTGGACTCTTTCCCCGTTGCGTTGGCAAGACAGGGGCATCGCTTCAAAGCTTGTGTCGCTGCCAATATTGCTGATCATGGCTACTGTGCGACGAAAAAACTGTATTTTTATGGGGTACGTGTTCATGTCATTGGACGTAAACAAGCGGGAACGTTGCCCACACCCGAATACATCGGTTTGCTGCCTGCCAGCGCACCGGATGGCAAAGTGTTTGACCAAATTAGACCTGTCCTGAAGCAGGAGGAAGTCTTCGGTGACAAAGCGTATCAGCGACCGGATGCTGCCGATGTTGAACAATCCCAGCAACTGACCGTGCTCACACCGGTCAAAAAGAAAAAGGGACAACGCTATCTGGATGCCGATGAGCAATGGCTGTCAACCGCTGTGTCACAAGTACGCCAACCGATTGAAACGCTGTTTGCTTGGATTGAGAGGAAAACCGGTATTGAAGTTGCCTCAAATGTACGTTCATACCAAGGATTGCTCGTTCATGTATTTGGACGATTAGCTGCCGCTCTGTTTTTCTGGAATCAGCTACGAAAATGCCCTTAATTCACATTTAAACTTATGCAAACTTAACCAAGGTCAAGTTTGCAGTTAAATTTCTGCTTCATTGGGGCTGGTTTCGTCTTCGGCTTGTGCCCAAGACCAGAGCCTTCCCCTCCACAGGCCGACACAGTGGAACTCACGGCGTGGTTGCTGAGCGTAGCCGAAGCATACGCTTGCAAATTCTTGGCAGCGTTTACGTCACGGTAATGAACTAAGGTACTCCCCATTGTCAAGACTACAATCTCAAGAAATTAAGATAACGGGTGGTTGATAAAAATCTGTCTTCTCCTGCCCATCCTGCCGTCCTAAAAAATACACAGCAGCAGGTGTGCGATAGTCCAAAGACTGGTGCAAGCGTCGGTGGTTGTAGAATTGGAAGTAGTCCTGCAAACCTGTCCTTGCCTCCTGCACCGTCTGTATGTCCTGCAAATAAACATATTCATATTTGATTGTTCGCCACAGCCGTTCAATAAAAATATTGTCCAGTGCGCGTCCTCGTCCGTCCATACTGACACGGATACCTTTGTTGAGCAGCGGCGCAGTGAAACGAGGTGTCGTGAATTGTGCGCCTTGGTCAGTATTGAAGATTTCACACGATCCGCTATCTAGCAACTCACCAACCGCTTCAATGCAAAAATCAGCTTCCAATGTGGTACTGATTGCCCATCCCAATACATAACGGCTGTACCAGTCGATCACTGCCATCAGGTAGACAAAGCCGTGTGTCAGCCGAATATAGGTGATGTCAGTACTCCACACTTGATCGCAGCGATTAATCACCAAACCCCGCAGCAGGTAAGGGAAAATCTCATGTTCAGGGTTGGGTTTGCTGGTGTTGGGCTTTTGGTAAACCGCTTCCAAACCCATCGTGCGTAATAACCGCCTCACCCGCTTTACGTTCACCATATGTCCTAGTGTATGCAAATGCACTGTCATTTTGAGCACGCCATATAGGAATCCGCTCTCATTCGTGTAAAGTGTGTATCCCATTAGACAATGATGGAAGCAGCAAATGGAATGCCAGAGCCTCGAAAGTTTTATCGAAACAACCAAAGATGTGCGGGAGTATCGCCGTGCCTTAAGTATAACCTGAGTTCGGGATAAGCCATCCCTCGATTTAGATTACAACCAGTGCTGATGTTTTTAAATCCAGTGCTGGTTTTTTATCTTGATAGGCATATGCCACCAAGCCAGCAATGATGTTAATCATATAGTTAACCTGAGTTCGGGATAAGCCATCCCTCAATTTAGATCACAACCAGTGCTGATGTTTTTAAATCCAGTGCTGGTTTTTTATCTTGATAGGCATATGCCACCAAGCCAGCAATGATGTTAATCATATAGTTAACCTGAGTTCGGGATAAGCCATCCCTCGATTTAGATCACAACCAATGCTGATGTTTTTAAATCCAGTGCTGATTTTTTATCTTGATATACCTCACAGCGCCAAGACTTGAACATTTTTAAAGGTTTGAAAGTTTGTTGTCATCAACTGTGCCAGTTCTTTCTTGTGATCAGTATCCAGCTTGTCGAGACAGTTGGTGATGGCCGACTTGAAAGCGGGAAACTTATCATAGTACTTCGAGTACAAGCATTTTTTCTTGACGAACTTCCACAACCGTTCAATCAGATTGAGGTTGGGTGAATAGGTCGGTAAAAACAATAGTTCAATATTGAGCCTTTTCGCACAGGCAAACACGGCTTCACAGCGTTGATACTTGGCATTATCCAAGACCAACGTGATCGGTATTTTGAGTGCTAACGCTGCAATTTTTTCCAATAATTCACACACGCTGCCAGCGTTGATATAGGTATCGTTAGTGAGGGTGATCAGTTGCAGTGTTATCACATTGAGTGCGCCCAATACGTTGTAACGTTGTCGACCACAGGGCGCTTTGATGAATACGCGGGAAAATGACCACAAAAATCCCAGAAACGGTGCTAAAACGAAGTGGGCGGCATCGACAAAAAAAGGGCGCGTTTACCTTCTTGAGCCTCTTGAATGCGCGGTTTAAGTTCATTTTCCAAGAACTTTTCTTGTGCTTCCACATCAGCTTTGGCGGGTATCATCCCCACTTTACGGATGTCCATCCCTATTTTCTTCATAAAGATACGTACCCTGTCCTCGCTGCGTTTGATGCCTGTCAGCTCCTCAATCTTGGCGGCTGCTGCCTTGCTGGTCGCGGGTGGATATTCACGAAAATAGGTCTCAATCTTGTCTTTATATGCCATCAAATCACTCTTTGGTTTATTGAAGCGTATTTCTTTAAGAGCTTCTAAACCGTTAGGTTGTTGGTAGGCGTTTAGGTAGGCAAGCAGCGTGGCTTCTGTAATCCTTTCCAATCGTTTGATTTCCTTATGCGTCAACTGTTGGGATTTCAGGTACAGCACGGACATTTTCTTACGGACTCTGGGATGAGGGTGGCGCTCCTTCCAGTAGAACAGCTCCGCTACCTCATCATCAGTGAAGGTGATTTTTAATGTCATACATTACTCATAGTTGCCTTTATTGACCGTCAGTTAACCATATTTACTTGATTACTAGAAAGCCATTTTATGGCACTGATTGGTATAGGCATAAGCCACCAAGCCAGCAATGATGTTAATCATATAGTTAGTGAGTGAACGGTGGCGTGAATGCTCAATTTGTGAAATATTTTTCAACTGATCATTGATGGTTTCGATGATGCTCCGTTTACGCAACATCAGTGTATCGAACGTGTCACGCGCCACGGGTTTCATGTTTTTCTTCAGCGAGGTAATCCATTCAACCCCTTGCTCTGCCAACGATTCTGTCAATGCCTTGGAAATGTAGCCACGATCACCAAAGACTTTGCCGACCACTTTTTTCAGCAACGTGGGAACGGGCTTACGGTCATCGGTATTACCCGAAGTAATGGCAAACGATAAAATATTGCCGCAGTCATCCACGACCAAATGAAGTTTGAACCCATAAAACCAGCCTGTTGACGATTTACCCCACCCTGCCTCTTTGCGAAAGGTGTGATGGCGTGGAATACGCAAATTTTCACAGACTTTCAAGGGGGTAGAGTCTATGAAGGCAATACCTCGTCCCGTTTCACAGCGTTGCTGCATAAACAGGGTTAGTGGCAAAAGAACACGCGGCATTAACTCAATAAAACGTTGATAACTAGGGAGTTGCGGGAAATGACCCTTAAGAAATACTTTGACATGACGCTCATAATACCACTTGAAAGTACGATACCCCACTTGGTGGTAATGCACCAAAATCGTCATAATTTCACTATCGCCAAGACCACTGTGGCGACGACGATGCCCGCCTTTCGGGGTCAATAACGTTTTGTTCCATTCGGGATGAAAGTCCTGACAAAAATCGTCAATGGCACAGAATAACCGTGTTAGCATCTCAGTAGCAGCCTTTAGTGGGGTCAATGTGGTGTGTGGTTACTCACATTCTCCCATGAAAGGCTGCGCCTTACCTTATCCCGAACTCAGGTTAAATAGATGGCATTGCACGCATGATTTGCCGCACATTCTGCTACTTTTTCGAGTAAACACGCGCCATATCCGTTGCCTCGGTATTTTTCATCTACCCACATATTGTCCAGATAACATTTAGTGAAGTGGATTTTTACAGTTGCCCCTCCAATAAGCCGTCCATCTACCTTCAAGTGAAAAGCCTTCCTGACGGGAAGAACGCCCTGTATTTGGGATAGGCCATAGTCCATCACGCCTTGCAGGATAGGCGCTATATCCTCGTCAGCAGGGTCTTGAATTTCTACTATTTGCATCGTCGTCGTGCCTCTGTACCGCTCATTTAACCAAAATCTGCATCTGTATCGCCTCCCGCGTACCGCCTATACTGCCGCCACTGACCACAGATTTTGAGGAATACCGATGATTGCCGAAACCTTCAACCTCACTGCTTACTGCCAGCGCATCGGCTACACGGGTGAATTACGCCCCGACCTTGCCACCGTGCAAGCCTTGATGCAACACCAGTTGCGCAGTGTACCCTTTGAAAATCTGGATGTATTGGCAGGCAAACCCATTTCCCTCAACCCCGCCGACATCGTAGCGAAAATCGTTGGCAAGCAGCGCGGCGGCTACTGCTACGAAGTCAACGGGCTGTTTGCAATGGCACTGCAAGCGTTGCAAATCCCTTATCAATTCGTTGCCGCCCGCCCGATGTTTTACCCCATGAAACGCCCGCGTACCCACATGGCCTTGCTGGTCACGCTGGACGGAGTGGAATGGCTGTGTGATTTGGGTTTTGGCAGTTACGGCATCCGCGCACCGCTGCGGCTGGATGTGCTGGAAACGCCAATCCCTCAAGGTTGCGACACTTTCATGCTGAGTGAGGAAGGTGGCGATATTGTCCTCAAAGCGCAAGTGGATGGTGCATGGGTGAAGCAATACGGCTTTAATCGTTGCCCAGTCGAGTGGATTGATTTTGCTCCGGCAAACTGGTTGAACTCTACCCATCCTGACGCGGTGTTTACCCAGAAACCGTTGGTGGTGCGCTTCACGGTCAGTGGGCGCAACATCCTGTTTGGTGACAGTTTCAAACAAGTGAAGGAAGGTATTACTACGCAACGCACCCTTGCCCTACACGAACAGACTGCGGTATTGGCGGAACATTTCGGTATCAAACACTTTAAAAAGTAAAAGGGTGAAATCTCTTCACCCTTTTAGTAAATGACTCGCCAAACCATTCAGCTTGGCTAGCTGTACCTTAGAAACGGTTCAATAATTCCAGTGCCTTGAGCGAAGAGCCAACATTCACTGCGGTTTCAGCCACGGCATTGATGCCGTGCAGTGAAGTATCTACGCCATCACGGGCTGCGGCATTACCGGCCATTTGCGTTTCGGCTTCATTCATTCGCGCTACTTGCTGGCGGTTAATCTGCTCCGCTTGAGCTTGAGACATAATCGCACCGGGTTTGCTCGCGGCACTATTAATACTGGTCGCCGTAATGTTGTTACCACCCGTAGAAGCACAACCGCTAAACAGCAAAACAGAGGCTAAAAGAACAGGTGAAAAATGGATGGTTTTCATAAATTGAATCCTTTGTTGTTAGATTAAAATGAGGAGACGAGGGGGTTACTTAATAATAACCAGCGGGGGAGCACTGCGATTGATACGCTCAATGGCTTCCACTTCGCGCATACGCTCAACGTGAGCACGGTCACGGTCGCTGGCATCAATTTGGTCAATGTATTGGCGATTGGTTTCAGCTTGTGCTTGTGTCATTTCAGGTGCAACAGGGGTCGCGCACCCAGTGACGAGAGACAACAGCACCGAAGCTCCCATTAATTGGTTAATTTTGATCATGTATAGAGACACTCATTTATTTTTAATAACATGATTCATAAAACAAAAAACTGAATTTTCTGCGTTATGAATTGCTTAGTGACAGATGAATGCTACCATAAGACTTTTGGCACTCTACGCTTTTTTGGATAATTGGTTGTGTCGGAAAACATCAACAACCTGTTGGCAAGCTACCCAGTCGCGCTAGGTTCAGTAATGCTCTGACTGCTGCATCAGCCTGACGAAATCGCCCAAGGTTTGCCCCGGCAATTCCTCAAAGTCACGTTCCAGCGTATCGAGCCAGCGGATGCGGTCAAGACGAAAAGTGCGGAAATCGTTACGCAATTCGCACCAAGCAGTCAGCGTCCACACATTGCCCTAGAAAAACAGCCCCAGCGGTTTGACGTCGCGCTGGCTGGATTCGTGGTCAGCGCGTTGGTAATTCAGCCGCAGATAACGGCGTTGCGCAATCGCATGGCGTTCGCTGCCACCCCACGCTTTCAAGATCCGCGCCCCGACAACCAGTGCTTCGATTTCAGCGGCGCTAAACATCAGCGGCGGAATATCCAGCGAATAATGCAGGTGATAACCCACCCCCGCTTCGCCTTCCACCGGCACACCCGACAAGCTCAAGTCCTGAATGTCGCGGTAAATGGTGCGCATGGTGGTACTCCTTTGGTGGGTCATCGTTGATTGGTTTTTGTAGTATAACCTGAGTTCGGGATAAGCCATCCCTCGATTTAGATCACAACCAATGCTGATGTTTTTAAATCCAGTGCTGATTTTTTATCTTGATAGGCATAAGCCACCAAGCCAGCAATGATGTTAATCATATAGTTAGTGAGTGAACGGTGGCGTGAATGCTCAATTTGTGAAATATTTTTCAACTGATCATTGATGGTTTCGATGATGCTTCGTTTACGCAACATCAGTGTATCGAACGTGTCACGCGCCACGGGTTTCATGTTTTTCTTCAGCGAGGTAATCCATTCAACCCCTTGCTCTGCCAACGATTCTGTCAATGCCTTGGAAATGTAGCCACGATCACCAAAGACTTTGCCGACCACTTTTTTCAGCAACGTGGGAACGGGCTTACGGTCATCGGTATTACCCGAAGTAACGGCAAACGATAAAATATTGCCGCAGTCATCCACGACCAAATGAAGTTTGAACCCATAAAACCAGCCTGTTGACGATTTACCCCGCCCTGCGTCTTTGCGAAAGGTGTGATGACGTGGAATACGCAAATTTTCACAGACTTTCAAGGGGGTAGAGTCTATGAAGGCAATACCTCGTCCCGTTTCACAGCGGTGCTGCATAAACAGGGTTAGTGGCAAAAGAACACGCGGCATTAACTCAATAAAACGTTGATAACTAGGGAGTTGCGGGAAATAACCCTTAAGAAATACTTTGACATGACGCTCATAATACCACTTGAAAGTACGATACCCCACTTGGTGGTAATGCACCAAAATCGTCATAATTTCACTATCGCCAAGACCACTGTGGCGACGACGATGCCCGCCTTTCGGGGTCAATAACGTTTTGTTCCATTCGGGATGAAAGTCCTGACAAAAATCGTCAATGGCACAGAATAACCGTGTTAGCATCTCAGTAGCAGCCTTTAGTGGGGTCAATGTGGTGTGTGGTTACTCACATTCTCCCATGAAAGGCTGCGCCTTACCTTATCCCGAACTCAGGTTAAGTATAAAACTGGCACAAATAGGTGTATCCACGCCCCAAATTTGCGAGTCATTGGGTATCTCCCCGCAGTACGTGAGCAAATGGAAACACCGTTTCCAAAATGAAGGTGTGGTGTGCTTGCGTGTTGCTTATCGGGGTAGCCAAAGCTTTCTAACGGATGCCCAGAGGGAAGTTGTCCTCGCTTGGATTGGTCAACACGAAAGCCTGCGTTTGGAAGAACTGTGCAGTTACTTGGAAGTGAATTACGGCATCACCTAACAATCCAAACAATCTTACTACGACTTATTGTACGCAGGCGGCATGAGTTATCACTGTACTGAGAAACAAAATTCTCGCAAGGATGAAGCGTTGGTGCAGGAACGCCGAGTAGAGATTAAAAAAACTGGATGCGCTGCAAGACGAGATAAACGCCGTGTGCAACATTGATCTGATGTCGATTCCCCCGAATCGGACACATTAGGGAATTGTACCGCCGGTTGGCAGTAAATTATGAAGTCGCTTAGTTTCCTCCCGCCGTTACACCAGCAAGTTGACCAACTGTAACGATGAGTTGCCAAGCATTCTATTCAGGAATACTGCCACGGTATGGCTCAACACTTTGCGAAAAATCCTGACGGTCAGATGCCACCTATCCCGTGCCCGGACACGCTGGATATGGAAACGCTCCGTCAATTGCCCAATGACCGTCTCGACCAAACGCCGCTCCCGCATGAGTTCCCGGACATATTCCTTGGGGCGATCATCTTGCATATTGCGGCGCAGTGGCGTTTGCAAATTCAGGCCGATGGCTTGCAACCCTGCTTGGTGGATAGGTCGGATAAACCCCTTATCCCCCGGCATGAGGCCCGTTTGTCCATGCAGGCATTCCCAGATGCCGTCAGCTTCATCATGATTGGCTGCCATCACGTTGATGCCCGTGACCACACCACAACCGCTCACCAACAAGACGGCCTGAAAACCATAGTAGTGCTGGTCTTTGGATGCACAGTAGCCGTAGCCCGCCAATCCCGCGAACAAACGGCAATGGTTAGCACGCCGAAAATTACACAGCTTCAGGGGGAAACCATCCACGCGGTGCACGCCGTTTCCCATCACACCCATTTCCCTGCACAGGTCAGCATGAAGCTGCTGCTTTACCCGCCACAAATGTGCCGCTTGGCGGACATAAGTGCTACGGCTGGGAAGCTTGGGAAACCACTCCAGCCAGTGGCGACGGAAATACTCCCAAGCCTGTTTGTCCTCTTCATATCCCATAAATTCAGCCACCACCTCCAATGTCAGCACTTCGGCATCACTGAAGACCGGGCTGAAACCACGGTGGCGCAAAATAACCGGCAGTTTCTTCAGCCAGTCGTCTATCAGGCAGTATACGTGGATGATAATGGCTTTCACTATGGCTTGTTGTTTGCCCTTAATTCACATTTAAAGAATGATTTATCCGAGGAAGCGCTGATAAGCCGAATTCTCCGTCTCATCCCAATACTCATACCCCAGCTTCTCCAGAAACTGGCAAAATTCGCCGCGTTCCTGTTCTGGCACTTGCATTCCCACCAACACGCGTCCGAAATCCGAGCCGTGATTGCGGTAGTGGAACAAGCTGATATTCCACCCCGCGCTCATGCTGGTGAGGAAATGCAGCAACGCGCCTGGGCGTTCGGGGAAGGTGAAACGGTACAGCACTTCATGCTCCGCGCCATTAGAATGCCCACCCACCATGTAACGCAGGTGAATTTTCGCCACCTCATTATCGGTCAAATCCGTCACTGAATAGCCTTTGGTACGCAAATCCCCCAGCAACGTAGCGCGTTCCTGCTTACCCGCAATCTTCACCCCCGCGAACACTTGTGCGTCCCGCGCATCGGCATAGCGGTAGTTGAATTCGGTGATCGGGCGGTTGCTGATGTCGTGGCAGAATTCGCGGAAACTGCCCGGACGTTCAGGAATCGTTACCGCCAGCAACATTTCGCGCCCCTCGCCCAACTCGGCACGTTCGGCAACGTGGCGCAAACGGTCGAAGTTGATGTTCGCACCACTCGCGGTTGCAATCAGGTGTTTACCTTGAATGTTTTCGCGTGCCACGTATTTTTTAATGCCTGCCACGGCTAACGCGCCCGCCGGTTCGAGCAATGTGCGGGTGTCTTCAAACACATCCTTGATGGCGGCGCAGGTTTCGTCGGTGCTGACCAAAATCACTTCATCGACAATGTGTTTGGCAATCTCGAAGGTGTTTTCACCGATCAGTTTGACCGCCGCACCATCCGCAAATGTGCCGACTTGCGCCAATTGCACCCGTTCGCCTGCCGCTAAAGAGGCGTGCAAGGTGGGCGCTTCTTCGTGTTCCACCCCGATGATTTTGATAGTGGGGTAGAGGTATTTGAGGTAACTGCCCACTCCAGCAATCAGGCCGCCGCCGCCAACGCACAAAAATACCGCTTCAATCGGGTCGGAATGTTGGCGCAAGATTTCCATGCCAATCGTACCTTGCCCCGCAATCACGTCGAGATCGTCGAAGGGATGCACAAACGTCATCTGGTGTTCGCGTTCCAATTCGCGGGCGTGGGCGTAGGCTTCGTCGTAGGAATTGCCATGCAACACCGCATTGCCACCAAAGGCTTTCACCGCATTCACCTTGATGTCGGGCGTGGTGACGGGCATGACGATGGTGGTTTTAATGCCGAGTTTTGAACCGGAAAGTGCCACGCCTTGCGCGTGATTGCCAGCCGAAGCTGCGACGACCCCGTGGGCGCGTTCTTCCGGCGAGAGCAAAAACATTTTGTTGAATGCGCCGCGCAGCTTAAAGGAAAACACCGGCTGCAAGTCTTCGCGTTTGAGATAAATTTCATTGCCCAAGCGGGAACTCAGGCTACGCGCCCGTTCCAGCGGGGTTTCGATAGCCACGTCGTAGACGCGGGCGGTGAGGATGCGTTTGATCAGGGATTTGTTCATAATTCCAACTTTTGCGGCTCTGCCTTTACGTGTGGGCTAGTATATTGCAAACTTCGGTTTGCGAAAGATTTTTACAACATCACAGGAAAGTTTATGAGCCAAGATGCTATGAAAAAAGCGGCAGCAGAAGCCGCGCTGGTATACGTCCAACCGGGCATGATCGTGGGAATTGGCACGGGTTCGACCGCCAACCATTTCATCGACTTGCTGGCGGGGATTAAGCATAAGGTGGAAGCGACGGTTGCTAGCTCTATCGCCAGTGCTAACCGTTTGGAAGCGCACGGTTTCCGCGTGTTGGATTTGAACGAAGCAGGGCAGTTGTCGCTGTACGTCGATGGCGCGGATGAGTCCAACGAAGATTTGCACTTGGTGAAAGGCGGCGGCGGTGCATTGACTCGCGAAAAGATTGTGGCGGGCGCAAGCGATAAGTTTGTATGTATTGCCGATGATTCCAAGCTGGTGAATACGCTGGGCAAGTTCCCATTGCCGCTGGAAGTGATTCCGATGGCACAGGCGTTGGTGGCGCGGGAAATGGTGAAACTGGGTGGTAATCCGGTGCTGCGGGCGGGCTTCACCACGGATAACGGCAATATTATTATCGACGTGCATGGGCTGGAAATTACCGATGCGGTGGCGTTGGAAAATAGCCTGAACCAGATTCCGGGGATTGTGACCAACGGTTTGTTTGCGATTCGTCCGGCGGATGTGCTGATTTTGGCAGGTGCGAACGGGGTGCGGACACTGGTTTAAGAATCAATCGGATGTGTTGATTTGTGGGAGTGGTGTAGGGGCGGTTCGTGAACCGCCCCTACGAGTTAAGCGCCGACCTTGATGACTTCTATTTGTTCGCCATCCGTGACCAATAGCCATGCGACTAGGTTTTGCAGCGCGGCAATCTCCGGCAGTTGCAAATAGCCCTGTACTTGCTCCAGCCCCTCCTGCTTTTTGGCTGCCCAGCCCGCTGCCTTGTCGCTTTTTTTGCTGTATTTCAATTCGATCAGGTGTTGGGTTGGCACGGCTATCGGATTGCGTTCCAGCAGCAAAATATCGGGATATTTGCGGTTGAGTTCGCGTTCGCTTTGCACGAAATAGATTTGCGTCTGGTACAACAAGGTAAGCAGTAACACCTTGACGTGCTTCTCATCCATGCCCATTGCATCGCGGTTGGAGAGCAGGCGCAAGGCGCGTACCATTTCATCCAGCAGCGGTTGGAAGTCGGCATACAGCGCCAGCTTTTCCACTGCCAGCCGCAGGGTATGATTGGGGATGCTCATCTGGTTGCGGCGTTCCAGCTCCACCTTGAAATAATGAAAGTAGAATTCGCGGATGGCGTAGTTGGGGATGACAAAGGTTTCCCCCGCCAGCGTTTTGCGTTCCAGCGTGATGAAACCCATGTATGCCAACAGGCTGATGAAATCGTCGCGGTCAAAGCCTTTGTCAAACTCGAATTTGCGGCGTTGTTGGGCGGTCACGGTTTCAGCATTGATCAACTCATCCAGTACGGCGAAATTGGTGTCGCGGTTGCCGATGCTGAACATGCCCATGATTTTGCCGTAATCGGAGGCGATGTTTTCATCCATCATCGGGTCGGGATATTCGCAGCGTTTTTGATCAAAATTTTTGACGAAATACAGCACCATGTTGGCGTTGTAGACCGTTTCAGGTGCTTTAAGGTTGAAACGGTAGCCATTGTACCAGCGGGTGACATCCGCCAGCAGTGGCGCTAATCCTACGGGGCAAGTGTCCGCCAAGGGTTGTAATAAGCTGGCAACTTCTGCTTTGGTAAAACCAATGGCTTCATTGAACGCTTCATGCAATGACAGGTTCTGCCCGATGTTAAACCCACTGGTCATGCTGTCGAGCATAATGGGCGTGACTCCTGTGACGAACAGGCGGTCAAGCGTGCCGCGTTGTGTGGCGGTTTTTAGCACCTCGTAGAAACTACGCACGAAGCCGCCTTTGCCCATGATGCGCAGGAATAACTTCATATCAGCCGCGAGGATGCTGTTGGCGAAGTGGTCGTATTCGTCGATCAGCAGCAGGAATTTTTGCTCACCCAATAGCTCAACGAATTGCTGCATTTTATCGGCAGGGGAAGCCTTTTCTCGGATAGCCACTTGGTAACTGGCAGGGTAGGCGTAGCGGCGCAAGAACGTTTGCAAGTGCATGTCGATCTTGCTAGTAAAGCGTTGCAAGATGGCATCATGCCCTGCATCGGTATCAATACCGCTGAAATCCATGAAGAGCACTTGATAACTGTTGTGCAACGGGGTGGGATTTTGCCCGATGTATAGGTTGCCAAACAGCGTCGCAAATTCATGCTGATGGGCGACATCGTAGTAATATTCGAGCATCGACAGGAATAGGCTTTTACCAAAACGGCGGGGGCGCAGCAAGAACAGGTGGCTGCCTGCCGCTTCGAGCGTGGGAATGTAAGGGGTCTTGTCAAAGTAGACAAACCCTTCCGTGATGACTTTTTTGAAATTGCTTTCGCCGTAAGGGATTTTCATGCCGCTGTCCTTCGGGGTGATGCGGACAGTTTAGCATAGGTCTAACGGCAAGCCGTCAACATCACCTTGTTCCATTGCGCGGAATAGTCCAACGCTACTGCTAGATACCGGCGGTGGTTTTCCCCGTACAGTGCGTCCGTCACCCCATCCAAACACTCCGTCGGGCATTTGTCGCGTACTGTCGCGAATACCTCCGCCGCAATGCCGGGAACGGTACTGCTACGCCCCGCATTGCACAGAAAATAGCGCTTACCTTGCTGAATACTCGCGGTTGCATCAACACTGGCATTACGTGCTTGCAATAGCGGCAATTGCTCTGCGTAGTATTGCTCTTGCGTGCTGCTGATTTCCGCCGCAGAGGGAATGTGTATCCCTTTTTTCTCAGGGGGTTCAGGGGTGGCAGGCGCTTGGCAGGCACTTAAACTGCTGGCGCATAATAAGGCACAGAGCGTGGCTTTCATCAGCGTGTTCCTTTACGTGAACGTAACAATCCATACAAACCCAGCAGTAACAGCCCCGCATAAGGCATCGAACCGCCGCCACCGCTCAGCACATTCGTGTTCACGTTAAGTGCGCTGCTGGTGTCATTGCTGGTACGTGCTTGCGCCGGATTCGTGGCAGATAATGCAAAGAAAATGTTATTGCTGCATTTGACCCGCAGGTAGGTGGTATTACCCAAAGTCGCCGGTAATGTCACGACGGCATTGCCGTCATTTTGAGTATTGCTGAGAAGTGTGGTGAACGTCTTGCCATTGTCAGCGCTTACCGCAATATCGACGGCGCTGCAATTGATCGGCGCTTGGTTGGTATTGGCGACATTCCACGCGACGTTTTGCAGGCTGTTTCTGCTCAGATTGGTGCTAGACGGTTCGGTAATCGCAAACGCGCTGCCGGTGTTTTGCACGCGGATGCGTGTATCGTCATAGCCAATACCACCCCGCGAGTCCCGTGCTAACAGGCGGAAATTGAGGTAGCGTGAAGTAACAGGCAATACCTCACCCGCTGACTGCACGCGCCCCACCAAGTCGGACATTTGCGGAATGGTGCGCTCCGGCAAACCAGTGGGCAGATGTGCACGAATCAGGGCATTGTCCCCCAGATCAACATTCACGAACGCTCCCGTTCCTGCATCCACTTGTTCCCACGAATAGCTCAAGGTATTGCCATCAGCATCCGTGCCTGAACCGTTTAAAATAAAAGGAGTAGCGGCTGGAATGGTGTACTCGCTGCCTGCCTCCACGCTGGGGGTGCGATTGCTCAGGCTGGTTTTAATGGCACAACTTGCCCCTTCACTGCGGCTATCGTGGAGGTAGTCTTGAATTTGTTGGATCGATGCGGAATGCATCATGGCGTCGCTGTCGACTTGCAGATTGTCGCCATTGCATAAACCGGTGTAAGCCATAATGGTGCTGCCGCTACCCGGTTCGTAAGCCGTTGCAGGTTCACGGTTGTTACCAGAGCACGAGCCGCGTAAGCCGTTGAAGGTGTGGGATGCACCCAACTGATGCCCGATTTCATGCGAGACATAATCCACGATAAAAGAATCGCCCTTGGGTTCGGCTAAGCCGGTTACACCTTCAGCTTTGTATTGCCCGCAAACGGTTGCCACACTCGCCAAACCTCCGCCATTGGTGGCAAGTACATGCCCAATATCGTAGCTGGCATTGCCCAAGGTTCTATCCAGTGCAAGGGTGTTTTCTGACAACATTTTGAGGGGATCGTTGTTGGTGTACGGATCAGTACCCGCATTGGTGTAAATCATATTCGTGCCGCTGACCAAGGTCAGGCGTGTCGACAAATCGCGTTCGTAAATCTGATTAAGACGATTGACGGTGGTGACAATGGCGCTAAATGCGGCATTTTGTCCGCCGTGAAAGCTGGTGTATTCCGCCGTGGCTGCGATTGCAATGCGATAGGTATGCAAGGTTTCCCCCGCTTTGGCTGCGACGCTACGGGCAGCGGTATTGGCACGGACGGCACTGGAAAAACTCGGTGTGCCGGGTTGTTGGTGCGTGGTGCATGACCAGTCGCCGCGCCGGAACGCTTCCAGATTGGCGCTTTTACGAAAACTCAGGTATTGGCGTGTTGCACCGTCAACTTGCGGGTCAATGAACAGCGTGTCGCCATTCGCCATATCGAGCATGGCGTGCAAGCCTGCGGGAGTGAAATCCAATACACCGCTAATCACTTTGCCGTCAGTGCCGAAGACTTTCCATGTGCCAATATCGGGGTGCGTGGCGGCGATGTCGGGGGCGAGTACTGCCGTCGGCGTGACGGTTACGTTGGCGAAACCGCCATCCGGCAAGGGCAGGTCAATGCTGGGCAAGGCGCTGCGTGCTTGGGCATTATCGCTGTTGGCACTGCCGGTTTGCGCCAGTTGTGCGAACAGTTGGGTTTCATCCAAATGCAGTAAACGGTAGTGCTGTAAGCC
Organism: Thiothrix subterranea; assembly: GCF_016772315.1. Lineage (NCBI taxonomy): Bacteria > Pseudomonadati > Pseudomonadota > Gammaproteobacteria > Thiotrichales > Thiotrichaceae > Thiothrix > Thiothrix subterranea. Next base: position 1,422,372 of record NZ_CP053482.1, on the reverse strand, counting down.
AGATTCAGTGGGTTGGTTTGCACTGCGTGCTTGAATGTCTTGCCACAAAGGGGATGCAGCATCCACGTTGCTTGTCACCAACAGTGACAATATTGCCCATAAATATTTCATTGTAGATCATCGCCGTTATTTATATGCCCGTAATTTGAGCACAATCATAAACCATTCGCACCGGTTTAGCGACGTAATAACACATAAATTGCGCCCGTTCCGCCATCAACCGGACGGGCGGAATGAAACGCGAGAATGCGTTCGTGTTGGCGTAGCCAGTTATTGATCTTGGTTTTGATCACCGGGCCTTTGTAGGTGGAACGGTTGCCTTTGCCGTGAATAATACGTACACATTCGCCATGACCGGGGTGTGCATCGTGCAGGAATTTCAGCAATTGCAACTTGGCATCGCGAGCGCTAAGGCCGTGTAAATCGAGTTCACTGGCAATGCGGTAATGCCCGGAACGCAATTTGCGCACAATGCGGTTTTGCAGCCCCGGCAGGTAATAACTGAGCATATCACCGGGTTGAATTTCAACCGGATCGTAAGCATCCGAGAGCATATCGCGCAGCACTTGGCGTTCGTCTTCCAAGGTCTTCATGGGTATGGCGGGCGGTTTTGCGCTATGATGTAGGGCATGATGCTTGACCCGTAACGGTTTCACATCGTGCATGGATTCTCGAAACAAGGAAAACTCTTCAGTACTCATGAATATACTGCTCAGTAACGATGATGGCGTTAACGCGCCCGGTATTAACCGTTTGCGTGAGGCACTAATAACGGTTGGTGATGTTATCACAGTTGCGCCCGATCAGGATTGTAGCGGGGCGAGTAATTCGCTGACCTTGCGCAATCCCTTACGCTTGACGCAACACGCGGCACACGTTTACAGCGTGAATGGCACACCGACCGATTGCGTTCATCTTGGCCTAGGATTATACGCGCATGACCCCGATATGGTGATTTCCGGTATCAACGCCGGGGCTAATATGGGGGATGATGTGCTGTATTCCGGTACGGTGGCGGCGGCGATGGAAGGGCGCTTTCTAGGGTATCCGGCATTGGCGGTGTCGTTGGCAGCCGTGGGGCGTGGGGCGGTGTCGCATTTCGATACGGCGGCAAAAGTGGTG